>CAKPZY010000004.1 GCA_934215475.1 uncultured Ligilactobacillus sp.
GCACTTATTAGTCTATTTGTTTTAACAAAAGTTCTTCATTTTAAATGCAAAAGTTCACTCCCTGATCAAACGGCAACGGGAGCCTTAATTGCTGGCCACGGATCATAATTTTTGGCCTTAATATCTGCTAGTGAAAAATCATTGAGGTCGTGCTTGTCTGGATCAAGCCATAATTGTGGTGAATCTTTCGGCTCACGCTTAAGCTGTTCTTTGACTTGTGCAAAATGATTTGAATAAATGTGTGCGTCACCCAGAGTATGAACGAAATCCCCAACTTCTAAGCCGGTTTCTCGCGCAATGAGGTTAGTAAGCAAAGCATAACTGGCAATATTAAACGGGACGCCCAAAAAGACATCACCGCTGCGCTGGTAAAGCTGACAGCTCAACTTTCCATCAACCACATAAAATTGAAACATGGTATGACAAGGAGGCAAGGCTGCAGTTGGTACATCCTCTGGGTTCCAGGCCGTTACGATCATACGGCGCGAATCGGGATTTGTTTTGATAGTATCGATCACATTTTGAATCTGGTCGATCGTATCATGATTGCGCGTCTGCCAATGGCGCCACTGTGCCCCATAGACGTCGCCCAAATTACCGTAGCGGGCAGCAAAATCATCGTCTTGGACGATTTTGTTACAAAATATTTTCTTTTGGTTGAGATATTCTTCCTTGAATTGCGAGTCTTTTTGCGAGCGCAAACCAAAGTTTGTCATATCCGCTCCTTGATATTCAGGACTTTTTATCCAATTTTCAAAGGCCCATTCATCCCAAATATGATTTTTATGTTTCAATAAATATTGAATATTTGTGTCGCCGCGCAAAAACCAGAGCAATTCGCTCTTGATCAAGCCGAACGGAACTTTTTTAGTGGTCAGCAAAGGAAACCCTTTGCTTAAATCAAAACGCATCTGATAACCAAATATGCTCTTGGTTCCAGTTCCGGTCCTATCACCTTTGAGGTGACCATGGTCTAAAATATCTCTCATTAACTGTAAATAAGTTTCTTCCAACTTTGCCATACTTATTCCTCCCTTATGTAAAATCACGAGTGAAAGCAAACTCGCTCATGATAGTTGTTTATTCAACATACTGTCCCAGTTCTTCCCAGCGCTTCATCTTTTGTTCAGAATCAGCTTCTAATTGATTAAGCTCCTGCTGCAAGTCGCATAATTTTTGGTAATCGCGACCATCTGTTTGATCCATTTGGTGCCTAGTTGCAGTGATCTGTTCTTCTACTTGGTCAATTTCTTTTTCCAGATCTGCAAATTCTATTTGTTCAGCGTAGGTCAGCTTCTTTTTAGCGGGTTCTTTTGTGTTTTGCTGTATTGGTTTCTTCTTATCACCGTTAGTATTTTTGCTAGCGGATTGCTTATCTGACTGCTGCTTTTTTTGCAGGTAATCCGTAAATTTCCCTGTATAACTTTCAATTTTACCGTCGCCGTCAAAAATTAATAACTGATCCGCCACTTGATCTAAAAAGTACCGATCATGGGAAACCGTGACGACCGTTCCATCAAAGGTCTGCAAATAATTTTCCAAAATCGTTAACGTACCAACATCCAAATCATTAGTCGGTTCGTCTAAGAATAAGACATTCGGCTGCATCATTAATAGTTTCAACAAGTAAAGGCGCCTTTTTTCACCTCCCGATAATTTTCTGATCAATGTTCCGTGCATAAAACGCGGAAAGAGAAATTGTTCTAATAGCTGCGTTGTACTGATCTTTTCACCCTCGCTATTAGTAACGTTTTGGGCCACCTCATTTAGATAATTGATCACTCTTTTGTCTCCGGGTATCGTTTCAGTTTGCTGCTTGTAAAACGCTGGCTTTACCGTTTCCCCAGTGATTAATTCGCCTTTATCCAATTTAGTTTGGTCAGCTAAAATATTTAAAAAGGTCGTCTTGCCCGCGCCATTTTTGCCAGTTATCCCGATTCGATCACCCGCATTGATCAAAGTATTAAAATTGTGAATGATTTCATGCTTGCCTAATTTTAACGATGCGTTTTTCAGCTGAAGTACCTTTTTACCCAAGCGTTGCTGTCCCAAGTCGATCTTAATGTTCTGGTCAGTTTGAACCTTGTCGGCTACTTTGTCAGAGAGATCCTTGAACCGCTCGATCCGAGCCTGTTGTTTGGTAGAACGGGCCTTGGCACCAGTCTTCATCCACGCCAGTTCTTTTTTATACATCTGCTGATCTTTATGTTCTTTTTGCAGGGCTTTTTCCTGGCGCTCAGTTTTTTGTTTAACAAAATCCTCGTAATTTCCTTGATATGAATGCAGTTTGCCAAATGACAGTTCATCTATTTGGTTGGCCACTTTATCCAAAAAATATCTGTCATGAGTAACAACGACCAGCGCCCCTTGATAGTCCGCTAGATATTCCTCCAGCCAATCGATTGAATCAAAATCGAGATGGTTAGTAGGTTCATCTAATATCAAAAGATCAGGACTTTGGATCAAGATCTGCGCAAGCCCTACTCTTTTTTTCTGGCCTCCTGAAAGTAAAGCAACCTTTTGCTTTAAATCTGATAAGTGAAGTTGGGTCAAAATTGTTTTGACGGAACTTTCTGCTGTCCAAGCATCTGTTTGATTCATGTGCTCTTCTGCACGGTTGAATTGATGGATGGCTGTTTTTCCGCTTGGATCTTGTTCTAATTCATGCAGCGCTTCCTCATACTCTCGGACCACTTTAAAAACTTCGGCACTGCCTTGAAAAACAGCCTCCAATACAGTTTTGCCAGCATCCAACCGAGGATCTTGTTGTAAATAACCGATCTCATAGTCATTAGCATGGATCAGTTTTCCGGAATCTGCTGGATCTAGTCCGCTGATAGCATTCAGCAAAGTAGTCTTGCCTGACCCATTAGTGCCGATCAAACCGATGCGATCATGCTCTTGAATAATAAAATTTAGGTTTTTAAATAAAGTTTTTTCACCGTAAGTTTTAGTCAAATTTTCGACACGTAATGTTTGCAAATTTTTCACTCTTTCATGGCATTTAAAGATTTGGATTCAATAAATGTAAACGCCTTAGCTGATGCTTTTTGCATACTGCAATAATGTTTGTTTATCATTTGGTAACTTTCCGTTTAATACTAATTTTTCAGCTGATTTTATGATCTTCCCCATTTGAGGACCTGGTTTTAGCCCAAGTTCTGTGATCAAGTCAGAGCCGGTTAACTGGAGTTCGCTTTTTGCCTTTAGCGGTAAAGCCTTATATAAAGCCAGCAGTTTATTGCCTGGAAGAGCTCTTTTTTCATAATCAGCAATATGATCTGCTGTTTGTAATAAAGGAAGTCCCGTTTGGTATAAGATCTGCGGACTTAACTGAGGAAATTTTTCCAGCGCTCGTTGAGCTTTAACAACGTCATTGATCATCTGGTTTGAACTTTTCCACTCGCGTACCATCTTTCCTGTTTGTTCAGGGGTTTGGCAAAAATAATGTCCTAACAAGACCCAAGCTTCCTCTTCATTGTTAAGGTGCAGGTCAGGTAGATTGGCAATATTTTCTAAATTTTCCTTCTTATCTGCCAGCCACGGACAAAAATGATAGAGCCCAGTTTGGATGAATTCATGGAGTCCTTCTTTGGGAGCAATGCCCAGTAATAATTTGATCCATTCTACGTGGATTCGTTCCAGGGCGATCTTTGTCAGCAATTTTGCATTAGCGGAAATGGCCTCACGAGTATTTTGTTCCAGGTGGAAATCTAACTGACTGACAAAACGCACAGCGCGCATCATTCGCAAAGCATCTTCATGAAACCTTTCATTAGGATCTCCGACTGCTTTGATAATATGGCTCTGCAGGTCTTTGAGGCCCCCAAACAGATCGATGATCTCGCCTTCAGGGTCCATCGCCAATGCATTGATCGTCAAGTCTCTGCGCTGCAGATCTTTTTTTAAAGAACGCACGAAAGTTACTTTATCTGGACGCCTGAAGTCCTGGTAGGTACTCTCAGTTCTAAAAGTCGTAGTTTCGTATCCACGACCATGATCTAAGACCATTACCGTACCATGTTTTATTCCAGTATCTACGGTATGTTTAAAGATCCCTTTGACTTCCGCTGGATATGCACTGGTAGCAATGTCAACGTCGTTGATTTTATCGTGTAATAAAGTATCCCGCACACTTCCACCAACAAAATAAGCCTCATATCCGTGCTCCTGCAATTTCTTCAGGATCGGCCGTGCTTCGTTAAACTTTTCCGGTAAATTAGTGACTTTCATAGGATATTTTCCAGACCAACCTTTAACCCAGTGACTGTCTTGATTTTTTTGACCGCTAATTTGACTCCTGTCATAAATGATGCTCGGTCAAATGAATCTTGTCTGATAGTCAAAGCCTCTCCCGGGCCGCCAAACAAAACTTGTTCATGTGCTACGTATCCTGGTAAACGGACTGCGTGGATCCTGATGCCGTCATAATCCCCGCCCCGAACGCCTGGGATCGTTTCTTCTTCTTTGGGATTGCCTTGGCGGTGTTTTTCACGAACTTCGGTAATTTTTTTAGCCGTATTGATTGCAGTTCCTGACGGAGCATCTAATTTTTGATCATGATGCATTTCAATAATTTCAACATCAGGCATGTACTTTGCTGCTTGTTGTGCGAACTGCATTAAAAGGACCGCTGATATGCCAAAATTAGGGACGATCAAGCCGCCAGTCTTTGTATCTCGAGCTAACCCCTGTAATTCATCGGTTTGGCCGTCAGTAAGTCCTGTCGTCCCAACCAGGGGATGAATATGTTTTGCCAGAGCGCCCTTGACATTCTCATACACAGCGGCAGGAGAAGTAAAGTCGATCCAAACGTCAGCTAAGCCGTCGGGGATCTCCGATAATTTGTGGTAAACTTTAATCTCTGCATCTTCTGCTGTCAGGGAGTCCTCTGACGAATGGGGATCATAGACCCCCACTAATTGAAAATCATCCTGTTTTAAAACCATTGAAACTGTTTGCTGTCCCATTTTTCCATTAAATCCAGCTACTAAAACTTTTATCACAGCCACCATCCCTTTACAAAGTCTTGTCATTATTTTAGCAAAAATAGGTAAAATTTCCTAGCCTGCTCTCACAGACACAAAGATCAGATGTCTATTAGCGGTGTTTATGCTAAGCAGCCCGGATCTTTGTGCTCTTGTACTAAAAATAGGTAAAATCAAACAAAAAATAAAAAAGACGATACAGTTTATTTTGTTTTGTTGTTCTTTTAGGTAATTATTGCTAAAGTAAAAGTAACAAGTTATTATAACTACTATAAAAAAAAGAGGGATCACTAATGTCTTTTCCTTACGAACAACGATTTCGCAGATATTTGCAAAACTATCAACTGCTGAAGCCGGCGACTAAAGACGATATTTGTCATGATGTTAATGATTTGTTTATCTATCTTCGCAATTTTAGCGAGACTTATCGCCACACAGCTGACCTTTCCGTCTTGGAAGGATCCGATGTCTCAGAATATTTGATCATGCTCCAGACAAAAAGAATGATCAAAAACACCACCTATAATAAAGTCCTAACGCATTTAAATACATATTTTAAATTTCTTTTTAAAAATAAGTTGTCCAGCTCCTTACCTACCGTCTCTTTGAAGGGCTTGCATCGTCCCGCTGGTGAACTGAAGGACCTTTATGGTTGGGAAAAAAGGTTAAACAGCTATTTAGGAATGTCTGAGCTTTCAAACTATACAAAAATGGTCCTGTTGTTACTAGCCCACTTTTATACGATCACCGAAATAATTGCGCCTGGTTTTTATCAAGTGTTAGCTCGCGAAGATTGGTCTGAGCCTGAACAGGAATTTATTGCTAAATTTCAGCGGGAGCAGGAACCTGTGCAAAAAATGCAAAATTGTCCTGATCTATTTTTAAAACAGCGGGTAGATTTTGCTGCTCCACAGCTTTCTTTGGCAGGATTACATAAGATATTAAAAAAAGACCAACCCAAATGTGAGCTGCCGTTGTCTCCGCGTAAACTACATCAAAGTGTGATCATCAGCTTTTTACATGACAACCAAGGAAAAACCGATGGGCAATTATGTTCGCTGTTACATTTAGATCTGTCTTCTTTAAATTACTATCGAACAGTTTTCTCAAAACAAGATGAATCTTGAACAAAAAAATTCTTCCCCTAGGTACTGACACACTAGAGGAAGGTTTTTTTGATGAATCATTTTACCAGTTTATCTTGGGCTAATCTTCTAACTCATCCCAAAGTTCGTTCATTTCCGGATCATCAGGGTATAAAGTCAGAAAAGACTGCACACATTTTCGTGCTTCCTCTCGGTGACCAGCATTACGGAAAAAGTAAGCCGCATCTGACAGAAAATCTGGGGAGTTATCCAGCTCGGCAAAAGCGTCCTGATAATCTTTGAGAGCGTCTGCGAAATTGTCTTGGGCCGCAAAAGACCTCCCCTGGTTCCACAATAATCTGGCATCAGATTGATCCTGCGCTTGATATTTCTTGATCAGAGCTAAGTTTTCCTCGTGTTGTCCCGTCTGGATCAGTAGATTGCTCAAGGCGATCACCAGAGTTAAATTATCGGGGTCTTGTTTTAAAGCGCTCCGCAAATACTTTTTTGCATCTGCATTTTTGCCGACTTTCTGGGCTAAGCGGCTCGCGTCTTGATACAGCGAAATGTTGTACTGATCCACACCCAAGCCTTCCTGTAATGTGACCAAAGCTTCGCCAAACTGTCCCTTTTTCTCGTAAATGTTTGCGATATACGGATAGATAGTGGCGTAATCTGGGTCTGTTTTTCTTAATTTGTCAAAATTCTTCAATGCATAGTCGAAATGCTTGAGCTCATACTGGGTAACGGCCAACTGAAAACGCGCATCGGCATCCAGATCTTGTTGGTGGATCTGCTCCAAATAACCTAATGCCTGTTCAAATTTACCTATTTCGGCGTAGCAAACACCTAACCGGCTTACTATATTGACCTTTGAGTAGGAAGTGATACCCTGTTTGATCAAGCCTAAATAATAATGCAGTGCCTGACGATATTCTTTAACACTAAAATAGAGTTCACCCAAGGCAAATTGTATGACTTGTTCGTCAGGAGCTATGCTCTGGGCTGTCAATAATTTTTGTTCACTGACCTCAAAGAGCCCTTGAGTTTGATAGAGGTCTGCTTCAACCAGCAAAGCTTCTAAGTAGGCTGATGACCCGGGTTTAATGGCGGTTAGATAATTCAATGCCGTATCGTCAGCGCCTTCGCTGATCGCTAAATCCGCCAAAGCAGTGCGTAATTCGTCTTCTTTCGGATAACGTTTCAAGAGCAGCTCGTACGTTCTTTTAGACATCGCTGTAAACCCTAAAGAGTATAATTCTTCTGCTAAGCTAAATAGCGTGTCATCGTCATCTTTACGCAGAGCCCATGAGAATTTCTTTTTTGCATCTTCAATTTTTCCCCGTTCGAGGTTAGCCAAAGTTTCCTGCGAATAACTCATTAAATTGCTCCTTCGCTATAAAAATGCAGTTTTATTAACTATCAATTATCCATAACTTAATTTTTATTCATTTGTTTGTATTCTAATTTAGTCCGAGTAATACTATAAAATATTCACTTTTATCAAATGTCCAGGAGAAAAAGTAAAAATGGCCGCATATGAGGCAATCCTAATATAGCACCTAATTTTGAAGATCCATTAGTTGAATTTGTTTCTTTTCTCGCACATTATAGCATTTTAACTGATTATTCTGCCACGAAAAAACAGACCGAGATAAGAAAAAATCTTACCTGGGCCTGTTCTCACGCAGATGTTCTTATTTAACAACATCCTTCAGAGCTTTGCCTGGCTTAAATGCTGGGACTTTGCTTGCAGGAATTTGAATTTCTGCGCCTGTTTGAGGGTTACGGCCCTTACGAGCAGCACGTTGGCGTACCTCGAAGTTACCAAAACCGATCAGTTGAACTTTTTCGCCATCCTTCAAGAAATCTTGGATGGAACCAAAAACAGCGTCAACCGCAACAGTTGCGTCCTTTTTTGTCAAACCTGTTTTCTCTGCAACAGTTTCGATCAATTGTGCTTTGTTTGCCATGTGTTTCACCTCCTGAACTGAAGATTTTAGATATAAAATAAATTTTATATCTATCTAAGTAATTGGCAGTTTGCCAAAAACATGAAACAATGACTAACAAATCATTGCTCAAATAATAAGATAGCACATGAAGCCTAATATAACAAGGTTTTTGGCGTGGAATTGACTTTTTTTTGTTGAATTTGGCCTTATATTAAAATTTTCTAATGAAAAGCCTTACTTTCTTTATTTTCGGCGTCTTTCAATGATCTTGAGCGGTGTGCCCGTAAAGTCAAAAGCATCGCGAATTTGGTTTTCTAAAAACCTTTCATATGAAAAATGCATCAGATCTGGGTCATTAACAAATACTACAAATGTTGGTGGTTTGACGGCGACTTGTGTACCGTAATAGACCCGCAATCTTTTTCCATTTTGGCTTGGTGTCGGATTATGCGCAATCGCATCCATTAATACATCGTTTAATACTGAAGATGAGATCCGTTGGGCATGATTATGAGCAACTCGCTTAACTAATTGCGGAATAGCGTCTAGTCTTTGATGTGTCTTAGCTGAAACGAACACTATGGGAGCGTAACTTAAATACTGAAATTCTTCCCTGATAAGTGATTCAAGCTGTTGTAAAGTATGATTATTCTTTTTTAAAGTATCCCACTTATTGACTACTATGATGACTCCGCGTCCTGCTTCATGTGCATAACCGGCGACGTGCTTATCCTGTTCGCGGATGCCTTCTTCGGCGTTTAAAACGACACAAACTACATCGCTGCGGTCAATGGCACGCATAGCACGTAATACTGAATATTTTTCAGTGTTTTCATAAACTTTTCCTCGTTTGCGAATCCCAGCGGTGTCGATCATCGTATACTCAGTTCCATCTTCAGTTGAAAATTTTGTGTCGATTGCATCGCGCGTAGTGCCTTCTATGCCAGAAACGATCACTCGATTTTCTCCTAAAATGGAGTTGACCAGAGAAGATTTACCCACGTTTGGCCGACCTATAAAACTAAATTTGATGGAAGAATCTTCTTGTTGCTCATCTCTTTTAGGAAAAGACTGACAGATCTTATCCAGCAAGTCGCCTGTACCGATTCCGTGAGTTCCTGAAACAGGGATCGGATCTCCTAGACCTAACGAATAAAAGTCATAGATCTGCACTCTCATTTCTGGGTTATCGACCTTGTTGACCGCTAAGATCACAGGCTTATTTGAACGATATAAAATCCGCGCAACCTCTTCATCTGCGTCAGTAACACCTTCTTGCACACTAACGACCGCTACGATCACGTCCGCCTCATCGATGGCGATTTTAGCCTGCTCGGTAATTTGTGTGATCAAGGGTTCGTCAGAGATATCTATACCACCGGTATCGATCATGTCAAAGTTTTGACCCAGCCATTCGCTGTGGGCATAGATCCTATCACGAGTGACACCTGGCGTATCTTCTACGATAGATATCCGACCACCAGCGATACGATTAAAAATCGTTGACTTTCCGACATTTGGTCGGCCAACGATCGCTACTACAGGGTTAGCCATATTTTACACACCTCTTTTTGATCCTTCATTATTTATTCTAACAAAACCAGCAATGAAAAAACCAGCCCAAGGACATTTAACATGGACTGGTTACATTCATAATTTTAATTTGAATTATTTTTTCAAATCTTTACCAACAATATCACCTAAAGTGAAACCAGTTTCTTCATCAGGAAAATCGTTGGAATTGCTCTTACTTGATTGATGAGATTTTTCCTTGGAGTCTGCCGCTGGTTTGTCTTGCAGTGCTTTGATGGACAATGCCAGGCGATGTCTTTCACCATCAACACTCAAGACTTTAGCCTTAACTTTTTCACCAGATGTTAACACTTCGTTAGGTGTGGCAATATGCTTATGTGAGATTTGGGAAATGTGAACCAATCCCTCGACACCAGGAAAGACTTCTACAAAGGCACCAAAACTCGTTAAACGCTTAACAGTACCTTCAATCACATCGCCTTCAGCAACTTTTTCGTTGATATTATCCCAGGGTTGTGGCAACGTTTGTTTGATCGACAACGAGATCCGGTCTCTGTCAGGATCGACTGACAAAACCTTGACTTTCACTTCCTGACCAACCTTAAGAACATCAGAAGGCTTGCCAACACGTTCATAAGAAATCTCTGAGACATGGACTAAGCCATCCACGCCGCCAAGATCAACGAACGCACCAAAATTGGTCAAACGAGCAACTTTACCTTCGACAACATCTCCCGGCGTCAACTTGCTCATGATTTCTTGGCGTTTAGCTTCGCGCTCGGCACGAGCAATCTCTTTATGCGACAGGATCAAACGATTTTCACTAGGTTCGATTTCTACAATTTTAAGTTCAAGTTCTTGACCTTTAAACTGACTAAGATCTTCAACAAAGTGATCAGAAACCATTGATGCAGGAATAAATCCACGAACCCCAGCGTCAACGACTAAACCGCCTTTTACAACTTGAGTCACTGGTGCTGTAATGTTTTCCCCAGCTTCAAATTTTTGTTCAATTTCATCCCAAACTTTACGTGCTTCAAGTCTGCGTTGAGACAATAAGAAACTGCCACCCTCTTTGTCAGAACCAATCTTCGAAATTACAACTAGATCGAGCATGTCGCCCACTTTGACCTTATCTGCAATTTCATCAGCTTTGATACTTAACTCACGGGCAGGAACAACACCTTCAACTCCTGTGCCTTCAATACCGACGATCACCTGTTTAGAATCATCCAATGCCAAAACTTCACCTTTAACGACATCGCCGATTTTAACAGGTTTTACACTGTTTAACGCTTCTAATAAATCCTTGTTTTCTGATTCACTCATGGACTAAGTCCTCCTTAACGACTAACTCTAACCTATATTTTAACTGATTTTACTCAAAATTTCCAGTTAATTTTCATTTTTTTCACGTTGTTTCACGATTTTAAGTATTTTATCCACAACCTGTTCGATGCTTAAAGATGTAGTATCAACCAAAACGGCATCGTCAGCCTGAACTAGAGGAGAGATCTGACGGTGAGAGTCTTTATAATCCCTGGCTTTTATTTCTTCTTCAAGTTTCTCTAATGAGGTGGATTCGCCCTTTTGAACGTTTTCTTTATAACGTCTGACTGCCCTTTCATGTGCGCTCGCCACTAAGAAGATTTTGACCTCAGCATCAGGAAGTACTGTTGTGCCAATATCTCGGCCATCCATGACAATTGCTCCAGCAGCAGCAATTGTTTGTTGGCGGCGAGTCATTTCAGCGCGGACACTCGGCTGGGCTGACACTAACGAAACTTGATTAGTAACGGCTGAAGATCTGATCTCATCAGTGGCATCTTTTCCGTTGACGTATACAAGTTGTTGTGGCGAAGCGGGAACAAACTTTAATTCAAAATGTTGTAACATCTTTTTTAAATTAGTATCATCATCCAAAGCTACGCCTTGTTTGAGAGCTGCTAAAGTTACGGCGCGATACATCGCTCCTGTATCACAATATATGTAATGTAATTTGGCAGCAATTAATTTAGCGACCGTACTCTTCCCAGCCGAAGCCGGGCCATCGATCGCTATTTGAATTTTGGTAGACATTTTTTCTCCTTGATCACAAAATTATTAAACTGAAGTGTGGAAAATGATTTAAATTAACAGCACACAAAAAGCCGTTTGATGAAAACAAACGTGTACTGGTATTAACCAAACAAATAGAGGTCAGTTCAGCAAAAGACCGACCCCCTTGAAAAATTTACTTGATACGGACTCGTTGTCCAGGATTAATCGTCGAGCCTGCACTCAACCCCGGATTAAGTTGCAATAACTCGTTAACGGAAAGTCCATTGTTAGTTGCTACCCGGTATAATCCTTGCCCGGCTCCCACTGTTACGTATGTGCCGTTTGATTCGTCGGTGCTGCTGCTTTCCTGGCTTGAAGAACTGCTGGACGGTTCTGAAGAGGAACTGGAGTCAACAGAATCTGAAGTTTTTGTATTTTCTGAATCTTTTTCCGAATTATTTGCAGCAGTGGTTGCGGAGCTTTTTGGTTCAGCTGCTTTTCTTGCAGATTTCTTTTTCTCTGACTTTTTCTTTGATGAAGAAATAACTTCAACCTTATTATCACTGTTCAAGGTTTTATTAGCTGCAGTTCTTTGTGAAATAAAGTAAAGTGCGATGGTCCCCACTATGATGATCAAGAAGATAATCAGCAATGAAGTAGTCAAAACAGTATTGCTTTTATTGTTTCTTCTGGTTGCTGACCGAGAATAATTGCCGTTGCTATCCTTTTCATCTTCGAAAGTGCTTTCCCACGGTTTTTGTGTATGTTGCTTATTTTTTTTACTCATAGATCACACCTCCTTAAACTAATTCATAAATCATTTTACCATAGTTATTTTTTTTTAAAAAGAAACTGACTGATAAATGGAATACCAACAAGAACAAAGTAAACTCAATATTATTGATTGCTGGGATCCTCTGAAGCTTCCCTAAATAATTTGCGCAAGATTTGGCGATAGTCTTTTACCTCAGATTGTTCCACTGGTGGCAAGTTTTTTCTTGGTAGTCCGAATAGCGCTGTCGGATCAAACTCTGTATTTCCTATTTGACAACAAACCCGGTTATGGATCATTTTTTCATGTTCACCAAAATAATCCAAGATGAACTTCCTTTTGCATCCAGTAGTATTGATATATGCAGTAATTCGCTGCAATGCCCGCATTTTCTGGTGTCTTCGTTGCGCAAAAATATCTGCCATTTTGGAAAAACTTATTCCCATTTGCTGATAGCGTAAGACTAACTGTGCGTTCTCAGCGCTAACAGCATTATTGAGTAGGACTTTTTGCGAACGTTGGTAAATATCCAATTCATCGGAAGTTGGGAGTGCACTAAGAGCCAGACGTGCTTGTAAATATTTGTCTTTTACGCTGTACAAAACAATTGCCAGGCTTTGTTTGCCGTCCCTGCCAGCGCGCCCGATCTCTTGGACATAGCTCTCCAGATCTTGCGAAATATGATAATGGATAACGTAACGAATATTGCTTTTATTGATACCCATTCCAAATGCACTTGTTGCACATATCAAATCAATTTTATCACCCAAAAACTGTTGTTGCACAGCATACCGCTCGTTAGAAGGCATCCCTGCGTGATAAGCCGCGACGCGTAATTTAGTTTTTACTTGCAGCAGTTCGGCAATCTGTGTACATTGCTTTTTGCTGGAAAAATAAACTAGTCCGGGAACAGGAAGTTTATCGATCAATTCGATCAAGCGCTGATTTTTTTGTTTTTTTTCACTAATTTTTTCAACAGCCAAAAAAATATTCGTCCGATCTACGGAATGCCGGACCAATTTTGTTGTCGCAGGTAAATTCAATTGTGAAATTATATCTTGCGCCACGTGTTTTGTGGCTGTTGCAGTCAATGCTAGTGTTAAGGGCTGATCCAAAGCTGCCCTGATTTTTCCCAAACGCAGGTAATCAGGCCGAAAATCCGGCCCCCAGGCTGAAATACAATGAGCCTCATCTACCACCAGCAGGCCTATTTTTATCTTTTTAAATGCTTGGATCACCTGGGGATTACTTAACATTTCAGGTGCCAGATAGAAAAAATAATACTCGTTCAAATTTCGTAGGATCTGTTTTTTTCCCTGAAAACTGAGATTTGAATTGAGTGCGATCACTCTTTTTTCACCCTTTAAATGCATTTGTTCAACTTGGTCTTGCATTAGGGAAAGTAAGGGGGAAATCACGAGGACTTTACTATCCGTGTAGCTGCCAAAAAAATGGTAGCATAGTGATTTCCCTGTCCCCGTTGGTAATATTCCCAGAGTTGAATGACCAGCTAACAAATTTTGGATCACATCTTGTTGGCCCGGCTTAAAAGATGAAAATCCAAAGTTGATCTTAAGATATTTTATTAGTTCTTTTTTTGTCGTCAAGTTCGTTATGACTCCTCTTGATCGCATACATTCTGTAATCGAAAAATGATATCTCAGGCAGGTCTTCAGCGACCATCCTATACTCCCATTCATCAATATTTGCGGGCAATTTATTCGATAGCTCTCGTTTTTTCTTTGCACTGAGAAATAATGAATAAGGGAAATCAGTTTTAAAAACAGCAGCATTTAGAAGGTGTTCCCGCACAGTACTTTCCTTTAAATTTTTTTTAATGGCCATTTGTTGTATATCTACACCTTTTTTATACATTGTCAAAGCAGATAGGCTTTTTTCATACAATGTATTTCGCGACCGAAATTGCTGGATCAATGGTGATAAAGGCGAGCCGATCTTTAAAAGGTAAAGCGCAAAACGACTAGTCAAGTCCAGAGAAACACAATCGATCTCACTTTGAGTAAAGCCTGATTGATCGCTTAATTGTTGGCGTGTTGCTGGGATCACATCATGTCCCGCTAATTGTGAGCAAAAGATCCAGGCTTCCATTTGATCTTCGTGACTCAGAAAGGAAGTCAATGCGGTAGCAACAGCCGTTTGTAAAGTTTGCAGATTGAAGCGTCTGAGCCATTGTTTGATAGCTAACTGGCATTCAAGATCGTTTATGACTACATAGTAGCGTTTATTGCCCCAACTCGACTCTGAAGCTACTTGAATGAATAGACGAATCATTTTTATCAGGTCATAGATCCGGTAATGATAGAATAATTCTGGATTTTTTAAGGTTTTTCCACTTAACACTGCGTTTTTCTGTAATTGTCCTGCTTTCGTCAATTTGACCATCCTATTTGAATCTTGGCTAAGCATATTTTGTCGGCACAAAAATTCAATTTGGCGATCATATTCAGCTGTTTTAAGATGGGGACAGACATTGATATAATTTAAAATCTGATAACGTAATCCCCAAAATAGAGATGAGTTGGAGAGGCGCTTGGTTAAAATTTGGCGGATAACTGCTGGCCGTCTATTTTGAATGCTTGAAAAAAATAACAGCCATCTTTTAGCATCGATCGTGGACATAGAAGGCCTCCTATTATCACCGATTCATTATTTTTTTTCGACTTCCTTTTTTAATGCAGCTACTTCATGATTCGTTAATTCTCTAAATTGACCAGAAGTCAAACCGGCTAAAGTTAAAAAACCATATGTTTCCCGTTTTAGTTTTTTGACAGGATGTCCAATCGCGGCCAGCATTTTTTTAACCTGATGATAGCGCCCTTCATGAATTGTCAGCGAGACAATCGATGTATCTTTTTTTCGGTCATTAGAAATTACCTTTGCCTTAGCAGGAGAGCTTTTGTGCTTTTTATCTAATTGTACCCCATGTCGTAAATGTTCTAGTTTTTTGCTGTCAGGGATCCCTGCAACTTTTGCTATATAAGTTTTGTTCACATGGTAACTAGGATGCATTAATTTATTAGCCAAGTCGCCGTCATTTGTCATTAATACTAAACCGGACGTATCGTAATCAAGACGTCCAACTGGATAAACTCGTTCGGAAAGATCTGAAAAGAAATCAGTAACTACCTTGCGTCCCTTATTGTCTTTCGCTGCTGAAATAACTCCACGTGGTTTATACAAAATAAAATATACTTTGGGTCCTTTTTGAGGTATCAATTTTCCGTCCACTTCTATAGCATCCTCACCATTAACTTTGACTCCTAACTGCGTAATGACCTTGCCGTTGACCTGGACTCGTCCTGCGGTTATCAACTTTTCGCTTGCTCTCCTGGAAGCGACCCCTGCGTTAGCCATTATTTTTTGTAATCTTTCAGCCATTATTTTCTTCCTTTTTTTGAGATTTACCTGGACCCACCGTTTTTTCAAATAAGCCCATGAGCGAGTCGACGTTAAGATCTTGGACATCTGACTTTTCAGTATTAATTTCTGGCAGCCCAGAGAGATTTTTCAACCCAAAATAATTTAAAAATTCTTCAGTTGTCGCATAAAGTATCGGCCGTCCTGGCGCCTCTGAGCGTCCATACTCTTCAATCAAGTCAAAAGCCGACAATTTTTGCAACATTCCACTGGATTGAACACCCCGGATCTCATCGATCTCGGTTCGTGTAACTGGTTGTTTATAAGCGATAATTGCCAGTGTTTCCAATGCTTGTGTGGACAATGTAGCCATTGTAGGGGATTCAAAATAATTCTTAATAAGCGGAGCGAATGCTTTTTTCGTCGTCATTTTAAAATGGTCACCAGTTTGGTACAGTTGAAAACTACAAGATCGATCCTCAACATACTTTCGCTGCAATTTATGTAATTGTTCTAGAACAGCGGGTTTCATTAGCCCACACAATTGAGCTAATTCAGTTGTAGTGATTCCTTCATTTCCGCTGACGAAAACCAAACTTTCAATTTTAGCTTGATTTGAAAGCATTTACATCACCACTTATCATTTTAATTTGTCCAAAATTATCAGTTTGAAGCATTTGGATCTTTCGTAATTTAACAAGTTCTAATAATGCTAAAAAGGTAGTCACGTAAAGTTCTACATTATACTCAGTTGTAAATAGTTCATCAAAAATAAGAGGTTTACCTGCATTTTGAACTCGCACATCCAGTCGCTTCATTTCTTGTTTGATCGAGTATCTATCACTGGTAACACTACGATACAAAGGTGCATTTTTTTGTTGACGAGCTAATATCTTCTTGAAAGCTCGTTCAAGGTTTTTGATATTAGCTGATCTATTTGAGAGCTTCCCTAGTTTGGCGTCGGTGGGTACCAGTCCTTGTTCACGTTCGAAATGCTGCGAACGCTCCGCAAATTTGTCTTGCAGCTGACCAGCTGCCTGTTGATATATTTGATGAGTCAAAAGCTGTTGGACCAACCGGTCACGAGGATCTTCGTTAAAATCATCAGAGCTTTCATCAGTTTGCTCTTCAGTCGGTTCGTTTGGCAGCAGCATCCGGCTTTTGATATTTAGGAGCATCGCAGCCGTAACAAAATACTCCCCAGCAATGTTCAACTCCATCTTTTTCATGCGGTGAAGATAGTCAATATACTGAGAAGTTATTTCAGTCATCTGGATATCATAAATATCCATTTCATTTTTCTTGATCAAGTGAAGAAGGAGATCCAAAGGGCCTTCAAAATCGGCGATTTTAAAGGTCAATTGTTCTGGATTTGCCTCAAATTTTTTTTCTTTCTTGTCCATGATTTTTTTCCCACTTCGTAATTAATGGAGCGACCTCAAAACTGCCCATCATCTTATGTTCTGGGTACCTATTGGCTAAAGCAGTCAACATTTTGTCGCTAATTCCTTCAGCGCGAAATTGAGGTGAAACTGCAATATGACGAACCATGATAATCGTGTCGCTTATCTCAGCTCCAATTATACCGCAAAAATCTTTATTTTCATTCTTCCACAGAAATAAACACCGATCATCTTGGGCTTCGTACCAATCAAATTCGCTTGAAAGGCGTGACACTTCTTTTAAGTTGTTTATAAAAGAAAGTAGGCCCATCGCTATTTTTTTGTAGTCTTTTTTATATTTGTAAAGCATTTAACTCCCCCGCAGCTTTCTTAAACGTTATATGCCACGTTATCATATTTGAAAAAGTAAAACAAATCTTTCAAAATTTATTTTTTATTATATAGATAAGAATTAGCGATAAACGAGCAATATTTTATCCATGTCTGCGCCCATTTTATGATTTAGGCCCGTGGATGCGTTTTTTCATAGATCTCACTTAATCTGCGCTTGGACAAATGAGTGTATATTTGCGTAGTTGAAATATCCGCATGGCCAAGCAATTCTTGGACGGTCCGTAAATCTGCCCCATTTTCCAAAATATGGGTAGCAAAAGAATGGCGCAAGGTATGTGGGGTGATATTTTTAGTGATCCCTGCTTTTTGAACATAGAGTTTTAAGTTTTTCCACACACCCTGGCGTGTAAGTTTATTACCATGAAAGTTTAGAAATAAATAATTGGAACGTTTTTCCTTTAATAACTTACCCCTACTTTGCTCTATATAAACTTGGATCCAATGCGCTGCTGTATCTCCAATCGGAATGATCCTTTCTTTTTGACCTTTCCCGATAGTCTTGATCAATCCGACCGGTAAATGAAGATCAGGCAATTTTAGATTTATGGCTTCACTCACCCTAAGTCCTGTTGCATACATTAATTCCAGGATCGCTTTGTCTCGTAACCCCAAAGTTTTTGAAGCATTTGGTGAAGCAAGCAGCCTTTCGACCTCCTGACGTGAAAGGACTTCAGGCAAGTGCTTTTGCTGCTTGGGTGTGTCGATCAATGACATCGGATCGACATTAATTTTTTTTTCATGTACTAAATACTGGAAAAAGCGGCGTAAACTCGTCACACTTCTAATAATCGAGGAATTAGCTTTTTTTTGGGCAGTTTCTGCTTCTAAATAGCTGGTGATGTCTTGACGCTTGACCTGTGAAAAAGACAAGATTTCTTGTTGTTTCAGGAAAATAGTAAATTGAGTGAGGTCATTATGATAGCTGTCAATAGTGTTCGCGGACAAGCCTCGTTCCACCGTTAAATAATGAAGATAATCAAGAACTATATTATTCGTTAGCACCGTCTCCTAAGGTTTTTTCTTTTGGCAATCTGCACACAAGCCTAAAAAGGTCAAGCGGTGGTCATAAACTTCGAAATGATACAGCTGGGACACTAACTTTTCAACATCTTTCAATAAATC
Source organism: uncultured Ligilactobacillus sp. (assembly GCA_934215475.1). GTDB lineage: Bacteria > Bacillota > Bacilli > Lactobacillales > Lactobacillaceae > Ligilactobacillus. The sequence goes on from CAKPZY010000004.1 coordinate 18,670, forward strand.
TTCATGAACCTCAATTGCCCTCCCACATTGAGTACACAGCAATTGATGATGGAAATGCTTTTGGCCTTCAGTTCTGACGCCGTAACGTGCGACTCCATCCTCGAACGAAGCTCTGACCAATAGATCGAGGTCTGTTAAAATATCTAGGGTCCTGTATACGGTGGCCAACCCAAAAGCAGATGTTTTTTTTAGTAATTCTATATATATTTCCTCTGCAGAAAGACGTTCTTGTTGATTATCCAATAAGACCTGTACGATTGCCAGACGTTGTGGTGTTAATTTAAAGCCCGCCTTATGCATACAATTTTGAATTTTACCTAGTTCAGTACTTGTATCCACTGCAATGCCGCCTTTCACCTAAATTACTCGTTTAAAAAGATACTGCCTTCTTTTTGTGTGACTGCACCGGCTTTCAGCAAGTGACCCAGAGCGCGTTTAAATTGTCCTTTACTGATCCCAAAATATTCTTTGATATCTTCTGGAGTACTTTTATCGGAAAAATTCAAACTGCCAGATGAGTGCTGTAACGCAGCCAAAATCATTTGCGCATCATCACCGATCACTTCAAAAGCTCGTGGTTTGAGCGAAAGGTTTAATGTACCATCGTCTTTAACAGCTATCACACGTGCATTTAAGACCTGCCCGAGACGAGGCTCTTCCATTCGTTGAGTCGGGTGAATAAAACCAAGACAATAACCTTCAGTCAAAACACGAGTCCCTACTTTTTTCAGACGATATACCACACATTTGACGTCCTTATTAGACATATCAGGTTTCGCTTTCTGGCTGATTCCTTGAAACATGGTTTCAGAAGCAAGAGCACCCCATAAGCGGCCCTTATTGTCCAATTTTAGGCCGATCATTAACCTGTCGCCTTTCTTCGGCCATAGCTCATGTAATTCCGGCAAGTCATCCAAGGAAACAGCTATGTCCTTGTTGGGCAACCCAATGTCTACAAAAACACCCAAATCTCTTTGAACGGACACAACTGTTCCCCAGGCATAACGGCCTAATCCAACTTTAGGAGTATTTTTAGTCAGCTGCAAATGGTGGTGTTCATTTTCATATGCAAAACCCGTCAATTGGCTGCCGATTTTCGGCAATTTTTTTAATTCTGATTTTGCAGTCTGAAAAGTATTTCCTTCTATTTGTGAATAAATGTATTTTTCATTTTCATCAGTAACTGTAGCAGTTACAATTCTTCCCAGAACATCTTTCTTCATAATAATATTTTCTCCTACTTAAAGCTTAATCCTAGCAAACTTATGATGCAATATGTTAAATCACGGCATTGAACTGATTTTAGGCACTGGTAACTAAGATTGCTAGACAATGATAGTTATTCGCCATAGTGATCACCTTATTTTGGATAGAAGCAGCTCTTTATGTGAAAAGGGAGCAGCTTTTAGTACAATGACAAAAATTACGGCATGATCAACGAAACATTTTTAGCAAAGATCGCACTCACTAGGAATAATCACAAAAATAACCAATTTTTACCAGTACTCCATTTAACTATAAAACTTCCTTTAAATATTGTAACGGATTAGCGCTTAAAAAGCTAATTGATAGAGCCCTTAATTACCGCTATTAGAGGTAAAGAATAAACAGATTTGAACTTGATTTAATGTTTTCTTGAAATATATAGTGATCTGTAAATATTGGCGTAATAAGAGTGTAAGTCAAACAAAAAAGCATTGCAAAACTGATTTAGTTTGCAATGCTCGTGATATTTAATTCATTTAAATTTTAAAGGGCATTCGAAGCGCCATGGTAAACAATGCCGCGGCGAGAATCAACGGTTACGACTTCGCCCTCAGATACCAAGCTTGTTGCATCGTGTGCACCAACGACAACTGGTATCCCCATCGAGATGCCAACAACAGCAGCGTGTGATGTTAAGCCGCCGTTTTCAACCACTAAAGCAGAAGCTTTTTCGATTGCTGGCAAGTAATCTTTGTCAGTGTTCTTAGTTACAAGGACACATCCCTCAACAGCTTTCTCATTTGCTTCTTTGGCTGAAGTAGCAATCACAGTTTTGCCAATGACAGTTTCGTCTCCGACGCCTTGACCTTCAACGATCTTAGAACCAATCAACTGGATCTTCATCACGTTTGTAGTACCTTTTTCACCCACAGGAACACCCGCAGTGATCAAGATCAGGTCGCCTTCCTTAGCAAAACCAGCTTCCTGAGATTTTTCAGTAGCCAATGCGAACATTCCATCTGTTGAAGCAGGTGTATCGGCTAAGACAGGATAAACACCCCAGTTTACTGACAATCCGCGACGAGTACGCTCATCAAATGTAACGGCTAAAATGTTAGCATCTGGGCGATATTTTGAGATCAACCGTGCCGTGTGGCCTGACTTGGTGGCCGCAACGATCGTCTTGATGTGCAAATTATCTGCGGTTTCAGCGACTGAACGAGCAACTGCTTCTGTCACATCTGTTTTGTCAAAATCGTTGATCGAAAATGTCCGATGCTGACGCAAAGTGTTTTCAGCTTTTACATCGATGCGGGCCATAGTTGCCACAGATTCTACCGGGTAATCACCATTAGCAGATTCACCGGAAAGCATGGTAGCATCTGTACCATCGAACACAGCATTGGCAACATCAGAAGCTTCAGCACGTGTTGGGCGAGGATTCTCTTGCATTGAGTCAAGCATTTGTGTAGCTGTAATAACGGGTTTGCCGGCAGCATTACATTTCTTGATCAAAGTCTTTTGTACCAATGGTACGTTTTCAACTGGGATCTCAACACCCATATCGCCACGAGCAACCATCAAGCCATCAGAAACTTTCAGGATCTCATCGAAATTATCGATGCCTTCTTGTGATTCGATCTTAGGGAAGATCTGCACATGTTCCATGTGTTTTTCTTCTAGTAATTCACGAATATCCAAAACGTCTTGAGGTTTACGCACAAATGATGCAGCAATGAAATTGATCTCATGGTCTAAGCCAAAACGGATATCATCTGAATCTTTTTCAGTGATCCCTGGCAAGTTAATGGAAACTCCAGGTGCATTGACACCCTTTTTAGATCCAAGAACGCCGTTGTTTAATACTTTACATACGAGTTCCTTGTTTTCGTCGTCCTTTTTTTCGATCTGCATGTCGATGATGCCGTCATCAAACAATACATGACCGCCCTCATGAACGTCATCATATAAACCAGGATAAGTAACCGCGATCTTGTCCTTGGTGCCCTCTAAGGAATCATCCATTGAGATCCGTACTTCGTCACCGGTTTTAAACGAGATCTTACCGTCTTTTTCAATAGTGGTCCGGATCTCAGCACCCTTGGTATCTAACATACGTCCAACCATTTTGCCGGTAATCTTTTCAGCTTGGTCAACTAACTTCATTCTGCCTAAATGCTCTTCATGATCACCATGAGAAAAGTTAAAACGAAAAACATTAGCCCCTGATTCGATCAGTTTGACGATTGTGTCTAAATCATTACTAGCTGGTCCAAGTGTACTTACGATCTTGGTCTTTTTCATTATAAGTTACCTCTCCTTTTGGAAAATAAAGTGATAATAAAAATTGTTAACAAAGTTTATTTAAAGTACCAGACATTACCATTAACTTCTAGAATCTCACGCGATCATTTAAGTCAAGCAAGGATATGTCTGTGTGATGCTTATGGTTTTCGAGAGTGTCGATGATTTCGGAAGCCACTAATTTGTTATGGCGCACCCCGAGCGCTAAGCCGCCCTTACCTTCCAGCAACAAACGAACGGCGTAATCACCAAGCTGGGTGGCAAATACTCTGTCCTTAGCAGTTGGTTGTCCACCACGCTGCACGTGAGCCAAAGTTACCGCACGAGTATCAAAATCATCATATTTGTCAAGCTCTTCTTTAAACTTCTGTGCTGACATCACACCTTCAGCGATAACGATCAAACCGTGCTTTTTGCCATTTTCATGGTTGGCCGCTAATTTGTCGGCGATAGCTTTGATATCATAATCACGTTCCGGGACCACAATTGCATCTGCGCCTGTAGCGATGCCTGCCCATAAAGCAATATCGCCGGCTCCACGTCCCATGACTTCAACAATAAATGTTCTTTGATGTGAGGTTGCAGTATCATTGATATTATCAATCTCATTGACTGCAACGTTAACTGCTGAATCAAAGCCGATCGTAAAATCGGTTCCTGGGATATCATTATCGATGGTCCCCGGTAAGCCTATCGAATTAAACCCGTGCTGAGTCAAACGTTCGGCACCATGATAGGAACCATCTCCACCAATCACGACTAAGGCATCTATCCCAAATTTTTTAAGTTGTTCGATCCCTTTTAATTGATACTCATTTTCAGCAAATTCAGGAAAACGAGCGGAATATAAAATGGTCCCACCTCTTTTTATGATCCCATCAAGTCGAGAAAGATCCAAAAGCTCAATATCGCCTTCAACTAATCCCTTAAAGCCATAATTGATACCATATGCATCTAAACCTGAAGAGTTAGCTGAACGTGCAACGGCGCGGATCGCCGCGTTCATACCTTGAGAATCTCCACCGCTTGTTAAAATACCAATGCGCTTCATTTTTTCACCTCAAGTAATTTTCTGTGGTACTACATTCTCCACCGATTATAGTATCACTTTTCCAAGTTATTGTCTTGTTTATTTCGTAAAAATATGAAATTACTGATGTAATTTACATTTTTTTTCATTAACTCAAAACTACATTATCTTCTCCTAACAGTTTGATGACCGCCGTCTTAGCTCCTATTTCACCGCTTAACCAGTAATTTTTACTCAATAAAGTTTTTCGATCAGAATCAACATCAAAAATGATAACAGGAATATCTCCATGAAAAGACATCAGTGCATTTTTCAATTCACGTTTTTTCTCAAGTGAAAAGTTTGAAGGTAGGCGCAAAAAGTAACGCTTATCATTCACAGAACTGGCCACTGCTAATGTTTTCACCAATATTTCTGTTCCTTGCCGTTCTTCTATTTGGCCTGTGACCATGATAACTTCACCAACAGATAAGAGCGAACCGTATTTCCGATATTGTTCAGGAAAAAGAGTCAAAGAAATGTCGCCTGTCTCATCATTAGCTGCAACAAAGGCCATCTGTTGCCCCTTTTTTGTTCGGATGGTTTTGATCTTCTTAAGATATACTATACCAGTAACGGTGTGGCCACTGCGCATTTGTGAAATCTTTAACGCATGATAAATTTTTGCTAGCTTGTCATATTTTTCTACGGGATGGCCGGACAAAAAAGCACCTAAATAATAATTTTCTTTTTCAAGCTGCTCTTCCTCACTTAATTTCATTGATTTGTCTTCAATTTTAGGAGCAAGCATTTCAAATAATTCGATGTTATGTCCGCTTAACTCTGCATTTTTTAATGTCTGGGGTAACTGGGCTAGCAGTTCACCTCGTGAGATCCCAAATTCATCAAAGACTCCACTATAAATCAGTGCTCTTATCGAATCTTCCTTTAAGAACTCGGGAGGAATACGCTGTAGAAATTGGTTGAAACTTTTATAGTTTCCGTGGTCGTGCCGTTCATGAATGATGGCTTGCACAAAATTTCTTCGGAGAGTTTTAATACAGCCTAAGCCAAAATAAATCGCATGGTCACGCAAAATAAAATATGTTTCACTCCGATTAACCGATGGAGCGCGGATAGTTAAATCTTTACTTTTTGCTTCCATTAAATAGGTCTTGATTTTCTGATCTGATCCGATAACGGAGTTTAATAAAGCGGCATAAAAGGCAGCAGGGAAATGGCATTTGATATATGCTAATTCGAAGGCCATTTTAGAATAAGCGACCGCATGTGAACGATTAAAGCCGTAATCGCCAAAACGGCTGATATATTCATATACTTTTTGAGCACTTTGGGAAGAAAACCCTTTTTGTTTTGCCCCTGCAATGAATTTTTCGCGCATTTCAGCAATAACAGCATGTTTCTTTTTACTCATTGCCCGCCGTAACAAGTCGGCCTGCCCGAGGGTAAATCCGCCCATTGCTGACGCAACTTGCATGACTTGTTCTTGGTAAACCATAATGCCATACGTTGGCTCCAATATTTTTTTCAACGAGGGATCCGGATACGTTACCCTCTTTTTGCCATGTTTACGGGCAATAAATTCATCGATATTATTCATCGGTCCCGGACGGTACAATGCATTGACAGCGGCGACATCTTCAAAGGATGAGGGTGATAACTTAAACAAGACATTCTTGATCCCATCAGATTCAAACTGAAAAACCCCATTAGTATCCGCTCTTTGAAAGACACCCAATGTTTTTTGGTCCTTGAGGTCAATTTGAGAAACAACTAAATGCTTGTGATAGCCCACATCTATTAAACGAACAGCGTTTTCGAGAATGGTCAGATTACGGAGCCCTAAGAAGTCCATCTTTAATAAGCCGACTTCCTCGACTTGATCCTTGGCGAATTGTGTCAGTAAGATATTGTCTGACCCTAACTGAACCGGGACAAGTTCGTCCAAGTTCTGTTCGCTGAGTATAACTCCCGCTGCGTGAACAGAGTAATGACGAGGCAATCCTTCGAGGTGCACTGCGGTTTTAAATATTAATTCGTTTTTTTGGCTATCAGCGATAAGATTTTTGAGCTTTTGTGATTGCTTGTAAGCATCTCTTAAGGAAATGTGGAAGACGGAAGGAACAGCCTTACTCCACTGATCCATTTCATACGTTGTCAGCCCCATGACTCTGCCAACGTCTCTCAGTGCTTGTTTAGCCCCTAAGGTGCCAAAGGTAATGATCTGAGCCATTTTTTGATGACCATATTTATGGTGTACATAATTGATGACTTGATCACGTTTTAGATCAGGAATATCCAAGTCAATATCTGGCATTTGGGCACGCTCTTCGTTTAAGAATCGCTCAAAAAGCAAGTTATACTTAATTGGATCAACATCTGTGATCAACAGCGTATAAGCAACTAAAGAACCTGCGGCCGAGCCACGTCCTGGTCCGATCATGATATGGTTCTGATGGGCAAAATGTGTCACGTCCCAGACGATCAAAAAATAATCGTCAAAGCCCATCCGATCGATAACATGCAGTTCATGAGTTAATCTCTTTTGATAGCGGTCGCTGTCTTTGATGTGATTTTCAATTAAGCGCTGTTTTAAGCCTTTTTCGCAAAGTTGTTGCAAGAATTGGCCAGAGGTTTCCCCTTTTGGTACATGAAACTTTGGTAAACGAGTGGGCGGAAACTCCAATCGAATGGAAATATCGGCAATTATTTTTGATACATTTTGATAAGCGTCTTCCAAACCTGATTTCTGATATGCGTCAGAAAATTCATCTGGAGATTGCAAATAGAATGCACCATCTTGGCTAACAGTTAATTCAGCCGCTGACATTTTTCTGCCATCTCGGATCGCCTGTAAGACCTTAGCTTCAAAATTCTGCTCGGGACGGAGATATTTTACCGGAGAAGCAGCAACAATGGATAAATGAGTACGCTTGGCAATTTGACGTAAACTGATCACAGACTGGTCGCCCATTTTGGGGCTGATCCCTAAGTAAAGAGAATTATGGTCACATTGATCATTGAGTTCTGTCAGCCATTTGATGGCCTGATCAAATTTAATCTTTTTCTGTGTTTCTTCAAGAATGCTGTGCTGTGCGGAGGTGATCACGAATAAGTCATTTAAAAAATTGCTGATCTCAGACAATGAAAGACGGTCACCTACCGGATCATCCGGCTGCTTAGTCATTTTAAGGCTGGAGAGTTTCATTAAATTCTGATATCCGTGTTCATTTTTGGCAAGCAAAATAAGCTCATTTCCTGCGTCATTTTGTCTGCTATCTTGCATTTGTAAAGTTATTCCTAGTAGGGGCTTAATATTAAATTCATGGCAGGCCTTATAAAAATCTAAAATACCATACATGACGTTAACGTCGGTCAACGCCAATGCTTTGTACCCCAGTTTGCTGGCATTTTTGACCAAATCAGTGATCTTTAAAGGGCTTTGCAATAGGCTAAAGCAGCTGATAACTTGCAATGGGCAAAACATCTTGCGGCCTTCCTTTCGGGTAGTTGTTTTGTTTCACGATTAGGTGGAAAATATGCTGGAAGACAATAAAGTGACTCGCTGGAGCCTTGTATGTCTTTTCATTTTGTTTATTTTATTATACTCAAATCATAGCGCACCTTCAAAGTCCAAGTGATCAGAAAATAGTACTTTAAGAAGGATAAGCAATCAGCTCACTATCTAATTTGAGTTTATTCTATCTTCAAACTGACTAAAAACAACCCTAGCGCAAATTTGCAACGTTAATGAATCGAGAACTGTAAAGTTAGATCAAGCCAGTTGATCATTTGCCGTAAAAAATTGTTTATAATCACTATTTTGTGCTAAACTACTGGTATTGAGAGGTGAAGGAAAATGGTTAAACAGCTCACTTTGCTTTTTTGGAGTGCAATTTATGGACTTATATTGGGTTATCTGGTCTCTGCTTTGACTGGAGCAGTCTTTAATCCCGTTTTAAGCGTTGTGGTTCCTATGGTTGGAACCTTGATCGTTGTTAACCTCATTGCTCCAATGTTAAAACCGGATACAAAAAATAAAAATAAGTAAAAAACGCGCCTTCACTGCGTAAACTCCGATTAGAATAAAGCCAACTTTTGGAGTTATGCAATTAAGCGCGTTTTTTTAGCTAAAGCGGCGCCTGAGCATTTCAGGAGTGCGCTTTTTCTTTTTCTTTCGCAGTAAATATCAAATTTTGCTGCTCGCCTAGACTGATCTCAACTTCGGAATGGGGTAAAATTTTGCCGGCAATGATCTGTTTAGCCAAAGGCGTTTCTACCTGGTCCGTGATAAATCTTTGTAACGGACGTGCACCGTACGCGGGTTCATAGCCGTTTTTAGCTAACCATTCCTTAGCAGGCTCGGAGATCGTCAAACTTATTTCTTGATCGGCCAATCGTTTCGACAATAAATTAATGAATTTGTCGACTATTTTTTTAATAGCTTCTAAAGAAAGCGGTGTAAACATAATGATATCGTCGATCCGGTTGAGAAATTCCGGTTTAAAATGTGCTTGAGCAAGTTTCATAACGGCATCATGAGTTTCTTTTGAGATCTGGCCATCTTCACTGACCTGATCTAGCAAAATATCCGACCCTAAGTTTGAAGTCATTATCAAAATCGTATTTTTAAAGTCGACTGTCCGACCCTGTCCGTCAGTTAAACGGCCGTCATCTAAGACCTGCAGTAAAATATTGAATACATCCGGATGGGCTTTTTCAACTTCGTCTAATAAGATGATCGTATATGGGTTGCGACGGACGGCCTCAGTTAACTGCCCACCTTCCTCGTAACCGACATATCCAGGAGCGGCCCCTACTAATCGAGTGACGGAGATCTTGTCCATGTATTCACTCATATCTAAGCGGACCATATGCTTTTCTGAATCAAATAAATTTTCAGCCAAAGCTTTGGCTAATTCTGTTTTACCGACTCCAGTTGGGCCTAAAAACATGAATGAGCCTAAGGGACGCGAAGGGTCTTGCAACCCTGCCCGTGAACGTAAAACGGCGTTGGATACTGCATCGACCGCTTCGTCTTGTCCAATCACCCTGGCATGCAAACTGTCAGATAGATGAAGCAATTTTTGCCGTTCTCCTTCGACTAGTTTTGCAACAGGGATCCCTGTCGAACGGCTGACGACTTCAGCGATCTCATTTTCTGTGACAGATTCTTCCACTAGCCAATTATCAGGCCGGTCACTTTTTTCTAAACTTGCCAGTTCTTTTTCTAACTTCGGGATCGTACCATGCTGTAATTTGGCAGCTGTTTCTAAATCGTATTTGCTTTCAGCATCTTCAAGTTGATGTTTAGCCTGGTCGATCTCAGATTTTTTATCGCTGACTTTCTTGATGTCTTCTTTTTCGCTTTCCCAGCGCATTTTCAGCTGGTTATCTTTTTCGTGTTCATCAGCTAATTCTTTTTGCAATTCTGCCAAGCGCTGTTTGGAGGCTTCATCAGTTTCTTTTTTCAAAGCAGCTTCTTCGATCTCTAAGCGCATGACAGAACGATTGACCTGGTCCAATTCAGTTGGTACTGAGTTCATTTCCACCCGTATCTCAGCACAAGCTTCATCGACAAGATCGATAGCTTTATCAGGTAAAAAGCGATCAGTTATATAGCGATCAGATAATGTTGCGGCAGCAACGAGGGCGTTGTCATGGATCCTGACACCATGATGGATCTCATATCTTTCCCGGAGCCCACGCAATATCGCAATCGTGTCTTCCACGGTTGGTTCGTGCACAATGACTCTTTGGAAACGTCTTTCCAGTGCCTTATCTTTTTCCAAATTTTCGCGGTATTCATCGAGGGTCGTTGCCCCAATCAAATGCAATTCCCCGCGTGCCAGCAATGGTTTCAAAATATTACCGGCATCCATACTGCCTTCTGTTTTTCCTGCTCCAACGATCGTGTGGATCTCATCAATAAATAAAATGATTTGTCCTTCGCTTTTAGTGATCTCCTTAAGGACGGCTTTGAGTCGTTCTTCAAATTCTCCCCGGTACTTCGCTCCGGCAATCAGAGAACCCATATCCAAAGAGAAAATCGTTTTATTTTTAAGATTGGCAGGCACATCATTTTTGACGATCCTTTGGGCGAGGCCTTCGACTATTGCCGTTTTACCTACCCCAGGTTCTCCGATCAGAACAGGATTATTTTTTGTTTTGCGAGATAAGATCCGGATCACATCACGGACTTCTTCATCTCGACCAATGATTGGGTCCTGTTTCCCGCTGCGAGCTTCTTTGACAAGATCGATCCCGTATTTTTCCAGAGCCTTGTATTGTGCTTCTTGATCCTTTGAAGTCACATGCTCGCCTCCCCGCGCTTTTGTGATGACATTACGCAATTGGTCTTCAGTCAAGCCGTTTTTAACTAGATATTCGGTCAATGGATGAAATTTAAGTTTCATCAATGCCAGTAACAAGGTATCGATAGCAACATATTCATCCCCAAGCTCTTGTTTTAATTTATCTGCGTTTTGCAATAGTTGCACTAAATTTTGACTAAACGTTTGTCCATAGGCAACATTGCCCGAAACAACTGCGATCGCATCAAGCTGCTGATCGACTTCTTGCTCAAATTTATGAACGTCGATCCCTGCCTTTTGATAGATGTCAGTCGCAAATTCTCCCGGTTGAAGCAAAAATTTAAACAAATGGGCAACGTCGATCTCTTGGTGCTTGCGAGTCACCGCGATTTGCTGGGCTTGTCCGAGTGCCTCTTGCACTGCATTGGTCAAGCTTTCGTTATTCATATCCGCTTCACTTCTCCTTTTAACTAATAATAAACAGGTTAAGGTTCTTGTTTTTCAAGGCTTTAATTAAGCCTGACTATATTATACAAAATTTTGTACAAGATGCTATTAAAAAGTCTTACCTTCTTTGACCAAAGCGCTATATCAACTTTTAAGCGGTGCTTTTATGACAGAAAATAAAAAGCAGCGGCCTAAAAAGACACACTGCTTGAACTATTACCTGTCCGGTTATTTTTCACTTATTATTTTTATGATCTCTAAGACGACATCGGTTGCTTTTTCCATTGTTTGTTCTGAAATAAATTCAAAACGGGCATGCATATTTTCTGGGCCTGCAAAGAGGTTCGGTGTTGGTAACCCCATAAAGGAGATCTTAGACCCATCAGTTCCGCCACGAACGGGTGCGATCAACGGCTTGATAGCCAAATCTTCCATAGCCTCTTTGGCTAGATCAACTACCGTCATATCTTTTTCAATGACTTCACGCATATTGTAATATTGGTCCTTCATGTTTAATACCACGCGTTTTACATCGAATTGCTCATTCATTTTACTTACAATGTTTTTGATCAACTGTTTGCGCTCTTCAAATTTATTTCTGTCATGATCACGAATAATATACGTCATTTTGGCTTGATCAACTGTGCCATTGATGCTCAATAGATGGAAAAACCCTTGCCGCCCATCAGTCTTTTCCGGGACTTCCGCACTTGGAAGATGGTTCTCAAATTCCACGGCTAACTTCAGTGCGTTGATCATTACCCCTTTAGCGGTTGACGGATGAACGTCTTTACCTACGAAAGTGATTGTTGCTTGGGCAGCGTTAAATGTTTCATACTCTAGTTGGCCTAAAGGACCACCATCAACCGTATAAGCAAGATCAGCACCGAAGTCTTTGACCTCGAACCGGTCCGCTCCGGTACCAATTTCTTCATCTGGTCCAAAAGCTACTTCAATTTCCCCATGTTTGATTTCCGGATTCTTAGCAAGGTATTCCATAGCAGTGATGATCTCAGCCACGCCAGCCTTATCATCTGCTCCTAGGAGAGTAGTTCCATCAGTGGTGATCAAATCATTTCCCTCATAATTTTTCAAATTTGGAAATTCATCTGTTGTTAACGAATAGCCGCTGCTCCCCAATTTGATAGCAGAGTGTCCATCATAGTTTTTGGCCACCTGAGGCGAAACATTTTTGGCGTTAAAATCGGCAGTATCGATGTGCGAGATAAAACCAACCTTTTTGACATTTCTACCAGCTGGCAAATTACTTGGTAAAGAAGCAAAAACATAGCCGCTTTTAGGGGCGATCCGGACGTTGAATAAACCAATCTCGTTTAGCTCCAGCACAAGTTCATTTGCAAACTCAACTTGATTTTGCGTCGAGGGCACTGAGGTTGATTCTTCGTCAGAACGGGTTTCTTTGCGAACATATTTCAAAAAACGTGGAACAAGTTTGTCATATCGTGTCATAAAATATTCTCCTTGTATTGACAATAACTATTGGGACAGTTACGCGTGCAGAATAATAAACATAAAACTATTTACGTATTTTAACAGAAGCCTGCAAAAATGCAGTTTGCATAAAAATGTGAAACAAACGCTCGCTAATTTGCTTCGAGCTTGTGTATCATAACTTTAAACAAAATACGCAGGACATTATATAAACAGAAAAGGATCGGTGTTTACGGTAGACGCAATTACTCGGATCGGCCAATGATTTTTTTTCGCCCAATCAGAAAACATTCTTTTTAAGTGAGGTTGGCAAACCCATTCAAAATGGTGGCCGGGGTCGATCACATTAAGGCCGCTAGCTAACATGTCATGTGCTGTATGATAACTGACATCTCCAGTGACATACACATCTGCATTTTTACTTAGTGCGCTGGGATAAAATTTGGCCCCGCTCCCCCCAAGGACTGCGACTCTGTGTATTTTTTGTTTCACATTATTTGTAACCACACGCAAACCTGAAATTTTAAAAGCTTTTTTGCACTCTTGTACGAAATCTGCTAGGGAAAGCTCTTTACTTAACTCGCCAATGCGACCCATTCCATATTTTACACCCGAACCTTCAACCGCGTAGAGATCAAATGCAATTTGTTCATAAGGATGGTTGGCATACATTGCCGCGAGGACCTGCTCTTTTTTGCGGGCTGGAAAAATGACCTCGACTTTTTCTTCGGCAGTTTTTTCTAGTTCTCCTTTTTTACCATGGTATGGATGGGCTTTGTCGCCTGGTAAAAAACGACCTGTCCCTGGCACAGAAAAAGAACAGTTAGAATAATTTCCGATTGACCCCGCACCAGCAGTTGCCAAACCGTTTCTTAGCTGCTCAGCATTTTTTTTTGGCACAAATACGGCCAGTTTATATGTTTTCTCCTCTTGCGGCCCCAGCAACGGTGAGATATTTGTTAAATTAAGTTGCTCAGAGATCCAATCATTCATCCCCCCCGGAGCGTTATCCAGGTTAGTATGCGCAGCGTAAACCGTGATATTATTCTTGATCAATTCAGCATACATTTGATTTTGCGGAACACTCAGGTCAAAGCTCGAAACGGGATGAAACACTGCTGGATGATGAGCAAAAATAAAGTCTACCTGGTTAGCCACAGCTTCTGTTACAGTTTGCGGCCTAACATCAAGGGTCACCATCATCTTATGCACCGGTGCAGATAAGTTGCCCAGCTGTAAGCCTATGGGATCGCCTTTTTCAGCGAACTGCTTGGGTGCAAATTCTTCAAATTTAGTGACAATATCACTAACTGTCGTCATTGACTAACACTCCTTTGATTTGTGCTATTTTATCTGAAACTTCTTGAAACTTAGTTGAAGTATCTCTTTTAGCATGTTTTAGGGCTCTTAGGACCTTCTGGGACCGCTGTAATTCTTGTGTCCATTTTTCGACAAAGGCTGGTTCCTTACGGTGCATTAAGAATGGACCAAAAGCTAACTCATCAACACTTAACTTGTGCGTGTTTACGTCAGGTTGTGCGACGATTATTTCGTAAATGTGTTTGTCCTCTTTTAAGATTTCCTCTTGACTGATCAAATATGAATGGTCTTGAATCCACTTTCGTACAGCACAAGCACCGACATTCGGCTGTAAAATGAGCAGCGGCGCATTTTTTAATTTGTCAGCTCCAGCCTTTAATATACTTACGATCAAAGGTCCACCCATTCCGCAAATGGTGATCGTGTCAATTGCATCTTCTGTAGAATATGCCTCTAAGCCGTCGGCCAAGCGAGAATGGACGATGTCGTCCATATCAGCATGTGCTATTACTCGACTGGCATTTTTGTGCGGTCCCGCTGCTACTTCGCCAGCGACGGCGTAAGAAATCAATCCTTTTTTAGCCAAATAAACGGGAAGGTATGCGTGGTCGGAACCTATGTCTGCCAACCTGGCCCCACCTGGTACATATTGCGCGACGTGAAGCAGTCTTTGTGATAATTTATTCGCATCCATTCGACGTGTGTAACTCCTTAATTTAGTCAGTAATTTAATTTTACATCATTTAAAACGCCTTTGAAGTAAAAACTCGAATGCTGTTTTATAAACGCAAAATCTATTTTCTATGTAAAAAGGACCGAAATTTTCCGGCCCTTCTCTTTTGCCCGCATTATTATCTTTAGCAGGCGATATTAAGTTAATCCAAAAAATCTTTTAACTGTTTTGATCTCGAAGGGTGACGAAGTTTACGCAGTGCTTTTGCTTCGATTTGGCGGATCCTTTCACGAGTCACTCCAAAAACACGACCGACTTCTTCCAAAGTCCTTGTCCGACCATCATCTAGACCGAACCGCAAACGTAAAACATTTTCCTCACGATCAGTCAACGTATCCAAAACACTTTCCAATTGTTCTTTCAATAATTCATATGCTGCATGGTCTGCTGGACTTGTCGCATCTTGATCTTCGATAAAGTCGCCTAGGTGAGAATCGTCTTCTTCACCGATAGGCGTTTCTAAAGATACCGGTTCCTGTGCAATTTTTAATATCCCGCGAACTTTTTCGGTTGGCATATCCATCTCAGCACCAATTTCTTCTGGAATAGGTTCGCGTCCCAAATCTTGCAAAAGTTGGCGTTGGATCCTGATCAATTTATTGATGGTTTCCACCATATGAACAGGTATCCTAATGGTCCGCGCCTGATCCGCAATTGCACGCGTAATAGCTTGACGGATCCACCAAGTAGCATAAGTGGAGAACTTGAATCCCTTACGATAATCAAATTTTTCAACGGCTTTCATGAGCCCCATGTTGCCTTCTTGGATCAAATCAAGGAAAGACATCCCACGTCCAACGTAACGCTTAGCTATTGATACAACTAAACGAAGGTTAGCTTCAGCTAAGCGCTGTTTTGAATATTCGTCTCCTCGTTCGATCCGCAAAGCTAAGGCGATTTCTTCATCAGCCGTCAGTAGATCGACTCGACCTATTTCTTTAAGATACATCCTTACTGGATCATTGATTTTTACACCAGAAGGCGCAGACACGTCTTTTTTGGCTTTTTCAGCCTGCTTAGATGCGACTTTTAAGGCATGTTCGCTTGGTTCGCCTTTTTCATCTACGACTGAAATACCTGCATCTTCGACTGATTCAATCAACTTGTCCATATCATTTGCATCTAATTGATAGGGTTCGACCAGCTGTTTAGACAAGGTCGAGTACTTGATCTGTTTCTTTGGCTTATATTTATGAATCAAACCACGCAATTCTTTTTTATACTGTGTTATCTTCTTATTCTCTTCTGCCAAGGCGAGGTCCTCCTTATATTGCTGAAATGCCAGCTTGTTTACGTTGTAATAGTTTGATCAATTTGATAGTCAGCTCAACCACAGCATCTTGATCATTCATTCTTTTCGCACGCGCAAGTTTGGAGTTTGTGGCGTGGATCTTTTGTTCAAGAGGAGAAGCTTCTAAAATCAACTTCAAACAGTCGTTTAATTCTTGGTCACTGGCTTGCTCATTAAAGTTATTCATTTCAAGCCCAACTATGATATCTTGTAAACCACTTTCTTGAACAAAGTCCAGGAATGCTGCACTGTCGTATTTTTTGTGTTGGTTAAAGAAACCTTGAGCCAATAGATATAATGTTTGGTAGCTCTCATGGACAAAACTGAAATCAGGAATATTGGCGATCTTTAACCACGTACTATGGTCATGCAAAATTCGATACAATAATAATCTTTCTGCTTTTTCAATGCGGGAGTAATGAATAGGTGCTTGAGTACTTGATTCTATGAGCGGTCTTTCTTGCTTCTGAATGTTTCGTTTTTTTTGACCACCAGCCCTTTCTTTGAAAGAAGCACGCAATCCCTTTATTTGTGATTCTAATGTGTTTTTGTCTAAATTAAATCTTTGAATAAGCCTATTCGAATACAAATCTCTTTCGATCGGGTCATCGGTCCGAGCTAATTGTCGAAGAATGTCATCTATATACCCTAACTGATCCTGCTCATTATCTAAATTTCGTCCTTGCTCATAAAAACGCAGATAAAAAGCCAGCTCTCCTTCTTTACCTTTTTTGGCACGCTCAAAAAACTTTCGTTCACCATATTTTTTAACATATTCATCGGGATCAAGCTTTTCTGGTAAAGCAATCACGCTCAATTTGAACTTACCTATAGAACGCAACAACTCTAGCGCACGTTTAGTAGCATTTTGTCCTGGTTCATCACCATCATAGCAAATACTAATATTTTTTGAAACGCGAGCCAACATATAAATTTGCTGCTCAGTCAAACTGGTGCCCATTGAGGCAACCCCATTTGTGATGCCTGCTCGATAAGCAGCCAAAACATCCATAAAACCCTCAAATAAAATAATATTTTTTTCACTATGGACAACATTTTTAGCTTTATCAAAATTAAACAAAACATTTCGTTTATTAAAGATTTCAGTTTCTGGTGAATTCAGATATTTAGGTGCACTAGCATTTTTGTTCAACAAACGCCCAGAGAAGGCAATCACTTGTCCCCCTGCATTTCTGATAGGGAACATAATACGGTCAATAAAACGATCGCTCAACTGGCCATCGTGTTTTTCCACAAATAAACCTGTTTTTCGTAATTGCTGATAGTTTGGCTGGTGCTCATCAAAAAAAGGCAGGAGCAGCTTTTTTTCCGGAGCGTATCCTAAACCAAACTCATCGATCAATTCATCAGTTAAACCACGCTCATGCAAATATTCAAGAGCCCTTCCCCCAATTTCAGTACTGACCAAGATATGATGATATAACTCAGCGGCTTCATGGTAATAATTTTTGATTGCAGTTTTTTCAGGGTTGGATTCACTCGAATCATTCCCGAATCCGCCAGAATGGATATCTGTAATATATTCTTGAGAAATAGTTATATTTCCTAATTCTGCTACTCGGATCACGGACTCTGGGAAACTAATGTTTTCCAATTCCATGATGAATTTAAATACATTTCCACCTCTATGACAGGAAAAGCAATTAAAGATCTGTTTTTGCTCATTCACTGAAAATGATGGTGTCTTTTCTGTATGAAAGGGACACAAACCAAACCAATTTTTTCCTGAACGATGCATTTGAACGAATTGTTCGACGATATCTAAAATATTGACTTGTGAACGGACATCATCGATCACTTCTTCAGGGATCCTTTTGCTCACGCAATCACCTCAAAATACTTTGACATAAGTGGTTAAAAGCCGCACCCAAGATGTGCGACTTTTCCACGGATATTTTTACATAATCAAGTGTAATTTTATAATGAAACCCAAAATGATGCAAGGAAAAGCCCTCAACACAACTACCTTTTGTCAATTTAAATTCAAAAGTAGTTCTTTACAAAACCTAACAAAGGCGGAAGAAAAAATTCCTCCGTCTTTGTTAAAGTTAATTATGTGTGGTTGTTACTTCACATTCAAATTGTCTAATTTTCCGAATGAATACGTCATTTGAGCAATGATGTTCAGTTGTGCGAGCCGATTCTTCCTGACCGTAGGATCCTCAGCCATGACCATGGTTTCGTCGAAATAATCACTGATCGGTTGGCGTAAACTGGTTAAAGCATCAAATTTGTCTTCTATCCCTTCTTTGGGATAAGTCTTTTCTAACTCGTTTACAGCAGCAAACAGTAATTTTTCGGAGTTGTTTTCAAACAGAGCTGGATCAACTTGAGCAGCAGCTTCAGTTTCATTTTTACTTGCGATCCTCACTGTTCTGGTCAAAGCCTCAATACTTTCCTTAAAGTCTGGGTCCGTTTGATGCTTGGTAAGGACGTCAGCTGCTGAGAAAATTTCTTGGAAAGTAGTATTTTCCTGAGCTTCAACTACGGCAGCAACAATATCATAAGAATATTTTTGTTCTGTAAGTTGCTGTTCTATCCGATCAAGTATGAATTTTTGCCATTTACTCAAATTCTGTTCTGGCTGAGTATTCTTGTACAATTTGTCGTCTTGCTGAGCAGCAAAATTAATTGCGTGAGCTAAAACAGCAACTGAAAGGTCCCACTTTTCAGCTAGTGAGATCCGGATGATCCCAAGTGCTTGACGTCTTAACGCATACGGATCATTAGACCCGCTTGGAAACATACCTGCAGCAAAAAATGATTGAATACTGTCTATTTTATCTGCGATAGATAAAAGTGAACCGACATTAGTTTGCGGTAAGTCACTTTCAGATCCTAAAGGAAGATAAGATTCACGGATCGCGTTAGCTACGTTTTCATTTTCACCAGCTGATCGAGCATAAATTTTGCCCATGACTCCTTGTAATTCAGCAAATTCTCCAACCATTTCGGATACCAGGTCAAATTTATAAATTTGTGCTGCCTGTTTGAGGTCCCTCAAATCGTCTACGGATAAACCAACGATTTTGCCTAGATATTGACCAATGAATGTCACTCGCTGCATTTTTTCGTAGACTGTTCCGATTTTGTCATGGAACATAACATCCTTTAAGCGTTCCACATCGTCCTTGATAGGAGTTTGCTGATCTTCTTCATAAAAGAATTTTGCATCTTCAAGTCGTGCAGTTAGGACTTTTTCGTTACCAGCGATCACATTATCTAAATATTCTTTGTCCCCATTTCGTACGGAAACAAATTTAGGGAGCATCTGACCGGCATTATCTAAAACATAGAAAAAGCGTTGATGATCCTTCATCGACGTGATCAAAACTTCATCCGGCAATGACAAATATTTTTTAGAAAATGTTCCAGCAAAGACTGTCGGATATTCAACCAAATTATTGACTTCTTCCAGTAGGTCTTCGTCTACAACAATTTTCCACTGATTTTTTTGTGCCAAAGAATCGATCTGTTCTCTGATCATGTTCTTGCGTTTAGTCACGTCGACTACGACCATTTGGCTGAGCAATTTTTCAGGATATTCACTGGCATTGTTTAATGATACAGATTTGCCCAAGAAGCGGTGCCCTGCTGAAATACGATTGGAATTAACGTTTAGAATTTTGAATGGAACTACTTCATCATCTAACAAGCCCACCAGCCAGCGAATAGGTCTAACGAATTCAAAATCATTTGTCTTCCACCGCATCATTGTTGGAAAACGCATCCCTTTAATAACTTCAGACACGTTTCCTAATACTGTTTTTGTTGGCTGTCCAATGATAGCTTTTTCAACAAAAGCATACTCAGTGCCCTTAAATTCTTTAAAATAAATTTGGTCAGGCGAAACACCTTGTCCCCGGCTAAAGCCCTGGGCTGCGCGTGACCAATTGCCGTCTTTATCCACGGCAATTTTTTTAGCTGGTCCTTTAGCCTCTTCCTTGATATCAGTTTGTTTATCAGCTAACCCCGTCACTATAACGGCCAATCTTCTGGGGGTCGAATACTTTTCCATACCTGAAAAGTCTAGTCGTTGTTTTTTTAAAAAGTCGCTCATTCTTTGTGCAAGCTGGTTGACGCTAGGAGAAACAACGTGCGCAGGCATTTCTTCTAAACCAATTTCTAGTAAGAAAGTTTGTCCCATTTTAATTGTCCTCCTTTAATAATTTTTCCCGTAATTTTTTATCCTTGATCAACGGGAAGCCTAGTTTCTTACGTTCGGCCACAAAAACCTTAGCGACAGACTTAGCCATATTACGGATCCGGGCAAGGTAACCTGCCCGTTCAGTGACTGAGACTGCGCCCCTGGCATCTAACAAATTAAAAGTATGACTGCATTTGAGAATGTAGTCATAGGCTGGATGAACTAAACCATTAGCGATTTGTTTTTTGGCTTCAGCTTCATAAGCATTAAATGCTTGCAATAACATGTTCTGATTACTTTTTTCAAAAGAATATTTAGATTGCTCATATTCCGGTTCGGAGAAAATGTCACCGTATTTGACTCCATCCGCCCATTCAAGATCAAAGACCGACTGAACATCTTGGATATATGAAGACAGTCGTTCTAAACCATAAGTGACTTCAGCTGCAACAGGCCACACTTCTAAACCGCCAACTTGCTGGAAATAGGTAAACTGAGTGATTTCCATTCCATCTAACCAGACTTCCCAGCCAACACCAGCACAACCCATTGACGGGTTTTCCCAGTTGTCTTCAACAAACCGAATGTCATGTTCTTTGGCATCAATGCCTAAAGCAGCTAGGCTGTCTAGGTAGAGGTCTTGAATATTGTCAGGCGATGGTTTCATAAGTACTTGGAACTGATGGTGCTGATATAAGCGATTAGGATTTTGACCGTACCGCCCATCTGCAGGACGACGTGAAGGTTCCACATAAGCAACATTCCATGGTTCCGGCCCAATGGCGCGTAAAAATGTATATGGGCTCATCGTCCCAGCACCTTTTTCGGTATCATAAGATTGCATGAGCATACAGCCTTGTTGAGACCAAAACTGCTGCAAAGACAGTATTATGTCTTGAATACTTAACTTCTTTGACATGAAGTTTTTCCTCCTTGAGTTAAACGTTGAGCTAATGGTCAGATCATCAGAATAAGATTTGTTTGCAAGAAATTGATCCTCGACCGAGAGAGAAAATACAGCGTGTTGCATTAAAGCAAAAAAGCACGGTTATTAAAAATTAATGATTACTGCAACTACTACGACAAAAAAAGTCCCTATGTCGCAATTTTACCTGCCACATAGGGACGATCAAGGATCGCGGTTCCACCCTATTTCCGATCAGTCAGATCGGCAACTTAAAATTTGACTAAAGACTGCCACTCGACCAGCTTTATATCTGCTTTCACTATTCAGACTCGCTTTATTCTGCCAAGGTCGATCAAACCTTATTATCGTCAACGTTATTCGAATACTTAAACAATAAGGCAGCGTCCAATATTTGTCAATATAAATTAACTTATCCCAGACAAACTTGGAAGATGTTTTTGTCTGCTCAATCATGCTGTTTTAAAATCTGATCCCAGTTTCCCATTTGGTCAATAAACTTCTTAGCTTTAACATAAACCCCAACTTGGTCGTTATATATTGTATCAAGTGTTTGCCGCAAATGTTTTTTCGTCTCAGGTTTTACACTGATCGAATGTAACTGTTCAAGATTTAAAGCTGAAAATAGTCTCAAATAATAGACTGTCCGTTGATCGAGATGGAGTCGATGAACGTCTAGATACCAATGCTTGCGACACAAAAGGCCGCCATACGTTTCGGACAAATCAAACTGTCCTTTTGTTTCGTGGCAGATCACACAACTTTCCAAAAACGGCTTGACACCAAACCAGGCTAATAATTGGACTTCAATTATATTAGTAATTATCGCAGCATCCAATCCTGAATCGATGTATTTTAAGCTGGCAACTACTTTAGCAAACCACCTGTCCGGCAGAGGCTCATCATTTCCAAACGCCGCTCCTATGAGCCCCAAAATATATGAAGCATAGGCATTTAATTCAATATCGGAAAAAATGCTTTGATATTGTGCCAATTCTCGTGTGCCATTAATAAATGATAAGCCTTGATCATTGATATTTCCAAAGTAAACGCCATGAGAAAAAGGCAATATCGCAGATGCAAGTTTAAAGCCTTTCTTGCGTGCTCCCCGGACAAAAAAAGTTTTAATACCAAAGTGATCAGTCAATATTCTGACTAACATATCGCGTTCTTTATAGTCAGTCCGCGAGATTACAATTCCGGTAAAATCAACACCTTGATGTTTAGCCACCTGATCACCTTCTTGTTTATTTGCAAATTAAAAACCGGACTAGACAAAAAACAGATCTAAAAATCAGCTAGACCTGTCAGAAATCTTAATAATCATCTTGTTTATAACCAAAGGATTGCAAGTCTGTTTGTCTGTCTTTCCAATTTTCTTGGACTTTGACCCACAATTCCAAATAAACTTTGTCTCCCAAAAGCAGCTCGATATCTTTACGGGCCAAAACGCCGATCTTCTTCAACATCTTGCCCCCTTTGCCGATAATGATCCCTTTCTGGCTGTTTCTTTCTACGATGATTTGGGCTGATACCTGGATCTTTTGTTCATTTTGCCGTGTTACTCTTTCCGTCACGACTGCTACAGAATGAGGGACCTCTTCACGCGTTAACTGATTGACTTTCTCTCGTACTAATTCTGCGATGATGAAGCGTTCGGGATGGTCGGTGACTTGATCAGCCGGATAAAATTGTGGACCTTCTGGCAGATCAGCTATCAGATTATCCACCAATTCAGGAACATTATTTCCGTGTAATGCGGAGATCGGGTAGACTTCCTTAAAATCCAAAGTTTTACGATAATCATCGACGATTGGCAAAAGCTTATCCGGGTGGATCTGATCTATTTTATTGATCACTAAATAAATCGGTTTTTTAACATTTTGCAAACGCTCAATGATAAAATTGTCGCCCTTTCCTCTTTTTTGTGTAGCGTTGACCATGAATAAAACTGCGTCTACTTCGTTCAAAGTAGATAAGGCAGACTCGACCATAAAATCTCCCAATTTACTTTGCGGTTTGTGGATCCCTGGAGTATCTATAAAAACTATTTGAGCAGAATCAGTTGTATAGATGCCTTGGATCTTGTTTCTTGTCGTTTGCGGTTTATCACTCATTATTGCGATCTTTTGCCCCACCACGTGATTAATAAGGGTAGATTTACCCACATTAGGCCGTCCTATAATTGCAACAAAACCCGAGCGAAAATCTTTCGTCATTTTAATATCCTTTCTTGAACGGTAAAATCGATACAACTTAACATGCTGTTGAATTTTCTGGCTGCTGGTTTTTAGTTATTTCTGTTGTTAAAAAAACAGGTGCCAAATTTTAGGCAACAATACCATTGCCGCTGTGAAAACAGCATAAAAAGAGGACAACAAAACTGCTGCAGCTGCTATATCCTTAGCTTTTTTGGCGTGGTTTTCAAGATTGCTGCCGCACACCAAGTCAACGATGTTTTCAATCACAGTATTCCAGGCCTCGCTTGCCAGTACCAGGAAAACAGCTAGTAACAGGCTGCGCCACTCATCATTAGAGACGCCAAGCAATAAACCTGCGATGATCACTAATACACCTGCCCAGCAGTCAAAACGGAAATTTCGCTCGTCATGGTACACTGTGTATAAACCTTCTGCAGCATGTTTAAAAGCCTGCACAAAATTGTGATTCTTCCAGCGAGTGCTATATTTTTTCTTATCTTTTAAGCCCATAAGCATCTAAAATCTCTCTTTGTAAACCAAACATTTTTCTTTCATCATCAGGCTGCATGTGGTCGTAGCCATTTAAATGCAAAAACCCATGAACGACTAAAAAACCTAGCTCACGTTCTTGTGAATGACCAAGGTATTTTGCTTGCTCTTTGACCTTCTCAAGAGAGACAAAAATGTCCCCTATATTCTTCGGCAGATCAACATCCATGTCGTCCGCAAAGATAATTGGTCCTTCGCTGCCGTCATCTTCCTCGATAGCAAAACTGATAACATCCGTTGCTTTATCTACTCCACGATATTGTTTGTTGATCGAGTGGATCTTATCATTATTGACTAAAGTGACTGACATCTCAGTGTTATCAGGCAAGTTAATATAGGAACCAGCAAAATTCAATAACTTTTCGATCAATGCCAACCATTCATTCTTAGCGGTTTTTGTTTCATCGTATATCTCTAAGTCCATAAATATAATAATCCTCTTTTTTCAAGTAATTTGATCAAGGTAATTTGCTATCAGCTTTATCGTAAGCAGAAATTATTTCCGAAACAACTGGGTGCCGGACAACTTCCGCAGCTGAAAATTCCAAGAATTTGATGTGCGGTAAACCTTGTAAAACTTTACGAGCATCTACTAAACCGCTTTGTTGATGACCTTTTGGCAGATCGATTTGGCTGACGTCCCCGTTAACTACCATTTTAGAGTCAAAGCCTAATCTTGTTAAAAACATTTTCATCTGAGCTCGAGTGGTATTTTGCGCTTCATCTAAGATGACAAACGCATTTTCCAGTGTCCTTCCGCGCATATAAGCAAGTGGAGCAATTTCGATCACACCACGGTCTATCAGTCTTTCGGAATGCTCAGCACCTAAAATGGCGTAGAGAGCATCGTAGACCGGTCTTAAATAAGGATCGACCTTTTCCTTAAGATCACCTGGTAAAAAGCCTAATGATTCCCCTGCTTCCACTGCCGGACGCGTTAGGATCAACCGCTCAACTTCCTTTTTTTTCAAAGCTGCCACTGCCATTACGACTGCTAGAAAGGTTTTACCTGTTCCTGCTGGACCGATACCAAAAACGAGGTCATTATTTTTAATTGCTTGAACATAACGGCGCTGACCAAAATTTTTTGCTCGTATCGGCCTCCCATGAGCATCTTTGATCAAGATCTCCGTATAAAGGTCTTGGAAATACGTCAAGGTGCCGTTTTTGGCCATTGCTAAAGCAGATAGAACATCGCTTTCTGTAATGGTGATCCCGTGCTCCACCAAGCCGGTCAATTTTTCAATAATTGCATTTGCCTGAGAAACCGCTGCTTCTTCGCCTTCGATTTTTACCACATCACCGAAGGGCCTGATGACCACGGCAAGTTCTTCTTCGATCAATTTCAAAAAATTATCATTGACACCAAATAAAACTGCTTGTACATCTGGTTTAGATACGCGCAGTTCTTTTTCAACTACTTGTTTTTCAGACAATTGAACGTCTCCTTTAAAATGATACTTGATTACACTAAATATAGCTTATACAAAATATTATAGCAAATAGAGCAATTTTTGAACAATCGAGCGTAAAAATTGTGTGGAGCAAGAAAAAACTCGGCCGTTTAAGCCGAGTCTTTTATCTAATTATTTTGCAAGCATTCTTTGACCGTTGTGTTAACCAGTTTCCCATCCGCTTGTCCTTTTACTTTGGACATCACAGCACCCATGACTTTTCCAAAGTCACTTGGTGATTGTGCGTGAACTTTGTTAATGGTATCAACGACGATCTGCTTGATTTCAGCAACGCTGAGTTGGGCAGGTAAATAAGTTTTGACTATTTTGATCTCATTTTCAAGTTGAGCCACAGTATCTGGACGATCAGCGGCTTTAAATTCCGCCAACGAATCTTTTCTTTGCTTAAGTTCATGTGACAAAACTGAAACCTCATCATCAGGAGTTAAATCATGTCCCAAATCGATCCGTTTATTTGTTGCTGCAGCTTTAAGCATGCGGACCGTACTTAGTTTTTCCTTATCCCTAGCCTTCATCGCAGAAATCATATCTTTTTGCAGGGTATCCAACAAACTCACGACAACTGCCCCCTTAGGACTTTAGAAACGACGTTTGTTCTTACGTTTTCTAGCTGCTTCAGATTTTTTCTTACGCTTAACACTTGGCTTCTCGTAAAATTCACGTTTCCTATATTCTTGCAGGGTCCCTGTTTTGGAAACGGTACGTTTGAAGCGACGAAGAGCGTCATCAAGAGATTCGTTTTTACGAACTACTGTTTTTGACATGATGTTTTCCCTCCCTCCGAGCTTAAAGTGTAACCGTATAAAATTGCATAAAAAGCACACAAACTTAACAGTTCCTTATTATTATACATAAACATAAAATACCCGTCAATCTTTTCTTAACAACCGTTTACTATTATCAATTCATCAATAATTGATGTCTCAGACTCAGTATGTGGCTATATACAAAGCTATCTGACCGTACAAATTTACAATGCGCTGCCGGATAAGGGGGTTCGAGTTCAGGACAATTTATGTTTTCTTACACGACCTTAACAGTTATAATAAAAATGAGGAATTTATTATTATGCTATTTCAGTTCATCCTGAGTAGTTCTGTGCTATAAGGAGGAATTTTAATGTCTGAAAAGAAAAAAGTTAATATTTTTGTGATTTCTGATTCAATTGGAGAAACCGCCTATAATTTAGTTCAGGCTGCTGTAGTTCAGTTCCCTGATGTGGATTTTGACATTCAACAATATCCGCTTGTCCGAACTGCATCATTACTAGATGGCATCTTGAAACGGGCAAAAAGAGTTGACGCAATGATCATACACACCCTTGTTTTAAAGGAACTGTCCAAGCGAATTGAGTCCTACTGTGAAGAAAATTCTTTGCAGTGTGTAGGAGCTTTGGACAGACTGCTGCGGATGTTTGAGAAAAGGACAAGTATGTCGCCAAAACTTGAAGTCGGTTTAAATCATCACACTGATAAAGACTACTTTAACAGGATCGAATGTATGGAATTTGCAGTCAATTTTGATGACGGTAAAGATCCCAGTGGTTTTACCCAGGCGGATATTGTGCTGTTAGGTGTGTCTCGGACCTCAAAAACACCGTTGTCATTATATTTGGCAAATAAAGGCTATAAAGTGGCTAATCTGCCGTTAGTTCCCAAGGCAAAGATTCCTGATGAACTTTATGAGATCGACCGCCAAAAAATATTTGGTTTGACTAATGACCCTGCAATATTGAATTCCATTAGACGGCAAAGAATGGTGGCTTATGGTCTCAATCCTGACTCTCATTATTCAAATCTTGAAAACATCAATAATGAGCTGAATTTTTCTCAAGAATTATATCGAAAACTAGGCTGTCTAGTGATCAATACAGCCAATAAATCTATTGAGGAAACTGCCACATTGATCATGGAAAGCTTGAATGATCATCAAAATCCTACCGAATGACCCAAGAATTTGATTCATACCAAAAAAGAGTTGACGCATTTATGCGTGAGCTCTTTTTTGGCTAAAGCTTTAGTCTAACTTTCCTTTATTTTTATAAATATGCTCTTTTATATCTGAATCAAAGTGCTCGTCATGCAGCATTTTGATCTCATAAGCATATGGCGGATATTGATCATTTTTTTGTGGCCCGACATAAGGAGTTTCTAATATTTTAGGTACTTGCATCAATTGCGGATGATGGACTAGTTTATTTAATGCCTTAAATCCAATGGTGCCACACCCAATGTTTTCATGCCTGTCCTTGTGTGATCCACGTCCGTTTTTTGAGTCATTAACGTGGATAACTTTCAATCTGTCAAGCCCAATGATATGGTCAAATTCATTTAGAACCCCATCAAGATCATTTTTAATGTCATAGCCAGCATCATTTGTATGGCACGTGTCAAAAGTAACTGACAATTTGTCGCTTCTTCGTGAGTGCTCGATGATCCATTCCAGTTGTTCAAAAGAACGACCGACCTCAGTACCCTTACCTGCCATGGTTTCCAATGCAATTTGTACTGGATCTTTAGGATCCAAGATCTTGTCTAAGCCTTTGGCAATGTTAGCAAGTGCCTCCTTATCTCCTGCTCCCACGTGGCTGCCAGGGTGTAGTGTGATCTGCTTTGCCCCTAACGCAACTGCTCGTTTGACTTCATCTCGCAAAAATTGAACTGCAAAGTTAAAATTGTGCGCTTTTTTTGTGTTTCCCAAGTTCACAATGTATGGAGCATGCACTACGATGTTTGAAATATTATTTTTTTCCATATATTTATTCGCTTCCGGGATATTCATATGGTCAGTATTTTTTCTTCTCGTATTTTGTGGAGCGCCAGTGTAGATCATAAATGTATTCGCTCCATATTTTACTGCTTCTTTAGCTGAAGCTAGCAGCATATCTTTCCCACTCATACTTACGTGCGATCCTAATAACATAACTGATTCCTCCAATCTTGCTAAATTAACTAGTCGTTACAGATCTCCTGGATTCAAAAGCCAAAGTTAGCAAATTACCAATTAAATCAATTACCATAAAAATATTTTTCCAAAACATGTTGTGAGGAATGCCCGTCATTAAACTTATTCCACAGATGGTTAAACGCAGTAAAATCTGTCCGTCTAAGCGGTACCGCGAGAATATTTTTTAACTGAGTTGTATTTGTAACGATTTTTCCCGGCGCCCATTCGGCAAAATCGTGCTGAATGCCTACGATCTGTGCATATTCTTCATAATCGTAGCAGTAAAAAACGATTTGCTGAGCATTCTCTAACAAGGTATAATCAAAAATTACTGAAGAATAATCTGTTATCAAACGCTGACTAACGAGCAGCAGGTCTTCAGTAGAAAAGTCATCCACCCAAACTACATGCGGAAGATCTTGTGCTTTAAGCTGGTTAATTATGGGCTGGACCAAAGGGTGCAATTTTAAGATCATGGTTTGCTCCGGGTTTAAGCCAGCTAACATACGGATAAAATTCTGCGGAAGATCAAAATATATCTTTCCAGCTACTGTTTCCCGATATGTTGGAGCATACAAAATTATTTCTTTGTTTTTTAACTCAGGGTGAGCTGCAAAGATCTGCCTTCGTTTTTGCAATTTTTTATCTTTGGCAAATAACTGGTCAGTGCGCGGATAACCTAAAACTTTCATTTTATCGCTCGGCTGGTGATAGCTATTGCAAAACACCTCGCCCATTTTAGTGGATCCTACAACAAAATCATCAAATTGGTCATAGACTTTTTGGAACCTTTTTTTATCACTAACAGAACGTTCTTTTGTACGCGGTTCTTCCCAGCCAAAAGTTTTAACGGCTCCATTGGCGTGCCATAACTGGACTACTGTGGTTTTTTTATGGTCAAAGGCACATCCGCCAAGAAAAGCAAAATAATTATCAACAAAAATCAACTGTGCACCCATAATTTTCTTTAATTGCTGGAAGACAAACTTTAAATCATCAGCGAATTTTATACAGTTGACATTGCGTTGTTTTAAAAGAGTGGCACTTGCACCGCAATTTCCCCTGTAAAACACTGTAAAATGACGTCCAGATTCTTGCTTGATCCGTTCTGCTAAACGGGTAATAAAATCTTCATTGCCAGAAAAACTGAGCAAATAAACAACATTCACAGGTTCTTTTTTCCGAACCAGCGTAGACCAGCATTTAATTAGCAATAAATAAATTGTTTTAAACATTGAAGGAAAAAACATCTCCGATCACTAAAGTTCTGGTTCATAAAAATGCCCCATAATATGGACATTTTCAGCTATACTTACAAAGGCATGTGGATCAGCTTCCTGCATAGCACGTTGTAACTCAGGCTGTTCATAGCGAGAAATAATAGTAAAAAGGATCGTTTTTGCGTCATGCTTGTAAGCACCCTCGGCACCATGAACAATAGTAACACCTCTCCTTAACCTCGTCTGGATAGATTCGATCACACTGTTGGGGCGGGAAGTAACGATCATCACTTGCATCTTTTTTTGCCGAGTGTAGACCATATCCATGACTTTAGCATTGACCACTAAACCCAACGCAGAATAAAACGCGTAAGGCCAGCCGAACATGAAGCCAGCAGCTAAAACTATAAAGGCATTAAATGCAATGTTGATCGTACCAATAGTTTTGCCGGTATGTTTCCTAATGGTCAATCCCATAATATCTAAGCCGCCGGTAGAAATACCATTTTTTAACGCTAACCCAGTTCCAAAACCATTGACAGCCCCACCAAAAATAGCACAAATGATCGGGTCATGGGTTAAAGTCAAAGGATGCATGACTTTGATCATGATACTAGAAAATATAACTGCTAAAAAAGTAAATACCGTAAAACGATGGCCGATCTGTTTCCAGGCTAAAACAAATAAAGGCACGTTTAAAGCAAAAAGCCAAAAAGCAGCTGTTAGCGGGACTGAAGTGCTTTTACAGATGGTAGCCAACAATTGTGCTAGACCCGTAATACCCGACGAATAAATATTACCTGGTGTCCAAAAGAAATTCATAGCGATCGAAACTAATATTCCATACATAAAAGCAGTGGACGCCCGCATGACATATGCGTGCCTTTTCCATAACTGCTGCAATTCATCCATCTTGCGCTGCCCCTTTTTGATCTATTATAAATTATAGTCATCTTATTTTCTTACTAAATACAACATTATTATAACAAGCTGATTGGCATTTTACCAAAAGCTGTTTTGTTGGTGAGCACCCTCTTGATATTCGTCTTTGTTGAATGTTTTCCAAACGCCTTATTTGTGATGCAAAAAAGGCCCATCTTTGATTTATACAAACATAGGCCTTCGTTTATTACTAATTATTTTTTTTGTTTTCTTGGTCTTCAGCAGGCAGTTCTGTCTTTAAATATAATTCAGATAACTGTTTAGGCGAGACAAAGCTTGGGGCGTTAGTCAATGGTTCGGCTGCCTTTGAATTCTTAGGATAGGCAATTACCTCACGAATATTATCTTTATGTGCTAACAACATGGCAAAACGATCCAAACCTAAAGCCAATCCGCCATGAGGTGGGAATCCGTAATCCAAAGCATTCATGAACCAACCAAACTGTGCTTCAGCTCTTTCTTTGGTAAATTCTAATGCTTTAAACATCTGTTCCTGAATATCCCGGCGGTGAATACGGATCGAGCCCCCACCTAATTCATAACCATTTAAAACAATGTCATAACTTTGTGCATGGCACTTGTGCGGATCTGTTTTTAACAGTTCCAAGTCTTCTTCATTTGGCATGGTAAATGGATGGTGGGCTGCG
Organism: uncultured Ligilactobacillus sp.; assembly: GCA_934215475.1. Taxonomy (GTDB): domain Bacteria; phylum Bacillota; class Bacilli; order Lactobacillales; family Lactobacillaceae; genus Ligilactobacillus. The sequence goes on from CAKPZY010000004.1 coordinate 49,840, forward strand.
ATATAGCGATGGAAGTCCTCACTATATTCAAACAGCGGCCAATCTACGACCCAGATAAATGCATACTGAGATTCATCGATCATGTCCATTTCTTTAGCGATAGAAGTGCGCAAGTAGCCTAAGGCATCGGCTACCACTTTACGCTTATCGGCAACAAATAAGATCAAATCTCCCTCATTTGCCTGTGCAGCTGCTTTAATATCCTCTACTTTGTCCTTAAAGAATTTAGCGATCGGTCCTTGCAGGCCGTCGGCGGTTACCTTGACCCATGCTAATCCCTTAGCACCAAAACGCTTAATATAATCTTGCTTAGCATCTATTTGTTTACGCGAATATGCCTTGGCACCATTGGGCACAGCGATAGCCTTCACCTGTCCCCCATTTTCTAGGACTGAGTCAAAGACTTTAAAACCAGCACCCACAATGGCCGTGGACATATCATGCAATTCCATTGCAAACCGGATATCAGGTTTATCAGATCCAAAACGATCCATTGCTTCATCCCACGTGATCCGCGGAATTGGTGTCTTAAGCTCGAAGTCCACGGCATTTTTCATAACAGCCTTTAAGAGCCCTTCAGTGACTTCCTGAATTTCTTGTGCTGTCATGAATGACATTTCCAAGTCGATCTGGGTAAACTCAGGTTGCCGATCTCCACGTAAGTCTTCATCCCGGAAACAACGTGCGATCTGATAGTAGCGATCAAAGCCGGCACCCATCAACAACTGCTTGAATAATTGCGGAGATTGAGGCAATGCGTAAAAATGTCCTGGATATACACGTGAAGGTACTAAATAATCGCGGGCTCCTTCCGGTGTCGACTTAGTAAGATAAGGAGTTTCAATGTCGACAAATTTATTTTGATCCATATAACGGTGGACAGCTTGTGTAATGCTGTTGCGGATCAGCAAGCCTTTTTGCATTTCTGGTCGGCGTAAATCAAGGTAACGATACTTTAAACGCAGGTCATCAGAAACATTGATATTATCTTGAATGTAAAATGGCGGCGTCTTTGCCTTGTTCAAAACGTTGACCTGATGGATCTCCACTTCGATCCGGCCAGTCTTCATATCCGGATTGATCTCTTTTTTTCCGCGAGACACGACCGTACCGGAAACCTCGATCACATATTCATTTCTCAACGAGTCTGCTACTGCCAACGAATCCGCGGAAAATTCTTGACTAAAGACTAATTGGACGATTCCCTCGCGGTCGCGGAGATCGATGAAAATTAGGTTCCCCAGGTCTCTCCTTTTTTGGACCCAGCCTTTTAAAACTACTTCTTGACCTAAATATGACTCATCAACTGAGCCGGCATATGTTGTGCGTTTCATGTATTATTGCTCCCTATTGTCTAGAATTTGTTTTGTTTGCCCAAAGTCTGAATAAATTTTATCAAGCGCAAATGATTCCTCATGACCATTTTGCATGTTCTTTAAGTTTGCTTTGTGAGCTTCTAGTTCTTCTTGGCCAATCGTTAAGGTATAGCGAGCTTTTGCTTTACTGGCTGCCTTGAATTGTCCCTTTGGCTTTTTATCCAAGTAATCTCTATCAACACTAAAACCTTGGTTTCTTAAAGATTGAACTAGGCACATAGACTCAACATCAGCCTCTTTACCGATCCCGACAACATACACATCAAGGTCAGAAGACTCTGTTAATTTGATCCCCTCGGCATCCAAGATCAGCAACAATCTTTCCATTCCTAAACCAAAACCAACACCGGGTGTTTCTGGCCCGCCAAGTTGCTCAACTAAACCGTTATAACGGCCGCCTGCGCAGACTGTTGTCCATTTACCACTAAAAGCTTTTGAATCGGACATGACTTCAAAAATTGTGTGGTTATAGTAATCCAACCCACGCACCATGTTTGAATCAATTTCATAATTGATGTGCAAGGCATCCAGGTATCCTTTAACCAGTGCAAAATGCTCTTGTGATTCAGGTGTCAAATAATCAAGTATTGAAGGGGCCTGGCCCACTATCCTTTGGTCCCCGGCGTCTTTACTATCTAAAACACGTAAGGGATTTTTGTGTAATCTTTCCTGGGAATCATGTGAGAGTTCTTGTTCGTGAGGTTCCAAAAAGTCGATCAAAGCTTGACGGTAGTTCTTGCGTGTTTCGGTATCGCCTAAGGTGTTCAAGCTTAATTTCAAGCTGGTCAGGCCCACACTTTGCAAAAGTGCGAGGGCCAGGGAAATTACCTCAACATCCAAAGCAGGTGAATCAGATCCAAATGCTTCCACCCCTATTTGATGAAATTGGCGTGATCTTCCCGATTGTGGACGTTCATACCTAAACATTGGTCCCATATAAAATGTTTTAAAAGGTTTTTGAATCTCCGGGCCATAGAGCTTATTTTCTACGTAGGCCCGTACGATCCCAGCAGTTCCTTCAGGGCGTAAAGTGATGTGCCGCCCACCTTTATCATTGAAATCATACATTTCTTTGGTCACTATGTCAGATGTTTCACCGGATGTCCTAGAAAAAACATCAAAGCTCTCAAATATGGGTGTCCGCATTTCTTGATAACGATATCTTTTAAAGACTTGCCGGGCCCGACTTTCGATCGTCGTCCATTTTTTTGCTTCCTCTGGTAAAATATCTGCAGTTCCTTTAGGACGTTGATATTTCATAATGCTCCTCCTCATTCTTAGACCTAAATGTTGGCCGTCTGAAAATTTTTTTAATTTTAGTGAAATAAAAAAGCCCTTGCCAAGTTTTATCTTGTACAAGGGCGCAAAGATGCACGGTACCACCTTAATTTATTACTTTGCGATAACGCTGCGTGCGGTATGCTGCCATACACCTTAAAAGTGTCTTCATTATAAGAACTTGACGGATTTTCAGCAAAACATCCGCTCTCTTACAAGTCCTTCAAAATTACTATTCTTTCTCAACGGCTTTTTTTCAGTATACAAACAAACGCTAGTAAAATCAAGCTGGTTTATTGATTTTAACAGAAAACACACGAGAAATTATAAATACTTTTGTTGAGCTCTCTTTTCAAATCAATAGTTAAAACAGCATTCTCTTGGTGATAGACTGCTTAAAATACAAATTTCCAGCATTTCAACTGATTTTACTCACAAAAAAAGATAAAATTTGCTAAACGTGACTATCAACTATAGTTTTGCTCACAAAAAATATTTGCATTTTCATTTAAAAACTCTCGAAGTCTTGTATAATAGCTTGTGTTAACTAAATTTGGAAGTTATCGAGAATTTTTAAGTGGATGGTGGACAACTAATGCACAGGATCAGGAGCAAGAAAGATATTCAAGCCAATAAAATAATCTTACTTGCAATAATATTGACCTTATTCGGAATACTAATATACCGAACTAATTCTTATTTTAAACAAGTAGAAGTCCAAACGACCCAAGCTGTCATTAAAAAAGGGCCAGGAATCGAATATAAAAATAAAGAGCATTTAGCACAAGGTGAGAGACTCAAAATAATCAAGACCAAGTATCACTGGATATATGTTAAGACGTCGCAGAATAAATTTGGGTGGGTCGCCGACTGGATGATCGGACCAAATTATAAAAATCAGATCAACTCGTTGTCTGATGCGACGATCGTGTTGGATCCTGGTCATGGCGGCCAAGATTCCGGAGCCGTATCCAGTACAAATAAAGACGAGAAAAAATATACATTGCGTTATGCTGACCAAACTGCCAGAAAACTACGCGCCACTGGAGCAAAAGTTTACCTGACACGGACCAAGGATACCACAGTCAGTTTGAATAGCCGACCACGATTGGCACAACAAGTTCATGCAGATGCGTTTATCAGCTTTCATTTTGACTCTGCACCGGAGGCAAATATTGCCTCTGGATATACAACGTATTATTACCATACCGGAGCATCATTACGATTAGCTGATAATGTCAATCATCAGCTTAAGCGGTTGGGTTTGGATAATCGCGGTGTTGACTTAGGAGATTTTTTGGTGATCAGAGACAACACTCAACCTGCGATCCTATTGGAGATGGGGTACATTAACTCTGAACGTGATTTCGATAAAATTACTTCTGTCTTTTATGAAAACAAAGTAACATCACAAATCGTTGCCGGACTAAAAAATTATTTTAAGAGTACTAAGCAAGATTGAGCAAGTCCGCCTGATTTTGGGGTTAGTGATTAAGATCATGGGTCTACAATTTTTAGTGTGCTGAATATAAAATCATCAGCACTATTTTTTTGCCATAATAAAAAGGACATCACTATCCCTCAAATGTTGCGCAAAAGGTGTTCAAACGCAATCGAAATAACGTTTTATGACGTCCTAGTAAATGTGCGTGGCAAATCCATTAAGTTACTCCATCAAAAACACTCAACCTTTAAATTCTTACGAAACCTGAGGAGCCGCTTGATAACCAAAATCCGTTTTGCTAATAATTTTGGCTTGCCGCCAGAAATTTATTGCATGCTCTAAAAGCTGAAAATCACACATTTTCAGTATCATAAATAATAGTTACCGGCCCATCATTTTGCAGACTAACTTGCATATCTGCCCCAAAGGAACCCGTTTGCACCGGAATTCCTAGCTCGACTAATTTTTGATTGAATAGATCATAATTTTTTTGAGCAATTTGCGGATCCTGTGCCTGAGAGAAGCCGGGGCGATTACCCTTCTTAGTGTCAGCATACAAAGTAAACTGAGAAACAGATAAGATACTTCCCCCTACTTGCCGCAAGCTTTGGTTCATCTTACCCTGTGAATCGCTGAAAACTCTTAATTTGGCGATCTTTTCTGCACAATAGTTGAGTTCCTTTGCACCGTCGCCATTCGTGAAACCAACAAGTAATACAAATCCGTGACTGATTTGGCCAACAATTTGACCCTTTATTTCAACTTTTGCTTTTTTACTTCGCTGAACAATGACACGCACTAAATAACATTCCTTTCAATATATTAATGAATGATCCTCTTAACAACATAGACATCAGAAACACGCTTGATATTGTCGATCAAACGCTGTAATTCTATGTTATTCCGGACACCAACGGTGATGGCAATAATGGCCATCTTATTATTGTCTACCCTGCCATTGACAGAATTTAAATTTTTGCTGGTATTGTTAACCATTTGTAAAATATCATTCAGTAATCCCGAGCGGTTATAGCCTTCGATTTGCAGGTCCGTATCATAATAGGTGTGATTTTCTGGAATATTATTCCAAGAAACAGCGATTAGTCTCGTGCCATTTTTTTCTTCATTTTTTACGTTCGGACAATCTACTCGGTGAACTGATACGCCACGGCCCTTAGTAATATAACCAACTATCTTGTCGCCAGGGATCGGGTTACAACAATGACTGAGCCTAACCAGCATATTATCGATCCCCGAGATCACTATACTGTCCTCGGTATTTGAATTCTTTTTTGCTTTTGGTTTAGTGTCATTATTGAGTGCTTTGTGTTCTTCTAAAAGGTCTTTTTCCTGCTGTTGCCGTCTTTTTTCTTCCTGTTTTTGCCTAATATTTTCCACTAAGGTGTTGACGATGCCAATCGGCTGCAGTTCACCAAAACCTATGGATGCGTAAAGATCGTCAACTGTTTTAAAATGCTTTTTATTTAAAACACGGTCTATATTTTCCTCCACTAACACCTCATGCGGATCAAAACCAGCATTGTTTATGGCATCTTCAAGAATTTCTTTGCCAGAGTCAATATTTTCAGTACGATCTCGTTGTTTGAAAAATCGGCGGATCTTATTTCTTGCTTTATTAGTGTGGACTAGTTCCAACCAGTCTTGACTTGGCCCCGCTGAATTTTGCGAAGTTAAAATATCAACTATATCACCATTTTTGATCTGATAATTGAGTGGTACGATCTTACCGTTGACCTTTGCTCCCGTTGTATGGTTACCGATCTCGGTGTGGATCGAATAAGCCATATCTAAAGGAACTGAACCCTTAGGAAGTTCTAATACGTCCCCCTTTGGAGTAAAGACATAGACTCTGTCAGAAAACAGGTCGCCTTTAACACTTTCCATAAAATCGTTGGCATTTTCAGATTCGTTTTGAAATTCCAAGATCTCTTTAAAGAAATTCAGCTTATCTCCTGTTTCCGTCTTAGCTACGGCATCTTTTTTTCCTTCCTTATAAGCCCAATGTGCAGCGATCCCATATTCGGCGACCTGATGCATTTCTTCGGTCCTGATCTGAACCTCAAAGGGGCGCCCAGAAGGTCCTAAAACTGTTGTATGCAGCGATTGATACATATTGGCTTTAGGCATGGCAATATAATCCTTAAATCGTCCTGGCATAGGTTTCCAGCGCGTATGGATCGCCCCTAGTACGGCGTAACAATCTTTGATCGATTTTACAATTATACGGATCGCTATCAAATCGTATATTTGGTCGAATTGTTTGTGTTGATCGCGCATTTTGCGATAGATCGAATAAATATGTTTTGGCCGACCATAAATATCACAGTCTAACTCGAGATCGGCAATGGCTTTTTTGATCTCGCTAATAACTGAATCGATATATTTTAACCGTTCAGTTCTTTTAGAATTCATTAAATGAACGATCCGATAATACTGTTGTGGATTTAGATAGCGTAAAGATGTGTCTTCAAGCTCCCATTTGATCGTACTTATCCCAAGCCGATCAGCCAGTGGAGCATAAATTTCTAGGGTTTCATTAGCAATTCGCCGTTGTTTATCTGGTCGTAGGTGACTTAAAGTCCGCATGTTGTGCAGCCTATCAGCTAACTTAACGATAATGACCCGCAGATCTTGCGACATAGCCAACAATAATTTTCTGTGGTTTTCTGCTTGTGCTTCTTGGTGAGAAATATACTTGATCTTGCTTAATTTAGTGACACCATCGACAATGACCTCCACATTTTTGCCAAACAGCTCACCGACGTCTCCTAATGTTACCGGAGTATCTTCAACCACATCATGCAAAAAACCTGCACAAACCGTGTCCGGGTCCATTTTCAAGTTTGCCAATATTCCGGCCACTTGGATAGGATGAACGATGTACGGTTCACCAGATTTGCGCACTTGTTTTTTATGAACATAAGAAGCGAAATCATAGGCCTTTTGAATCAAAGCCACGTGTTTTTGGTTCATATATTTTTCGCACATGTCAATTACATCTTGTGCGCTCCACATTGTTTCCCTTTCCATAACAAATCACCCCAAAACATGTTTAGAGCTGGTAACGTAAAAGAAAACTTCATCATTAACTTTCAAATTTTCATTTGAGTGAATGCCGTTCTTTTACTTATTTTACATTCCAGCTCTTTACATAATTTATTAATAAGAAAAGCACGAATGCCTATATTATAATAAACAAACGTGCAACTGCTTTAATCTTTTGTTATACCATATGAAAGATAGGTTAGGCATAAGTAGACTAACGTGAAATATAATGCAAATCCGTCAAAAAAATACCTATACCCAATTAGGTATAACACTGGAAAAATTAACAGGATAAGCCACGTCATTTGTTTGGCCCCAGCGTAAAGGCCAATCACAATTGCGTAGGCCACATTTGTACCTAAAAGAATGACACCGATCTTCATAATATCATTTAATTCCATTGTCGAGCCAATAATGGGGATAATAAAAGCAAATACTGCCCCAAAAGCTAAACACCATAGTGCTTTAGTCGTAAAAAGCTCCTTGACCTTCATAAAAGACCCCGCTTTTCCCAAAATTCTTATCTATCATTGTACTCCAGTTCCGAGATAAAAGAAAGTGTTGCAAGCAGATACAAAGGTGCTGTTTCAGCCCGCATGATTCGCGGGCCCATCCCGACTGACAAAACTTTGTTGGCATTTAAAAATTGAATCTCTTTCGTGGAAAAACCGCCTTCTGGACCAAAAAAAGCTGCAAGTTTGAACTTCTGTCCAGTACCAGGTCCTAAATGTTGCTGAATGTCGGCAAAAACTTGAGCCAATTGGCTTGTTTCACCCTTTTTACCAGATTCTTCATAAGCTACGATCTTGTACTTTGCATCCACGATCGCAAAGACAGCTGCCGCCAACCCATCATAAAAGGTAACAGAAGGAATTTTGAGTCGGTGTGCTTGTTCTGCAGCACCCTGTGCAATTTTTTTCAATCGCGGGATCTTTTTTTGAGCCTTCCTGGAATCCCAACGTGCTACAGAACGTTCGCTATTATAAAAGATAAAGTTCATGGCGCCAAGTTCCGTCCCCTTTTGGACTATTTTCTCTGTTTTATCACCCTTTGATATCCCACAAATAATAATTGTTTCGACAGGCATTTCAGAATTTTGGGAAATTTTTTTAATAATTTTTCCCGTGGCTTGATCATTGGTGACCTCGATCAGTTTTACCACAAGTATATTCTGATCTAAATCGATCAGTTCGAAATGATCACCTGGTTTTGCTCGCATAACGTTGATCAGATGATGATAGATATCAGTCGGTAATGTAAACTCCCTGCCTGAAATATGTTTTTTGCTAAAATAACGCTGCATTTTTCCTCCAATGGTTCGTGTCAGCTAGCCAGTACTGCTATTATGCTGTACCAAGCTTTAATATTGAGTGTTTCTTCGATTCTAAATCCTGCAGTACCCAGAGCAGCTTTGATCGCAGATAATTTATCAGTTATAATTCCGGAAAGAATTAATTTACCCTCAGGTTTTAAATGTTGAGCGGCTTGCGGGAGCAGCGGCAAAATAATCTCTGCTAAAATATTAGCCACGATGAGATCCACTTTATCATTTGATCCCTCTAAGAGATTATTCTTCTTTAGTTTGATGTCTGCCGCCACAGGATTCAAATCAAAATTATATTGTGCAGCTTTAATCGACTCATCGTCGACATCATACGCATCAATATGGCCTACACCTAAATATTTGGCAGCAATACTTAAAACGCCTGAGCCCGTACCGACATCGATCATCGATTCGTTGCCAGTAACCGTTGTTTCCAAGGCTTGCAAGGCTAAAACAGTCGTCGGATGTGTCCCTGTTCCAAAAGATTGGCCAGGGTCAAGGCGAATAACTGATGTTTTTGTATTTTCTAAAGGTATAGTTTCCCAACTTGGCGCAACGGCTAGATACCTCGTGATTTGAGTTGGATGATAATACCTCTTCCATTTATTCAACCATGCACTATCGTCTACTATTTCTGTCTTGACCTGGACGGACTCAGCATCTGCTCTTAGTACAGGAAGTACGTCTATCTGCTTTTTCAATTTCGCAATTAGTGGTGCTAAATTAATTTCAACAGCAAAATAACCAATTATAGTAATTTGATCATTATTTTTTCCTTCTTTGATCTGCAGGCCGCCAGTACCATTTTCTAACAGAAAATTAGCTAACACCTCTTGATCTCCAGTCTGACACATTATAGATAATTTTTTCCACTTCACAATTTTTCCCCACAAATCATTCTTTTGATAAAGATACTGATATATCGAAAAACATAATACTGCAAATTTATTTTACCTTATTAACGTTAACTTGCACAATTAACGCAAAGAAAAATTTTCATAGAATTTATAATTGTGTCCAAAAAGGAGGAAGTTTTCATGAAATCTTTTTGAACGGCCTTCAAAACAATTACAAGACTCATTTTTTTTGCTAAACTTAGTTTAATTACATAATCATTAGTTAGGAGTGTCTTAAATGGCAAAATATAAAATGATCCTAGATCTTGATACTGGGATCGATGATGCCTTGGCAATTGCATATGCATTAGCGACTCCAGAGGCCGATCTGATTGGGATCATTGGTTCCTATGGTAACGTTGTGACCAGGCGCGGAGTTCAGAATAGTTTAAATCTGCTTGAGCTTTTGGGCCACCCAGAAATTCCAGTATTTATGGGTGCCAAACATTCTTCTACTTCCGACCATTTCAATGTTATGCCAGTTAGTGCTCAAATCCACGGAACAAATGGACTCGGAGAAGTTGCGCTTAACAAGGCAAAACGAGAAGTAGAAAATAATTCTGGCGTCGATTTTTTGATCAGCGCCGCGCATAACTATCAAAAAAGGCTTCTCCTGGTTCCAACCGGGCCACTAACTAATCTATCTGCAGCCTTAGACAAGGACCCAACGATTGCTGACTTGATCGGACATGTCACTCTAATGGGTGGCGCCTTGACCGTTCCCGGAAATGTATCTCCCGTGACAGAAGCCAATATTAACCAAGATCCAGTGCCTGCCAACCGAGTTTTTCGCAGCTCACTGAAATTGACCATGATTGGCTTAGACGTTACGACTCGGACACTGCTAACGACCAACGAAACTCAGCAGTGGCGTGATCTAGGGACTGTCGCTGGACAAAAGTATGCTGATATTGTCGATTTTTACATTGACGCTTATAAAGTGACTAGCCCGCACCTGGGAGGATGCGCTTTACATGATCCATTAGCTGTGGCAGCTGCTGTTGAACCAGACCTAGTTTCCACGATTTTTTTGAATATGAAAGTGGATACTAAAGCTCCCTTTGCAGGCCGAACCATCGGAGACGAGACGCGGATCAATGCCCCAGCAACGCAAACTCAAGCCGCAGTTAACGTCGATAAAATTCGATTCGTTAAAGAGTTTATGACTAAACTAACAGAACTTTTTAAAAATAATTAGTTCTAAGGCAAGCGGGTGAATGGATGAACTGGAAATATATAGGAATATTTTTATTTGTTTTATGGGTCGTTTTAACTGCCAGCAAGTTTACCAGTCTTGGCAGACACAACTTTTTTTCATACAGACGTGCATATTTTGGCCAAATAGCGTGGTACAAAAATGTTCGCAACTGGTTGCTGATCTTAGCTTTGGCTTTTGTGGAGATATTTGTCCCTCTTAGGACTATTTTTGCACTTTTTCTGCTAGGGGCACTTGTTTTTTTATTTCTCTGCCTGCGTAATCTAAAGTATCGAATCGGAAAACCGACAATTTCGCTTGGCTTATGCATCTTAAATTTATTGGTGGGAATCTTGTCCGGCATTTTAGTATTTTCATTATAATAAAAATTAAAAAACGTGGTTTTCATCTAAGGTACTATAAATCTATGAGCGATATTTATTTTCACTAGTATGCAAAAGACGTTCATTAACTTGTTTAAGTTGATGAACGTCTTTATTTTGTAGTTTTATTTAAGGCAAAGCTGTTGTTCGTGCAGCGTGTGTAAAATCTGATCACGCTTAGTTCGTTTAGAATTTAATTTTTTTGAGTTAACTTGATTAGTAAACGTATCAATTCGGCGATTGCTGTTGCGCAAATCGTAATACGTATGAACTATCTCATCATAATCCTTTAAATCAGCAACGTCATAGGTTGGGTCATATTCATTTTCAAAGACACGAAACTTTAAAGGTAAACGAGGTTTCAATTCAGGATGTTGGTCAGGTACACCAACCTGCAAGCCTAAAAGCGGAAAAGTCAGCTTCGGCAACTTTAACGTTTTGATCATTTTTTCTGAATCGTTGACGATGCTACCTAAAAACACCGTGCCTAATCCGAGACTCTCCGCCATATCAGCAACATTTTGAGCACTTAAAATAGTATCATCATAAGCTTGAAAAAAAACGTCTGTATTGTGGAGACGACCATCATCGTGACCAGACTGCTTTCTGATCTGCTGATTACGATAGAGATCAGCAATGAAAATAAACAAGTCACCATTGGATCCAACATAATTTTGCCGGCAAATCTTCCTGATCGTTTGACGCTTTTTTTGGTCAGTCACGTGAATTACAGAAGATTGCTGTAAAAAAGATGATGTGGCAGTTTGACGCGCTGTTTCCATTAATAGCTGCAACTGCGCGCCAGATAGGTTTTGGTCTTTAAAAGCTCGGATAGTTCTTCTGTTTAGTAGTAGATTTTCCACTTGATTCATTTTTTCAGACATGGCCTTCTCTGCCCTTCGTAACTATATTAAAAATCACACCTTCAAAACTGGAGGATTTATTGCAACATATGTCTGAGTGTTAAGGATCACCAAATTAGGCGACCTCAATGATCTTGACGTTCATAGTGCCTGCAGGCGTCGGGATCTCAACTTGATCTCCTAATTTATGGCCGATCAATCCCTTAGCGATTGGTGATTCATTAGAGATTTTACCCGCAAAAGGATCCGCCTCAGCTGCTCCGACGATACGGTACGTTTCGGGTTCATCATCAGCTTCTTGAAAAGTAACACTCTTTCCGACTGCCACTTCGTTTTTATCGATCGCATCACTGTCAATGATTTCCGCATAATTTAGCATGTGGTCGATTTCTTTGATCTTGCCTTCAACAAATGATTGTTCATCTTTAGCAGATTCATACTCGGAATTCTCGGACAGATCCCCGAAAGAACGTGCAACCTTGATTCGATCGATAACCTCAGCCCTCTTTTTTGTTTTAAGTTCTTCTAATTGTGCTTCTAATTTATTTTTTCCCTCGATTGTCATCGGAAATGTTTTTTCTTCAGCCATTTAAAAAAATCCCTTCAATATATAATTAATTGCATACTAGTTACAATTACGACGCGTTTAAGATTATATCACGCTCGCAAAAGTACTTCCATTACTACTTCAAAAATAGGTTCATCTGGATAACAAAGATACATGCTAATTCAAACGAACGTTTTTTGCAAGTTTTCTTTACTAAATTTAAATTTTTAAAAACTAACAAAATACTGCCGATAACAGTATTTTGTTAGTTATGATGAGTCTGTGGTTTAACTTAGACTGCCTGTGAATTTTCACATGAAGCATAAGACAGGCCACATTTTAAGCTTGAGCCTCACGGATAATGTCTCTGATCTTTGTGACTAGCAAATCAATGGCAACCTTATTTTCGCCACCTTCTGGAACGATTACGTCTGCATAACGCTTGGTCGGCTCAATAAATTGGTGGTACATCGGTTTCACTGTCTTTAAATATTGCGCGATGATCGACTGCAAGGAACGTCCGCGTTCATTCATATCACGTTGGATACGACGAATGATCCGAATATCGTCGTCGGTATCCACAAAGATCTTAATATCAAGCAAATCCCGCAAACGAGGATCGCTGAGAACAAAAATCCCCTCTAAAATAATCACTTCTTTCGGATCAACTTTTTCGATCTGGTTGCTGCGAGTGAAAGTCGAATAATCATAGACAGGTTTAGCCACAGGCTTCCAGTGTGATAGCGAAGAAAGTTGTGATACCAGTAGATCTGTATCAAAAGCGTCAGGATGATCATAGTTGACTTTAGCCCTGTCGGCTAAACTCATATGTTTTTGATCCCGATAATAAGAATCTTGTTCCAACATTAAAATCGAATGCCCATGCAACTGATCAAAAATTGCACGAGAGACAGAGGTTTTACCACTGCCGGAACCGCCTGTGACACCGATAATAATGGGCTTTTTTTTCTTACCTTGTCCTGACATTTCCTAAAGTTCTCCCATCTTAATTGCTTTTGTTATTTTTAGCACTGATCCTAGCGATCACTTGTTGATGGTCCGCATAAGTTTGTGAAAAATAAACTTTACCAGTTTTAGTATCTGCGTAAAAATAGAGATATCCACGGTCCTTATCTTTTGGTGCCAAAACTGCCTTGATCGAAGACAGGCTTGGATCATTAAATGGGCCCGGGCCAACTCCTTCATTTCTATAGAGATTATACGGAGAATCTACTTTAAGATCCTTATATGTGACGTTTTCTTTGTGCTTGTCTAAAGCGTAAAGTACTGAAATATCTGACTGCAATTTCATGTTACCCTCGAGACGATTTTCGAAAACGCCAGCAATCTTTTGCCGGTCTGCAGATGATTTACCTTCACGTTCTACCAAAGATGCCAAAGTCAAAACATATTGAACACTCTTTTTTTGTTTTTTAATTTGCGGATAATAGGGTTGCAACACCTGATCTGTCTTGGCGACCATTTCTTCCACCAACTGTTCTAGTGTTGTTTTTTTCGTTACCATGTAGGTTGCGGGATACAAATATCCTTCCAAAAGATACCTGACTCCCTTAGCATTAACAGCTGACGAAAGTAAATCTGGATACTTGTCCTTGAGTGTATTAACAAATGTTTTATCATTTAACAGCTTTAAGAAAGCAGCTGACGAAAAACGAGTACTTTGCTCAACAGACTTAGCAACGGTTGGTGCGGTGACTCCCTCTTTGATCAGTACTTTCCCAGAGTTAAGTGGTTCGCTAGCCCCGCCTTTTTGTAAACGATGCGAAATTTGATTTAAGGTCATGGATGGCTTTAAGGCATAATAGCCGGCTTTTAAATTCGAAACCTTTTTTGATTTAACATAATAATCAAAAATAAAACCACTTTTGACAACTTTCTTTTCTTCTAAGATAGAACCTATTTGTTTGCTTGTACTTCCCACTGGGACCTTAACTTCGATTTGTTTATTGGAATTGGGAGCTAATGGCTTCAAGCCCGCTTTGAAGTAGCTGTAACTTGCTACGGCAACGATCACCAATAGCACAATCACGACCGCGGTCACTGTTCCAATTACCCGCGATGCGAGCTTATTTTTTTTCCCTTGTGTCTCCAACCTTTACCCTCCTAAAAATCTTTCCAAACTAGTATACCAAATGAACTGATAAATGTATATAGTCCTTGATTTGTCGCTGTTTTCGTTTATGCCAACCTGTTAATTAGCATATTTCTTTGCCTGGGCACTTTTAGTAGCTGCCAATAGCTAATTCGCGTACTGAGGTCTTAAAATCAGCAATATTTCCACCAGAAGTCCAGCTAACGATAGATATCGCGTGAGAAAGTGACATTAAATTCAAAGAAAAGTCACAGCTGCTAAAAGCTGTGACTTCGTATTATTCTATGCATGCTCCCACTAAAATATGGTGTGAAACAAGCTTAACATTAAGTTAAATCACTGACATTATTTAGCGTACGGTTACTTCTAGTTCTTCTTGCAATTTTTGTACTGCTTTGTTGAATTCCGCAGTAACTTCCTCATCTTTCAATGTACCATTCTTATCTTGGTAAACTAAAGTATAAGCTAAGGATTTAAATCCTTTCCCGATATGTTCGCCTTTATAGTAATCAAATAGATGAACCTCTGTTAAATACTTACCGCCATTAGTCCAAATAGAAGTCAAGATCTGCTGGTTTGTGATCTCGTCTGGAACTGCCAAAGCAACATCACGGGTGATCGTTGGGTACTTGGAAATTTCGTGATAAACCAAGTTATTTTTAGGAGCTGCGATAACCTTTTCCAAATCTAGTTCAAAAACATACACTCGTTTTAATTTATATTCCTTAGCGAGCAATGGATGAATCTCTCCCACAAACCCCAACAACTCACCGTTTAAGTAGATATTTGCAGTTCTGCCAGGATGCATCTCTTCATGTTTAGCAGTTGCTTCAAAACGAATGTTTCTTGTCAGACCCAAAGATGCAAGTAAGAAGGTTATGATGCCTTTTACCAAGTAGAAATCGACCGGCCGTTTATCATCGTGCCAAGTAGCTTGATGAAAAAGGCCTGTCAATGCCCCAGCTACATGTTCTACCTCACGTGGCCGTTCATCATGCTCTGTTCGGAAGAAAACACGCCCTTGCTCATACAAAGCCACATCTTTTACTTTATGGGAATTATTATAAGCCACATCATCAAGCAGACCACTGATCAAGTTCATTCTTAAGGTTGTATGATCAGTACTCATAGGGAAATCAAGCTGAGTTTTGGCAGCTGGCTCCAAAGCAAATCGCTCCGCCTTTTTAGAAGTCGTCAATCCATATGATATTGCTTGATCTAAGCCGGCACTTTCTAACAACTGGCGTGTCTCACGAATAATTTTTTGAGTTTTAGTATATTTTCCTGGTGTTGCCTGACCCTCTGGTAGAGTTGCAGGCAATTTACCATAACCATACAAACGAGCAACTTCTTCGATCAAATCAGCTGCGATATCAATATCCCATCGTCTAACAGGAATTTCAACAGAAAATGTATCTTCGTTTTTGGTCGCAGGAAAGCCAAGTTTAGCAAAAATAGCTGCGACCTCAGCATTATCTAATTGTGTACCAAGGGCGTGGTTGATCTGTTGTAAAGAAACTTCAACCTCCTTAGGCCTTTGGTCAGCATGTTCTTCGCCTGCGACTCCCGCAATTATTTTCCCGTTACCTAATTTGGCAATCAGTGCCGCAGCCCTATCCAACGCTTCTTTGATGGTTGCTACGTTGATCCCGCGTTCAAACCTAACCGAAGACTCCGAATGCAACTTTTCTCGCCGGGCAGTCTTGCGGATCCTCCGACCATCAAAGACGGCAGATTCCAATGCAATTGTTTGTGAATTAGAATCGATCTGGGTATTTTCTCCACCCATGGCTCCAGCTAAGGCTACTGGTTTTTCTCCGTTTGTAATTACAATATCATTCTCTGTTAACTCTCTTTGTTCTCCGTCAAGCGTCGTCAACTTTTCGCCCTGTTTTGCTAAACGAACCAAGATGTTATTCGTGGCTAATTTATCATAATCAAAAGAATGCAATGGCTGCCCATAATCCAATAGGATGTAGTTCGTAACGTCAACTACATTATTGACCGGGCGAATGCCTGCGTTCCATAAATGCTTTTGCAACCACAAAGGACTTTCTGTCACCGTGACATCACTAATGATTCGCATTAAGTATGATGGTGCCAATTCTTGTGGTGCCTGAACGGAAATATATTGATTGATATCAGTGCCGGCGCTTTCTTTAAATTCAGGTTTAGGAAAGTGTATTTTTCGGTCATACAAAGCAGCGACTTCATAGGCTACTCCTCGCATACTCAGCAGGTCAGCACGATTAGGGGTGATATCTACGCCGATAATATCTTCGTCCATACCAAGATATGGGAAAATAGAGTTCCCAGGAACAGCATCTTTTGGTAGTATATATATCCCGTCTGCATACTTTTTAGGGACGACACTTTCAGAGAAACCGATCTCTTGCAGTGAGCAAATCATGCCCATTGAAACTTCGCCGCGCATCTTAGACTTTTTTATTTTATTATGACCAGCGATCCATGAATTGGGTAAAGCGGCGATCACGTTTTGTCCTGCCTGGACATTAGGTGCGCCACAGACGATTTGATACGCCTTTTCTTCGCCTACATCGACTTGACAGATCTTTAAATGATCAGAATTTGGGTGCGGTACCAAGCTATCAATGTGTCCAACAACAATTTTCTTTTGTCCATCCTGTAACCGGGACAATTCATCAATTTCAACCGTACTTAATTCAAGCTTGTCAGCCAGTGCTGCAGCATCGATGTCAGCGACGGGGACATATTCATTCAGCCATTTCTTTGAAACTTTCATTAAGAATAACCTAACCTTTCTGCGAAAATTGTTCGAGAAAACGAACATCGTTCAAATAAAATTCGCGAATATCGTTTACTCCGTACTTCAACATGGCAAATCTGTCCGGACCAAGCCCAAACGCAAAACCACCATAAACGTCAGGATCGATCCCTGCCATATGCAAGACGTTCGGATGGACCATGCCAGCTCCCAATGTTTCGATCCAGCCAGTGTATTTGCAGACTGCGCAGCCTTTGCCGCCGCATTTAAAACACGAAACATCCACTTCAGCTGAAGGTTCAGTAAAAGGGAAATAACTGGGACGCATCCTGATCTCACGTTCTTCTCCAAAAAGAGTTTTAGCTACAAGCTGAAGTGTCCCTTTAAGATCGCCCATAGTTACATGTTTATCAATGACTAATCCTTCGATTTGGTGAAACTGGTGCGAGTGAGTCGCATCATCCGTATCACGCCGGTATACCTTGCCTGGGGAGATCATTTTTAACGGGCCTTGTGAAAAATCATGCTTCTCCATGGTCCGCGCCTGCACTGGAGAGGTTTGAGTCCGCATTAAAATAGAATTTGTAATGTAAAACGTATCCTGCATATCCCTGGCAGGGTGATCCTTGGGCAAATTCAGCATTTCAAAATTGTAGTGATCTTCTTCGACTTCCGGCCCATCGACAACTTGGTAACCCAAGCCCAAAAACAATTTTTCAATTTGGTCGATAACTTGTTCAAGAACGTGCGGTTGTCCTTGCTTCACAGGGACTCCGGGTAAGGTAACATCGATTTTTTCTTGTTCTAACTTCGCGGCTGTTTTTTCAATTTCTAATTCGGACTGCCGTTGTGTTATAGCCGAATTGAGTTCATCGCGGACTTTATTAGCGAATTTACCGACTTTTGGTCTTTCATCGGCCGATAGTTCACGCATTCCCCGTAAGACCTCTGTCAGAGGCCCCTTTTTCCCTAAAACATATACCCTAATATCATTAACTTTTTTGATGTCAGTCGCTGCCTTAATTTCTTTTAAACTATGCTGTTTTAGTTCTTCAAGTCTGTCTTTTAGATCCATCATTGTTCCTTCCTTAAATATTATTTATTTACCTTTTTTATTATTATCCGTTCGACTTATGGATTTTTACTCGAGTGATCGATGCCTGGAATCTTGTTTGATCCTAACAAAATCAGTTAAGCCTAAATATTTTTGCAAAAAAAGAAAAAAGCTTCGTCCCTAAAAGGGACGAAGCTTCGCGGTACCACCCTTGTTTTACCGATGATCGTTTAATCATCGTCAACACTTGGTGCTTGATAACGATCAGTGCCGACCGTCGCGCTTTTTACTATCAGCAGCTCCTAGCGCAAACTCGGGAAGTGAACTTCAACTGTGTGTCAAACGAAACGTTCTCAATTAACCGTTTCTCCCTGTGTCGACTAACAGCTTACTCTTTTCCGTCTTCGTTTCAAATATTACTATTAGTTTACCTTCATTAAAATTGTTAGTCAAGTTAGTTTTTACAATCAGCTAATGTATACCACTTTTCTGCCCATCCATGTACTTGGCCAATAATGCCAGCTAAGTCTGCACCCTGTTCAGTTAGCTGATAAACATCCCGGCAACTGTCAACTAAAGGTGTTTTAGTGATCAAGCCTTCATTTTCCAGCTCTTTTAATCGTTCGACTAAAACACGATCACTGCACTTGTCAACATTCTTGGCAATATCTTTGAATCGTTGCGGCCCCTCAGCTAACAATACGTCAATAATCAAACCGTTCCATTTCTTGCCGAGAATACCGAATGTCTTTTCAAAACGAGGACATAACTTATAATCATTAGCGCTTTTAACTATTGCTGCCATAATCTTTCACCTCCAGGCAATTAAGCCCTGTCAGAGTATACAAAAAGCTCGCGACCAAAGACCCCGAGCTTCATTGGCTTTACGTCTATTATTATTTTACGCTTATTTACTTACTTTTGCAAAGCTTAATCTCTGTTTTAAGATATGTTCCATTTTTGTTGCTAGATGTCCGCTATATTCGCTGATAGCAGAATACTTGTCAACCGCTGTGACAATGTAACCTTCAGGATACTTAGGTGGGCAAATAGTTGCACCCCACATGTGTTTAACGATAATATCCCTTTCAAGTGGGGTCAGGTCGGTGATCCTCTCTGCGTTCCTGACTGCAATGCGTGGATGGATCCAAGCATGAGTACCATTGTCAAACTTCGTTGTTCGCCAATCATAGTAAAATAAATCATGCAATAAACCTGCACGTGCTGTTGCTTTCGCGTTTAAGTGCATCTTTTTTGCAATAAGATAGCTTGTGTATGAAACAGTGAGACAATGTTCTAAACGTGTGGTAGCGTGGTGCTGTTCATACTCGTTCAGTTTTTGAACTGCTGGTTCTTTCAGGAGTTCGCCAACATAACTCATATATTCAGGATCTTGTTTCCACTCGGCTTTGCTCATAAAATTACTTTACCTCTCTTGGATATTTAATCAGTCTTCAAGTAAAAATATTAGACTGACTTGTAATCAGTTGCAAGCATTATTTATAAAAATTGGTAATGTTTAGGTATTCTTAAGAATTACTCCCTTAAAGCAAACATTAATATGCCCGCAGCAACAGCTACATTTAATGACTCTGCCTGTCCCTTCAAGGGAATATATAGATTCATAGTTGTTGCTTGCAGCATTTCTGGGCTCAATCCATTGCCTTCATTACCCATCACCAATCCAAAATTCTGATGTCTGCCCACCGAATCATAACTATTAGCCTTTTCGTTTAACTCACTGCCAAATACTGGATAATGTTGTTTTCTAAATGCCTGCGCCCATTCTTGCAGATCTCCTTGTACGATCTTGGTATGGAATTGACTTCCTTGCATCGCACGTACTAATTTCGGCTGATATAAATCAACTGATCCCTGACTTAAAACTACACCAGTAAAGCCAGCTGCGTCCGCTGTTCTAACCATCGTACCGACATTTCCCGGATCTTGAATAGTATCTAGGAGAAGCCATGCGCCACTGACGCTGGTTGGGTCAACTGTTGGAACCTCATCTAGTTTGATGGTTGCAAAAATACCCTGCGGACTTGGGGTCGCACTTAATTGATGGGCGACTTCAGCTGAGATCTCAATTAACTCAACATTTGCTGGTAAATTTTTTTGCAGGACGTCTTTTTGCAACTCCCCAGGTTGACCGATTATTTCAGCGATATCTTCATTGGCGGAAATAGCCTCTTTCACTAAATGCCAACCTTCAAGCAGATACTTTCCCTGCTTTTCCCGACCTTTTTTAGACTGTAATTTTTTCCAATTTTTGACTGTCTGGTTGCCTGTCGATTGAATATATTTCATTTTAATTTTCCGTTCTCCATATAGTTTATCTGTAGCACTCTTTATTTAATTAAGAAAGCTTTTTTGTGATACGTAAGACAGCTCGTTTTTTCCCGCTGACGTCTTGTTGTAGCCCGCTCACGACTTGTGCTTCATAGGTCGCAGCAATTTTCCTGATAAGTTCCGTATCAGTTGCCACTTCTTCAGTCGTTAACACAATGGATGTCACCGAATTACTATCGGGAACATAAAGAGCTCGGTATGAACTGCTAGGAATTTTGCTTAAAGCCAAATCGCTATTGAAGAAGTGTAAACTGATCCTGGCTGTCGCATTCACACATTCTGCAGCTGTTTTAAAAAGTTCTTCTTCACTTCCAAAACTGATGCCTGGATTATGAAAAATAAAAGCTAAACCTTGCTCGGAAAAAGGTGCACAATCCAGCAAACGATAAGAGTTTCCCCGCTCTTCTTCTGAATACAGCAGCAAGTATAGGTAGTTCAATTCGATTTTTCGTCCCCGCATATTCAACAAAGGTGTAATATCGCCCAAATAGTTGAGACGTTTTTCTTGTTTTAACTGACGGTATGAAATAACTTTTACCTTTAATGAGCTATTTTGTAGCTTCACCTTAACTATTTCTTCGAGGTATTTTTCAATATTTTCAATCATATAAAGTTCATAAACCGTTTTTCCTGCAGCTTGATATTTAATGTTCACAGTGACTCACCTCTCTCATGTGTTTTCTTCATTATACAACGAACTTATTAGATCCGCATATCAACGCCCATTTTTTATTCCAATAAAAAAACCCTACTCCAATTTAGGAGCAAGGCCTTAGGGGTTGTATTAATTTGTTTAGGGGGACAAATTAAATAGTTGTCAATTAAAGGTAAGCACCTTTAATGTCAACGGAGTAATTATAGCACAGTCATATTTTATCGACAACCCTTTTATAAAGATGGAATGTTAAAAACTTAAAGTATTTATCATAGCGGATCAAGATGGACTTCATTTCTTTGCAAGAAAAATTATGTTTGAATAATCCAGAGAATGTCATAGCTACTATGAAATTCTGCTCCAACAATCAGAATCCTGATCAGGAAAATGAGCCGCTTTTTTCTGATTGATCTAAACTTACCAACTTTAAAAATTTATTCTGAGTGTAAGAATTATAACATATAAAATGTTTCGCGTTGGTTGGAAGAACATTTAAAACAAAAAATCCCGTCACATAAGCGACAGGAAGAACAGATATATATGTGCATAGCCAACAGAACAACCAAAAATATGTGAATATTAAGTGCTGTTACCAAAAGTGTCCTCTTTTAATTGACTATGGGTGTATTATATATCCTCTTTTTTAAGATTTCCATAACAAAAATGTTACAAATTCTTAACCAAACGATTTCTCGGTTTAAGCCAGCGTAATGTTCTGTTCCTTGTTCAATTATTTAGTTCGCCGTTTAAATTAATGGACATTAATTAAAAGAATTGCCGCCGTTATGGCCGCCTACCAAGCCGGCACGCTCAAGCATGGTGCCGCCATTTTTCAGACTATGGCCAAAAAAGAGTGAAGTTGTACCAAATTTATTGCGGATATGGTCTAGTGCTTCCTCAAGGAAGATATGTTTTTCTTGGCTGGCAGCTGAGCTGAATAAATTTAATTGCAGGTCTTGGGTGTTGATCAATTGCCCAAAACTAACGGCTATATTCCTGACGACCTCCCCTTGCCAATGTTCCCTAAACAAACGCAACAAGTAGGCATTTAAGTTGCGAGTATCGTTGGTGGGTTCGACTTTCATCTGATGTGAGAAACCACCTGTGCCGGTCTCTTCAGTTGCAGCATAGGAAAAACCAATTCCCAAACTGACGCACTTGGTTTGCTTGCCGTGACTTCTCAGTCTAGCCGCAACCTGTTCGCCAATTTCCTGGATAACCACTTCAATTTCTTCTTGTTTATGGTAATCACGCGGTAAAACTTGCGAATTGCCCAAGCTGTCACTTTTAACTTTAACAGGTTTGCCTAAGTCAGTCCGATCTATACCCCAAGCCAATGCTAATAACTGCGTCCCCATAACACCCATTTCTTTTTTCAAAATATAAGGCGAAGTATGCGCAAGTTGATACATTGAGTAGATCCCCATTTTGTGTAGGTGTTTTTCAGTTCGATGACCAATGCTCCACACATCAGTCAAGGAAGTGAGCGGCCAAATTTTGCCACTAAAATCTGCATAACTTAATTCTCCGATTAAGTCACTGTCATGTTTAGCAAAAAGATCCAAAGCCAGTTTGGCTTGCAGCGGGTTTTCGCCGATACCCACCGTTGTGTAAAGGCCCAAACGTTTCCGGACATCTTCTTGGATCACTTTTGCCACTTCTTTGGTCGTTTTTCCAAACAGTTTCCAAGAATGTGACATATCTAAAATAGTTTCATCGATCGAATATGGGACGCAATGATCGGCTTTTGTATAATGCCGAAATATGTCATTGATCTGCATACTTTTCTTGATATATAGGTTCATGCGTGGTGGTACCACCAAAAGCTCGTCATTTTTCGGCAGATCACGCTGACGGCTAACATTCTTAATGCCATAGAGGTTTTTAGCTTTGGGTGAAGTAGCTAAGATCAAGCCGCCGTTAGTATTTTCTTGTTCAGATAAAACAACCAACGCAGGTTCAAGCGGATTTAACCCGCGTGCAACGCACTCCACGCTGGCGTAAAATGACTTGTTGTCGATCAAAAAGAACAACCCATGAGGTTCTTTTGAATAATTCATAGTCATCCCTCCAAACTTATGTTCTATATTTATTATACGAACAAAGGTTCGAGTTGTAAATAGGTAGATATATCCGTTTAAGAAAGCTTTAACTTATGGCAGCTGTATTCCTCCCATGAAAAGGATCCTTGTCCTCACGGAAAAAACTATAGAAACCGAACCAAGTAATGAACAGAAATTTTAGGAATTTATTTTGGAAGTGATAGTAAATAAGTATGAATTTAAATAAAATCTATGTGTAATAAAAAATCTCAAGAAATGATAGCGAAAACAATGATTTATTTTTTTCTTTTTACGAACCATATTTCATCAAAAAAACGGTAAGCGTCGAACATAATTATGCTAAAAGATTCACACCTCTTAACGTATAAATAATAGGTTGCAATAAAAAATAAAAAGCCATTGGAATGATCATTCCAAGGCTTTTTGGTTAACTTTATTTTTGATCTAATAAGGAGAGTACAGGATTTGAACCTGCGCGCCGGTATTAGCCGGTTCGCCGGATTTCGAGTCCGGTGCATTACCACTCTGCCAACTCTCCACAACAGCGATAATTATAACAAATCCAGCACATTATGACAATATGAATTTTATTTTAATTACCTTTAAAAATTGCACAAAATAAAAGACCCGTTCTTCCAGCAAGAATGGGTCAAAATATGTGCACTACCGAAGCAGCAATGAAGATAAATCTTCAGGCGCGTGACCTTATGTCCAAATTCATAATAAATTAAAATTTTCCTTTAGTCAATACAAACACGTAAGAAAAACTTATAATAACATGAAAAAATTCAAAGTTGAGGAGAATAAAAAAGGTTTTTAGCTTTTTTGTTTTATTATCTATTTACTACAAACATATAAAAATGGCGAATAAACCGAAGGGCTTTAGAATTATCCAGAAGTATGCTAATATATACGATAACTTTGATTAGAGTTTTTATGTCTAATTAGTCACATGGTTCATCAAGGAGATAAATTGTGTTAAAAACTAAAGTAACCTCCAAAAATATAATTATTTCTTGTTTAAGCCTTCTTTTAGCTTTTTCAATGATTGGCACGTCACGTTTAACCGCGGCAGCTGCTGGCAGCAAAGCAGAAAGTGTGAAGAGCACATCTTACACAGAAATAAACGGAAATAGTGATAAAGGTGATGAGGATTTGGGCGACCAGTTGGCCGTGCTGCCAAGTTCTTCTTCC
>CAKPZY010000005.1 GCA_934215475.1 uncultured Ligilactobacillus sp.
TTTCTATAATTACAGTGATGCCCGAATTATTCGGATATACCGCCCACATCAGACCACGGTCAGAAAAATACTACTTTTATTTAAAACACTCTATGTACGATAAAATTCAAAAAATTAGTCGGAGAGGACCAAATATACTACAAGGAGCAATCCACAATGATAATTGCTTTTTTAAAAAACCAAAAAACTTTCTTATTCTATGCCATTTGGGGCTGCATAGCTGCCGCCGTAAATATCGGCACTTTTTTGTTATGGTTAAAATTAGGCTGGCATTACCAGCTTGGAAACGTAGTAGCCTGGTTTACCGCGTTGTTAGTAACATATTTTTCTAACAAATTCTTAGTCTTTGACACCCCATATCACGGAATAGCGCAACTGGTCAGCGAATTTGGGTCTTTTTTAATTGCCCGTTTAATGGCACTGGGAATTGACATCGTGATCATCTGGGTTGGGATAAAAGTTCTAAACTATAGCCCGTTTTTAGTCAAAGTCATTGACAATATCGTCGTGGGGATCGCCAATTATATTGTTAGCCGCTGGCTGATATTTACCGATAAACGTATTTAAAAACCGCTCTAATTCCTTATTAAATTGAGCGGCTCATACTTACTTATAATGTTTGGCTTTTTTATGGCCCTTTTTGTATAAATCTTCTGTGCTGGTAGAGCTGACCACTATCTTTTTGATCAAATGTAACAAAGGACGCTTACTACTGCCCACCAGACCAATTACCTCAACAAAGATCTCCAATCCAATCAATGTAGCGATAAACAACGCAATCGAACCCCAAAAATTGGATAATGGGAAAAGTAAGGAAATAAAGGAAAAAATCAATGCAATACCGTAAATAACCAAGACTGTCTGCCGGTGGGTCAGGCCCATTTGCATTAATCTATGGTGAAGATGATGTTTATCCGCTCTAAAAATTGGAGTCTTGTTCAACATTCTTCTTAAAATTGCATAGACTGTGTCTGTGATCGGCACGCCTAAAATGATTATCGGAATGATCAGACTGATAAAGGTTGCATTTTTCAGACCATATAGTGAAAAAACTGAGATCATAAACCCGATAAACAAAGCCCCAGTATCCCCCAAGAAAATGCTGGCGGGATGAAAATTGTACGGCAGAAAACCGATCAAAGCAGAGACCAGGGTCATCATCCAAATCGAGACAAAAATACCAGTGTTATTTAGGAAGAAGAAACTAGTCACCGCACTGGTCGTCAAAGCAATGATCGCCACGCCAGTTGCCAATCCATCAAGTCCATCAAGTAAGTTGATAGCATTAGTGATTGCAATGATCCACACGATCGTGACTGGCATACTGAGCCATCCCAAGTGAAACAAACCCACAAACGGGATGGAGATAGAAGTCATCTTCACCCCTGCCACGTAATACACGACGAGGGCTGCAACCGTGATACCGACCAATTTTTGCCGTGGTTTTAATTCGTATATATCATCAATGAAACCCGTCAAAATGATAATGCATTCCGACAAAAATAACGTGAACAGTTGATGTTGCGGATATTGGTTTCGTAAAAAGAAAAAGTTTGTTAAGTTAAAGGCAATAAATATTGCTAAACCACCTAGCGTCGGCATTGGTTTTGGATTAACACGACGTGAGTTTGGCTTATCGACTGCCCCGACTTTAATTGCAGCTATCCGTACAATTGGCACTAAAATAGCGCATATGATCGTAGTCGCAAACAGTGCAGCAAAGATTCTGTACATATCACAGCATTCCTCAGTTTAAATATTATTTATGCAGGTGCTGACAATTGAGTTTACCCGCAAATGCTTGAAATCTAATTCCAATGATACCATAGAGTCTAAATAATTTTCCATTCGGACCATGCTTTTACTCAATAAATTGGAATCGGTACTACAATAAAGCAGGGCATACACTGGGCTGCGGATATAAAGTTCCTTTTCCAACATCAAAAATAAAAAATGAACGAGCTTTTAGGGGGCAACAAATTGCGTAACAAACAAGGAAATTTAGGAATACAGATCATTTTGCTTTTAGGGGTGCTGCTATTTTGCATTAACTCTATGTTTTGGCCGGCTGATCCAGCCTGGCTGCAAGTCCAGCATCCGGCTTCTTTGTTGAACAAGGTAAATTTGGCACATAGCTTTACACAATTAGGCCTGCCAATTTTTTTGCTTAGCAGTGGTTATTTGGCCAGCCGCCAATTAAATGTTCTGGCAAAGGCATTCAAAATTTGGTTATTTACTATTTTTGTCGGTTTAGTTGCTGTCTTTTTACTAGCCTGGTTAGGAAGATCCTTTTATATTGGGTACGTTTATGACAAGCTATTCTTATTGACCAGAAATAGTTCACCAATTATCAGTGGGATAATTTTGGGCTGTGTTTTGCTGGCGTATTTGCAGAAAAACGTAAAACCTAGTCATGTCAAAATTTATTTTGTCTTGTCACTGCTCCTGCTGGCTCTCCCTTCTATTTTTAATAAATCCATTCTAGGGTTGTCAGATCCAAACACCATCCAGTACAGCTTATTAGTTTTCCTGGCGGGTGCATTATTAAACTTGCAGAATTACAACATCAAACATTTTTTGGGCAAATTTGCTTTGTTTACATCATTTATATTTGCACTACAAATCTTATTAGTACTGTTTGCCCCAAGCATTTCTATGGCGGTCCACGTTAATCTGACTTCCACTACCGGACGTGTTATCAGCTCTACCTCATTTATTCAGATATTGGCTGCACTTTGTATAGTTGGCTGGTTTTCCATTCTTCCTTCACCCTTTAAACTGAACAACTCGACAATAGTCCTCGGTTCGATCGCAGTAGTTGCTTGTGCAACTAACTGGCCGCTAATTCAAACGATCATTAATACCAACCGTTCTACGGTCAATAATTCTTCTATGCTGCTCCTAAAAAGGAACGTCACAGAAATTATTCCAGCAATGATCGCGATTTTTCTGCTTACCGTCCTTCTCTCACGCCTACCCGCGATCCGCGGATTAAACCGAGGTATTGAAAAATACTGGGGTAATGAGGCATTCCTTAGCTTAGAAACTGCGAAGGATCAGCTTCTCTCGAGCATTAAATCATGGTGGCACCGACATCAGCGTTCACTGCTAACCATTTTGTGCGCTTACCTATTATCCCTAATGACTTTCATGACTACGATCAATAATTGGCAGGTTTCTCCAAATGTCACCTTGAATTACAATTCATTGGCTTACGTCTGGGGAGCAAGACAGTCCCTTGTCTTGCTGAACACATTGTTCATCTGGCTGCTTTTTAAATTTATCTGGGCACTGACCGGACATTATTGGCTCTCAAGCCTGACTACTTTAGCTTTTGTGATCCTCTTTTCACTGGGAAACTATTTAAAGATCAAAGCAAGAAATGAGCCGGTATTACCAACAGATATCGCCGAATTAAAAGCCTGGAGGAGCCTCTTAGGAATGGTCGATCTCACCACAGTATTGACAACTGTCATCGGCTTGCTGCTTTTGTTTGTGCTCATTTTCTTTTTAGAAAGACGATTTCATGTTAGACACGAAAAGTTGCTGGTACGATTCACATGGTTAATATTACCTGTGCTCTTTTTCAGCTGCAGTTTTCGTCTAAACCACCAAAGATCGTTGATCCATACTTTATCTACTGGAACTGGAAATGACCCGACGTTTTACAATCAATTAGCGGGTGCACAAAAAAATGGCCCCCTTTTGCAATTTATGAATAATCTGGACGTTACCGTGATGGCAAAGCCAGAGGGTTATTCTGGGCAAACAATGACGCGCATTAATAAGAAATATCGCAAGAAAGCAGCTGAAATCAACAAAACGAGACCTAACTCTTTAAGCAAACAGACGGTAATTTTTAATCTCAGTGAAAGTTTTGCCGATCCGACTCATGTTCCTGGGGTGACCCTCAAAGAAGATCCAATGCCTTTTATCAGACAGCTAAAGCAGAAAACAACGTCGGGTTACATGATCAGTTCAGGATATGGCGGCGGAACTGCAAACATGGAATATATGGCTCTAAGCGGATTTCCATTGAGCAGTTTTTCTGCCACCCTGCCGACGCCATTTACTCAACTGGTACCAAAGTTGTCTTGGAACCCCACTCTGGTCACACAATTTTCCAAAAGTATCGCGATCCACCCTTATTTAGGAAATTTTTATGATCGACCTGCTGTCTACCAAAAGTTCGGATTCGATGAATTTATGTACTTGGGCAGTCGACACAAGATCCGTCACCAAAGAAAAATTGAAAGAAATCCCTATTTATCCGATGAGACTGCCTACGAGAATACG
The DNA here is from genome assembly GCA_934215475.1 of uncultured Ligilactobacillus sp. GTDB lineage: Bacteria > Bacillota > Bacilli > Lactobacillales > Lactobacillaceae > Ligilactobacillus. The sequence continues at coordinate 4,297 of CAKPZY010000005.1, forward strand.
TTAGATCAAATCAAGCAAAACAAAAAAAGTCTGTTCATCAACCTGGTAACGATGCAAAATCATTTTCCTTACGACGAAAATTTTTACAATGATACTGCGAAGTTTGGTGCAAGTGGTACCAGCGTCAAAAATCCTTCCCAGCAGGCGACTATCGATGATTTTTCAATGGGGATCCATTATACAGATGAAGCGGTCAAAAAATTTATCAAAGAGATCGACCAGATCAATAAGCCGATCACCTTCGTCTTTTATGGGGATCATTTACCTGGCATCTACTCGGGAGTAGACATGTCTTTAGAAGGGCTCAAACTGCACCAGCCTGACTACTTCATTTATTCAAATAAATACGCGCTCAACCACGGAGCCAAAAATAAACTCAGTGGAAGCAACCAAGTCGCTACTAACGACTTCACTGCTTTATCATTAGAACAGTCAAACTCTAAAGTGACGGCGTATCAAGCTCTTTTAACACAGGTCCAAAAGCAACTGCCGACGTTGTCTTTAAACACTAAAGAAAATTTGACAAACAATTATAATTCGCAAGTTCAGTTTACCAACAAAAAAGGCCAGATCATCGATAAAAATGACCTGACAGCGAAACAAAAAGCTCTCTATCATCAATTTAAACTGGTGCAATACGATGTGACTGCCGGTAAACATTACCTGAAAAACCAACACTTTAATAAATAGGAAGCCGCCATTTTGTGGTGATATACAACGTTGTTGACTCATACTTGATCAATCCTTATTTTTTGATCAGGCATGAGTTTTTTATTTATAATAGCGCGGCAACGTTTCCCTTTTAACCGCTTCCATTTGTTGTTATTATGAACTTAGAATAAGTGAGGTTCTTATATCATTTTTTTCCATCTATGCCAACTAAGGAGGTCTTGTACATGAATAACTTCAATAGTAAAGTAGACAAAGCTCAAGCTTTAGGCTTTTTCGCTGGAATTTTCTTTGCAAATGCAGTCCATATCGCCATCGCCTTACCTGCAGTCGCCATGCATGCTGCTCAGGGTGAATGTAAGTCAAATCATGGCCAATGTTCTCATCACGGACACCACCCAACAGGTCCGTTGCATTTCTTGGCCGAGCAACGAACACAACAACTGAAAGACGACCACGAATTACTTGTAAGCATCAAAAATGATTTAGATGAAATCACCAAGCAATTGCATGATCACCCAGCTGGCCCACCCAAGCCACCAGATCCTCCGAAACCTCCCGAAGATAAAGGACCGGAAGAAAAAGAACCAGAGGATAAGGGACCAGAACCTCCGAAGCCTTAACTTTTGTCTCACAGATATTTATCTTCAGGTTAAGGCAGGCTTACTAAAAACTAAAAATAATTACAAAGAGACGGTCATTTTACTGATGATCGTCTTCCTTTATGGGCGCTCATTTTGTTATTTCATGACCCTTTATGCTTGTGTAAATATCGCAAGCAACTTTTAAAAATCTGTTTCAATTCAAGCCTTATATTTCACCGACTTTCTTATTTGTGTTAGCGTAATATCTAAAGGAAAATTTACATACACACATATATGCGAGGTGAAAAATATGGTAGTAAGTTGGGATAAGCACACTCGCTCTTTTCTATTTCTTTTTGCGGCGACTGTGCTCATTTCTTTAAGTATCTCGATCACCATCGCGGCGGCCGATAGCCCAATGGCATACAAAGGTAAACCATTCAATCTAGTGCGCAGTAACCTTAAAACTGCAGCAGGTACCAGCGATACCGCCGATACTTTTCAAATTGGGGACCAAACACGGCCGAGCCAAGATGCCGTCGACGTTTCTTCTTATCAAGGTGATATGACCCAAAATGACTATAATATTTTGGCAAAAAATGGTGTGAAGTCAGTGATCGTTAAATTAACTGAAGGTACAGATTATACCAATCCTTATGCGACAACGCAGATGAAGTACGCAGCTAATGCTGGTTTGAACGTTAATATTTATCATTATGCAACATTTGGCAGCAGTGGTCAGGCAACATCTGAGGCAAATTATTTACTGGATGTCTTAAAGAATAATGGTATCAATACTAATGTCAAAATTTTCGCCGATATGGAAAGTGAAAGCACACAAAGTGTCAATATTGAAAGTTACTTAAATACATTCTGGGAGACCTTGAAAAACGGCGACTATTCTAATCATGGTGTCTATACCTTTTCTAGTTATCCATACCGTTCAGCAGTGATCAACACCGTTGGCGAGAGTAACACTTGGATCGCACAGTTTCCTTATCATCCTTCTGCAGATAATCTGTTAAATTCAAATTATGGTGCATGGCAGTTCTCGCAAACAGCACAGATCCCTGGAGGAACGTATGCTGGAGGACTGGACGTCTCTCACGACTACCAAGGGATCTTTTCAAACGGAGCTGGAACGGAGATTTTCTCTGCATAAGAGGCTTTTTGAAGTATGAATCATAATTTTCAGAGACATCTCTACTTAAGGTCAATTGTGGAATACATTGAAAATCAAAAACAGATATTTGAGGCAATCATGGCTAGCACGATCTTCAAATATCTATTTTTTTGACTATAAAAATCAACTAATAACAACTTTAGTCCCAGTTCTAACGTGTTCATACATCCATTTAGCATCTGGCACTGATAAACGTACGCAACCATGTGAGGCTGCTTTTTTACCCAACTGTTCTGCTTCCGAGGCAATGAAGTTGCCCTTTTCGTCCGTCGGAACTGAATGAAAAAGATAAACACCATGATCCTTGAAAGAAAGCCAATACTTGGCACCCTCACCAGAGATCTGGCTATAGAAAAAATCTCCCTTTTCGGCTTGAATATGCCACGTTCCCTTTGGAGTCGCTTGATCATTACCGGCTCCTGTTGATGAGTACATCGTGTAGATCTTTTTGGAACCGGACATCAGGTAAGTACGTTCCCTTTCGGTGGAGACTCTGATCCAAAAATTTGCAACCTTGTTTAGGTCAGGGTAGGCAATCGTCTGCGATGATTTGCGCCAGTCGATCGGGCTTCTCATGTGTGAATTATCAGATGGATCTTTGCTTTTAATCCTATTAGTTTTGGCCTTTTGTGGTGTTTTGGCCGTTTCTTGCGAGATCCTCTCACTTTTTTCAGGAGAAGAATCAAAACGGTCTGAAATTTTACCGATCATTAAGGTGATTGCTATGCAAAGAAGCAAACCCAGTATCGCTTTGCCTAGTGAATTTATCCTCATATAACTATCCCCCAAAGTGCTTCGTTTGCTAATTACATTATCTAGTTAGATCGCTTAGCTCTTTGCAGTTGCTAGGACGAGCATCTAGCAAGTAGCAAATTTTTCTAAATTATTTCTGTTAATTTTTTCGTCATAATGATACTTAACTTCTCACGATGACTTGCCAAAAAGCTAGTTAAAATGAAATCCTTAAAAACTGATTTACAGCCAGGCTGGAGTATTTGTATCATTGAAAGGCACTACTGCCTTATTATCGTTCAATAAAACAGGGACATCTCCCTCTTTAGCCCACGCAATGATAGTTGCTTTTGGGTAACCCATCTTTTTAGCGCAAGCTCCTACGGTGATTGCTTCTTGTTTGTTAAAGATCTCGCTGAGCTTATTGATATGTTCAGTTTGCCTTTTTTCATTAATTTGACGGCAATTGTCATCACTAAAAGAAACCACCGGCAAGTCTGTTTTTTCATCCATTAAGGGAATATTACCATCACGGGCGCACTTACGAACTGTATTTGCAGTATAACCTGAAATTTGAGCTGCTTCCTGGACAGTATTTATCTTTTCATCATTAAAAGCGTTGCGCAAGAGAATGATCCTTTGATTGCGTTTCTCGTTGCTGGCATCACCAAGCAAATCTAATTTTCCCATGATCTGGCTCCTTCTTATCTGCTGATTTAATCTTACCAAAAAAACCGGATATTTGTATAAACTTCAACATGATAATGATTTTCTTCTTAATTTACCATATTTATACGATGATACTCTGAACAGTTTTTAAGCAGTGACTGGCCTAACAGGATTCAAAGAGACTACGACAATACTTACCCTTACTGCTTTCCGAATGCAGAGACGACTATCGTAAAAAACTTATTGTCAGCAAGCAATTAGCTTTCATGTTATATTATTTAACATAATAACTGTGCCAGATGATTAAATCAATTTTTATCAAACTGCAACTTTTCTACAAAAAGGAGATTTAAATCCATGGATGCCACTGATTTAAAAATCATCAAGTGTTTGCAAAAAGACGCCAGAATGTCGCTTAAAAAAATTAGTGAAAAATGTTTTGTGTCTGCACCAACAGCTGCTGCGAGAATCGATCATCTCCAGAAAAATGGAGTGATCCGCCAACTGACCGCAACATTAAATTATCCCAAATTAGGCTATGGAATCAAGGCTTTCGTCAGTTTGCGGCTAGAACCACAGGATAAAGCGGAATTTTATCCCTATATCGCTTCGTTTGTGAATGTGGCCGCATGTGACTGCGTGACGGGATATTTTTCACAGATCATCACTTGCTACTTCAAAAAAACAACAGAACTTGATGACTTTATCAATGAGATCCAACGCTTTGGAGAAACCCAAACCCAAATAGTATTTTCCACCAGTGTTTTACCACGCGGAATAAATGTAGACCAATCATAGATATTAAAAATGTTTTCCCTCTTTAGCTAAACTCTATGCTAGTTAGTTACATAGAGTCCTTGATGTTAAAGGGTGCCTTATTTTTTATAAAAAATAACAAGCTTAATTTTTAAAAAGATAAAACTAGACCACTTTTAATTTTTTTCTGCAATAAATCGACAAAATCCATTTACTCTTGTTTTTAATGTGATATCTTATGACACGTAACCAATTAAAAAATTCAAGAGAAGAGAGATTTTGCTGATGAGAATTGAAAGAGATTCACTGGGTACAAAAGCTGTTGCTTCAGATGCATACTATGGTATCCACGCAAAAAGAGCATGTGAAAATTTTCCTGTCACAACTCGTAAAGTTGACGAACTGTTGATCAGAAACTATTTGAAAATAAAAGCTGCTGCAGCCAAAGCTAACTTCAATTCCCATGTACTTGAAGAACAAAAATACGAACTAATTTCAGCTGCTTGCCATGAGTTATTATTTCATTTCGACAATTATCGGGATGAATACATCACCCCCGCTTTACAAGGCGGTGCTGGTACAAGCACCAACATGAACGTCAATGAAGTTATCGCCAACAAGGCTAATGAACTCGCAGGCGGACAAAAAGGAACCTACACATTTATCAATCCCAACGATGATGTCAATCGGTGCCAATCGACCAATGATACTTATCCGACGGCCGGTCATCTCACTATGATCGCCAAAACGGATCAACTGCTGACCGAGGTTAGACAAACAAGCCAGATACTTTTAGAGCTGGCAGAAAGGTATCAAGGAACATTAAAGATGGCGCGGACTCAGCTTGAAGACGCGATCCCAACAACCTTTGGTAAAAGTTTCCATGCCTATTATTCCTTATTAGCACGTGATATAAAACGCTTGGAAAAAGCTCGTACAGCCTTGCTGACGGTTCCTTTAGGCGGGACAGCAGTTGGGACGGGCTTAAACGCAGATCCGCTTTATCAAAAAAGCGTAGTTTCTATCCTGGCAAACTTAACCGACTTGCCTTTAAAACAGGCCGATGACTTAGTCGATGGCATTCAAAACATGGACCTTTATGTGCAATTAGCTGACGCCTACAAAAGTTTAGCAGTGAATTTATCAAAAGTCAGCAACGATTTACGTTTGCTTGGCAGCGGGCCGCAAGCAGGACTGGGTGAGCTAAATTTGCCCAAAAAGCAAGCCGGTTCCTCCATAATGCCGGCCAAAGTCAATCCAGTCATTCCCGAGGTCGTGACGCAGGCCGCCTACCAAGTGATTGGTTATAATACTACCATTAACATGGCAGCGGAGGCAGGCCAGCTAGAATTAAACGCATTTGAACCCGTGATCTTCACTGACCTGTTTGAAGGAGCGCAATTACTCAGCGGTGCATTAAATACACTACGAAAAAACTGTCTGATCGGCCTGACCGTCAATCAAAAACACTGTGAGCAGCAAGTTTCTCAATCAGCAAGCATTGCAACTGCGTTGTCACCGCGCATCGGTTATGCAGCGGCATCCGAACTAATTAAACAAGCAATCAGAGAAAACGTTCCCTTACCAAAATTACTGCATGATCAATTGCAAATGACCAAAGAAGAAATTGACCATCTATACTCGCCGGCAAGATTAGTGGGGACAAACAAAGCAATCAGAGCTTCAGCCAAAGCATAAAAGATCTGGCCAGAGAATATATTTTCTGACCAGATCTTTTATTTGCATGTTCACAAATTAAAAAGAAGTTGGCCCACATTGAAATCCCGGAAAAGTTAAATTTCAATTTTTCAAAATAAAACCTGCGGCTTTTTAAATACTCGAAAATAAAAATAAAGTCCCGTTTAAGTTGACAAACTATTTATGCTGGTGTTACATTGCACGCATACATTAAATATAAATTAAAGGCGCTAAGGAGAATTTCATTATTTGGCAGGTGCAGAGAATCGCTGGTTGGTGCGAAGCGACCCATAAAGAATAATGATGATCATCTCCTAGCCGCACTGTGAAAATCTTTTGATTATTAAACAGCGCTGGGTACACCCATTAACGTGTCAGCGCATCGCATTTTTGCCGTACGTGAAAGATCTTTTTATTAAAGATAAACTAAGGTGGTACAGCGTTCATACGCCCTTAACTAACAACATTTCGTTGGAAGTTAAGGGCTTTTTTTTGGTGATCGATGCGGGTAGAGAAATTTTTAACTGCCGATTTTCTATTTAAGCTAGTACATAAGCTAAATAGAGACACATTTAACCTGCTAAATATTGTTATGCTATTGTTTTTAACCTGAAAGGTGGTGGTTCTATGGAAGTTGGTATTAAAGCTTCACAAAATGACGACCAGATCCAGATTTATTTGACGACATTCATGATAGAACCCTGTACACATTGGAGGAAATTATTATGACCACAGAAAGCAAGAACAATGAACTTACCCAAACAGAAAAAGAGCTCGCTACCACTTTGTTTAAAGCCTATTCCAGCCACAACGCCCTCAGCAAGGCTGAATACTTGCAGACCTTGAAGAGTGACGAAAGTGCCTACCGCGTCCAAAGATTAGTTACCAGTTTAAAGGAAGAGCCTGTTGGCGGGTATAAAGTCTCCCTGACCAGCAAAGAAACGCAGGATATGTTTGCAGCTGACTCCCCACTTTATGGTGCACAGGTGCGCAGTCACTTTCGCCCCTCACCGGCTAGTTTCAAACCGACTGACCTGATGTCTCCATTAGCAGAAGTGGAATTAATGTTTACTGCCACAGAAGATCTTTCTAGCAAAGATACTCTTGAGCAGCTTCTCCAAAAAACAAACGTCGCTGCGGCAGTTGAAGTGCCGGATTCACGTTTCAGTGATTGGTTTCCAAGTCTGCCTAAATACCTGGTAATGGCAGATGCCGCTGTAGGTGGATTTGTCGTGTACGGGGAAGAATGGCCGACTTCAGAAGTTTTTGGGACGCCAAAAGAGGTTGCGTATGTTAAATGCAGCCTTTATCACGATGGAAAACATTTGAAAGACGGGGCAGCTACCGAAGTACTAGGTAATCCTCTGAGCTCCCTTCACTGGTTAGCCGAAAAACTGGAAAGCCAGAGTCAAAAACTGACCGCAGGACAACGCGTTTCAAGCGGCACGTTCCTTTTACCAGAAACTTTGACTGCTGGGAAATGGAAAGCCACATTTGATCATGGCCTGGGAGAAGTCAACCTTACAGTTGAAAAGTGAAGAAGTAGGGAAGGATCAACACCGAAAATTATCGACCTGAAATAGTAAATGCAATCAAAAAATTGCTGCTAATACTTTCTATTCTTTCGTTTGCTTGATACTTCTGCATTCTTTTGTCAGATACTTCAGTATCCTACATTACTTTGGCATTCTTTTGTCAGATACTCCAGTATCCGACACTACTTTGGCGTTCTTTTGTCAGATACACGGTGATTCCTAGACCAAATACGGGTACATTTGTTCATACTAAAAAACTGCCATCCCTTTGCGGAATGACAGCTTTTTAGCGATTAAGCTTCTTGCTTAATTTCTTTTTTCCAAAGGCCTAAAATTACGGCAGCCACGATCGAACCAACGATCACCGCCAAGAAGTAGCCCCAGATATTAGTGGCTAGTGGTGAGACCCAGAACCCACCGTGGGGTGCCGGAACACCGACTTTCAACCAGCCAACAATGGCACCAGCAACTGCGGACCCAACCACACTTGACGGGATCACATGGCCTGGATCGGCTGTTGCAAATGGGATCGCGCCCTCGGTAATGAAGGAGAATCCTAAGACCCAGTTAGTAATGCCTGCTTTTCTTTCTTCATCAGTAAATTTGTTCTTCCAACCCAAAGTTGCAATCGCCGTTTCAAATGGTGGAACCATGCCGCCGACCATAACAGCAGCCATCAGCATGGCAGCTTCGGTTGATTTTGGATCGTTGGCAAAAGCGCCAGCAGCGAAGACATAAGCAGCCTTGTTGAAGGGGCCGCCCATATCGATCGACATCATTCCTGCTAAAATCAAACACAGCAAGACTGAGTTGCCAGTACCTAAGTGGTTCAGGAATGCAGTGATCCATACATTGATCGATGAGAAGATTGGATTGACAATAAAGAACATGATCAAGGCAACAGCTAACAACCCAACGATCGGGTAAATCAACATGGACTTCATACCGCTAACTGACTGTGGCATCTTAGCACACATTTTTTCCAGCCACTTCATGAAGTAACCGGCAATGAACCCAGCCGCTAAACCACCTAAGAAACCACCGGCTGATTTGGCATCAGTCATGACATTTGCGGTATAGGCGCCGCCATAAGCTCCGGTGTAAACTGTGGCCATGAAACCACCGACAAACCCAGGCATCAGCGCGGGTTGATCAGCAATCGATTCGGCAATATAGGCAGCTAACACTGGAACCATGAAGGCAAATGCCATGTTACCAGCATTGTTCAGGAAGATAAATGCCATCGAATCGCTGCCGCCAGCATAATTTTCGATAATGAATGAAACGGCCATTAAAATACCACCGCCGATAACGAACGGTAACATATGCGAAACACCGTTCATTAACTGACGATAAATGCCGCTCCAGCCAGAGTCGCCGGTATCAACCGAAGCGCCTTCGCCTTTTTCATTGCCGCTAGCATGATAAGTCCCTGCATCGCCGTTCAAAATGGCATTGATCAAAGCATCAGGATCTTTGATAGCTGCTGTCACAGCCTTGCTGATCACTTTTTTCCCGTCAAAACGGCCCATCGAAACTTTCTTATCCGCTGCAATAACTACGCCTTCAGCACGCTCAATGTCCTCTGCGCTCAACTTATGTTTTGTACCTTCTGAACCGTTTGTTTCAACTTTAATATTGATGCCTAATTTGGCAGCAGCTTTTTTCAAATTATCTTCTGCCATGTAAGTGTGAGCAATCCCGTTTGGGCAAGCAGTAACAGCTACAATGTAGGGCTTGTCACTTGAGACAGCGGCTTGTTCTTGTTCTTTTTCGGCCTTGTCTTGGGCTTCATTTTCAGCCTGCTTTTTACCAACAGCATCAGCAAAGATTGCTTGAACTTTGTCTGGTGTATCGGCATCATTTAAAGCCGTGACAACTTTGGGATCCAACAGCACCTGAGACAATGCAGCCAAAGCTTGCAAATGGGTGTTGTCTCCGCCTTCCGGAGCAGCGATCATAAAGAACAAGTGAGCTGGTTGTCCATCAAGGGAGTTATAGTCGACACCCTTCACACTGCGGGCAAACATGACAGCTGGCTTTTTGACGGCTTTGTCATGAGCATGCGGGATCGCGATCCCATCGCCCATGCCGGTCGAATTTTCAGCTTCCCGGTCTAAAATATCTTTCTTGTACAACTCTTCGTCGTCAATAATACCTTTTTCATAATAATTGTGGACCATTTCATCGATCACGCCGTCTTTTGTGTCGGCCTTAAGATCCATGATCATGAGATCCTTCATCAATAAATCACGAATATCCATTGATCAATTTCCTCCATTCCATCTACTTTTCATCAGAGTCTTGCCATTCCGTGATCTTGATTTGAGGCAAAATTTCTTCAATCTTTTCACGAGTAGCCAGGTCCTCTGAAAATGTTGTAGCCGAGCCGCATGCAAGGCCGTATTTAAAGGCTTCCTGCGGATCTTTTGTGTCTGCAAAAGTACCGGTAAAACCAGCGATCATTGAGTCGCCGGCTCCAACAGAGTTGATGACCGTACCCTTTGGGGCCTTTGAACGATAAACCTTATCTTTAGTGACCATCAATCCGCCTTCTGCAGCCATGGAAACTAAAACGTGCTGTGCACCCTTTTCCAACAATTTGCGGGCATAGGTCACAATATCAGCAATACTGTCCAACTCTACGTTAAACAATTCGCCCAACTCATGATTGTTGGGCTTGACGACCAGCGGCTGTTCAGGTAATGTCTTCAGCAAGCTTTCTCCTGTTGTATCGATCACAAACTGTGCACCTCTGGAACGAATAATTTTAATCAAATCTAAATAAAAATCATTGCTTAAACTTGGTACTAGACTTCCGGCGAAAATCACCGTGTCATTAGGTGTCAATTTGTTAAATTGTTGGGAAAAATCTTTTACTTCAGCCGCTGTGATCTCAGGCCCTTGGCCATTGATCTCCGTCTCTTTTTGCGCTTTGATCTTGACATTGATCCTTGTATCAGCCATGATCCGCGTGAAACTGGTCCGCAAACCAATGTGCTTCAAAGAATTATCCACGAATTCGCCCGTGAAGCCGCCCAAAAAACCAAGTGCAGTATTTTCATGGCCAAGTTCCTTCAAGACCCGAGAAACGTTGATTCCTTTGCCGCCGGGCAGCTTATTGTCGTAATCCATGCGATTGACTTCGCCCAGGGTCAAATTTTTGAGCTGGACGATATAATCGATCGCCGGATTAACTGTCACTGTATAAATCATGACGTCTAAACCTCCAAAATGTTTGTCTGCCTACTGTATTTTTCAAAAGCAGCACGCGAAAGATCTGCGGTAATGATCGTTGTTTCCGACAGATCCGCTATCTTAACAAACGAAACCGCATCAAACTTCGATTCATCTGCCAAAGCAAATACTTCCTCAGCTTGTTCCAGTGCTGCTTGTTTAACAGCTGCTTCCTCCGGATCCGGAGTGGTCAACCCATATTCGTCATGGACTCCATTCACACCCAGAAAAACTTTGTTGAAACGGTAGTGCTGCAAGTCATTAACAGCCTTAACTCCAATGATCGCCTTAGTCGTATTTTTAAGCAGACCTCCGACTAAGATCGTTCGGATCCCTTGGTCGCCTAACTGTGATGCATGTTGCACAGCATTTGTCACAACCGTCAAATGCTGCTCCGGCCGCAAATAAGGTACCAATGCTAGTGTGCTAGTTCCAGCATCCAAAAAAATTACATCCTCAGCCGTGATCTTAGTAGCTGCCAACTGCGCGATCTTTCCTTTTGCGGAAATGTTTTGCGCAGCTTTGCCTGTCATATCCAATTCATGCTGCAACGCATGCTTGGTTTTGGCACCACCGTGGATCCTAACCAAGGAACCCTGTTCTTCCAAGATTTGCAGGTCTCGCCTAGCAGAAGAAGCGGAACAGTCAGTCTGCTGACAAATATCTTTCAGTTTCAGAACTTTATTGTTCCGCAGCATTTCAATTATGAGCTGTTGTCTTTGTTCTGCAAGCACTTTCACTACCTCCTTAAAGTATGCTAACAAAAGCCCCCACAAAAATCAACCACAAAAGAGCAAAATATTTCAATTTCATTCAAAAAAGACCTAATTTGTGTTAAAAAAATCATAGTAATAATTTTATACCAAATACTGCCAAACCTCACCATTTGAAAAAGTGTTCTGCATCGCAAGATATCTATATTATAATAGGTATAAACATTTATATGAAAGGAATATTTACCATGACAAAAAAAGCAGTAGTGCTCGTCAATTTAGGAACTCCTGATGCTCCAAACACTGACCAGGTTCGTAGTTACCTCAAGACTTTTTTATCGGACCGGCGAATCATAAAAATGTCACCGTTCCTCTGGCAACCGATCTTAAGAACAATGATTTTACCTCACCGGCCCCAAAAATCTGCAAAAATGTATCAGAGCATTTGGCAAAAAGACGGTTCTCCTTTACTGACATACGCCAGAAAACAACAAAACTATTTGCAGCAACGCTTGCCGGCCTACCGAGTAGAAATCGCCATGTCCTACAGCAGTCCGCAAATTAAAGAGACCCTTGCAAGCCTCATAGCTGACGGGATTGATGACATTACTATTATTCCGCTGTTTCCACAGTATTCAGGTACAACTGTCGGAACGATCTTTGATGACGTTGCTGACTATTTTCGCCAGACCGACAAGATAGTGGACCTCCATTTTATTCATTCATTTAACAACGACCCGGCTTACATACACTACTTCGCTACCAAGATCAAACGACAATTAAAAAAGACGCCAGTTGATGCCTTGCTGTTTTCTTTCCACGGAGTGCCCACATCCTATGTTAAAGATGGAGACCCTTATCCAGAAGAATGCAGGGAAACTACCGAACTGATCATGCAAGAAGTCGGCAATATCAAATACTTTCAAACATTCCAATCCAAGTTTGGACCAGGTAAATGGTTAACACCCGCAACTGATTCAACTCTCAAAGGCCTACCACACCGTGGATACCGCAAAGTAATGGTAATTGCTCCTGGTTTTGTCGCAGACTGTTTAGAAACATTACAGGAATTGAAAGTTGAAAATAAGGGCTATTTTATGAGCCACGGAGGAAAAGAATTCATTTACCTATCCCCATTTAATGACGATCCGGCATTCGCCGATCTGCTGGCCAATTTAGTCAAAAAACGTTAATACACAAGAAGCTGCGCAATAACTAACAGACCGATCATTATTGCGCAACTTTTTGTTTCAATTATTATTATATTTTTTTCCGAATCCGTTTAGCACACACATTAAAAACTAATCTTTATCTTTGTCCAGTCCCTTTTTCAATCCTTCAGCAGCACCTTTGGCAGTATCCTTGGCATCATCGGCTTTATCCTTGGCTTTGTCTTTAGCCTTACCGGCAGCACCTTCAGCCTTGCCCTCAGCTTCTTTTTTCTTATCATCAGTTACTTTGCCTAAAGCTTCTTTGCCCTTGCTTTTGGCTTGTTTTAGTTTGTCATCAAAATCACTCATTACAAACACTCCTTTGACATAAATTTATTGTCCTTCACAACTATATTATAACGGCTACATAGTGATGAAACCAATTTCAAGCTCATATGACTATAGGCTCCGACATTTAACTGCTGAAAAAAAACCGGCCTTATCATACGAATTTCAATCCGAAAAATACATCCAGCTTTATAAAAAAAGATCCCCGAAAGTTATACAGCCGTCTAACTTTCGGGAAGGTCATTATTGTTTAATAGAAAAAGGGTACTTATTACGATTTGTTCTTTGATTTAGGTTTGAGTTCTTCTTTGGTCTTAACATCGTCAACATGCAACTCCAGCTGAACCAACTCTAAACCTGTCATCTCCGTCAAAGCCTGGCTTACTTTCCTAGTAACTTGATGGAAAACTTCTCTGGCATTAGCTCCGTATTCAATACTTGCATTTAATTTCAACGAAACTTGCTTTTCTCCCACTTCTGCGGAGATCCCTTTTGTCGGATCATCTGAAGAAGATAGAGAACTGGCAAATTCATTCAATGCACCACCGTTTAAACTAATGATCCCATCAACTTGTTGTGCTGTTAGTCCCGCGATCTTCCTGATAACATCCTCATCAAACGTCAACTTTGTTTTAACGCCAGTATTCTCAGCCATAATTCATTCCTCCTATTCTGCTATTTTATTTAAAATGGCTATGGCGATCTGCCGTGGTGAATCAAGTCCTTTGACTTGCAAAAAATGTCCAATTACGCCGCCCACGATCGTTACCACTGCGATCAGAAGGGTCCACCAGAAGCCTAAGGTGATCCACAGTACACTGATCAACAGTCCCGCTGCGGCGCCAACATACGTTGCATTCATAAAAAAACTCCCCTTCTTTCTGCTCGCACAGACTGGCTTCCTAAACAACCGTGATCTTGTCGCCGGCACGATATGGGATCAACCGTAATTTCATTTTTTTCAAGTTGACACCAAGTGTTTGTTCCAAATTTTTGCCCAAACTATCAGCGACCTGTTTCTCCAAAGAATCGACATGCGAATCATCTACTAAAGTTGCTGTGACCTTAACCACCGCATTTTTCTTACGCCGGTTCAAACGAACTTTAACATCAACATTAATCAACAATGGATATTCGGCAGATAAAACATCAGCCAAGCTATGTTCCACTCCAACTTTACCGACGGTTAGCCGATAACTATGGTCTTGCTCAAGAACCAACGTTTTAGTGCTGGTAGGGACAAACAAAATGATCAGCCAGGTCAATAAACCGACAAGTCCTATGAATACAAATGCTCCAATGGTAAACCAGTGGCCATTTTCAGACATAAGAAACTTCTGCAAGGAATCTCCAGGAGCATAACGAGCCAAGAGCAATGCGTCAAGAAAGACCAGTGACAAGATCAATTGGATCACCGCGATCCAGCCGATCCATAACTTGCTTCCATGTGACACAGAATCATCCCCTTTGTAAAGCGTTCTCATTTATCAACTAAAATATAACATAAATATTTTTCCAATTATAGCGAAACACCTTTATTTTTTGGCTATATTCTTTATTTCCAAATGCGGTTTTTGGCAAAAATTGTATACATTTATTATGAAAAGCTTAGTTGTATACTATGTTTAATTTGGCAGAACAGAGATTACGAAATCAATGAAAAAGCAAATTGCCTCAAGCTTAATTCAAGGTTGGTCTCTGCTCACATATAGCGTGGAATATTCTTTCCGTTTGACTGCCAGATCTGACCAGAAAATCCAGTCAAGCGAAAAGTAAAACTAACACGTTTTCGCAATTCCCTCACAATTTGCTCAAAATAGATCCAGTCATATTCTTCAATCACTCTGAGTGGAACAGAACGGGTATTTTCTGCCCCTTTTTTGAAAATAAAAAAGAAATTAAACGAATGATCGATTTTATCATTAACGATCTGGATCTGATAACGGGCCGTGATATGCGGTTTAAAGTAATGGTTGATCCGTTCTTCCATGACATCGACTTGATTTTTTGCCGGCTGCATTTTCATCACCTCACTCTTTATTATACGAACATATGTTTGAATTTCAAGAGAAAAACCGCACTGTTTAAAAAATATCACCCGGTCACACCACTTATCTCTGAGATCTTTAATCCAAAGAAGCGTGGACCATGCTTTGCGTTTTAAAAATAATTTCTTCATGACATATAGGAAAATCTGAAAATTAACAGTCAAAATGCATCATGTATGATATTGTTATTTTAGAAAATAAAATTCGTTCAAGGAGGACCATATAGATGGCTGAAGATAACGTTAACGACCGTTTAACAGAAAACTCGCATGGGATTCCCCGTGTTAAACCGGATGAACAGAGAAAATATTTAGGTACGTTCCGCGAACGCGTGGCTTTGACTCTCAACCAAGGCGAGGCACAACAGGCGAAATTTATTGATGTGCTCCACCGAGAATTAGATCATCATCCAGAATACCAGCTATTGATAAATGGCAATTCTTCGCAAACTGCTCTCAATAATCTAACAGAACTGTCTGATGAGGTGAACAACCACTCCACAGTACTTGGCGGAAGTGCTGCACCCGGCGGGATAGAATCTTTGGCTGCAGTCGTCTGTGCCAAAGATAAAGCACTGCACATTGACGAAGTAGATGCATCTAAAAGATTACCGCAATAAAAAAACAGCTGAGGTGTTTGTGCCCGACATATTTTGTCGTGAATCAAACACTTAGGCTGTTTTTTTTGCAATTTGGTTGATCTCTGCCCGTAAAATAAAGGGCGCCAATAAAGTCGTAACCACGATCGCCCCGATCACAGCAGAGTAATTGTCGGTGGATAATAAGTGCGCATTGAAACCTATTTGAGCAATGATCAAAGCCATTTCGCCGCGAGAAATCATCCCAGCGCCGATCATGGTCGAACTGGCATAGTCAAAATGGGCAAGGTGTGCGCCGATACCGGCCCCCAGCCATTTGGAAAATACACTCACAACAGTTAACACCGCAAATAACCCGAAGTCCGCTGCCAGTCCAGAAAGTGTCATATTTAAACCTACACTGATAAAGAACACTGGAATGAAAACAGCATAGCCGATCGGCTCGACCTTAATATCGATCTTGCGGTGGTATTTCGTTTGTCCAACTGCTAACCCGGCAAAAAACGCGCCGATTGCTGCGCTTAAGCCCACTTTCTCGGCCAAATACGCGGATCCAAGACATAAAATAAGGGCCATCACTGTTTCTGAAACAGGTACCAGCCATCTTTCACCCAAGCGCATTAAGACGGGTACAACAAAACGTCCCATGATAAATAAAAAGATAAAGAAACTGACTTGCAGTATAATGCCCAACCACAGTGGCAATTGACTGCTAGAATTGATCTGATCTCCCTCCAAGCTGATCAATACGCTCAGGACAATAATTGATAAAACGTCGTCAACGACAGCAGCACCAAGGATCGTAGTTCCCTGCGGACTATTTAATTTGTGCATATTCTTCAAAACTTCCACTGATATTGAAACGGAAGTTGCAGCAAAAATCACACCTAAAAACATATTTTCGGTTTGATTCAAGCCAAAGAACTCACCCACTAAAAAAGCTCCAATGATAGGTAAGATCATTCCAGCCACAGCCACTAACAAGCTGGGTTTCAAATATCTTTTCAACAAACTAACGTCGCTTTCCAACCCGCCGATAAACATTAAAATTATTACACCAATTTCAGAAAATACAGAGATAAAATTATTAGGAGATACCCAATTCAATACCGCGGGACCTATCAGAACACCAGCAAGCAGCTGGCCGATGACGGGCGGAAAATTTAAGCGCGCACTCCAGTGACCAGCCACAGCAGTCACTATTAGTATTAAACAAAGGTTACCGATTGCAGCCAAATTCATCCATTCCTTTCACATTTTAATTAAAAAAACCATGGCCTAAAAATCTATCCTAGCAACCCAAACTAGGATAAGATTCTTGAAAGCCACGGCTCCAACCAATTTTAATTTAATTGTCAGTATTATAACATAAAAAAGCGAAAACTAACGGCTTAGTTTAATCGACATTAGCGTAATCTCGATTGTCATTAAGCACTTATTAACAGTAGAAAACCTAAGCTAAATCATGATAAACAAACTTCTCACCACTATTCAACGCACATATGCAGCCATAAATGAGGTTAACCTAAGGTGCTTTGACTTTTTTCATTTGGTTAACTAAGCTTGAAGCAGAACATTTTTTAAAATTGGAGGTCTATATATGGAACACCGAATCGCGGTGATCTCTGATAGCCACGGAAATTCAACGGCACTGGAAGCGGTCGTTACTGATGCATTGAAACACGGTGCAGAAGAATTTTGGTCACTAGGAGATATGGTGCTTGGCGGAGCAACTTCTGAGGAATGTTTGCAGATCCTAGATCAGATCAATACAAAACAAGCTTTATTGGGTAATTGGGAAGCCGACTATAACTTAGAGATGGCTCAGCCTAATTTTGATTTGAACGACCCGACCAATGTCTATTTCACAATGCTAGTGAAGTATGAAAATAGCCGCTTCAATGAAAAACATCTTCACCAACTCACCCAGTTACCAATGAGTGCGCGTAAGAAACTAGGCAACCTGGTTTTTTCGCTTACCCACAATCTGCCCGGGCAAAACCACGGTCATTCTCTTTATCCGACACAACCGGAAAAGAATTTTGACCAGTTGACGTTAGATCAAACAATAGATGTCGCGATCTACGCTCACATCCACAGTCCCTTATGGCGCTATTCTGACACTGGACAAATTATCCTTAATCCAGGTTCGGTCGGACAGCCATGGGATACTCGCGGAAAGTTGTTAATAAATCGTGCAGCCAGCTATTTACTGCTAACAGTTTCTACACAAGGGATCGAAGATATTGATTTTCGGCGGGCACCCTATGATCCAAATGTTGAAATACAAAAGGCAGAAGCAAATAATTTCCCTTATGTCGAATTAGAACGTAAATTATTGCTGACAGGAAATGCTTCAACCCATAACAAGCCGTTACTCAAAAAAATCAATGCAGCTCATCATTATGATGAAGAAGCTGCACAATATTTGCAGTTACTGCAAAAGAGAGCTGCTCAATAATTAAAATTTGTTCCATGGAATCTAAATAAAGCATTGGCAACTACTGGTTACACACAGTTTTTGCCGGTGTTTTTTTGAATTTTGGCAAGACAGTAACTTTAAAAGGGGATATGGTCTCATTGATCAAACAAGCGCCCCGCGTTATTTTTAACTATGATCAAGCAGAAGACGACCAAAAACAGTTAAATTTGAATTGAATATTCAAAGTTTTTACATGGAATGAAAAAACTCGCCGATCCGTTTCAGATCGGTGAGCTCAAAGCATTTTTACTTTTCAAAGTAATCAATACATATAGGGAGGTTATTGGTTACTGATTATATTGTACCAAATGTTTATTAGTTTGTGAAGAATCCTTAGCCACTATATATAATTATATTGATATAAAGCCTACACCCAACATTCATACTGAACTCTAATCTTTCTCTCTCAAAACGTGCTGGTTTCCCAAACTATGAATCTATCAAAAATTACATTTCTATACGTGGGTTTAGTTTATTGTCTTCTTAGCCAAATCTACTTTGTACCTCGTTTTGCTTCCCTTTTCATCTTGAATAATGACGTAGTATAATGTATCATCCGCCTCGGTGTACCTTTCAACATCTTGTATCCTTCCCGGTATGTGGGCCCTTTTTAAAATATCAGCGATTCTCTGCCTAATTTCGCGGCCAGCCAAGAAAGATTTAAAAAAATCATGATCGTTATCCAAAAAATCACCTCGATCAAAGAAGCCAATGATGAAAAAATTTAAGTCTAAACGATTGCCGGGTTCTAACGCGATAATGACTAGTGAAATGTAATGACATCAAGTTGGGCGAAGATAAATATGAAATTAAGCTGATCAACTCATGTGCTCTCAGTTGTTTTTGCTGCATGAAACCTACATTTTACTCACGATCAAATAAAGTAACTTGGGAATCATAGAAATTATCATTCAAATTTATTAGCAATTTTTTCACGGACTTATGAAACTCTTGCCAATTTTCATTATCTGCTGTTTTATCTTCGTGACCGTCGAAATATAAGACACCGTACTTAGTCTGAATGCCCTTTTCGTCAGGGTGATACACTAAAAAGCCCAAAGAATTCCCTAAAATCACTTCATAAATAGATGCTTTATCCCCCGGATCATAATCCTTGGTAAAACGCAACGTCACACTGTCGCGTTTTACCACTCTCTCCAACTCGGGCACAGCACGCAGTTCGGTATGGTATACCATTGCCAGCTGAGCGAACCGTTCCAAATCACGCCGCGGGATCTCCTCACCATTTGAGTAACCAAACAAGCGAGCACTTAAAGCCAATTCATTTTTATAAACTACTTTACGTTTACCAGAAAGTGCAACTACATTGGTCAAAATATTCTCTAAGTAACTCATAATAACTTTGAGCCCCCTTCACATCGCAAATTTATTTCAGATCGACAACTTCCTTTCGCTTCACCTTTATCTTAAACCAAAACTGGGTTTTAACCCACAATAAAGCACGGTATTGACAAAGAAGTAAAAAAAATCTGGAGTGCAACAACCTCCGGAACTAACCACTTGCTATTTACCTTCTTTGGAGATCTTCATTGATTATTTTTAATTCACAAATTAATCTTTCTAATGATACAAAAAGTTGCATATTTCTGTGCCATCAGACTCATGTTCCCCAAGTTTTAAATAAAATGTTTGTCCTGTCCAAACAAACGGAGATGAATTCTGCATAACAAAAAAACCATGACCTTGCTCATTGGCATGATCATAGTTGGTGTAGTGGATATATTTTTTCTGTACTTGTACCTGCTTCTTAAGTAATTATTTATAAATGCTTGGACAAATTTACACGCTTTCTAGTTTGGCGTGATAATAATCGTGTCTACAACACTTAAACTTTCCCAAATAAAGAAGTGGGACTCCATAATTACGAAGTACTGAAAGGCACGCGCAGTAACAAATCCTTTTTTTACAGGATGTATGTTCAACTTAGTTCAATTATTCTATTTTTTGGACCATGTTTGCCAAACTTGATTCAATTACTCTGCTTTTTGGACCATGTTTGCCAAACTTAGTTCAGTTACTCCACTTTTTGGATCATTTTTGCCAAACTTGGTTCAGTTATTCTGAAATTTTCGCGTATGCGTGTCAAACTTGAGCTAGGGTCCACAAAAATAAAACGCCCAATCAAAACATTGGCATCTACGTTTTTGTTCTGTTATGGTATGCATAGTTAATCGTGCACGATTATAACTGAAACTCTATCAAACTATTAGCTTTCCTTGAGAGATATTTGCTCCGGTTATTTGCAAGCGAGCCCTTTATTAAATTGCCAGCTTTTAAGCTAATTAATTGAATCACTCTCGCATTTGATGTATATCTTGGATTGGTAAGCGAAAGGTCAAAGATTTTACGAAAGGAGCATTTTAATGAGTATAGATTATTCAAGTATGAAAAAAATAGGTGTTTCGCGTTCAGTTAATACTGGCGGTCGTGAGGGTGAGTCTGTCGCCCCCGATGGTACATTTTCCACTAAAACTTCGATGACTAAAAAAGAAGGCGCAACCACACCAGAAATGTTGTTTGCGGCCGGTTTCTCAGCTTGTTTCAATAGTGCGATGTCCTTCACTTTAAGCAAAGCAGGGAAAGGTGACCTTCACAGAACTGTCACTGCCAATGTTGATCTCTACGCTGCTAGCCAAACAGATTTTAATTTAAAAGTTAGACTAGTTGGTCACATCGATGGTGTCAGCCCAGAAGAAACTATTAAGTACATGCATGATACGGAAAAAGTTTGTCCTTACTCAAAGGCTGTCGCCGGAAATATTGACGTTGAGGTTTCAGCAGAATAGCCATTACTGCCAAAAAATATAGTCATCAAAAAGACGGGTATGTGCAGTCTTTTTGATGACTATTTTAATGTATTTCC
Organism: uncultured Ligilactobacillus sp.; assembly: GCA_934215475.1. GTDB lineage: Bacteria > Bacillota > Bacilli > Lactobacillales > Lactobacillaceae > Ligilactobacillus. The sequence continues at coordinate 25,584 of CAKPZY010000005.1, forward strand.
AACGAAAAAAGAAATTTTCCAATAAATACTCCGATCAAGAGGCCTGCAACTAAGAGCATGACCTTAGTATTACTCTTGTCCTTGGCCAATCTTTTTTGCAAGGCTAACGCTAATTCAATCTTTCCTTTTTCCGTTAAATACAAATTTTTGATCATATATCTGCCTGTCCTTCGATTCGAATTCAAGGTATATTCAACGAATTTTCTCTTAAAAATCAGATTATTCAAAATTTCATTTCTTTGCACATCAGTAGCAGAAACTTGCCCTTCATCCACTCTTTTGAGCAGCTTTACCTGCTGATTATTCAAGCTCAATTTGTTCGCTCCCTGTCTTAAAATCAATAAGTGCACAGTTTTCATAGATTCACAATTTGGTATTTTACTCTAATTATTTATCTATTTCAATTTAGTGAAGTAAGTTTTACAAAATACATTATCTGACCAGTACGAGTAAATTTTTTAGGGCTTGCTTATGCTTCCCTATTAAAAATAAACTGGCACACCTTTCTGCCAAACTTGAATAAGAAAATACTTTTCACATAAAAACAGGCAGCCGTAAATCAGCTGTCTGTCTTTTATCTGGTACCCTTTATCCATTTCAAATGTGCTTTCAGCTTAGGATCCTTCAAGATCTCCGGGTCTTGGGCCCAATTATCTCCGTATGTATGATCAAGGTAAGAAATAATTTTGTGTGTGCGTATCCTCATTTCTTCACGCTGTACCATTATATTCGCCCCCTTAATCACTTTTACCTGTCACAAAAATAAAATCATCCAACCGCACTCTTATCATACAGCTTTTTGGCCGTACCTGGTCAAATTAGGTTTCTGCAATTACATAAGATGTTATCGCGGTTCTGCCGTAGATCAGCTGAAATTACTGTCTTGATCCATCGGTATGGTTCTTTTTGTCCTCCAAATCGTTTTTTAGAAATAAAAAAAACAGCGACCTGTCAAATGGCCGCTGTTTGTCTTCAAATTAAATGCTGTATTTTTTGATCAGCTCTTGCTGCTGTTCATATAAAGCTTTCGTAATATACACTGGGTATTCGTCAGGATATAACAGACGTTTCTTAGCTGCCGGAAGCTCAGCTAACATTTTTTGGCTATATTTTTGGATGTCAAAGACGTTTGGCAAATCTTGCGTTAATTTACCGCCCTCACTCATAACTTCTTTTTGTAAAGCAACGGCCCGAACGTTTCGTAATGTCTGGTAGCGTTTAGTAGCTTCCGGATCAGCGCTAAGCACTTTCATTTCTTTGATCTCTTCTGGGATATTGTCTGAACGTAAAGCAACCAAATCAGAAAAAGGCGCTCCAGTTCGCGGATCATACAAACGATATACTTGCTTAAGCCCAGGTAATGTCAGTTTGCCGATACTTGCACTGACCTTGACCTTGGGGAGCCAATTACCGGTCGTATTTTTAACAGCACCTAACTTATAAACTCCACTCAACACAGGTGAACTTGCACTAGTTATCAAGTTTTCACCCACACCAAAATTGTCGATTTGAGCACCTTCACCGATCAGGGATTGAACGATCTCTTCATCCAAAGAATTCGAGGCCGTGATCTTAGCTTCGGTGTAACCGGCATTGTCCAGCATCTCCCTGGCCTGGGTCGACAGTTGTGTAATGTCACCAGAATCGATCCTGATGGCAAAATTAGAATAACCCTTGGCTGCCAGCTGATCAAAGATCTTAATGGCGTTTGGAACACCAGAACCTAAAACATCATAAGTATCAACTAAAAGTGAACAATTGTCAGGGTAGATGCGTGACCAAGCTTCAAAAGCTGTTAATTCATCATCAAAAGCTTCGACCCAGCTATGAGCCATCGTCCCTGCAACAGGAATGCCGAATTTTTTACCGGCCAGCAGATCTGAAGTGCTGGTGCACCCGCCAATCACCGCAGCACGCGCTCCATAAACCGCACTAGAGGGTCCTTGGGCACGACGGGCACCAAACTCCATAACAGCTCTGCCCTTGGCTGCGGCAACGATCCGCCGGGCTTTGGTAGCAATTAAGCTCTGGTGGTTGATGACATTTAAAAGTAAAGTTTCAAATAATTGTGATTGGATCAGCGGGCCTTCCACTGTTAACACTGGCTCACGCGAAAATACCGGCGTCCCTTCAGTGATCGCATATACCTTGCAATCAAACTTAAAGTCGCGCAAATAATCCAGAAAACCGTCTGAAAAGATATTTAGGCTGCGCAGATAATCTAAATCATCTTCTTCAAAATGATAATTTTGTAATTCCTCCAACACAGTCCCAATTCCCGCCAAAACAACGAAACGTCCGTTGTCCGGTAATTTGCGGAAGAACATATCAAAAGACCCGCATTCATTTATCATTTCCTCGTGAAATCCATTTGCCATTGTATATTCATATAAATCTGTCAAAAGTGCCAGGTTTCCTTGCTCGATCATAGATCGTTCCTCCTAAAGAATGATTAAAGGTAATACATACTTTTAATAAAAGATAAAAAAATAATAGCTCGTAATCATTTTCCGATAGTACTCTATTTAACCGGCAATTGCAAACCAAACTGTTTCTCAGGCATCCAAAAAAAGCCCAGCAAACTTTGATTACTGTAGACGATATAAATTGGCTGGACGTCCCCGTCCGGATCTTAAAGCAGTGCCGGCGCTTTCAAATAATTTGCTATGGGTCTTCTTAAAATTGGAATTATCTATCCGTTCAATCTTGGTCTTTAAAAACGGTGCATATACACAGCGGGCCTCTCTGAGCGTAAAAGTTCTCCCTAATATCAAAAGAACGGTCGGTTGATAATCCAACTTGTTTTTGATTCGGCGACAAGCAACCTTTATGATCCATTCATGGTCAAAAGCCAAGCTCTTTTGCCGGTGGCCAGCATAATTTTTTAAGCCATGATAATATTTTTCGTGATCGTTTTCTCGTGCGACGTGAAATTTATCACTGCCATTGCAAAATAAGTAATGTCTGTCCTTCACTTTCATGGCAAACCATTTTGCAGCGCTTGCTCCATAACCGGGATCTAACGGCGGCATTTCAGGTAAAAATGTCATGTAGGCTAAAGACAAAACTCTCTGCCGGCCGCTTTTTCTTTGCGGAGCGGTAAAGGTTTCCAATTGTTCCGTATGAAAGGCTGAAAGTTTTAAGCCAATCTTATCTTGGACCAGGCGTAAAGCCGCTTGATCAGCGTTCTCATTTTGACCCAAGAAAGTTTCCGGCAAAGCCCAAAGACCTTGAGCGGGTTCATTAGAGCGCTTGACTAATAATAAGTTGACCTCATTAGTCTCACGGTCAAAACTCCAAATGAGATTGACAATGTTGATTTGCATTTGTGCAGAATTATTTTCAGCCAACACTTTACCTCCCAACTAATAGCAGTTAAAAAACATATCGATTTTAACTGTTCGGCGCAAGAATTCGAGCCCTTAACTACCTTTAATTATAACTAATTGAAAAGAACTATAAAACAATAATAATTGCTAATTTTAACCTATTTGTTTAAAACAAGAATAAGTTCTTGTATTTATACCTTTTTCCTTATAATATGTAAGTGTCTTAAAAATCATTTAAGGAGGCTTTTTGATGACTAAGGTTGGTATCATAGGTGCAACCGGTATGGCAGGCTCGGCTGCCTTCAAGGAAGCACAAATAGCAGGTTTGGACGTAACAGCAATCGTTCGTAACGCGACGAAAGCAAAAAAAGAGTTGGGTGATTCAATTCAGATCCTGGAAAAAGATGCATTTTCACTGACCAAAGATGACTTATCAGGTTTTGATGTTATCGTCGATGCATTTTCCACTGACCCGGCAAAGGCGTATCTTCACGTGGATCTGACGGCTAAATTGATCAGTTTATTCCGTGAAGAAAAGCAACCACGCTTCATTTTCATTTTGGGTGCAGGCAGTTTACGCACTGGAGCTGACCATCACCTCGTAGTAGAAGACATTAAAAAAGCACCAGGATCAAAAGCCTGGATCGGAACGCCGATCAACCAGCTGTCAGAATTACATTTCTTGCAGGATGTTACCAACGTAGATTGGGTCGGCATTTCACCAGGAGCATCTTTTGTCCCTGGTACAGCCGCATCCAATATCCTCGTGGGATCCAACGAATTGCTGGCGGATAAAGAAGGAAAGTCAGAAACAACGGCCGGTACAATGGCTAAGGTGATAGTTAAAGAGATTGAGGAACCTTCACATAAGCAAGAACGTTTTACTGTCGCCAACGGCTAACATTACGCTGACCACATTTAACAGGCTGCAGCATTTTAATGCCGCAGCTTTTTTGTGGACAGATTTTTCCAAAATATTTGGTATAATTATCCTAAACACTTAAGAGAACAAGGTAAAAAGCATCCTTAGTCATATGTCTACCTTGATTCAAAAAAACGAGGAGAAGAGTATAATGTTTAACCTAATACCTAATGATATGCGAGAAGTTGCCGAGAAATTGGCTTATGAACAAGCACATGATCATCCAAACTTTACTGAAAAAGATGTCCTAATAGAAACTGCAAAGGCAGGCGTCCAAGAAATGTTCGATGAAGCCCTTGAGGGCCCCTATTATAACGTGAGGTGGCAAGGAATTGACTCATCATTGTTAGTGACAGGGCCGTTAAAAGAAGAAATTATTACCATGCGCCCACGAATCGACTTTGCAACTTTTTCAGCGGATTTTAAAAACAACCCCATTCTTTTTTGGCGTAATATTTCTCAACAAATCAAGCAGGCAATAAAACTACAATAAAAGATACCCACCAGTTTGACCCGTGTCCATGAATAGGAACACAGGTATTTGTTTGCGTAAATCTGGCTATAATTTTTATTGAAAATCTTCTTTAGACATCCTTTGTCTTATTCCTTTTTTAACATTATAATTTGACTTGTACATATTTTACCTTTAAATGACAGGAGGCATCAGCATGGAAAAGTTCATGGATTGGTTACAAAAATATATCATTCCTCCCATGGCCAAAGTCGGCAACAACAAATATCTGGTTTCGGTCCGCAATGGCTTAGTACTCACTTTACCCGCCATCATTGGCGGCAGTATTTTCCTAATCTTAGGCAATATTCCGATCCAACCCTGGTTAAATTTGATCAAGCCTTACTCAGATTGGATCAACGTGGCAGTCAACGGTTCATTTGGCATCATTTCACTGATAGCTGTGATCGGCATCGGCTACGAATTAGCCAAAGAGCTGAAGATCGATCCCATCTCGGGAGCCGGTTTATCAACTATGGCCTTTGTTATCCTGTGCTTTAATGACAAACTTCAACTTGACGTTGCCAATTTTTCCTCCTCTGGCCTATTTACCGCCATCATTACTGCATTCATTTCTGTTTCTGTCTATAAGTGGTTTATCAAAAGAAATATCGTCATCAAATTGCCTGCTGGTGTCCCTAGTGCGGTATCTAATTCATTTGTGGCTTTACTCCCCGGTTTTGTGATCTTAGTGCTTTTTTGGGCCATCCGTATCCCATTTGGAGTTGACGTCAATGAAGTGATCCAAGCCATTTTCCACCCGCTGCTCTTCGCTTTGAATTCTTTGCCCGGCATTTTAGTTTACACTTTACTAGTGAGTGTTCTTTGGGTTTGCGGGATCCATGGCGATATGACGCTTGAAGGCATCGCCGATCCAATCTTTTTACAATTTCTTGCTGCGAATGGAACCGCTTACGCTAATCATGACCCACTGCCATACGTGACCTCTTCTGGCTTTTCCAGCTTGTTTGTGAATGTGGGAGGGACTGGAGCTACGATCACTCTTGTTCTCCTCATGCTTTTTTCAAAAAGCAAGACCTATCGTGATCTGGGAAGAGTTGCTTTCCCTAGTGCGCTATTTGAAATAAATGAACCAGTGATTTTCGGCTTTCCTATTGTTATGAATCCACTCACCCTGATACCATTTATCGTGGTGCCGTTGGTACTTGCGACCTTATCATATCTATTGATAATTTTAGGATGGGTTGCAGCACCTTCTGCCATGGTTCCTTGGACAATGCCGCCCATCATCGGACCACTCATGGCGACCGGTTGGGATTGGCGCGCCGCAGTCTGGTCAGCCGTTGAATTAATTATTGCCGGATTTTTGTATTTCCCGTTTTTTAAAGCAGCCGAAAAGAAAATGCTGCTCGAAGAACAAGCTAAGACAACGCAAGAAAGCATCAGTTAAAAACTAGGCGTCACAGATAGTTTACAAGGAAATAACGACTGCTCTTTTGGATAAAGCTCGGGGCACACTAATTTTCTGGCCGTCCCTTCTTTGCTAACCTGTTATTATTTAGGAGGTCTTATGTTGTCAAAATATCGTTTAATATCAAACGCTGACCTTGAACAATATTATCAGTTGTATCTTTATGCTTTTAATACGCCTGATGAACCGCGTCGGCGCCAATATTTTTTTGATCGTTTAGGTCACGGTCTTTCATATGGACTTAAAAATAATTCTGGTCTCACCAGTGCCTTATATAGTTTACCCTTCACCATTAACTTTCACGGTGTTACCTACAAAATGAACGGTATCGGCGATGTCGCAACTGCTCCTGAAAGTGCGGGGCAAGGTGGTGCCAGCATTCTATTGCAGGATGCCCTAAATGATATGTATGAAAATAACGTGACTCTCTCTTACCTAGCACCGTTTTCTTTTGCCTACTATCGGCGGCTGGGTTATGAACAAGCCTTTTCTCATTTGCATTATTCTCTTGCCAGTGGAGATGTACCAAGTTATCGGTCGCGACACCCTGAAGGTCATGTCAGCAGACAACCATTACAAAACGTTTTACCAGAAACTGCTGCTTTTTATGGGCAGTTTTCCCAGCAAGGCTTAAAGGGCGGACTCATCAGGGACAAATGGTGGTGGAACTACCTCTCCATTAAAAATGAATGGCAGGTCGGACTATATTATGATGAACATGAAAAAGTCCAAGGGTACGTGATATATGAATACTCACCAACTCGTTTAACTGTCAAAGAATTTCTGTATGGATCGACAGCGGCTTTTGAACATCTACTGTCTTTTATTTTCAATCATAAAAATTCAGTACCCAAGATAAACTTTGATTCACCAGATGTGACCTATCATGGCGATTGGCTGGGAGACCCATACAGTTTATCGAGTCGAGTAGTTCCATACATGATGGCACGGATCGTTGATCTCAAAGACTTTTTGACCCGCTACCCATATCTCAAACAAACATTTGGACCGATTGTTTTACCGGTCAAAGACGAGAGCCTTCCACAAAATTCTGGTGTGTGGCGTCTTTTTGCCCAAAATGGTCAAAATGAAATTAAAAAAATTGGTCCCTTAACGAGCAGGGACACCAAGTATATTTCGATCCAACAACTGACTAAAGCACTATTTGGTACAACTTCTGTCCTAGAGATCACAACTACTGGGAAAGCAGCCTTAGAGCCGCAGACAGTCAAAAAGCTAAACGAGATCTTGGTCGATGAACCTCCGGAACTAGTCGATTATTTTTAATAGGCGATGGTCAACACTTTTCCATACTAAAGCTTGCTTTTGCTTAATAAACGCGCTATATTCAAGCAATACTTATAGCAAAAGAGGTAAAGTATATGAAAGCGACACAAAAGCGCAAAATATTTCTCATTTTCGGTCTATCGTGGGTGGCAGCCTTTATTTTAGCCGGTTTGAGTGTTGTGGCTTGGCTTAGTCGGCCATCTAATGTGATCACATTGTTATTGCTGATCTGCGATTTTGTTGCTCTCAGTTTGGTTTCGACCAGCCTCACACTAGCCATTTCTTGGTGGCATAAAAAGCACGTGGCCAAAAAGCACGTGAAAATAGATCGGCCATAACAAAAAGCCCTGGAAATGAGATCAAGCTGATCTCATTTCCAGGGCTTTTAAGCCACCTTTATGGATTAGGCGTTTAAAATAGTTTGTGGTGTTTTTTCCACTTGTCTTTAATGAATTTCTCTCGACCGCCCTTTTCCTCCATTTGAAATCGTACAGGATTTTTTCTATAAAATTCCTGATGATAATCCTCTGCTGGATAAAAAGGCTGTGCATCCTCGATTTGTGTCACGATCGGGGCAGAAAAGCGTCCACTTTCTTCTAATTCTTTTTTAGAAGCTTCAGCAATTTTTCTTTCTTCGTCATTTTGTACGAAAATCACCGGCCGGTAATTGTCGCCGCGATCTTGAAATTGACCCATGGCGTCGGTGGGATCGGTTTGACGCCAATAGACTTCTACCAGATCCTGATAAGAAACGACTGCCGGATCATAATGAATCTCTACAGCTTCAGTGTGTCCGGTAGTATGGCTGCAAACTTGTTCATAGGTCGGGTTTGGAACGTGCCCGCCCGTATATCCTGAAACTACTTTGTTGATCCCTGGCTGTTCATCAAAGGGTTTGACCATACACCAAAAACACCCGCCCGCAAAAATCGCTGTTTTCTCCATTGCCAATTCTCCTTCACATTGCTTAATACATACATTAAAGGAGCACAGATCAACTCCATGCTCCAATAAATTATTTTAGACTGTTAACGCTGCTTTAGTCAGTATACTTTTCCAGGATCTTTTTCAATTGATCTTTGGGATGATAACCGACCAGCGTATCGACAACCTCACCATTTTTTTTGACCAGTAAAGTTGGAATACTCATGATACCAAATTGTGCAGGCGTATCAGGATTTTGGTCAACATCCATTTTAGTGAATTCAACCTCGCCATCCATTTCATCAGACAACTGTTCTACAACAGGCGATTGCATCCGACAAGGACCGCACCATGTTGCCCAAAAGTCTGTTAAGGCAACACCTTTGCCTGTAACATCTTCAAAATCTTTATCAGTGACTTCTTTAACTGCCATAAGTTTCTCCCTCCTAAATGAACACTTTCATATCGTGCCCCATGTAACTATAACAATAATGATAACTCATCCATCAGATTTTTGCACTGCTTTGGCAATATCAGCTGCAAATTCCACTGGAGAAGTTTTCGGTTCATATCTGGCAATGACCTGGCCAGAGCGATTTATCAGAAATTTCGTGTAGTTCCAGGCAATGTCTTTACCATCTGTCTGTTCTTTCAAATACTTGTAGAGCGGGTCTTCGTCTTCCCCATTGACTGCTACCCTTTTAGTCATTGGAAAAGTGACACCAAAATGAACCTTGCAGTATTGCTGCGCCTCTTCATCAGAGTCCAGCTCTTGTTTAAACTGGTTTGAAGGTAAACCAACTACCCTAAACCCATCGTCTTTATACTCATCATAAAGTTTCTCTATTTCTTTTAACTGCGGAGCCAAACCGCATTTACTGGCGGTATTCACTAGCAGTAAAACGTCTCCCTTAAAATCATTAAAATCGATTTGCTGACCGCCAATCTCTTCTTTTTCAAAATCATATATCGATGTCACGCTGACCACCTCTCTATAACAAAATTTCTTTCACTCGCAAACAATCGTTCACGACTTACTAACAAAAATGTAACATCATTTTGCTGCGTCTTCAAATTATTTGCTTACAAAAAGATAGCTTTTTATCATTGCTGACTGCCCAATTTTTTTGTGTGCATCTAATCGTGAATCAGTTACAATAAGGGATGTAAGTAGATCATTGCCATTTAGAATTACGCTGTTACGTTTTAGAATAACAAACTCAACACGCACCAGTTAAGGAGGATGTTCTATGAACTTTAAGCTAGAAACCAAATACAAAGAAGACCGCGACCGTTTTGTGCATTACAATTCCAACAACAAAGTTGATGCTGAAGTTGACTTCACCCCAGATGATACACAGAAGACTTACACTATTGACTCGACCGTTGTCGATCCATCTTTAAGAGGTCAAGGAATTGCCGGAAATTTGATGGTAGCAATGGCAAAACATGCGCGTGAAACTGGCTACCGCATAATTAACGTTTGTCCTTACGCAGTGAATTACTTTGATAAACACCATGACCAATACGCGGACATTCTAAAATAAACGTCATTTTCGTTCGCAATTTTAGCACAAAAAAATAATGGTAGACTGCGATAACTACGCTTATCAACGTATATCGTGAATATTGAACGGGCAAGTATTGATGCGATACCAATACCAACAACATTTCAGATATAGTTGAGTCTACCATTACCTAATAGAGAATTTGACAAGCTCTTGACCTCTTTTCGTGTGGTTTCTGATGAAGCAACCGTCTAATTTATGAAACATAAACTATGAGCTCTTCATTCCCTACGTTCATAGTGTAACCGCTTTCGATTTATAAAGCAAGCATATGGCTTCTGCATTAGTACGAATTCACTGAGCAAAAATTTGGCCTGGTAAATTTTCGTATTTATCAAACAGATCGTATCAAATTAGAATGCGCTTTGTGTTCACAAAACATGTTTATCCTGCACTACTTGTCCATTCTTATGCCAGATACTGGAGTATACTGCACTACTTCTTCATTCTTATGTCAGATACTCGTTTATACTAAAATATTTACTCATTCCTTGAACGTGGAAATCAGCATTTTCACTTAAATTTAACTAAAACAATTTACCAATGTTTAGGCCAATCATTTCCAAATGCGTTTTCTCACAAAATCTGCGAAATTTTAACAATTAGGGGCCATTTCTATCAACAATTTCTGCCCTCCATAAACGCCTTAACAATTGATCGTGCAACCTAAAAACCATACAAAAATGTAAATTGCCTCTATAGCATCCCCTATTTATTGGTTTTCGCTAACCCATATATTAGATTTAGTTTCATGAGCTATATCACTTGCAGTTAAAAATGTGGTATTCTGGAAATGTTATTATTAAAAACAAATAAGTAAAGGAGCGACATTTGATGAAAAAAAGTAAGCTTGCGGCTTTTTTCATGGTATTATTTTCAACGATCTTATTTTTAACAGTTTCTCCTAAAGTCCACGCTGACCAGACTTACACTATCGGTACCGACGTTACATATCCACCATTTGAATTTGCTAATAAAAATAACAAATACGTCGGGATCGATATTGATTTAATGAAAGCTATCGCCAAAGAAGAGGGCTTCAAAGTTAATATCAAGGAACTGGGATTCAACGCCGCCGTTCAGTCCCTCCAATCTAATCAGATCGATGGTGTTATCGCCGGCATGTCTATCACACCAGAACGGAAACTAAAGTTTGATTTTTCAAAACCCTACTATAAAACGGGTGTTGTTATGGCAGTGGGCAAAAACAGCAAGGTCAAAAATTTCAGTGATTTGCGCGGCAAACGGGTAGCCTTAAAAACAGGCACTGCCGCAGCGGCTTATGCGCAATCCAAACAAAAGAAATATGATTTTAAAACAGTAACTTTTGATGATTCAGATAACATGTACAATGATGTTGTTAACGGTAATTCTGTTGCCTGTTTTGAGGATATTCCTGTCATGCAATACGCAATCAAAACGGGTACCAAATTAAAAATCGCTACCAAACCGGCTGAAAATGGTTACTATGGGTTTGCTGTTTTAAAGGGACATAACCAGGCACTACTGAAAAAATTCGACCATGGTTTATCTACCTTGAAGAAAAACGGCCAGTATAAAAAGATTACTGATCGCTATCTCAGCACGGATACCGTCAATTCCAAGAAGAAAAATAATGGTAATAAAGACAGCGAAAATTCATTTGCCGGCCTGATCAAGCAAAACTCATCAGTTTTGCTGAAAGGGCTTGGTCAAACACTTTACCTGACTATGGTCGGCATTATCGCTGCGACCATCTTTGGCATCATTTTTGGGTTTTTAGGTGTGTTACCTAACAAGTTTGCCCGCGGCCTATCCACGACAGTGATCTACATTTTCCGTGGTTTGCCTTTGCTGGTCTTGGCTTTGTTTATCTATAATGGTATCCCTAGTTTGACAGGCAGCAAGATCCCCGCATTTATCGCCGGAACTGTCACGTTAATGCTCAACGAAGGTGCCTATACAGCCGCTTTTGTGAAGGGCGGGATCGAAGCGATCGATGTCGGGCAAATGGAAGCAGCACGGAGTTTAGGCTTGCCATTTGGAAAAGCAATGCGTAAGGTCATTTTGCCTCAGGGGATCAAAGTCATGGTACCATCTTTTATCAACCAGTTTATAATCACTTTAAAAGATACATCGATTCTCTCAATTATCGGCATTCTTGAATTAACACAGACGGGGAAAATCATCATTGCCAGAAACTTAGAAGGATTCCGCGTTTGGGCAATCGTTGCCTTAATGTATTTGATCATCATAACATTGTTGACCTGGTTGTCTAAGTACGTAGAAAAGAAGATCAACAATTAGAAGCATCACCTAAATTCGGTTTGACAAAAATAACAGGTCAGCATTCCTACTTGCAAAGAATGCCAGCCTGTTATTTTTATGGTGAAATACAAAAAGTCAAGGTATCATTTATTTCTCGCGATCAAAACATCACATTGAGCAGCACGAGTGACGTACGAAGCAACCGAACCAGCCACCATCCGTTTCAACAAATGCATCCCCGTCTCGCCAATCACCAAAAGATCATTATGATACTCTGGTTGAAAATCATCGACGATCACTGTCCGAGGGTTGCCAAAACGCAAATGTACAAAAACCTTGCTACGATCCAAATGTTTTTCTTCGACCAGCCATTTTTGCAGGTCCAACAAATATTTTTGATCTGCCTGTTCAATATCATAAATCGTCTGGCCCTTAATGACCACCTGTCCGCCAGCTTTATACTGCAGTGAGTTAACATCGATCACCTGCAAAACATCCAACCTGGCCTTGTTTCTTTTGGCAACAGAAACCGCCCGTTCTAAGGCAACGTTGGCTCCTTTTGAACGATCGATCGCTATCAGGACGCGCTCGTATTTAGTTATCATGTTTACTTTCACCTCCTGCAATATAAATTTATGCGCTTTACCAGACAGCATTTTAGTGTTCACAATTATTTCAAGTTAGATTTTAACGAGTTGCATAATAAGTATTCAACTAAAACTTATCAAAGCTCTAAACAAAACTCGCTCAAATAAAATAAACTTTCTAGTAATCCGCTTTTTAAAGTGAAACTAATATTCAGATTTAAAAATTATCCCGGCATTGGTCTCACCTTGGTTGTTTATTTGTAACGTTAAGGATCTTTTTATTTAGGTGAAATTTGAATCAGCATCAAAGCAATTGCAACTATCGTAACCAGAATGTTAGGCAGGTTTAAGAATGCCAGCTTGAATTCTCCGCGCCGGGGTCTATGAGCTTGGCACCAATCCTTGATCAGCTGACGTTTTTGAACAAGGACAATAATAGCTATGATCGCCCCGACCAGAAATAAGACATCAGTCACGACTTCACTACTATTTGTGGGCAATAGATCAATAAGTTTACTAAGACCATCCCCTAGCACTGTATTATTGAATGCATGCAGAAGCATAGACCATTTTAAACCATATTCGACCGCCACAAAGCCTAAGACAATCCCCATCAAAAAAGCAAAGGGCGTCTGCATAAGGTTTAGGTGATATAAGCCAAACAGAAAGGATGAAAACAAGATGGCCGCATTAGTCCCGTATGGCAGTATGCTCCTTAATACAAATCCGCGAAACATCAGCTCTTCAACGACAGGTGCCAACAAACCAGAGTAAAGAAACATTGACCACGTCTGACTGCCTCCGCTTGCAACTTTCAATTGATCCATAGCACTGTATCCAAAGAGGTTAAGCAGCCATTCCATTCCATTTGCATACAGCGTAAACAAGAACTGGGAGAAAAATATTAAGCACACTAACGACCCAAACATCCGCCAAGTCATCTTTGCCGGGCCGATTTTAAAAAATGTTCGCCTTAATTTTGGAGAAGTCGCAATAAAAACAATAAACAGCCCACAAACCACTCCGGGAAAATACGGATAACCGATCTGTTCTATCCGCTCTCCGTGCATCAAGTCATGATCATAAACACCGGCGATAATAAATGCAATTAAAGTGACGACTTGGAAAACTAAAACATAAGCTACAGACACTAGTAACACTTTCATGACTGTGTGTTTATAGTTTTTTTGTTCAAAAGCACCCATAAATTGCACTCAACCACTTCTTTCAAACTTTGATATTTGCTTACTATACTAGCACAGGCAAAATTATCGCAAAAGTAACCGGCTTAAATGTTGAGTCAATTAGAGTAGGGAAAACGTGCCAACAAAAAAGACGATCGGCCTGCAACACCCCTGATCGTCCTTCACTATCTTTTTCCTGTCAGCTGGATCATTTAGCCTTGATCCACTCGCCGTGACGTGAACGCAATTTATTCAAATCATCATCATCTAAGTTACCTAACTGATGCAGTCTGTCTTCGATCATATCAAAAACACTGATGCGATCCCTCATATTGTCCACAAAATCATACTGGTCCCCATCGATCACTAATAATGGTGAATCAGCATACTCTTGCATCCAAACGTCGTAGCAATCCAACAGGCGATGATAATAACTGACAAGCGAAGGATCCTTTTCGACCAATTCATAATCACGGCCACGTTTTTCGATCCTTTTGAGCATCGTCTCATACGAAACTTTAATAGTTATCATTAAATCAGGTGATTTTTTGTGAGCAGCAAATGGTAATTCCTCCATCATGTTATCTAACAAGCTCTTATAAATGTCATATTCGACCTTGGTGGCATTGCCCATCTCGGTGTTGATCTTCATAAAGATCTCATCTTCATAGATGGAGCGATCTAAGATATTATTATCTTCCGTCATGGCTGCTTTTATCATCGAAAAACGACGGTTTAAAAAGAACGTCTGCAGCAAATAAGCATATGGATTAGTAGCCTCTTTGTCGCCAGCCGCACGTTTTTGCGCTGCGATCTCATTTCCTTTATAAAAGATTGGCAAGACAGGATTATCCTGTACTGGCTCATAATATGCTTTTGTTCCGAGTTCTTTAGAAAGGATCTCAGTTAAACTAGACTTCCCCGACCCGATAATTCCAGATAATGTAATCAAAATGATTGAAGCATCCTTTCCCTTTGTGAAAAAGGCAAGTACAAAACCATGCCTTTAGCCTCTTTTATCTCCTTAACAATAATACTAGATTTTTAGAAGAAAATAAAGAGCAAGAGCCACAATTTATGGTGCTGATAAATTGGGGATACACTACATATGTGACAAAATAGGCTTTTTGGCAGTCTGTTGAACATTAATCATCTTGGCTTGCCTAACCGCTTACCTTCTTCTTTTAATAAGTGAATGTGCGCCGAGAACAGACAATAAACTGACCAATGCTAAAACAAATATGATCAAGTAAGCATACCTGGAACCCTGAGCTGCCAAATTAGCCAGTGAATCATTTTTTTGTAATTCAGTAGCAGA
This sequence comes from uncultured Ligilactobacillus sp., assembly GCA_934215475.1. Classification (GTDB taxonomy): domain Bacteria; phylum Bacillota; class Bacilli; order Lactobacillales; family Lactobacillaceae; genus Ligilactobacillus. Next base: position 40,893 of record CAKPZY010000005.1, read on the forward strand.
AATCACAGCAGACAAAACACTGGTCCCAAATGAACCAGCATACTGCTGAAATGTATTGAACAGTGAATTAATATCAGCTTTTTGCTGCACAGGGACTTGGGTACTTGCATCAGACATGGAGTTGCTAAAGCCAAAATTAAAACCTCCACGCAATAACAAGTAGACTAGTGTTGTGCTTCCTACTGTCAAAACGGGTGAAAAACTGAAAAACAACCCTGCCCCCACTAACATAGCAACACTGGAGACCATCAACGGCAAAAACGCACCATACTTATCAAATAAATGTCCGGCAAAAGGCGCAGCTGCAGCCCCCAACAAAGCTCCCGGCAGCAAAATCAGTCCAGCAACAAATGAGTTCGTCTGCAGGTATTGTTCGGCAAAGATCGGGATCACAAAAGAAATGCCAATATTGATAAATTGAAGAACAAAAAAGTTTAACCAACGCAAACTTACTAAGGGATGCAGCAATAATTTAAAATTCAAGATCCTTCTCTTGGAAAATGACAGATGAAGCGATAGCAAAACAATGGCCAAGATAAAGACTCCTAAGCCCCAGAAAAAACGGTGATCTGTGAACCCGTAATTACCGCCGTTTGCGAAAGTTACACTAAGGCTGGCAAATGTTAAGCCCAGTAAAATAACGCCGATCCAATCAAATTTTTCATTTGTTCCCGCGGCTTTTAAGCGAATATTTTTCAGACCCAGCCAGCCGTCCAGCAGCAAAATAGGGATCACGACGACAAAGATCAGCCTCCACGACCAAAAAGAAGACAATGTCCCGCCATAAGTCGGCCCGAGAGCCGGCGCCAGTGAAATTATCATCCCAGCTAACCCCATATAAACTCCCAACTTGCTGCGGGGGACAAGAGAGAGCACGATATGAAACATCAAGGGAGTCGAAATACCAGTTGACACAGCTTGAAACAATCGCCCGACAATCAGTACTCCAAACGACTGTGCAACCACGCATAAGACGGCACCAACCAGACTAAAGATTATTGCAGTTAAAAATAATGACCGAGTATTAAATCTCTTTGTTAGAAATCCGGTTGTACTCATTACAACTGTTACCATTAACAAATAACCGGAAGTGACCCACTGCATCGTTCCCAAAGACACAGAAAACTGTTGGATCAACAGAGGAAAAGTAACATTTAGGGAAGTCTCTACCAAGATCCCTAAAAAAGAGAGTATGGCCGCTGCAGCGATCGAAGCCTTCGTTTGTCGCGTGACATTTTGTTCACCCATATTAATTGACATCCTCTCTTTGCATCGTTATTATATAATTGAATGTTAGTTTCCATGGAAACTAATTAGCAAGATAAGCATACAACTTTAACATCAGAAAACCAAACATTTGCTCTTTCAATAAATAGAAACACAATATTTATCTAGTTGGACCGGAAGGAGGAAGCAGTTTGAGTATACACCAAGATATTTTACACAGCTGCCAACAATTATTGGCTTTAAACACCCTCCAAAGCAAAGAGAAAAAATGGATGCTATCTCAAAATGAGAATACCGCTCACTTAAATATCGCTCATTTTCATATTTTGTCATATTTGCTCAAACACCCTTCTGCTACCGCTAAACAGGTCAGCAATCGCTTGGATATTTTACCAGGAACATTATCAAAATGGATGACACAACTGCAAAGACGCGGGTTGATCCTGACCACTGCTGACCCCAAAGATAGTCGCAGCAAACACTATTCACTATCACCCTTAGGTACCCAATTAGCTGCTTTGTATGATGCAATGAATCAACAAAAAAACGCTCAATTGAAAAGAATTTTAGAAGAATTCGACCCGGAACAGTTGCAAACGATTGCTAAATTTTTAAGCTTAGTTGGTGCGGTCGAAGGAAATATGACTTATCATCGAGTCAAGGAAACTCAAACATGATCAGTTGGGGCTCTTTCATTGTGTTATGTGCCCTCAGCATATAAATTAAGATAGTTGCGGCTCTTGGTTGAGCTCGTCCCACAAGTCACAAATCGATTTCGCGCTCCATACTTTATTTTGTCATTAAAAAGGAGGCTTCTTTTATGTCAATTCCTACGATCAGACTTAGAAATGGACTTGCTGTTCCTGCTATCGGGTTTGGCACGGCTGGTCTTCACGGGCCTGCCGGTATCGAAGCAATCGTCAGTGCTATCAATAGCGGTTATCGCTTGATCGATACAGCCTATAATTATGAAAATGAGGGTGTTGTTGGACAAGCTGTCCAGCGTTCAGACACTCCTCGTTCAAAGCTGCTGATTTCTTCCAAACTACCCGGACGTCATCACAAATATCAGGAGGCAATCAACGCTATTCAGGAGTCCTTGTATCGTGCCAATCTAGATTATTATGATGTCTACCTCATCCATTGGCCCAATCCCAAACGTGGTGAATATGTCGAAGCTTGGCAGGCTCTCTTGGATGCTAAACGCTTTGGCTTGATCCGTGCAGTTGGCGTGTCTAACTTTTTACCGGAACATTTGAATAAATTACAAGAAGAAACTGGTGAAATGCCCGAATTGGATCAGGTCGAACTTCATCCGCTTTTCAGCCAGCCTGAACAGAGAAAATTTGACGAAGAAAACAGTATTGTCACCGAAGCATGGAGTCCATTAGGCGGGAAGAGCAGTAAATTAAGTCAACCGATCCGTCAGTTGCCGGCAATCCAACAGCTCGCTAAAAAATATGCTAAAAATGGTGGCCAAATAATTTTACGCTGGGAATATCAGTTAGGGGTTTTGCCTCTGCCTTTATCACATAACCCGCAAAGGCAAGCCCAAAACCTGGATATCTTTGATTTTTCCCTTTCCGATGCAGAAATGCGGGAGATCAATGACTTAGATCAAGAAGATGCTCGGGTTTCTGCGCAAGACCCGCGGACACATGAAGAGCTCTAAAAGAAAAATTTCTTCATTTTTATAAATTTAGAAGTTCCTTTTGCAAAGTAGTTCCTATTTGAATTGTTTTGCTAACAAAAGAAGCCGAGGACAGTAAAACTGACGAGCTGTCCACGGCTTCTTTAGTTTTTTAACTTAACACTTCTCTACGGTTGTTAAGTCTGCTACTCTCCCCATACTTCTTGAGCTGTTTTTACGACTAGATGGATCTTATCCCATTGCTGCTGTTCTGTCAGTTTATTGCCTTCCTCAGTTGAAGCAAACCCGCATTGCGTGCTGAGAGCCAGGTTTTCTAAAGGAACATACTGACTGGCTTCCTTGATCCTTTTGAGCAACGTATCCTTTGCTTCCAAAGTCGGCTTCTTACTAGTTACCAAGCCTAACACAACTTGTTTGCCTGCTGGCACCTTGGCTAAGGGTGCAAAATCACCTGAACGATCATCGTCGAATTCCAGATAAAATGCATCAACGTTTTCTTTCGCAAATAAATGGTCAGCGACAGGAGCATATCCACCCTTCGCTGCCCAGGTTGAATGATAGTTCCCCCGACACACGTGTGTGCTTACTCGAAGGTCGTCTGGCAAATCATCCAAAGCAGCGTTGTTTAATTTCAAGTAAGTATCTTGGAGCTCATTCAGGTCAAAGGAGCCATTTGTCATATCCTTCCAAAAATCATGATCCACCACCATACCCCAGGTACAATCATCGATCTTCACGTCGCGACAACCAGCATCATACAAAGCTAAGATCAAATCGTGATAAGCCGCCCCAATATCACGGATCAGCTCATCTTGAACTGGGTAAAATTTTTTAACTGCTGCAGCATTATCTTGTCCCCGAACTAATTCGGCATAGAACTGCGCCGGAGCAGGAATGCTTTGACGTGCTCTTACTCCTGGTTCATCTTTGACTAAATCGTATAAAAATTTATAAGCCTTCAAATCAGGATGCTCTGGGTCAAAAGCAATTTTCCCTACGACAGTCGCCGAATCGGCTCTTGTTTCTTCATCGTGGAAAAGATAGCCATGCTCCGGGACGGTGTGTTTGATCCCTGAAAATCCCCAAAATGTATCGAGGTGCCAATAACTGCGGCGAAATTCACCATCAGTAACGACTTTCAAACCAGCTTTGATCTCCTTTGACACCAGATCACGGATCTCATCGTCTTCGACAGCGGTTAACTGTTGCTGATCGATCTTACCCGCAGAAAAATCTGCTCGTGCCTGTTTTAATTGCTGTGGTCGTAAAAAACTGCCTACGATGTCATAATGTAACTTTGTCGCTGTTTTATTTGTCATCAACGATTGCTCCCTTTCCTGTGTTCCATTTTCCGACCGATTCTGCCTAATTTAATGAAGTAAATAAAAAACGCCCCTAGAAAACAACTCTCGTTATCTTCTAGGGACGTGTTATTTACAATTCACATTCACGCGGTACCACCCACTTGCGACATTATTTTCACAAATAATATCCTTATCGAGTACACAATACTAGCTATACTCTTCCGCTCTAACAGGCGGACCCGCGACAAACTCACATCCAAGCTCATTTGCCGTTTGCACTCCAAGACCATCTTCGTTCACCTCGTCTGACTGCTTTACAGCTCCCACAGTTCTCTGCCACAGACTCTAGTCAACTACTCATCTCTTCTAAGCAAACTTTCATTAAATTGTTAGTATCATAATGCAAATATTTTTGCTTGTCAAGCACTGCTGTCATTTTACAAAAACATCAGCTATTTTGTTTTATTAAAGCTTGTGCCATCTTTGCCAAGACTTGCGGTGCGTCCTTTTTTGCCATTTGTACTCTGACTAAAACTAACTTGTCGGTCGTATCTTGAGCCTGGTCCAAAGCAGCCAAAAGTTCGTTTTGCGTGGCAGCATGCAGGACCAATGCCTCATTTTCGCCGGCCCCAAATAGTTGCGGCAGGTAATCATAATCAAGCAATGGAACATCATTATATGTTTCGTTCATTCCATGAATATAACGCTCTACGGTGTACCCGTCATTTTCTATCAGTAGAATGATCGGATGAAGTTTTTCACGAAAAGCCAACCCAAATTCCTGAATAGTCATCTGCAGTGATCCTTCGCCGATCGATAAAACATTGCGACTGGTAAGATCAGCTAATTGACTCCCGAGCATAGCTGGAAAAGTGTAACCGATCGAGCCCCACAACGGCTGCCCAATATACTTGCCATCTTTGGGCAGTGTTTGGGTAGTCAAGCCAAAATATGAGGTACCCTGTTCTGCAATCAAGGTCTGTCCCGGTTGCAAACTAGCCTCTAGCGCCTGATCATAAAATTTTTGGTTCAGCTTGTGATCACTTCCCGCTGGACGCGGACGCGGCTTTTCTCCATGATCTTCTGTGTGCGAATGCCGGTCCAGTTTCAATTGCCCTAGACGTTTGATCACTGAAGAAAAGTCATAATCTTCTGCATAGCCCTCGTCCTTGCCAAAAATAGAGGGCCCAGTAGATGTCAGAGAAATGGTATCAGCTGGGGTAAAGCTTTGGGTAAATCCTCCGCTGACAGAATCTGTTATTTTAGCCCCCAACAAGAGCACCAAATCAGCCTGATCGACGATCTCTTTGGTATGCGCAGGAGTCAATTCTCCGTTATATGTTCCAATAAACTGAGGTGTTCCTTCAGACAAAACACCTTTTCCAAGACCATTATCAGTAAATGGCAAGTTATTATTTACGATGAAACTTTTAACTGCATTTGCCAAATTAAAACGACTGATCTCATGTCCGACCAGGACAACAGGATGTTTGGCAGACTTCAAGTTGGCACCGACTGTTTGCACTAAACTATCATTTGTTTTACCCTCCGCCGGGTTTGCAATTTCACTCGCCTGTTTAGCAAATTCAGGATCGACCGGGACATCCGCCAGATCCAGCGGCAAAGTGAGGTAAGCCGGCTTTCTAGTTGCTATCAGAGCACGCGCCATCTTGTTGATCTCGTCGATCGCATTGTTTACATTTAAATGATACACTGCAAAACCAAGTGCACGATGAGCCTTTTCAAACTTCAAGAAATCTCCATCGCCAAATGTATGGTGTACAAGTTTGTGATCTTTTTGAACTTTGGTTGTTGGTGTGCCGACGATCTCTAAGACCGGTACATGTTCAGCCATCGAACCGGCAAAACCATTTAGCGCACTCAGCTCTCCTACGCCAAAAGTCGTGACTAAAGCACCAAAACCATTTTTGCGAGCATAGCCATCCGTAATATAAGCTGCATTTAACTCGTTTGCATCCCCGACCCACCTCATATCACTACGAGCAGTGATGTGATCCAAGAATTGCAAGTTATAATCGCCCGGGACCCCGAATACTTTGTCCGTCCCTAAAGCATGTACGACATCGAGTAAGTAATCTCCAACAGTGTACATTTTCTCGCCTCCAAATTTCTATAACATGATACCCGAATTTAATTGTAGATGTATTTATGGCACTGCGCTAATAGTTAGCTTGTACAAAACTTATCTTAGTCAGCTTTTTCTTAGCCCGGTATTTAGTGGAGCGTACCGAAAAAACTGACTGTCTTATGATGTTGCCTAATAAATTTACCTTAATAAGCCTACTTCACGACCAAAATGAGGGCATGCTTTTAATGAAAAAATTACTAGTTCTTTTGCTCAGACGTCCGCTTGATTTTTTCCAAGCTGTTATCGATACGTCAAGCAACTTTCTTGGGCAAAATAAAGCCCTGTATTCGAAAAGGAATACAGGGAATACTTACAAAGCAAATTATTTATTGGTCGCCCTCACAAAATCGGTAACTTCTTGTTGTTGTTTTTCATTCAAATCAGATTTAAGCTTCGGAGCAAAACCGTGCAAGAACAAGGATTCAGACCCAATCTTGACCCCACTCTTTTTTAAAGCTTTGGTAAACTCGGACTTAATTGAAAAAGCCCCTCCAGACGTCCCAAACATGAAGACCTCTCCTATATGCTTAGCATCCAACTGTTCTGCATATTCTTTGAGTTCTGAATACATTTTACCATGTATAGCTCCGCCTAAGTATAATTTGTCTACCTGCTCAGGGAGCGGTTCATCCAAGGATGCAGCAGCGACACCCAACTGTTGTGCGATCAGTTTGCCGACTTTGGCAGTATTGCCGGACTTGGAACAATATCTTACAGCGATCATGCTAATTCCCTCTTTTTAAATAGTTATTTTTTATATTTATCCAATGTCATTATACTATCGTGCAAATAAATGAATCAAATTTTACTATAAATCGTTCATTACTCAACTACACATTAAAAAATCAGTAGAAATTTATCTTTCCCACAAACGATAAATTAGTATTCGCCTGTTTTTCGTTATGTAAATAAACATTCTTCGAGCAGACAATTCTAGTTGTTGTTTGTTTTATTATTCGCGAGTTGTGCTATTCTAAACGTATTACATCAAAAAAGAAGGAAGATAAAAATGGTCAACCAATTTCCTCAAGTATTGACTATCGCTGGATCTGATTGTGACGGCAGCGCTGGAATGCAAGCGGATATGAATACTTTTCAAAGGTGCAGTGTGTATGGAATGAGTGTGCTGACAGCCGCCGTGGCCGGAAATTCCTACGGTATATTTGCCAGCCAGGCAATGCCTACTTCTTTTATAGGCAAACAATTTCAGGTCCTGAGCGATGATTTTAAAATCAGTGCGTGCAAAACCGGGATGTTAACAGACACAGCAACGATTGAAACAGTGGCTGAAAATTACCAAAAATATACTTTTGGACCTTTGGTGTTAGATCCCGTTATTATCACTAAGCATGGCAATATGCTGCTCGAGGAGGATGCGTTTCAAACCTTAAAAAATAGACTTGTCCCCTTGGCGACTGTTTTGACACCTAACTATTATGAAGCAGTCAAGCTTACTGGAGTTAAAATCAAAACAAAGGGTGATGCTTTGAAAGCTGCTAAGCTTCTACAGCAAATGGGTGCCAAAAATATCATCGTTAAAGGGAAACATGATGATGTATCACAAAAGGAAGTGACAGATGTGGTGTTATTGGCTGACGGCACCTCTTTTACACTCAGTGAACCTTTTGTCAATACGACTCACGTCAATGGTACAGGCGACGTCTTGTCGGCATGCGTCGCGGCTGAAATAGCCAAGGGTAAAAAAGTCTCCAGTGCAATCAAACAGGCTAAAAAATTCGTAACAGCTGCTATCGCACAACAAATCGATGTTGGACATAAATTTGGTCCTGTCAATCATCTGGCAGCCTATGATTTCAACAAATAGTGCATTCACTAAAGAGACTGAGTACAACATGTGCTCAGCTTTTTTATTTGTAAGTGAAATGATATAATTAAACAGATATAGAAACGGCTAATATGGCAGCCAACAGCCGGGCATCCAAGGGCCAAAAACAAATATTTAGTTCATAATTCAAAGACCAAAATATCTCTTTCAAGAACAGGGCCTGGGTCAATATCAGCGTGAATAAATTGTCAGTGAACATATTATATATATTCTCCAAGAATAATAATTTTTGATTTTTTCTTATTATGTTCGCAGAACCATTGCTTTTCTAACAAATCCACTATATTAATAGTTCTGAAAGACGTGAATTGTTATGTGTTGCAAAACTTGTGACAATAACGATTAATTTTACCTTTTTTCATCATCAGAGGGAGTACTTATTTTGAAATTCTTTAAACCATCCAATTCAAAAGATGATTCGCCAAAAATCAATAAATCACCGATCCCCATCCGTCTGAATGTCTTATTCTTTATCACCTTTCTGATGTTCGCACTTTTGATCGGTCGGCTGGTCCAGTTGCAGATCATTCAAGGGAATCGTTTTCAAAGTGAGATCAACAGCGGAGACATCAAGACGGAAAACAGAAACGTTCAACGCGGAATGATTTACGATTCTGCGGGCAAACCTTTAGTAGCTAACAATTCTGCCCGGGCGATCAGTTATTCTAAACCTCTGAATGTATACCCGGAAACGATGTATTCTGTAGCAAACGACTTGATAAAATACGTTAGCATTGAGGATGAGCCGACTACTAAAACCATGTTAGCCAATTATTATTTGGCTAAACCTGCTAATGAAGATAGAGTCAAGAAACACATCCCTAATGCCCAAAATATCACGAGTGATAAAAAACTTAGTAATTTGGAAATACAATATGTTAAAAAACATGACCTGACTGCCAATATGACCGCTGAGCAAAAAAAAGCTGCTATTGTTTACACTAAAATGAACAACGCATACTCACTTTCAACGATTTATCTGAAGACTAAGGATGTCAGCGACAATGAAATGGCACGCGTGGGAGAACATCAGTCTGATCTGCCCGGGATCAAGATCACGACAGACTGGACGAGAAGTTATCCTAACGGCGGATCGATCAAAAACGTTGCAGGAACAGTCACCTCTCAAAAACAAGGACTGCCAAGCGACAAGATCAATGAACTGCTAGCACAAGGTTATTCACGTGACGATAGTGTTGGTTCCAGTTATATTGAATCCCAATATGAAGATATTTTAAAGGGTACCAAACAGGCGATCAACGTCGAAACTCAAAACGGTAAGATCCTCAAAAAAACAGAACAGTATGGAGGAAAGGCTGGTGATGATATCCAGCTGACCATCAATTCCAAGTTTCAAAATGACGTCCAAAATATTGTTCAAAATGCTGTAAAAACCGGCGCTGGTGGTGGGAATCCTTTGATGACTGGCGGTTACGCTGTCGCGATGAACCCTTATACAGGCGGGATCTATGCCTTAGCCGGTGTCGACAGAGATAACAAAACCGGCAAGATCACGACCGACTCACTTGGACCGATTAACCAGACATTGGTTATGGGCTCGGTTATCAAGGCTTCTCAAGTCATGGGCGGACTGCGCAGCGGGGTTATTACCCCAACTGACAATGTTCAGACTGATATGCCGATCAAACTGGCCGGCACTGCTCCAAAGGCTTCGATTTTTAATAAGTCAGGTAATAATAACATGGTTCTTTCAGCCTCTGATGCGTTAGAGGTTTCGTCTAACTCATATATGATGCAGCTGACAATGAAGGAAGCTGGGTTCCATTATTCCCCAGGGGCAGGTTTAAACATGCCGACTTCAATTTTTGACAGATTGCGCTCTAACTTTAACCAGTACGGGCTGGGCGTAAAAACCGGGATAGATATTCCAGGTGAAGCCCCAGGCCTTAAGGGCGTCGCCTCGCAGGCCAATATCGGTAATGCACTGGACTTGTCTTTTGGTAACTACGATGCTTACACAACTTTGCAAGTAGCTCAATACATGGCAACAGTCGCTAATGGCGGCTATCGGATGCAGCCGCACGTTTTGCAATCGGTGCGCGGCGAAGGTAAAGATGGAAAACTAGGCGAGGTCAAATATGAATTCCAGCCTAAAGTATTAAATGTCGTCGATGGGACTAGTGCGCAGTGGAACGTGATCCACGATGGCTTGTGGAAAGTCGTTCACGGTACCAACTCATGGCGGACGGGTTCCCGTTTGGCCGATCTGAAACCTGCCGTAGCAGCAAAATCCGGGACGGCTGAAACCGTCACGAACGGACAGGAGACCACGACTTTAAGTGCAGCAAGTTATGCCCCAACTAAAAATCCCAAGGTAGTGATCGCCGTTGCTTATCCTGGTTCAGGCTCAACTAATGAAGCATTTAATATGGAGTCTGTTAAGTCGATCTACCAGGCATTTTGGAAAGACGTCCAATCAAATGATGGTTTGAAATAGAAATATTAACCATAAAAGAGCACGATTGCCAACTTTTGCTTAGCAATCGTGCTCTTTTATCTTATTTTACTTTAACTCCAGCTCTGATCTGCTGGGCTAACTCGATCGTTTTATCAACTAAAATCGACTGTGCGTCAGTAACCGGATGCTTTTTATAGGGTTCTCGGTCTTGCGCTAGAGAAAGCTCGGTACAACCTAAAACGACTGTATCGCAATTTTTTTCTTCAAACATCTGTCGCAAGATTTCATGATATAAAGTGCGGTCAACTTGATTTTTAGCTTTCACGTAGTCATAAATCAAGCGAGTAGTTTGTTCTTGAATCGCGGCGTCTGGCAAAACCAACTCATATCCGGCGGCTTTTATCTCAGTATCATAAATGTGATCATGCCTGGTCCCTTCCGTAGAGATCAACCCTACTCGCTTGGCCTTTGGCAGTGTTTGTCTGATCCATCCCACTGCTTCTCTGGGCATGTGTAAAATCGGAATATCGGTAACTTTGGTAAATTCATCATAAAAATAGTGAGCTGTATTGCATGGCAAAGTGAAAAAGTCCGGTTTCAAAGCTGCCTGCTCGCGAAAGTCATCCAATAAAGGTTTGAGCGGATCAGGTTGACTATGATCTAAAATGTAGTTAGTCCGGTCAGGTACCGTGGCATGATTAACCAAGATATAGTTAAAATATTCTTGATCATTGGTGGCCGGTGTCCGCGCATTGAGTTGATGAATATAAGTTTCAGTCGCCGACGTGCCCATTCCGCCAATAATCGTGAAAAAGTGTTTCATCATGCTCACCCCTTATTTTGCTTGAAATATTGGTTAAAGTTTTTGACATAAATATGATTCGTCCACTTGATCAATGCCCACCTTTTTGGATTCATGTCTTGCGAATATTCAAAAGTCGTACCAACTCGCTTTGCTTTGATCAGCTTCAAAGCAGCTTGTTTGTCTTTGTTATTACGGGCATATTTTTTGAAAACTCTGACAGGAACACCTAACCATAAATGATGCTTTGCCGCATCATCATTACCATAAACTACTGGTGCCCCAGCCAAATCTCCAGTGACATAGTCTTGAACTACATAGTCCGCCAAATTATAACCATTGAGAGTAACAAAGAAACTGCTGCGTCCCTGGCGCAAGTTGATTTCAAACAGCTTGAAAGTGTCATCACGCACATCATACTTCATATCAAAGTTGGCATAACCTGTAAACTTGACTTTTTCCAAAAATGTTTGAATCGTGTGATAGATCTCTTCGTTATATTCAGGCAAGATAGCCACATAATTACCGATTGCTGCCGGGGATGGGTCCTCTAATAAGGGGTGTCCCAAACACATCATCTTCACATGGTGATGCGAATCGACATACGCATTTAAAACACGCATATTGCTGTCATCACCTGGGATAAAGTCCTGCAAAATAAAATCAGACTCATAACCATTTTCATAGGAAAGCCGTAAGACATTGTCAAATTCTTCTCTGCTCTGGATACGGAAAGCCTTTTTTCGGCCTTCAAAATGCACGTCTAACCATTCAACACTATTAGCGGCCTTCAAAGTGACCGGATATTCAAAAGGCTGGGGCACCTTATGCGGATCATTTTTCCACTCTGACTTGGTAATAATTTGTGTTTTTGGATATGGCAGACCATATTTTTCGCAGATCTCGTAAAAACGTTCCTTATTATTTAATGTTTTTAATAATTTATAATCGATGTAAGGACATACGAACACATCATTTAACTCATCTTTGTGTTTTGCGATCAGTTCAGCATATCCATCGCCGCAGCCGATCAAGATCACTGGTTCCTTATGATCCTCGTACTTTTCCCTTAATTTCTGCATCGTCTTGATCCACACAGGATCTTTGTCAAATCCATCAATGATCGTCAAATCCACAATTTTAGTAAATCGAGTCGGAGCCAATTGCGTAGCCGCATAGGCTTTGACAGGCCGCTGATATTTCTGATACAACGAACGCGCCATCCCATAGACGTTAAAATCACTTCCCAATAAAATCGGCGTAAATTCAACTTGCTTATCTGTCATCCCTATATCTCCTTACTCAAATCTTGTGCGATTTTGACATCTGTTTCATACGGGACCATCTTGCCGTTGATTTTTTGAATGGCATCGCGGCCTTTTCCGGCTAAAACAACGATCTCATCAGGCTTGCTCATCGTAATAGCTTGCTTGATCGCCTCTTTGCGGTCCAAAATGATCTGAACGGAGACTTTATCGTGATCGATATTTTCATCGATCTCCTGCGCGATCTTTAAAGGATCTTCAGTCGCTGGATCATCGGTCGTCAAAATCGCTGTATTTGCTTCTTCGCTTATTGCTTGACCTAACCCACTTCGACGAGAGATCCCTTTGTCACCGGTACTTCCGGTTAACACGATGAGCCGCTCTCCTTTGGTCTGCTTGCTTAAAAAGTGAAGCAATGACTTGAGGCTAGCGTAGTTATGCGCATAATCAACATAAATAGTTCCATGCTCCCGTGTAGGGAAGACTTCCATTCTGCCAGGAACAAAAACTTTTGGCAATTGTTTTTTGATCTCAGCGGTTTTAGCGCCAGCGATCGCTGCAGCAATAATCGCAGCGACGGCATTTTCTTGATTGTAATCCCCAGGAATATCTAGTTCATATTCTCCGTCCACTGCCAACCTCTTACCCTTAACAGTAAATGCCTGCAACCCTACTTTACTTTCCAATAAGTTCTCTTTTTTCTTGTCAAATTCAAAATCGACCTGAGTTTCAAACGAAATCAGTGAATTTTTACGAGCAAATAAATAAATATGGTCATCCATTAGCGAACCTTTGGCAGCACCATAAATTTCATGAAAGTGCGAAGAATCCGCATTGATGATCACTCGTCTCGAATTACGCAACAACTGCTCCTTGCAATACATGTAATCTTCGAAAGTTGGGTGTTCATTTTTGCCAATATGATCCGGTGAAATATTTAAGAACAAGCCAAGGTCATATTTTAAGCCATAGACTCGATCCTTTTTAAAGGCTTGGGAAGAAACTTCCATCACTAGATGGGTCATCCCGCTGTCTACCGCTTCAGCCATATCATGAAAAAGGTCTAAGGACTCAGGTGTTGTCAAGTCTGATTTAAAATGCTGTTCCGGCTTTGGACCCACTATCCGATCGATGGTTGAAAACAAGGCCGTATGGTCATTCGTACTTGCCTGTTCAATGCTATGGGCAAAATACGCAGTTGTTGTCTTCCCTTTAGTCCCTGTGATCCCGGTGATAAACAATTTGTTTTGGGGAAAACCATAAAACGCAGCGCCTAATAATGCCATTGCTCTTTGCACGTTAGAAACGATCACTGCTGTCAAGCCGTCGCCTTCTGAATGGGGACGCTCTGCCACGTAAGCTGTGGCCCCCTTGGCTTTAGCTTGCTTCAAATAATCATTTTCAAAATGGCCCTTGCAAAAAAATAACGTATTAGGCCTAGCTTGACGTGAATCGTAGGTTACGTAAGTAAATTTTTCGGGTTCAGCTGTCCCGCTATGTTTTTCAATTAATAATTTATGTTCTGACAATAATGTCAGGACCTGAGACATTGTAAGTGCCATCTATAAATATCTCCTTTTAAATTCTCTGAGAGTTAAAGCAACAAAATGATAGAGTTCTGCTCACACCAAATTAACTCGGGCTCATTAGTCAAAACAAGAGCAAAAGCCCGCTCTCAGACCAATTACAGCTATGAATATTGTACCATATTAACAGCTATTTTTCTGAAAATAGTCTGTTTTTGTAAACCTCCGGAAATCCATCCTTCATTCAGTAAAACCGTGAAAGTACTTCTCAGTAAAATTAACATATAACTTTTTAATTTGAGACAAAATAAGGGGTTTTTATTGTTTTATACCTGTGAAAATAGTTACAATATGAGTGAAAGATAGGTTCAAGTTATAGAAAGCGAAAAGTCTTGATCGACCATATCCGCCTTGATCATCTCTCTTCGCCATAATTCAAATTGGGAGGATGAGGTTTATGTATCAAAATATATTAGTTCCATTGGATGGCAGTGATAACTCAAAGCGGGCCCTTGATGAAGCGATTACTTTATCTGAAAAATTTGGCTCGAAAATTTCTATTCTGTCTGTAGTCAATGAGAGCAATATGATTTTTACCACTGGATCTCCAGACATGATCCTTAATGGCCTGAAAAGCAATGCGGAAGATATCGTAGAACAGGGTAAAAAGCAGGCAGCAGACCGCGGTATGGCCGTCGACGCGTATGTTGAACGAGGTATTCCAAAGCAGATCATCGCTGAAGATTTTCCATCCAAACACAATATTGACTTGATCGTGATCGGCAAATCTGGAGCTGATGCTTTTGACCGTCTGTTGATCGGCTCAACCACCAGCTACGTTGTTCGTAAGAGCACGATCAAAGTTTTAGTTGTCAGCAAAGTAGATGAAAAAGAGAAAAAAGCAACAGATTAAAGAAATATATAACAGCAAAAAATCCGCCGTAACATCTTGCAAATTCGATGTTACGGCGGATTTCCACTATTTGTTAAATTGATCATACTTTGACAAACTTCCCTAATTAAACCTCTGCATATAAATGATCTTCCAGATACTGCGTTATGCCAATGCCAGTGGCTGGTAAAATATACTCCGTATTACCTACAAAAAATGTGATCCGTTTAGCACCCATAAATTCATCTGTCGTCAAACCAGTAATATCATTAAGATCGATTTCCCACTTTTTTGGGAGTCTAACACCTTTAGAAATACTGATCTTCATCTTGCCATCTTCAAACTTAAAGTTCAAAAAGCCAAAATATGAATGACTTCCATTAATGATCTGTGCATATGTGTTCATAGCTCTCTCTCCTTTTCTAAAAACACTGTTTTATCTTCGTAAGAAATAAATATTTATTTCTTACGTAAGTATAGTAACATCATTTGAAAACACAGGCAAGAAAAAGCATCCGAAAATAAAAATATGTTTCTACGACTCGTTTAATCGTTTCTTAGACAGGATCGTGACACCTTATGACTACCCACCTGAAAAAAACGACTGTGCTAATATTTCCCTTAAATCCCATTTCTTTATGGTCCGCCAGAACATCTGCCGACTCTGGTCTTTCATGAACATACAAAAAAGCCGCTTCCTTATTTAGAAAGCGGCTAAGCATGTTACTAATTAGTTCTTATGGGAGACTGTTGCCCGCAGCCAAATATACGTCATACCATTCTTGGGCCGTCAAATCTACTTTCGTGCCCGCAACAGTATCCTTCAAATGCTCTGGATTCATTGTCCCAGCAATAACTTGGAACTTAGCTGGATGACGCAAGATCCACGCTGCACCGATCGCATTTTTAGAAACGCCGTATTTGTCAGCTAACTTTTGCAAAGCTTTATTGACCTCAGGAAAATCAGGATTATTGATAAAAGTTCCTTCGATCTGACCATATTGGAATGGTGACCAAGCTTGGATCGTCATGTCATGCAACTGAGAATATTCCAAGATCCCACGGTCGTGGTCCACACTTCTGTCATCAGTCATATTTGTATGGAGATCAAAATCTATTGGCCCTGTGTGCATCACACTAAATTGCAGCTGATTTATAATCAGTTTTTGACTAATTCTTGATTGTAATAATTCTACCTGCCCAGGATTCATGTTGGAAACTCCAAAATGGCGAACTTTTCCTGAACTTTGCAACTCATCAAAAGCAGCTCCTACCTCACTTGGATCCATCAATGGATCGGGTCGATGAAGCAAGAAACTGTCCAGGTGGTCTATTCCCATTCTCTGCAACATCCCATCGACTGCTTCCAAAAGGTATTTCTTTGAAAAGTCATATCGCGTGACCTTGTTATCACGCTCCGGATTATTATAGATCCCGCCTTTAGACTGAATAATGAAATCATCTGGACTCAAGGAAGATTTCCTCAAAGCCTCACCAAAAGTTTTTTCCGCTTTGCCAGCACCATAAGCACTAGCCGAGTCAATAAAATTGATGCCTGCTGCTTTGGCCGTTTCCAAGATCTTCACAGCGTCATCAACGCTCAATGATGCCATGTGCATGATTCCTAATGCGATCTCGGAACCTGTAAATTCTGTACCACCTAGTTTGATCTGTTTCATTATTGAATTCCTCCTCTTTTAAATCGAAACTAACTAAGTTTTATCGAACTATCAATTTGAGTATAAAACTTTTCACGACTACACCACAAGAAATGTGCCAGCACTCTGCAAAATACTGGCTGCTTATCACAATCGCTGGATCGTCATACTCTCTACATATCTTGGCTTACCTTCCTAATGAAATATTAGGGTCCATATTAAACAACTAAAACTGGCATTGAAAATCTCAAGCTCTAAAGATCTCCTTGACAACGATGAAGCAATTTTTTATACTGAGGTCAATTAATTAGCGAAAGGAAGAAAAAGTATGCATAAGTCACAGGCTCACACATTGAACATGGCTTGGCAAAGCCAGCACGATAGGTCGTAATCGCACTTAACGGATACGATCTGGCAAACAGTTTGTATCCGTGCTGACTGCTTTTTCATCTGTCAAAGTCTGCATGGTTCTTACATGGCAGGCTTTGGCGAAACCATTAGGGCAAACCAGAGTATGCTGGTTTGCCCTAATTTTTTTGCCATCATCCAAAATAACATTACTGGGAGTGAATAAATTATGAAACGCATCACAGCATTCATCGGCACCATTGTCCTCTTTTTAACTATCGTACTTTTCACTCAACCTGCACAAAACGCCAGTGGAAAATTAGTTCATAAAAAAATCATCAAGGTAGGGATTTTACAACTTTTGAACCACCCTGCTTTAAACCAGATCCATCAAGGCATCATTACTGGTTTAAAAGACGAGGGTTTTACAGAAAATAAAAACATCCAGGTAGAATTTCAAAATGCTCAAGGTGACCAGAGCAATCTAAAAACAATGGCACAGAAATTAGCGGATCACGATGATATTTTACTCGGGATAGCAACACCAGCTGTGCAGTCACTAGTCAACTCTGCCAGCAGATCGACGCCGATCATCATGGCTGGGATCACTGATCCAACCGGCGCCGGCTTGGTCAAAACCGAAAAGCATCCAGGTGCTAATGTGACCGGATCATCGGGGGACTCGCCGCTAACTAAACAGCTTGCCTTTATCCGTGATATCATGCCCCAAGCGAAAAAGATCGGGGTGATCTACACTTCCTCGGATGCAGGAGGACAATACAATGCACACAAGTTTGCCAAGTTAGCCACTAAAGCTGGGCTAAAGCCTAAGATGTTTACCATCGCCAACACCAATGATATGCAGCAGATCAGCCAGCAGATGGCTAGCCAAGTTGATGTGATCTACGCCCCGCAAGATAACGGCGTCGCCTCAGCCATGAAGACCCTAGTCAATAATGCCGATCAAGCCGGTAAACCAGTTTTCCCAGCAGCAGATACGATGGTCTCAGATGGCGGGACTGCGGCTTATGCCATCGACCAGCACGATTTAGGCCGCTTAGCGGGTCAAATGGCCGGTAAGGTTTTGAAGGGTAAAAATACCGCAGATTATCCAGTCGAACAAGTAGTTAAGGGTCAATACGTGATCAATGAAGAGCAGGTCAAAAAGCTCCATATTCAGATCCCGCAAAAGATCATGCAACAAGCACATAAGAACGGGAAGGTGATCAAATGAGTTTAATTACATCCAGTATCGGGCAAGGCCTGCTATGGGCACTGCTTGGGATCGCACTTTTTCTAACGTTTAGGATCTTGGACTTTGCCGACATGACAGTAGAAGGTACCTTCCCCTTGGGCGCAGCTGTCACGGTAACTGCTATCACTCACGGTGCGTCACCAATGTTTGCTACAGTTGCCGGTTTTCTAGCCGGTGCAGCAGGCGGACTCGTTACTGGCCTACTCTATACTAAAGGAAAAATCCCAATCTTACTGGCTGGGATCCTCGTTATGACTGCTTGTTTGTCAGTTAATTTACGTGTCATGGACGGCTCCAACGTTTCACTTATTGGTAAGCAGACGTTCTTTTCGGCTCATTTTTTTCAAACTCTTCCGAAATACTTTGACACGGTTATTATCGGAGGGCTCGTGATCATAACGATCACTGCCTTAGTTTCACTATTCTTGGAAACAGATCTAGGACAAGCCTTCATTGTCACTGGAGATAATAAGATGATGGCGCGCTCACTGGGGATCAATACGGATAACATGACGATCTTAGGGCTGACACTTTCTAATGGGATCGTTGGCCTGTGTGGAGCTTTGATCTCTCAAAGCAATGGTTATTCTGATGCTAATATGGGTATCGGCATCATCGTGGTGGCTTTAGCCTCGATCATAATCGGTGAAGTCGTCTTTGGTGAATTAACTTTAAACCAGCGCTTGATAGCCGTGACATTAGGCAGTATCATTTATCGCTTTGTACTCCTATTAGTTTTGCAGTTAGGTTTTTCAACCAACGACTTGAATCTCGTTTCGGCGATTATCTTAGCCTTTTGCTTGATGCTGCCAAACTTACGGCATTCACTGAAACTCGACGGAGTTGTAAGGAAGGGAGTCATAGTCAATGAGCAAGAATAGCGTCCTTGAACTAAAAAACGTTTCAACTTATGTCAATAGAAATACACCTAACGAAGTCAAAATCTTAAAGGAGCTAAATCTGTGCGTCGATGCCGGGGATTTCATTACCGTCATTGGGTCAAATGGAGCGGGTAAATCAACTTTATTCAATACTATTGCCGGTGAACTATCACCTGATGACGGTCGAATTTTGCATAACGGTCAAGACATTTCCCACGTTTCAGTCGAAAAAAGGACCAAATTCTTAAGTCGCGTTTTTCAAGATCCGAAGATGGGCACAGCACCGCGAATGACTGTGGCAGAGAACCTTTTGTTAGCTACCAAAAGTGGCCAAAAGCGAGGATTACATTTTCGCAAATTGCGAACAAACAAAGAATTTTTTGCCAAACGTGCAGCTGCTATGGGCAACGGTCTAGCAAGGCTGCTTGATACGCCAACAGAAAACTTATCCGGCGGGCAACGACAGGCACTCAGCTTCCTGATGGCTACAATTAATCATCCTGATATTTTATTATTAGATGAGCACACGGCAGCGCTTGACCCAAAAACAAGCGATGAATTGATGAAGCAAACCAGTGCAACTGTCACAGATCAGCATTTGACCTGCCTTATGATCACCCATCACATGGAAGATGCCCTTAAATATGGTAATCGATTAATTGTTTTACACAATGGGAAGATCACTTTAGACGTCAAAGGAATGCAAAAAG
Organism: uncultured Ligilactobacillus sp.; assembly: GCA_934215475.1. GTDB lineage: Bacteria > Bacillota > Bacilli > Lactobacillales > Lactobacillaceae > Ligilactobacillus. Next base: position 60,826 of record CAKPZY010000005.1, read on the forward strand.
AGAGCTTAAGTAAAAAACAAATTATGGAATTGTTTGCAGATCAATGAAGAATAAATCATGGTCGAAAAAGCCCCATAATTGTTAGATCTAATTCTAATAATTATGAGGCCTTTTTATGTTTAAACACCTGAGTTGGCAGGTTAATTTAATGTTAGATCTCTCCTCTTGTAAGCTAGATACCCAAGCAAAAGCAGTCCAATACCCAAAAGAGTCATCCAAACAAAAACAGGCCAGTCGACACCTTGATGCGGCACATTGTTGACCCATCCATAAGGAGAAATTTTCCGCGCCCACTTCGGCAGATCCATCAACGGCCCCAGATACAGTGACACCACCCCATAAACCGGGAGTAGCCAGATGATTGTTTGGACTTGAGGGAATACGCCCACTAGTAGAGCAGCAATTCCGCTGACCACCAACAGTGACGGCCAAAATCCGACAAAACCGCGCATTAGCTGACCGATCGTAACCGGCATGTTAGCCATAGAATGCTGGCCAGCAAATGACATTCCGTAAATGGCTAAAGCAAAGCTAAGCGACCCCACTAACAGAGCATTGCAGGTGTAAGTTAGAAACAAGCTGAACCGTGATATCGGTTTAGCATGCAGAGCTTCTAAGTAACCATTACGCTCATCTGTATTTAATTTTAAGAGAGTGATCAACAGCGGAATAGTTGCAACAACTGCAAAGATGATGGTCAGTTTGTTCGCAAACCCGAGAATAATTGCCTTGTTAGCACTTGTGACCGCGGTGTCACCCAGCAATTTGCCCATCATTGGATTAGTTTTAGCTAAATCACCGACGGTACCAAAGATCGAGCCGTAACTGGCACCCAGCAAGAACGATCCAACCAGCCAGACTACAGTACTGACAAGGTCTAAACGCAAAAGTAAAGTGTTTGCTCCGCGTAATAACGGACTGGCTGTTTCACGGCCTTTGCGCAGAGTGATCAGACCCGCGCCAATATCACGCTTATTAGCGATCCACAGGGTCAACACTAATACTACAACGCTCAAACAGACCATTAGGAAAATCGGCAGCCAGTCATTATGTGTATACAACTGCATCTTCTCGACCCAGCCGAAGATCGTCCACCATGTCTGCTTGGTGCTTTGGACGTCCGTAACCATCCGGGCGATAAATAAAACGCCAAGAAAGATATAACTCATCGTTGTTGAACTGCGGGAATTATTGAAAATCTGACTAAAAGCAAGCGTAAAAGCGCCAAACATCATCCCAAAGGCGGCCAAGCCTAGACCAAAGAGCCAGTTTCCGTTAATAGTTGAGCCGTTCATATTAGTAAATTGAAGCGCTGCAGACTCAAATATGCCAGCGCCCAAATTGATCAGTAACAATTCTATTATTGCAGCTGCCAAAGGGCTCTGACGTCCGACGGCTTTTGCCAATAAAAGTTCTGTGGTTCCTTCATCCTCTTGCGTGCGCGTTGCATGGATCGCGAAATAGATATTCATCATGGCCACAAACAAGCCCATGAATACCATCATTTCTGCCCCATAGACCATAGCAACTGAATAGGGTTTGCTGCCTGTAAATGGTCCGAGCAAAGAAACCATGGCCGGCGTTTTTAGTGTTTGGATAATGGAACTCATTGCTTTAGGCGTCCCATACAAATCATCAAACTGCAACGCAGCCCAACCCGTTAAACCAACTAAAACGACCCACCAATAAAAAATTTTCAGCCGATCATGGCGCAGATTTAGTCTCAGCAAGGAGCCGGTGCCAGTAAGCCTATTTGCTGTCACTAAGATCACCTTCCTCGTTGTAATAACGTAAGAACAGATCCTCCAGCGTCGGCGGAGTGCTTTGCAGCTGTATGATGTTCAGTATCGCCAAAGCACTGATCACCTGGCCAAGGTATTCAGAATCAACGGAGAATACCCCTTGTCTAGCAGATTTAGTTTCAAACTGATGAACACCTTTCATATCTCGAATGCTAAGCAGCGGCTTTCTGGTGCTAACATGAACGGTACTTCTGCTTAGTTGCCGCATTTCTGCTAGGCTTCCAACTTCGATGATCTGGCCCTTGCGAATAATTGCAATGCGATCACACATCCGTTCAACTTCGCTCAAGATGTGAGATGAAAGCAAAACACTCTTGCCCGCTTCTTTTAATGACAAGACGTATTTTTGAAAGACTTCTTCCATAATCGGGTCTAAACCGCTGGTCGGTTCGTCAAAAATATAAAAGTCTGCCTCACTTGATAACGCAGCGACTAAAGCAACTTTTTGGCGGTTTCCCCTGGAATATGTACAGGATTTTTTGGAAACATCCAGTTCAAAATCCTTGATCAGCCGATCTGTCTTCGCACTGTGCTGATCCCCGTTTAACCGCAATAGAAGGTCGATGATCTCCCCGCCAGTCAAATTGGGCCACAAATGAACATCGCCAGGAACATAGGCGATGCGCTGGTGAATGGTAACAGCATCCCGCCAAACGTCACGGCCAAAGATCTTGGCTGATCCACTAGTTGGTCGTAAGATACCCAACAAAGTCCGAATCGTCGTTGACTTGCCAGCACCATTGGGGCCAATAAATCCAAAGACTTCTCCAGCATGAATAGACATGGTTATATTTTTTAAGGCCTGAAACTTACCAAACTTCTTTACCAAGTGATCTGCCACTAAAACATCACTCATTTCACTCACCTCTTCGTATAGTGTCGCTTTTTAATTTTTGGCTAAAGTATAGGCTCACGCAATTAGCACGTCAATTCATGACCGCCCGTTTAAAATCAACGTGTATTATGCAATTTTACGCAGGTGTATAGTCTGATCTGAAAATGCTTCAGCCAGATTAAACAAATTAAATTAGGTACCAGGGTTTTTGAAAATGGCACCATTTATAACCGCTGATAAAAAAACACGGCATGCTCCCAGCAATCCTGAAAACAAACCGTATCTGTTTAATGCTTATTTAAATGTCTAAATTTTAGAGCACCCCAAGTAACATAACGTATATTTTTGCTGGTCACATGCCTTAACGATAACTGGCCGCCAGCGATCAACATCATTGGGTAGCCGGCACCAAGGTATCAGTCCAGATAGGACCCATCTATAACTTTTCTTTTCTAACTATACGGGTAAAAGCGTGCATACTGGTAATCATCGACCCATTTGCCGTTGAGGTGGAATTCTTTGCGATAATGTCCCTCGCGTACAAAACCAAGGCGCTCATAAAAGCTGATCGCACGCGGATTAGATCCGAGGACGCGTAAACTTATTTTGGCAACCTCTGCTTGTTGCGCGTTGGTCAGCATTTGACCAATTAATTTCTTACCGATCCCGCTTCCCTGGGCATCCTTGGAAACAGCGATCTCAAAGCTCCATTGTTTGCCGTACATCTCTTCCGGCCAAATAGGTGAATAATCCAGAAAGCCCACTACCTGCCCGCTTTCAGTCCGGGCCACAAGTGTGGTTGACTTTAACAAACGGCTATTAAATTCATCTTGCTTGGCGGGAAATATGCGGTTGGGATCGACGTTTAAAGTCATCACAGCTTGATTGATCTCCCACAATATTGGCAGATCAGCATATTTAACTGGCTGGATCAAAATATTACTCATTCTTGCCTCCATTTTGCAACTTTTTAATAAAGACTAACCGCAACAAATAAATCAGCAAATAACCCAGCAAAATACCAGCCGCATTAGCCAAGACATCATTGACATCTACCCACCGGTCTGTCAGCTGTAAGTTATCCAAGATCAATTGTGTCGTTTCGATAAACAGGCCTACGCCCAGGGCAGCACCTATAAATTTGCCAACCTTAATATTCCTTCTTCGCAGCAATGCCACAAATATGCCAAACGGAAAAGTCATTAACACATTTAAATAAAAACCGGAGTCGCCTAATTCAGCAAATGGAATGTAGATCAACGGAGCGCTGCCAACATAAATATATGGCACTGGATTTCCCTCCGGTATCACCAAAGGTAAGGTGGGAGAAAAGCATAAATATGCCACGATCATTAAGTAAAAAATAAACGCCGCCCAAATGACAGCTCTCACCGGTTTGTTTAACTCGTTAAAAATCACAACTCACACTTTCTTCACTGATTTTTTCTTATACTCCATCTTTAGCTAATTAAACCTGGCCGGACCATGATGGATGTCATTGTTATCCAAAGATAGAACTACACGAAAATTAAAAATCCCTTCAATCCTGATGACTTGAACAACCAACTGCGCTAAAGCCAACGTAATTTTAGTAGCCTTTGTCTAAGTCTACTTGGTTTCGGGCCAATGTACCATCTTTTTTAAACTGCCGCAAGTTCTGCTGAAAGATTCGGATGACATCACTGGAATACTCATGGTACATACCAGAAACATGCGGCGTTATCGTCACATGGGGAGTCTGCCAAAGAGGGTCATCAGCAGGTAGTGGTTCTGGATCAGTTACATCGAGAGCTGCAGACCCCAATTTCCCGGTTTTCACGGCAGCAAGCAAATCGGCAGTCTGGACACTAGGCCCGCGGCCAATATTAATAAACATCGGGGCTGATTCAAGTCGGTTAAAAAATTGACTGTCATAAAACGCAGTGGTTTCTTTGGTTAGAGGCAAGGCATTAACGATCACGTCTGCGTTGACCAAACTGGGATCCTCATTATCGTTAATGGCAATAGTTTTGGAAAAAGCAGCCACAGGATGACCAGAATGATTGACGCCAACAACATTCATTTTGAAAGCCTTGCCCAACTCCGCCACCCTTTCACCAATATGTCCTGTCCCAAATACGACCAAAGTTTTGCCGCTTAAAAGAGCATAGCTAGAACTAGCTGGCTGCCATGTACTTTTCAATTGATTGATGGTGGCGCAATTTAAACCGCGAAATTGCGAAAGCATCAGGCCAAGAACTGTCTCTGCGATCGGCTCGGCGTGGATCCCGCTCACATTAGATAATAAGATCCCTCTTTTCTCCAATTCAGCCAAGGGAAAATAATCTACGCCCGCCGAATAAGCCTGGATCCATTTAAGTCGCGATTCCTGCAATCTAAAGAAACGGTCCAAGACACCTGGTTTGATACCCAATAGTATATCAATTTGTGAAAGTTGTTTATCTGTCAAATCACTATCGTCCAAGTATATCTGATCATCTTCATCGTTTTCTAGTCGAGCAAATGCCTGCTTCGTACCTTCATGATCCAAAGCTCCGCCTAACGCCAATATTTTCATTTGATCCCCACCTCTGCTTTTATTTCCTCATAAATGTTTATTCATACACATTATATTATGATTTAATCGACGATCTAGCTAGGATATTGCTTTGCAAAAAAATGCTAAAAGCAACCACTGCAGAGCTTTTAGCATTTTTTGTATCTTTATATTATTTTTGTTTAGGAATAGGTGCCGGTTCAAAGTGCGAGATATATGGCAAGCGGTTCTCGTTGTAACCAAATTGGTTGATTTGATTAGAAGATGAAGTATTCCAGTCAAAAAAGTCGATATCGTTCGTCCATACATTGATCATCAGATACTGTAAATCTTTCTTGCGTGAACGCAACACTAAGCTATACTTCAACCCGACGGGAATGTCATAACCGTGTTCCCATTTTTGCAGGATCGATTCCACAATCTCTAATTGCTCGCTATTTAAAGTAAAATACCTGAATTCAAAGTAACCAGTCCAATTCTCTTTGCCAAATTCATGTTCTGTCAAGTAATTCAGCCCCGAACCAAAGACCGATTTTTTATTTGATTTATCCAGCAGTAAGTACTTACCGCCGTCTGTAACAGATTTTAATAATTTCAAATCTCTTTCAGGATACTTTTTTTGTTCATTTCGCAAGATATTTTCTGGCCCCAAAGCCAAACTGACCTTTTCAACTGCCATATCAATTACCCCTTCCGTCAAGTATGTCGCAACGGGTTAATTATAACATTATCGCAGGACTGGGGACCATAGATACTGATTTTCTGACAAATATTTATAGCTTTTATGAGTGCAAATAAAATTTAGCAATTGACACATGTTTTGGAAATAAAAAGATGATCAATATTAAATAAATATTTATTGGTTCCTCTGAGCCAATGTTTCCCAGCGTATCAATTGTTCGTTTCTTTACCGAAAGCTTAAAGATCATTATAAATTTGATCCAAAATAGTTGTTTTTACCTTTTGCCATCACTATCATGGAAATTATTATTTTGCTAGTAGTTTTTTTCTGTGCATTTTTCTGCGGAAGATTTTAAGTACTATGGCAATGAATATCTGCTAATAATTTCAAATCAGAGGTGAACGTGATGGAAAAAATTCATCATGTCTTAGCTAATGTGTTTTCCTCATTACGTTTTAAAAACTTTCGCTATTTTTGGCTCGGCCAGTGTATTTCAGTAATTGGTACCTGGATGCAGCGGACCGCCCAGATTTGGCTGGCTTTAGAGTTGACTCATTCACCATTTCTCGTTGGGCTCTTGACGGCCGGTCAATTTATTCCGATCGTGATCCTTTCTTTGCCAGCCGGTACCATGATCGACAGGCTGGATAAAAGAAAGCTGCTCTTGTGGACACAATTTGGTTTCCTTTTGTTAGGCGTCAATATCACACTGCTGACCTTCTTTGATGTAGTGCAATATTGGGAAGTGCTCCTCAATGCAACACTTTACGGGATCTTACAAAGCGTAGATACCCCCACACGCCAATCTTTTGTCATCGACCTGGTTGGAAAGAAATATCTGTTAAACGGGATCTCACTTAATTCCTCCATCTTTAACCTCGCAAAAATTGCCGGTCCCGCGATTGCTGGGCTGGTCATCGTCAAGTACGGAACGACATTTTGCTTTTTTATTGATACCATCAGTTTTATAGCAGTTTTATTCGGATTATTTTTAATCAAGACTCAACCAACTAACCAAATAAATTCAAACAAAAGGACAACCACTCTGCAAGTAGATATCTTAGAGGGCCTGGGTTACATTAAAAATCATAGCGACATAGCACTGACTGCAGGATTAATGATAATTGTCTGTACTTTGGCATATAACACGAATGTCATTATTCCAGTGTATGCCAAAAATGTGTTAAACCAGGGAGCACAGGAATATTCGAATCTCCTTTCTGCGACTGGCGTTGGTTCCCTCCTGGCAGCTATATTAATGTCTTATTTGGCACGGTTTGGAACCAAAAGAAAAGTTTACCTGGGCGTTTGCTTGGGGACATGCCTCTTACAAGTGATCATGCTATTGATCCACACCTTTATGCCTGCTTTATTTATCATGGCAGGTATCGGTTTTTGCAACATGATCTTCCTCAATCAATCGAATGCTGCTTTTCAGTTATCCGTCCCCAATGAACTTCGTGGTCGTTTAATGAGCGTGTATGTCTTGCTAAATCAAGGAACAACCCCTCTGGGGAGCCTTTATTCGGGAGCTATCATGGATGTGACTTCCGGGATCTGGGGTTTTCCGGCTTGCGGGTCCTTGGCGTTAGCGTTATTGGCGGTACTTTTTATGACAAATAGCAGCCATATCAAACAATGGGTCAAAGAATAGCAAATAGGGAGTGCCTTATTTCTATGTAATGAGCGCGAAATAAATTTGTATTTGCCATAAAATATCTTTAACTCACTAAGGAAAGTAATACCAATAAGCGAGCCACTTACTTTTTGATAAAATATATATGCTATAGGAGAAAGAATGACCAAAATTTCAAAGTTACTAAAATTGCTAAAAGCTGGTTATTCTCAAATTTTGGGAGATAATTTAGTTGGCATATATATACACGGGTCATATGTTTTAGGCAGCTATAATAGTGCGGTCAGCGATTTAGACTACTTGGTCGTTGTTAGATGCCCTCTATCACTGAAAAGCAAACAGCATTTAATGGACTTCACTTTAGAATATTTATGGCCTATTTCTCCCGCTAAGGGACTTGAATTTCATGTTTTACTATTCAAACACACTCAACATTTTTCTCATCCTATGCCTTTTGACTTCCATTTTTCTCAGGCACATTATCAAGAATATTTATCGGGCAAAGAACAATATTTAACCAATATGCATGGAGTCGATCCTGATCTAGCAGCTCATATTATGATAATTAACTATGCCGGAGAAACATTAACCGGCACGCCAATTAAAAATGTCTTTAGTGAAGTTTCTAAAAAAGCTTATTGGTCAAGTATTTATTTTGACATTGCAAATGCTGAAGAAAATATAATTCAACAACCAAGTTATACCATCCTAAACTTATGTCGCGTTCTTTTGTATAAACAAGAACAAGTCATTGCTTCCAAGTTAACAGCAGGAAATTGGGGAAGGAGCCGTTTACCAACTAGATATTCTCCAACGATCAAATTAGCGGTTCTAAATTACATTCATAAAAATTCCCAAAAAGAAATTTTTAACCAGGAAAATTTGAATTCATTTGCTGAGTATATGCTTAGGCAAATTAGCAAATAACAATTTGTAAATGGGGCATCGTCTTGATAGTGCTTAAAACCCTTCGACAAACCAATAAAGTAGTATACTTATTGCATCACTAGATGGGACATTAACATTCAACTAGGTAAGAATAGTATGCTGAAAAAATCATTAAAAAGCTCCGTTCCCTGGGTTAAATTAATAATTAATTAAGCCAAATAGTAACAGTTGATCTGATATTAGATTGGAGGCAATTAGATGTTAGGACAAGGATATGTTTGGAATATTGCATTTATTGGCGGCATTTTAGTACTTATTTTTGCTGGTGTACTTGAATTTGCCGATCTTGTAGGACAAAGCAGAAATACTGGTAAGTTCACTAAAATCGCAGGTAAAATTACCCAGAATATATTTTTTCGCAAATTATTATTTGGTGTGATCGCTGTCTGGCTGATATCAATTGGGTTTACCATCCTTGAAAATCGAGAGTCTAATGGTTTTAGGACCCAACAAAATCATCGCGTAAGCATTTATCACCACGTGCAAAAAATTTCTAAGGACGATCGGAGTGTGTACCTGACAGTTAAAAATCAGAAAAAACAATCGACTCTCAAATTAATGTCCCATAATAAAATTGAATTAAAAACTTATCCCCAGGCTCAGAATAAATTAAAACATACAGAAATAACCTATATACCTAAAAACGATGAATTTAGCCGCGCGTTTTTCATTCTCCCTTTTAATCATAGTAGCGGTCCGAAACAACTTAGCTACCTTCAAATGACCAGTTCTAATTCTTTAAAGTGGTGGCACCAACAAAAGATCAAAAAGCCTCAGGATTAATCTACCTTTGGGCCTGTTAAGAAAAATGGACCCTATTTTTAAGGATATAGTAAAATCATTTCAAATTACTTCGTTAGGAGGATGATCATCACGTTCACATACAAAATAGATCAAGATATCAGTCTTGCTTTGCCCCGGCCAAAGTTAGATGCAAAACCATTCCTTGAACTTATTGACAGAAATCGAAAAGAATTAACCAAATGGCTTTGGTCAGGAACGACAGAAGAAGAAATCGGTACGATCGATGAAGAAGAAGCTTTTCTAAGTGCAGTTCTGCAAGATTTTGGCCGTACCAAATCATTATATCTCTTGATTTGGTACAAAAATAATCTGGTAGGCACAACTGGTTTTAATCAATTTAACAAAATAAATAAAAGCGCAGAGCTTGGCTATGTTTTAGATACTCAATTTTCTGGAAAAGGAATCATACATAAAAGCATTCTGGGGTTGTGCTCTTTGGGTTTTACTGAGTATGATATTCACAAAATAGAAATTTATACCGCCGTTGATAATCAAAAAAGTAATAAAGTTGCCCAGAAAGCAGGGTTTCATTTAGATGGAGTCTTACGAGAACATGAGTTGTTACAGGACGGATTTCATGATGACAACGTTTGGTCGTTGCTAAAAGATGATTGGAAAGCTAAACGATAAAGTTTAAGGCCCATTATGCAGTAATGGAGTGTCAGTTACTCAGAAAAGAAGTCATTTTATGGACAAAACAACCCAAAATTCAATTAGTTACTCTACATATGGCAGTGGTATGCCGATTATTTTTTTACATGGATTGTCTTTAGATAAAGAATCAACCAGTAATTTTTTTGAGCCTTTTTTATCCGCCTCGAAGTACCAACGCATATATCTTGATCTTCCTGGAATGGGTAATAGTCCGGCGCTAAAACAAGCTACCACTCATCAGATTGTTTTGGCTGTGATTTCTGCAATAAAACAAATTATTGGAAATCACCCTTTTGTCATATATGGACATTCCTTTGGCGGATATGTTGCCCAAGCGATTGCAAACGTTCTTTCCGATCAAGTTTTAGGTTTGTTCTTAATTGGTCCAGTAGTGACAGCGCAAAGGTCTAAAAGAATATTAGGACAGCATACAAATGTCTTTGTTGATAGAGTTATGCCGATAAACAACCAAGAGTTTTTTCAAGATTTTCTAGATGTGAATGTGATTATCACATCAAAAAGTTGGCAAAATTTTCAAAGGCTAATGATCCCTGGCTTTAAAAAAGCTGACAATACTTTTATAAAAACACTACAAGGAAACAGTTATCCTTTACCAAATGAAAATGAGCTTAAGTCTAAGAACTACTCCGTTCCTTTTACTATTATGGTTGGAAAAAATGATCAAATAGTTGGCTATAAAGAGCAGCTTAGACTTGCAACAAATAGCGAACTAGGGGAAATCTTTTTATTAAATAAAACAGGACATAACTTAATGGTCGATCAACCTGCATTGACGAAATCAGCTTTCTTACACTTTCTAAAAACTATTTAACAATAAAATTTTAAGGTCTATTTGTGAGCAATGAATCCTTGAAGGTTTTTTACAATACATACTTGCGCACTAGAGCACTAATAATTAGCGTGCTTTTTTATTTGGTGTGCTGCACAATAAAAACAAACAGCTAAAAGAGGGCAAGCTCAATGAAAACTAAAGTCATTGTTGTGAGTGGTGTAACTGCTAGTGGAAAAACCACTTTAGTAGATAAGCTTCATCAAATGCACTCACAAAGCAAAGTAATGAAAAAAAGCGGTATGTCATTCGAAGGTACATTACGCCAAGCTGGAATAAATAATTTAGGAATTTGTGACGAAAACAGTTACTCAATCTTACGAAAAGAATATGATCGTAAGCAAAGCTAGTATTAATATGCTTAATTTATGTTAATTAAGTGCAGTGTCCATTGGTTATAAATGGACACTCGTTTTTTCTTCTAGATTAATAATTTTGCGTTATTTAGACATAGCTCACGTCAGCACGGAGAAAATGTTAGACAGCCTTGCTTTTTGATCAATTTATTGAAAGTGTTTAGTATAAACAGTACGCTTACATTAACAAAATCGTCAGTTACTTTATGCGCTAAAGTATAATCTAGGAGGCATTAAACAATGTTTTACAAATCGACTGATCTGAATAGTAAACAAAATTACAAGTTTTTGAGCGGTAGTGTAATACCCCGCCCAATTGCGTGGGTTACATCATTATCCGCTGATGGCTTGATAGTTAATGCAGCTCCATTTAGCTTTTACAATGTAGTTGCGAGTGATATCCCTCTGATTATGATTGCGGTTATGCGGGAGAATAATGGTCAACAAAAACATACTGCAGCAAATATTTTAAAGCGCCATGAAGCAGTTGTTCATGTGGCAGATTTAAATAATAAAGTGGCACTGAATACAACCAGTGCTTCCATTGACAAAAATTTAAGTGAAATTGACCTAGCGCATTTAAAATTAGAGGATAGCTGCTTAATCGGTGTTCCAAGAATAAAGGGCACCCCAATTCAATTAGAAACTACTTTATATAAATATATACCCTTAAAAAACAATGCTCAAAAGGTCATGACCGATCTATTGCTTTTACATGTGGTTGGATATCATTTTAGTGATGATGTTTTTGATAAAAACAAGGAATATCTCAAGTCTAAAAAAATTGCCCCTATTTCACGGCTAGCCGGAAATACTTTCGCAGAATTAGGAAAAGAATTTGAGTTAAAGCGTCCAAAATAATCGTGGAAAACTAGAAAAATTATGTTTATAAAAATGAGGATCCATTTGTTATAAATGGGCCCTGAATTCTTATAATGGAAGGCTGTGTATACGTTGACTAAGTTAATTATTTTACGTGGTAATTCAGGAAACGGTAAAACTATGGCCGCTCAATATTTGCAACAAGCATTGTCACCTGCAAGTGCCATGCTAGTTTCTCAAGATGTTATTCGGTTAGGTATTCTTAACGTTAAAGATTATCCTGGTAATCCCAGTATTGAGCTTATTAAAAGTATTTGTGAATTTGGAAA
>CAKPZY010000006.1 GCA_934215475.1 uncultured Ligilactobacillus sp.
TAACACCAGATGAAAAAGAAGTAGCAGTTAGTTAGAAATTATACATAATTGTGTCTAAAAATTTGACTCAAATCCACTTTTAAAATATCACATTTCGCGAAAATTGTATTTTGCCCTTCATTGATATAAAGGTTAAAATAGTAGTGTTCTTAATAAAAAGGAGGACCCCGTAATGGCTTTCGATGGATTATTCGCACATGCAATGGTCAGTGAACTAAAAAAATTACTTCTTGGTGGCCGAGTTGCAAAAATTTCTCAACCTTACACAAATGAAGTTATCCTAACGATCAGAGCTGATCGTCACAATTATCCCTTACTTCTTTCAGCCAATCCTAACTATTCTCGGGTCCAGGTAACACAGATACCCTACGCCAACCCTCAAATACCCACAAATTTTACAATGATGTTGCGGAAATATCTCGATGGCGCCAGGATCGAAAATATCTGGCAGTTGCAAAACGACCGCGTCATATACTTGACCTTTACTAGACGCAACGAACTCGGAGACCTTGTAAAACTGCTTTTGAGCATCGAAATTATGGGCAGACACAGTAACGTCATTTTAATAGATTCAACAGAAAAAAAGGTGCTCGATGCAATCAAACATGTACCGGCCGAGCAGGACCGCTACCGAACTTTGCTGCCTGGATCCACGTACAAAAAGCCGCCAAAGCAGGATAAAGTAGATCCTTACACCGACTCGCTTAATATTGCATTATTGACCAAACGATTTCCTAACAGAGATGTACTTGCGTCACAACTGATCCACTATTATCAGGGAGTTTCTAAACTATCTGCCTTGCTCTTAGCTGATACGCTTCATTCACCTAATTTTTCATCACAACAAGAAGTCTTACAATTTTTCTTGTCTAAGACAGATAAACCTGAACCAGTTATCATAGAAAATAATGGCAAGCGGGAATTTAGCTTTTTCCCAGGAAAATATAAAGTCATTTCACGTTTTCAAACACTAAGTGAATTGTTAGATGCATTTTACCAAGAAAAAGCAGAACATGATCGAGTCAGACAACAAGGCGCTCAGCTGATCAGGGTCGTTAATTCTAAATTGCACAAGAATCAACGGAAATTAAAGAAACAGACTAAAGAATTGCATGCAACAGAAAATGCGTCTGACTACCGCATTAAAGGAGAATTGCTAACAACTTATTTGTACCAAATCAAACGAGGTATGTCAGAAATAAAATTACCAAACTATTATAGTGACGAACAGCCTATTAAAATAGTTCTATCAAAACAACTTTCTCCTTCACAAAATGCACAAAAGTATTTTAAACGGTACCAAAAACTGAAAAATGCTGTCGGTTTCCTAAATCAACAGATTAAATTAACGAAAGAGGAGATCACCTATCTTGAATCTTTAGCTAGTGCTATTGAGTTAGCTGATCCAGGTGATTTGCCTGAGATAAAGCTAGAATTGCAACAGCAAGGATACCTTAAAAAGAAAAAAACTGGAAAAGCCAAGAAAAGAAAGTCTAGTAGCAAGCAAAGTCAACCGGAAAAATTTTTAACTACGGACGAAACCGTAGTATCAGTTGGCAAAAACAATATTCAAAATGATAAGTTGACCATGCGAACCGCCAAAAAAACGGACATCTGGCTACACGTCAAGAACATGCCTGGTTCCCATGTCATCATTTCCGCCAGTCATCCTAGTGAGAAAACATTGACTACAGCCGCAATGTTAGCGGCCTATTTTTCAAAAGGACGGGATTCTGCCAACGTGGCGGTTGACTATGTTCCTGTTAAAAACATTCGCAAACCAAACGGTGCCAAACCTGGCTATGTGATTTATGAAGGACAAAAAACTCTTTATGTAACACCCAGGAAAGAAGAAATTGACAAAGAGGTTAAATCTCTTAGTTGAAATAAAAACCTTCGTTGATCGACTTTCTAAATTAAGAAAGAAACAACGAAGGTTTTTATTTGTTAGGATCATTCTTTACCAGCTTCATATTACGTTCTCTAGCATCAGTGAATGCCTGATCCATTTTTTTACCAGCCCATTCTTTAATAGGCGAGAACTTAAAATTAACCGACATTGTGGAGCCATGAAAATGAACCCCTCTGATTTCGGTGATCTTGATCCAGATCCCAAGAGTATTATCAAAGAAAATGTCGCCAACTTGCGGAACATTGCGATATTGAGTAGGAGAAAACTGTAACTCGTTTTCCGTCGTCAGGTAGTCGGCCGCGAGATCAGGTGATCCATATAATTGTCCGAGACAATAGTAAAATATACTATGATCATTATCCTTGGATGGCTTGGCCTCAACTCCTAAAATATTAATGATCACGAAAGTCCCTCCGTGATATTGAACGACATCACCAATAGCGATAGGTTTAGTAGGCTTTCTTTTTACTCGGATACTCTCGATCATAAGCGTCCCCCCTGTCTTGCTGGTTAAATAGACGTGATCGTATGCCATGACAAATTTTATCTATAATTTTATTATAAACGTCTCAATGGAAATATCCAAATTTTAATTAAAATTCTTAAACAAATTGCAGTAATTCTGCCAAAGTACCCACCTCATGGGTCGGTGCTATTTGAGAATGATTGGGAATATTACGAGGGTTAAACCAAATCGTATCGATGCCTGCGTTTGAGCCACCCAAGATATCAGAGCTCAAAGAATCACCGATAATGACTGCTTTTTCTGGTAATGCATCCGAATGGTGAAAAACATATTCGAAAAATTTTCTATCCGGTTTATCAAAGCCTATTTTTTCTGACACAAAAACCTGGTCAAAAAATTCTGCCATTTTTGCTTCTCGGAGCCGTCTTTCCTGGACAAATGAAACTCCGTTCGTTGCTAAGAAAAGCTCTTTCTTGGTTGAATATAATTGTGATAATGTCTCTCTGGCTCCAGAAATCTCTTCATGCCCTCTAGACAAGTACGACAAGTAACGATTTGAACAAGACATCCCGTCAACTTCTATATTAAAATAGTGTTTGAAAAAAATATGGAATCTCTCTTGAAATAATTGCGACCGCGTAATTTTTTTTCTTTCTAATTTTTTCCATAAGCTTTCGTTAAAAATGCTAAAATCATGGAAAACTTTCTGGTTTGATTCAATGCTAAACTCACCAAATAAAGCCGTTAGTGCCTGGTTTTCTGCTGACTTAAAATTTAGCAAAGTATCGTCTAAGTCAAAGATCAGTGTCTTATATCGTTGCTTTTTCAAATAGATTACCCCTAATGTAATGTCAATTCATACGCTTTTCTAACTGGATCACTCTGTTCCTGCGTAACTTCTACAATACCACAGTAGCTGAAACCGGCATTTCTGATTACACGCTGCATTCCTTCATTTTTTGGATGCGTATCTATCCGCACGTGGTCAATACCATATTTCGATATTATTTGCAGTAATTGTCCCATAAATTTCCTGCTTAAATGGCGTCCACGAGCATTGTCGCTTAAAGCAAAACGATGAATGCCATAGTAAGGCCGATCTGATAACCACTTACCTTCTGATATGTGCAAATAAAATGGGTCGGGTCCCTTTTTAAGAGCTGCAATGCCCAAAATCTCTTGTTTGTCATCCACCAGGAGCCAAAGGTCAGATTGCTTGATATCAGTTAAAAAAACAGATTTATTGGGAGTATTATCCTGCCATTGCGGGATCTTGCACTGTGCTAAGAAACTTTGCGCCTGGACAAAAATTTGCATTACTTTTGTCAAGTCATCTTGGACCGCTAATCTCACTTTCAACATCTTATTAACATCACCTTTAGCTCTGGAGTTGTAATTATAAAGCAAAAAGTTTATGACTTAATTCAATTTCCGCGGGATCAGGATTACTGTTATAAAAAATTACCTTTCCTTTACCAGTAAGGTCATTTTCCAAATTACATTTTCTCAACTCGTCATCCAAACGCTTAGCTGCACCAAAAGCACCGTCGACAATATACACATCGTGGCCAACAATTTTTTGGATCGCTTTACGAGCAAAAGGAAAATGGGTACAGCCCAGCACGATCGAATCTACCTGACCTAAATAAGGCTTTAAGATTCGGGTTAGATAGCTTTCTAACCTTGGTCCTTGAATCTCCCCGCGCTCTACAAACTCAACCAAATTAGAAGCTGGCAGCTTCACAATTTTTGCTTGTCCTTCATATTGACTGATCAAATCGGTAAACTTTTTTTCTCTTAAAGTCAATTTTGTTGCCATTACTACGATTTCGGAGTCTTTTTTGCGTAAGATCGCAGGTTTTACAGCAGGCTCCAGACCGACAAAGATCAGTTCCGGATATTCCTGACGCAACCGTACTATAGCGGTGCTGGTGGCTGTATTACAAGCAATAACGACAGCTTTAACATTTTCTGAAATAAACTTTTCCACGATCTCATGGCTTAACTGATAAACTTCCTCAGCTGTTTTAGTGCCATAAGGTGCATTTTTGGAATCTCCATAAAACAAATAGGTTTCATTTGGCATTAACTTATATAATTCCCTTAAAACGCTAATGCCGCCAACGCCAGAATCAAAGACACCGATCGGTCGTCTTTTTGTACTTACGTCCAAATTCCTTCAGCCTCCACACATTATTCGATTAATTATTTTGTACAAATTCGCTGATCCTGTCAGCTGCAAGAGAAAGAGTGTCTAATGACGCAGCATAGCTGAGCCTGACATAACCTTCTCCTCCAGGCCCAAATGAAACGCCTGGGATCAAGGCAACATGCGCCTTGTTTGCCAAAGCACGCACAAATTTCCATGAATCCGTCCCAAATTGAGCGGGGATCTTAGCAAACAAATAAAATGCTCCATCAGGACTTGCCACTGTAAATCCGCTTTCCTCCAGCTTGGACTGCATGAAATCTCTTCTCTTTAAATACTCTTCCTTCATCGGGGCACTATCTCTTTTCCCGAAAGTTAATGCCTCCAAAGCGGCAAATTGAACATTGTCAGTTGGAGCCGTCACCATGTACTGATGGGCTTTGACTGCTTGCTTCACAAAATCATCTGGACCCATCAGAAATCCCATTCGCCAACCAGTCATAGCATGGGATTTAGACAGTCCAGAAACAAATAATACTTGATCTGGTAAAAATTCTGCCAAACTAGTATGCTCTCCAGTGTAAGTCAATTCCGCATAGACCTCATCACACAACACCCACATACCGCTTTCTTTAATAACTTGTGCTAATGCCTGCAATTGGTCTTTGTCATAAGTTACCCCCGTGGGGTTGCTTGGATAGACAAGAACTAGTGCTTTGATATTACGCTCTTTGTTAGCCTCAATCGTTGCTTTGAGTTTTTCTGGAGTCAAAATAAAATTGTCGTCACTGGTGTCAATAGTTACACATTGACCATGGTTGATCTGCGTAATAGGAATATAGATCGGAAATACTGGTGTGGGAACCAAAACAACGTCGTCTGGATTTAGGATCGTCTGTAAGGCTGCAGAAATTGCTTCGGTTGCCCCAATTGTTGAGATCACCTGCGTAGGCCGATAATTCAAATGGTATTTTTCATTATAATAATCTGCTGCTGCCTTACGTAGATCAGGTATGCCAGGATTTGGTGTATAGTGCGACCAATCATCATTTATCGCGTCGATCGCTGCTTGTTTAATATGCTCGGGAGTATTAAAGTCTGGCTCACCCAAGGTTAATTTAATGATTCCTGGGATCTGACTTACATCTGTATCGAATTGCCGAATGTCAGAAATCGCGACTCTTTCGACTTGTTGGTTAAACTTATGCTTTAAAGCCATTTGATCACGCCTCTTTCTCAAGTTAATACTATATATTATAGCAACCTGGTCCCATTAAAGTGCAATTTAAGTAACAAATTCTATGATTTATTTATTTTTTATTTATACTTGCCGCAACTTTGATCTTCGTTTCCGGTGAAAATAATTGCTGTTGCCTTTTAGAAGGCATTTTGTCCGTAATAAACAACGAAATATTATCTAAAGAACAAATGCGGTAATAGGATTTGTTAACAAATTTTTGGTGCTCAGCAACCAAAATAACCCGACGAGCCCGCTTAACGGCCATTCCAACAATTTCGGCATCATCTTGATCAAGCAAATAAATGCCATTTTGATCTATTCCTGATGCTGCAACAAAGGCAGTATCAAACATAACATCCTGTAATTCTTCCATAGCCAAATTAGAATAAAAAAATCGGTTATCATGGTCTAGCGTCCCACTCAATATTTTGACCGTAACCTTATTATTTTGTGCAAGAGCTATGCAATTATCAAGAGAATGTGTAACAACTGTTAAAGGAATATTTAAATTCTGACAGGTCTTCAATAAAATGGTCGAAGAATCTACGAAATATACGTGCTGAGGTTTAAAATAATTAACTGCTTCAAGTGCCATTTGGGTTTTCGGCTTACTAAAACGAGCTAAACGGCTCTGATAATTAGGAACACTCCTACCAAAGTCTAATGGTAATATCCCTCCATGCGTCCGCCTTACTTCACCCCGCTGAGTCAGTAAAACGATATCTCTACGAGCTGTATCTTGTGATATTCCAAATTCATTCATAATATCCTTGGTAGATAATTCTTGTCGTTCTTCTAATAACTGTTTGATCAATTCCACTCTTTTTTCTTGGCTCAATTAAATCACTCCAGAATAATCTTTCCTTTTATTATACGTTTAATTTTACGTAAAAAAAAGTATTTCTAATGATTTCAGGCTTCCTCTTGTTGATGGTTTTGATTTTTTATATAAAGTTAAAGTAACTTTTTATTTATTTTTTATCACACTAAAAAACACAACGCCAAACCCACCTGATTGGCAGTTTAAACGTTGCGCTTTGTACTCAATTTTATTTAAAAGCTTTTTCCATTGGCGGCACGACCTGTTTTTTACGAGATACAACTCCAGGCAAGTCGATCTTATCATCCTTGATCTTTTTACCAAAGGCTTTCTCAACTTCTTCTTGCCCTTCCCCAAGGATTAAAAGTCGCGTATTAGAATCCAAAATATTAGTAACCATCAGTAAGAATAGATCATAGCCATTATCTTTGTTTTGCTGCAAAATTGCCGAGCGTAATTCATCTTCTCGTGCAAAAACTTCTGAGAGATCAACAGTATTTATTTGATCAACTCGAATAGATTTTCCTCCCATGTCAAAGGATTTGGCATCGGAAGTGACTAGTTCTTCAGCAGTTTTAGTTGCTAGGTTGGTGCCGGCTTTAAGCATTGCTAAACCATACTCTTCATAATTTACTCCAGCAATATCAGCCAGTTTCTTACCTGTAGCGACATCCACATCGGTCGTTGTTGGGGATTTAAATAATAAGGTGTCAGAAATAATAGCTGACAGCATTAATCCTGCTAACTTGGCAGGGATTTGCACTCCTCTTTCCCTGAATTCTTTAAAAATAATCGTACTGCAGCATCCAAGCGGTTCGGCGTGATAATATAAGGGAGCCGAAGTACTAAAGTTAGCGATCCTATGGTGATCAATGACGTGGGTGACAGTTACATCAGCTATATCATCCACACTTTGTTGAGCTTCATTATGATCAACTAAAACTACTTCCTTAGTTTCAGGTGCAGCCTTTGTGATGACCCGCGGATATTCTTCATCAAAATGATCGAGTACAAATTTTGTTTCATCATTTGGTTCTCCCAAAGCAACTGCTTCAGTGTCATAACCTAACTGATTCAAAAGATATGAATATGCCTTCGCTGCTACAATGGCATCTGTGTCTGGGTTCTTGTGTCCAAAAACTAATTCTTTCATTTTAAGATCTCCTTATCCTAAATAGTCAAATAGAACAACTGATTTTATAGTTACAAAGTCTTTTGCACTTTATCTAACTTTATGGCTCTTGCTTAAATTCTGTCAAGCGTGCGACATAATCTTCGCGCGATAAATATTGATCGAATTCTTGGAAGAAATTAGAGATCCGCGGAATCTCAGCCTTCCCCTTCCGGTAAACGTAGGCCATCTCGAAACTGATTGTAGGTTCAAACAAAGCCGTGTGAAAATTACTAGTCTCATTTTCATTGGCAAATACGAATGAGGCCGGCAAGGCTGTATAATTACCGGTGCCTTCGGTAAACTTCAACAATTGGCTAGGCTGCGTGAAACGTGCAGCAAAATGGGGAGCATCGATATTCTCATCCCTGTAAGCTTCGCGGATCTGCGTATTAACATAAAAATCTTGGGGAAAGCCGACCCAGGAGCGGCTCAAAGTGTCTTTTAACTTGATCCTTCTCCTCTTTTGCAGTTTGTCATTTTGGTGAACAAACAACAGATTTTCTGCCAGTATCTTCTTAGACTCGTACGGCTTCCAGTTCTTGATATTTTCATCAGGTATGTACATTATCGCTAGATCAAGCTGATTATTTTCTAACCCTTCCCAAATTTCTTTTCTGGTCAAAGAATAAATCGTGATCTTGATATCATGGTGTCGTTTATAGTAATCAATAACAAATTCAAAGAAAACACCTGTATCTATGGAAGATAAAATCCCAATATTTATCTCACCCAAATCCGGGCTAGTAGACTGCTGGATCTCATCAGTGGCGCGATTGAGCATTTCATAGATCTGATGAGTTGCATCGAGCATGGTGTAACCTGCATCGGACAAATGCAGCTTTTTCCCAACCGAATAAAATAATGGTGCACCAACATTGCGCTCCAATTTTTTTATTTGTTGTGTCAAAGCTGGCTGAGTGATCCCTAAAATTTGTGCAGCCTGCGTATAGCTCATCGTCTCAGCTAACTGCAAAAAATAAGTTAATGTTTTGGAAGAAAAAATACTTTCATATTGTGTCTTCATAAAATACAACCCCTTTTCGTTTTTATCTCAAACAATGAAAATTAATTTTAAAAGCCCGATCCATCAAGACATTGGCTGATAACCATCTGTGTACAAAGATGACAAAATTGCCTTTTTCATATAATCAATTAACTTTGCGTTCAGGTGAGTCAGTTATATTTTCTTAAATAGCAAAAGATTTTTACCAACTTTCCCATTTTAGTGACCCATCACTGATGTGCACTCTGGGTCACCATGCTAGATCGAGTAAAATAGCATCAACTTTCATTATTTTCCCCCACGCTTATAATTATATCAAGAAAAAATTAATTTAACACTAAATAAAAAAATATTTAGCGTCGATGAGCTTTTAAGACTCTCTTTTTTACAAATAACCTTCAAGCAGAGTGACCCTGTAAATAAGTAACAACAATAATAATACTGTATTTATCCATTAACCATTTTATGCTCTATGTTTTGCAACAAATAGCGTCTTAATTCGCGAATAAGCGAGGACTCAGTTTGTGTATTATAAATATTGGATCTTGCAATACCCAACACTTGCAATGCCGTCTTTTTGAAAGCTTGTCCCCTGTATTATATTCTGATACTAACCATAAGTTTACACTTTGATTTGATTTTTATCAAACAAGCTAACAAATAGAAAAACTTGCAAAAATAGTATTTCGCAAGATAAGAATAACATTATTTGAATTTTTTCTTTGTTTTTCCAAGAGATGGTTAATGCTTAGTTTGCTGATACCAGTTGACAGGATCTTGTTTCCAGCGATACATCGAGTCTATCTCCGGACCAGAAAAAGCTTTTCTTGAATCTACTGCTGCGAGTAATTCAGAATAGTTTGTCAAGGTATGATAGGTCAAACCTTGGTGTGCGAAGTTTTCATGTAATTTACTTAATTCATAGTTAAAGATCCCTACAATTCCTAGCACTTCAACTCCAGCGTCGGTTAAAGCACCGGCAGCTTGAAGTACACTCCCACCCGTCGATAAGAGATCGTCGATCAATACTGCTTTTTGACCGCTTGAATATACTCCCTCGATTTGCTTTCCTTGTCCATGATCCTTGGGGTGGGAACGAACATAGGTCATAGGTAAGTCCAGTAACTCCGCGACCCACGCAGCGTGAGGGATCCCTGCAGTGGCTGTACCAGCGATCATCTCAACTTCCGGATAATACTGCTTGATCAAATCTTTGATACCGGCTGCAATCTCTTTTCTAACTGTTGGATAACTGATCGTCAAACGGTTATCACAATAAATTGGACTCTTAAGACCGCTTGCCCAGGTAAAGGGCTCACTTGGCGATAGTTTGACTGCATTAATATCTAAAAGTTTTTCGGCAATTTCTCTCATCTTTTTTCTTTCCCCTCCCAGGACCTTTTGACCTTAACATAAGCTTGATATGGATCCTTTGCTAAGGTAATACTACGACCAACAACTATCATCGATGCCCCCATTGTGCGTGCCTGTGCGGGAGAAACGACTCTTTTTTGATCGTCATGACTATCACTTGGTAAACGGATCCCCGGCACTACAGTCAGGAGATCTGAATCTGTCGATTTTTTGATCGGTCCAACTTCAAAAGCAGAACATACAATTCCATCCAAACCAGCTTGCTTAGCCAGTCGAGCATAATTAACCACACTTTCTTCTATACTGACATTGCTCAACTGTTCATCACGAAGCATAGATCGTGAAGTTGAAGTCAATTGAGTAATGGCCAAGATCTTAGTATCTACTTGACTTTTTGTCAAACCTCTCTTGGCTGCTTTCATCATCTGCAGACCGCCGCTGGCATGGACTGTAGTTAAAGTAACATTTAACTTGGAAATACTTTTGATTGCCGCTTCCACAGTATGTGGGATATCATGACACTTTAAATCCAAAAATACATCATAGCCGCGCGTTTCCATTTCTTTTACTAGATCCGGACCAGCACTATAAAATAACTCCATGCCGATCTTGACAAATAATCTTTCTGTTTTTGGAAATTTATTTAAAAATTGATCCAGCTGTGTTTTATCAGAAAAATCTAAGGCAATTATCGGCCGATCATCTCTCATTTTTAAACCTCCTTTTTACTGCACGTCTTAATTTCGATAAAGTTGTAATATGCAACTTATCCAATTCTTTTGTGAGATCCTGTACAATATTCAGACAGGCCATGGGATCCGAAAATTGAGCTGTTCCTATTTGAACGGCACTCGCGCCTGCTAAAAACATTTCTATTACGTCTAGAGCGGAAGTAATTCCTCCAACACCAATGATCGGCAGGTCAACCGCATGGGCTGCCTGATAGATCATCCTGATTGCAATCGGTTTGATCCCTGGTCCGGACCAGCCGCCAGTCTTATTTCCCAAAACGGGTCGTCGAGTGAACGGGTCAATATGCATGCCAGCAAGAGTATTGATCATGGTCAAGCCATCAGCACCCCCGGCCTGTGCTGCTTTAGCACATGCACTGATATCTGTAACGTTAGGAGTGAGTTTGACATACACTGGAATATCAACATTATCTTTGACCATTTTAGTCAAGTCTTTGATTGCTTGCGGAGAAACCCCGAATTGCATACCACCACTAGAAACGTTGGGACAGGAAACATTTAATTCAAGTGCCGAAACCAATTGTGTCAAAGCTAGCTTATGTGCTACTAATGCATAGTCATGAATACTTTCTCCAGCTACACTAGCAATCACTGGAAGCGTGGGAAAACGAGCCCGGAAAGCTGGCAACTTTTCCTTGATAACGGCATCCACTCCGGGATTGGTCAATCCAACAGAGTTTAAGACACCATTATCCAAGACAGCGATCTGAGGTTGCGGATTACCTAATTTGGCCTGCGGTGTAGTTGTTTTTAGCACTATTGCACCCAGTTTATTCAGATCAAATGAACCTGCTGCCTTAGTGTCACCAAAGCCGAAACTGCCGCTGGCAGGCATGATTGGATTTTTTAATGTCAGCCCAGGTAATTTAACGCTTAAACGATCTTCGTTCATTTTTATCTCCTTTGACAACACTGCGGAATGGCCTTTCTGATGTTAATAGTTTGTTAACGGGACAGCCGTTAAAAATCGGTCTTCTAAGGCAAATAATAACGCCTCGACAGTATCCAGAGAAGTCAATAAAAGGATATTATGCTGCAAAGCCCTTTCTCTTATCTGATAACCGTCAGGATCGTCCTCATCATCTTGCCCAGCTGTATTTATCACCAAATCAATTTTTTCTGAAGATAACAGACTTAATATTTTTGAAATATTTTTCGAGCTGCCTTCATCGCTTTTCACATTAACCGTGACTAATCCTGCCGCTTGCAAAGTCGCTGCCGTTTCTGCCTGTGCAAAAATTCGATAGCCGATCCGTGAAAAACGCTTGGCAACAGCGAGCATTTGTTGCTCGTCTGACTTGTCCACTGTAAATAAAACATTGCCATTTGGCGGCAGTGACACACCGGCGCCGAGGAACGCCTTATAAAGAGCTGTCGCGTACGTGTTCCCACTGCCCATAACTTCACCGGTTGATTTCATTTCCGGACCCAAAATACTGTCACTGCGGTTTAATTTGCTAAAGGAAAATACCGGGGCTTTGACAAATTTTTCGGCTGGTTCAGGTAATAGACCTTCCTGTAAACCAAGTTCTGCCAAACTTTTACCTAAAATGATCTGTGTTGCTGTCTGAGCCATTTCAAGTCCGGTGATTTTGCTTAAAAATGGAACCGTTCTGCTAGCGCGCGGATTGACTTCCAAGACATAAACTTGGTTATCAGCAATGATAAACTGAACATTCATGATTCCGCGGCAATGCAGCTCTAATGCGAGTTTTCGAGTGATCAACGTGATCTGTTTTTTTATAGCGGCTGTCAGATGCTGGGGAGGATACACTGCCATTGAATCCCCTGAGTGGATCCCAGCCCTCTCAATATGTTCCATGATCCCGGGGATCAGTACTTCCCTGCCATCGCACAAGGCATCTACTTCGCATTCTCTCCCCTGGACATACTCATCGATCAAGATAGAATTATTTTCCAAAATTGCCTGATTTGTGTTCAGGTATTGGTCTAATTCATGTTCATCTGCTATGATCTGCATTGCTCTTCCGCCCAAAACGTAGCTTGGCCGCACCAAGACGGGAAAGCCAAGTTTTTTAGCGCAATCACGGATCTGATCACTATTTTGCGCGATCATTCCTTGCGGTTGTCTCAAGTCCAATTTTTTAATGACTTTATCAAATTCATTGCGATCCTCAGCTTGATCCAGTGATCTTAAATCTGTACCAAGTATCTTGACACCATTTTTCACCAATGGTCCAGCCAAGTTGATCGCCGTTTGTCCGCCAAATTGCAATATCACTCCTAACGGCTGCTCCAGGTGGATCACGTCCAAGACCTTTTCAACCGTCAACGGTTCAAAGTAGAGTTTGTCAGAAACCGAAAAATCTGTCGAGACGGTCTCGGGATTTGAATTCATGACAATTGCCTCATAACCAGCAGCCCTTATAGCTTCGACACAGTGAACCGTCGCATAATCAAACTCGACGCCCTGCCCGATCCTGATCGGCCCTGAACCAATCACGATAACAGACTTTTTCTTCGCAGGAAGGCTCTCATTTTCTTCACCATAAGTACTATAAAAGTAAGGTGTATCTGCCGAAAATTCTGCCGCACAAGTATCAACCATTTTATAAGCGGGTACAACATGGTTATTTATCCTAAATGTTCTGACTTTATCTTCATTTACGCCCCATAACTTAGCCAGTGTTTCATCACTCATGCCATAATATTTAGCGTACTTAAGCATTTCTAGATCAAAGGCATTAGTATCACACTTCGTGGCTATTTCTATGATATGTTTAACTATATCTAAAAAGTAGCGATTGATCTTAGTTAATTCAGCAACATCCTCCAAACTCCATTTTCTACGAAAAGCTTCTGCAATATAAAATAGTCTCTCATCTGTAGCATGGACTAAATACTTGGCTAACACACCTTCGCTCGCTTGTCTGGTCTTACTCAAACTTAGATCCCTGGTCTCGATTTCTAAAGACTGGACCGCTTTGGAAAGTGCTTCTTCGGCGTTGCGTCCGATCGCCATTACTTCGCCTGTGGCTTTCATTTGTGTTCCGATCGTATGATCAGCTTGCGTAAATTTGTCAAAAGGCCACCGGGGTATTTTAGCAACTACGTAGTCCAGTGCAGGTTCGAACTGCGCAAAAGTCGTTTTAGTGACGGGATTTTTAATTTCATCTAATGTCAGGCCGACGGCAATTTTAGCTGCCATTTTCGCGATTGGATAACCAGTGGCTTTGGAAGCTAAAGCAGAAGATCTAGAAACTCGTGGATTGACCTCGATCACATAGTAATCCATGCTGGTAGGCGATAAAGCCAGTTGTACGTTGCACCCGCCCTGGATTTTCAAGGCTCGAATGAGCTTTAAAGCACAATCGCGCAAAAGTTGGTATTCTCTGTCACTCAATGTTTGGGTTGGCGCAAAAACAATGGAGTCGCCCGTGTGCACACCAACTGGGTCAAAATTTTCCATTGAACAAACGACTAAAGCATTATCGGCTCCATCTCTCATTACCTCAAACTCGATCTCACGCCAGCCGGCAATCGACGTTTCTACCAGACACTGATCAACAGGAGACAAGTCTAATCCGTGCTTGACGATCTCTTGCAATTCCTCAATATCGTGACAGATCCCTCCGCCGGTTCCCCCCATCGTAAAAGCCGGACGTACTATGACGGGAAAGCCTGTTTCTTTGGCAAAAATTACCGCGTCTTTTGCTGACTGAACCGTTTTTGAAGCTGGGACTGGTTCTTTGAGGTCTTTCATCAACTGCTTGAATTTTTCGCGGTCTTCAGCCTGGTCGATAGAAGTAAGTCCAGTTCCAAGCAAAATCACATGCATCTCATCCAAAACGCCTGACTCGGACAACGCTACCGCCAGGTTCAAAGCCACTTGGCCACCCAATGTCGGCAAGAGAGCATCTGGTGCCTCTTGCCGGATGATCTTAGCGACAGATTCCAGAGTCAAAGGCTCAAGATAAATACGATCAGCAATCTCAGTATCAGTCATAATAGTGGCAGGGTTGGAGTTGATCAATACGACTGAGTATCCTTCTTCTTTCAAAGCCAAACATGCCTGAGTGCCGGAATAATCAAATTCTGCCGCTTGGCCGATAATGATCGGCCCGGAACCAATAACTAAAATTTTATGAATGTCATTTCTTTTGGGCAATTTTTTCCTCCTGCTCTCTTCTTACCATTGCAATAAAATCATCGAAAATATCAGCTGCATCATGCGGACCAGGAGCAGCATCCGGATGAAATTGGACAGAAGCGGCAGGATATTTTTTATGTCGCAGTCCTTCCACAGTCTGGTCATTGATCTCAACATGAGTCTCTGTTAAAAGCCGATGATCGATCGATGAAGCGTCAACTGCATAACCGTGGTTCTGTGAAGTAAACATCACTTGGCCAGTGGCAATTTCTTTGACTGGGTGATTAAAACCGCGGTGACCGAATTTCATTTTGTAAGTCTTTGCTCCGTTGGCAAGTGCAAATAATTGATGACCTAAACAGATCCCAAAGAGGACTGTTTTCCCCTGGAGCTCTCTGATCATCTCAATGGCTTGTGGGCGGTCCGTCGGATCACCTGGACCGTTGGATAACAAAACTCCCGCAGGGTGATAATCCATAATTTGTTCCGCAGTATAATCACCTGGAACGATCACAATATTGCAATTGCGCTTGATCAATTCCCGGAGGATACTTTCCTTGGCCCCAAAATCGACTACCACGGTATTAAAACCTGTTCCTGGTATCCGGTAAGGAGACTTAGTAAAAACCGCAGGGTCAATGGATAGGCCTTGATCAGAATTGATCAGCCTGGAAACTTCATGCGGGGTAGGGAGCGAATCAACCAATACTGCATGCATTGTGCCCCTTTGCCGTATCTTTTCAGTTAGTTGTCTTGTATCAACTCCACTGATACCAGGAATGCCTTTCTTTTCCAGAAAATGAGGGAGGGTATCCGAAGCACTCCAGTTATCTACAACACGAGCTATTTGTCGACACACCACTCCAACACAGCCAGGAACTAATGATTCTTCGTCCGTCATAGAAACTCCGTAGTTTCCTAACAGCGGATTTGTAAACATCAATATTTGACCGGCGTAAGAATCATCGGTTATCGCTTCTTGGTACCCCGTCATTCCAGTGGTAAAAACTAATTCACCAACCAAGCTCCTGTCGGCGCCGAATGCTTCGCCTGTATAAACTGTCCCATCTTCTAAAATTAAATAACGTTTCAAACTAAGCCCTCCCTTGCAGTGTTGGACTGTCTTTATAAACGATCTTTCCCTCTACCATAGTCAACATTGTTTCGCCCCACACTTTTTGCCCGTTAAAGGGAGAATTGACTCCCTTGGAAAAATAATCTTTAGGGTCAAGCGTTTTTCTACGTGCCAGGTCAAATAAAGCAATATCAGCCCTGTTTCCAGGAAGCAAAGTGCCGCAATCTCCTAAATTAAAAGCTTTAGCGGGTGCTGTAGTCATCTTGCTTACCAACTGCTCTAATCCCACCTGACGGGTCTTGACTAAGTTGGTATACAATAAGCTGAATGCTGTTTCAAGACCAGTGATCCCAAAAGCAGCTTGAGTTAAGCCACCGCCTTTATCTGCCTTTGTATGCGGGGCATGATCGGTTGCAATCATATCTATAGTATTATCAAGAAGTCCCTGCAATAATGCTTGTTGATCCGAAACCGTGCGTAAAGGGGGGTTCATTTTATAATTTGAATCAGCCTCGTGAATATCACCATCATTTAAAAGTAAATGGTGCGGTGTTACTTCACAAGTTACATTGATCCCTTGAGCCTTAGCCCATCTAATCAACTCTACGGTCTCCTTAACAGATACGTGACATACATGGTAATGTGCGCCCGTTTGCTGCGTTAAAATCAGGTCGCGTGCAGCTTGGGACGATTCACTCACTTCGGGTATCCCGCGCACTCCAAACTCACGCGCTTTTGGTCCTTCATTGATAACACCGCCGGCAAATAAACTGTCGTCTTGCAAATGAGCAGCTAAGATCATATGTGCCTCTGCCGCTTTCTTTAGTGCACGCTGCATTGTCTGAGCACTTTGAATACCATGACCATCATTACTCAAAGCAAAAGCACCCGACTGTTTTAAAGCTGTGAAATCAGTCAAAGCATCTGTCGTTAATCTTTTCGTGACCGGACCATACTGCAATACCCTGATCTTTCCGGCAGCCAAGTTACGGCGGCAGATGTCTGTCATGAGTGCAGGAGTATCAGGGACCGGATCAACATTTGCCATCGCACACACAGTCGTATAACCGCCATGGGCACCAGCTTTAGTTCCTGAGGCAATGTCTTCTTTTTTTGTTTGCCCTGGCTCCCTTAGATGAACATGAACGTCGATCAACCCCGGTGTAACAAGCAAACCAGACGCATCAACAACGTGTTTTGCTTCAAGCCCTTGGCCCAAAGCAGCAATATGGCCATTTTTTACCAATATATCAAGTTTTTTAATTTCTTTACCAAGCAACACATTCCCGTTCTTGATCACTGTAGATGTTGGCAATTTTTATGACCTCCCTAATTCACGGCCGTGAATAACAGCCTCAAGCATCGCCATTCGCATATATACCCCATTTTGCATCTGAGCAAAAAACCGGGAACGAGGAGCTTCGACCAGATCTCCAGCCAGTTCTACCCCGCGGTTGATTGGGCCTGGGTGCATGATGATCGCAGTTGGCCGCATGTGATGGTAACGCTCGTTAGTTAAACCATATTTTTCGTGATAATCTGAACCGTCAAATTTTTTTTCTTCTCCCAAATCAGTATGCCTTTCGTGTTGCACGCGCAGGAGCATCAAAACATCCACCGACGGAAGAAGTTGATCTATTGGAAGATACTCTCCATACCCTGCAAATTCATCGGTAAACCACTGACGTGGGCCTGAAAAAATTACTTTGGTCCCAAGTCTGGTCAGTAACTGCATATTGCTGCGAGCGACTCGTGAATTTTTGAGGTCGCCGACAATGGCCACTTTTAATCCAGCAAAGTTGCCAAATTCCTCGTGGATAGTCATCAGATCAAGCAGACACTGGGACGGATGTTGGCCTGAACCATCGCCAGCATTCAAGATCCCCAGGCTCATCTGCGAATTTGGCTGATCGAATAGATCCTGATAATAATTATTTTTGGGATGCCTGATCACTGCCAAGTCTATGCCGATAGCCGACATTGTCAGTAAAGTATCATATAAAGATTCCCCTTTCTGGACTGAACTGGTTTCAGCCGAGAAAGGAAAAACATCGAGGCCCAGTTTTTTTTCTGCCATGGTAAAACTTAGTTTAGTCCGCGTAGAATTTTCGAAAAACAAGTTCGCAACATTGATCTTCCCAGCAAATTCAGGAATTTGCCCATCGTGTTTGAAATATTCGGCCCGCTCTATCAGGCTGACGACTTGTTGTGAGTCAAGATCTTGAACTGAAACGAAATTGGGTAATAAAACTTGCGCTGCTTTTAACATGATATGATCTCCTCCATTAATTTCAGTATCTATGCCGCGACTCTCTCAGAAATTCAACTGCAACAATTCAATTTAGTTTTACTTAGATGGTCATCTCCTTTAGTTCTTTGCTCATTATCTTTCACTAACTGCTTTATCTGGTAAAACCAGGTTCAAGATGATCCCAAAAAGTGTTGCCAAGGCAATACTGGTTAATTGGAATGTTCCTAACTGTAAATATGTTCCTCCGATGCCCACAACTAAAATAACTGAGGTAATAATCAAATTTCGTTTCTTTTCATAGTCGATCTTCGAATCGACCAAGATCCGCAAACCGTTGGAAGCAATCATTCCGAATAAAAGAAAAGAGATCCCCCCAATGACAGGTGTTGGGATCGACTGGATCAAAGCAGCGATTTTACCGCAAAAACTAAAGACGATCGCAAAAAATGCCGCTCCGCCAATTACCCACACACTGTGAACTTTTGTCATCGCTAACACACCAATATTTTCCCCGTAAGAAGTGGTTGGCGGGCCCCCGACAAAACCAGCGATCACTGTAGAAAGACCGTCGCCTAACAGAGTCTTATGCAAACCAGGGTGTTTAAAAAAGTTCCTTTTTGTCAATTTATTTAAAACCATTACGTGGCCTATATGCTCTGTCATTGTCACAAATGCAATCGGAGCCATCCCGATAATAGCCGCTGGATACCATTTGAAATGATAATTAACAAACATCATATCGAAAGCAGGCAAACTAAACCATTTAGCAGACGTGACTGGCCCTAGATCAACGATCCCCACAGCCAGAGCCATTAAATAACCGCATACTATCCCTAGTAAGACCGGAATCATACTGGGAAAACCCTTAAGAAACATATTAAATATCACCGTGATAACTAAGGTGAATATGGCAACTCCAAAATACATCAAGTCGTAGTGTGTATTCTTGAACATTGCATCATTGGCGGCTGTTGTGGCCAAAGAAAGACCAATAATAATAATGATCGGTCCAACTACGACAGGAGGCAAGACCTTATCCATCCAGGCCGAGCCAAACTTTGAGATCAGAAATGCCACTACAACATAAACTAACCCCGCCGATACTGCACCTTGGCCTACAGCCGGATAACCGAATTGTTTCATCAAAGCCTGCATCGTCACAACAAACGCAAAGCTCGAGCCTAAGTAAGCGGGGATCTTAGCATTAGTGCAAAGTATGTAAACCAGTGTCCCTACGCCCGAGGCAAAAAGTGCAATACTCGGGTTGATCCCAATCAGCAGAGGTACTAAAACAGTAGCACCAAACATAGTAAAAAGATGTTGGATCGACAAAACCAGCCAGTGAGACAAACTCGGTTTGTCAGAGATGTCTAAGATCGCCTCCTCATTTCTAAACTCTTTTTCCTTCAAATCCTTCATAAATCCTCATTTCCTTCATTCTGATAAAAGTTTTAATGTCATGTTCAATTCGCAGATTATTTCTCTATCATGCTAAAACAAGAAAACGACCGGGGTTCATTTATAAATGACCCCGGTCGTTTTATCTAGGCAAATGGACAGTTTGCACCATCTTTTTTACTGTCACATTTGTTGCTAACCGTTACGCTCTCGCTGGAGTCATTTAAAAGGTCCTCAATAAATTTTCATCAATATTTCTACATAGGATCTGCGCCATCATTTCAGATATGCACGTTGTCCCACTGTTACAGAAGTTCAATGCCATCCTTGCCATCGACTTCATCCATATATACCGCCACTTTTTCACCCCAAGCAGTCGGGATATTTTTGCCAACAAATTCGGCACGGATAGGTAATTGGCGATGTCCGCGATCCACCATGACAGCCAGTCTGACTTGATTCGGACGGCCTTGATCCATGATAGCGTCAAGTGCAGCTCTAATCGTTCTGCCCGTAAATAAAACATCATCTACCAAGACCACGTTTTTGTCTGTAACATCATTTTTAAACTCAGCTACCTGCTTAGCCGCTGTTGAACTGTGAACATCAATGTCGTCTCTGTAGTGTGAAATATCAAGCTCATTAACAGGAACATTCGCATCTTCTAATAGCTCTAAGCGAGCCGCTATTCGTTTCGCCAAAAATACACCGCGCGTTTTGATCCCTACCAAGACAAGATTTTCTACACCTTTATTATTTTCGATGATCTCATAACTGATCCGCGTCAAAGCTCGCTTCATGGCCATGGCATCGTATATTTCTTTGGGCAAAGTAATTTCTCCTTTTTACAAATTTTGCTTCTGTCAAGTTTCGCTCAGAAACAGTTGAATGTCATTAAAATCCGGTATAAAAAAAGCCCGGCTGCAGCCATCTGAGGATGCAAGCCGGACGTTAAATTTCTTAGTTGATTTTACGTCAAAAGCTTATTATTCAACGATGCTGCCTTTTTTAGCCTCTCTGGACTAACTCTTAAAAGGACATTCAATTTTTATTATTGTACTAATCCTTGACACCTTTGTCAAGTTCAACCAAAGCCTTTTTAAAATAGTCCGGCAGAGCTGCTTGAAATTCCATCCGTTTTCCACTCACTGGGTGATCAAAACCAAGCTTGGCAGCATGCAAAAACTGCCCCTGACCAGACAAAGTATGTTTTGGGCCATAGACAGGATCACCGGCAACAGGATGACCAATATATTTGAGATGTACCCGGATCTGGTGTGTGCGCCCCGTTTCGAGCCTACAACTGATCAACGAATAATTCTGATAGCGTGTAATAACTTTAAAATGAGTAACAGCTC
This sequence comes from uncultured Ligilactobacillus sp., assembly GCA_934215475.1. Lineage (GTDB taxonomy): Bacteria > Bacillota > Bacilli > Lactobacillales > Lactobacillaceae > Ligilactobacillus. The sequence continues at coordinate 21,084 of CAKPZY010000006.1, forward strand.
TCCGCCCACCAGCAACCACTGCCTGCTTTTTTCGCTCTTTTGGGTGGCGTGCCAAAGGTGCATCGATCGTCCCCTGATTTTCCTTGATCACACCGTGAACCAACGCAAGATATTCCCTGGTAGTTGTTTTATCCTTCAGCTGCTGACTCAGGCATTGATGTGCATGATCATTTTTTGCCACCATCAATAGTCCAGACGTGTCACGATCGATCCGGTGGACGATCCCAGGACGCAGTGTACCATTGATGGTCGACAAAGGACAATGGTAGAGTAAAGCATTGACCAAGGTATGGTCTGGATGCCCAGGGGCAGGATGGACGACCATTCCCGCCGGCTTATTCACAACTAAAACATCGTCATCTTCATAAACGATGTCTAGCGGGATCTTTTGTGCTATTAACCCAGTCGGCTGCGGCTTTGACTCCATTATGCCGATCTCATCACCGATTTGGACCAGATAACGAGGTTTAGATTTTTGCCCGTTAACTAAAACATCACCGTTTGTAATCATTTTTTTGACTGCCGAACGCGACTTTGTTTGCAAGTGGCGAGTAAGTACCTGATCCAAGCGCCCGCTTTGAGTAGTGATCGTAAACTTTTTCATAATTACTCATCCTTTAACATTGCTAACAATATTACGAGCACTCCGACAGTTAAACAACAATCCGCCACATTAAAAATCGGAAAATTGATAAAATCTAATTCAAACATATCTACGACATAACCCAAGCGTAACCGATCGACAAAGTTTCCCAAAGTTCCGCCTAAGATCAACGTCAATCCTAAAGCATAACCCCAGTTTTTCCATAATTTTAAAAAATAATAGATCACGATTACAATAGCAACGACTGAAATTATCATAAAAAACCATTGTTGGCCATTTAAAATACTCCAAGCAGCACCATAATTTCTAATATGTGCTAAAGACAACCAGCCAGGAAGCAAAATCATACTATGGTTCAAGGGAATTTGTTGTTGCACGTAAAACTTGACTGCTTGATCTAAAATTAACACCGCAAAAACTAATAGTGCATAAATTGGCATGACATCGACGTCCTTTATTTTTCAAAAAATTTTCATAAATTGACACTGGAGATCATAATACTCTGGTTTAAAACAACTTTGTGGAGAGCTATTGCAGGACAATTTTTATCATTAGCAAACACACTAATTTGCTTGATCGACAAATATTACTTAGTCGAAGGTTTTAATTACTTGCTATGGAAAAAGCAAGAATATCCTTTAAAAAAGACCTGACAGCCTGCCGTTTGGATCAACATCGATACCATTGGCGGCAGGTTTTTTAGGCAGCCCAGGCATGGTCAGCACATTACCGGTCAGCGCAACAATGAAACCCGCTCCCAGTTTAGGTATGAACTCTCGCACATGGATCGCAAATCCCGTAGGAGCACCTAACAAACTGGCATCATCACTGAAAGAATACTGGGTCTTTGCCATGCAGATGGGTATTTTATCCCAACCGCGCTGTTTAAATTCAATCAACTGTTTTTGAGCCTTTTTGCCATATACAACTTTGCTCCCGCCATATATCTGATGGACTATCGTTTCCACCTTTATTTCCAACGGATCCTTATCAGAATATAACCGTTTAAAATGCTTTTCAGAAGAGCACGAACGTATCACTGTGTCAGCTAAGTCACTGGCACCTCGACTACCTTGACCCCAAACATCTACCAACTTTGCCTCCACGTCGTCAGCACTGCATAATTTCTGCAAACACTGAAGTTCTGCTTCAGTATCAGATGCAAACTTGTTGATCGCTACGATCACAGGAACGTTATACTGCCGCATGGCTTTAATATGGCGGGCCAAATTACTGTAACCCTTCTGCAAGGCGGTCAAGTCTTCTGCGGCCAGTTCTCCCTTGGCTACACCCCCGTTCATTTTCAGAGCACGAACAGTCGCTACAATGACGATCGTATCAGGTGTTTTACCCAGAACAGGCGCCTTAATGTCTAAAAACTTTTCTGCGCCCAGATCAGAGCCAAATCCAGCCTCAGTTACAGCATAATCAGACAATTGCAAAGCAGTCTTTGTGGCTAGGACACTATTGCAGCCATGGGCTATATTCGCAAACGGCCCCCCATGGATCAAAGTTGGGGTATGTTCCAGTGTCTGGACTAAGTTTGGTTTGAGTGCATCTTTTAAAATAGCTGCAATGGCACCTTCTACCTGCAGCTGACCGACTGTCACGGGTTGTCTATCATATGTATACCCGATCACGATCTTCGCGATCCGTTTTTTTAAATCAGTAATATCTGTCGCCAAACACAGGATCGCCATCAACTCAGAAGCAACAGTAATATCAAAGCCATCTTCGCGCACCACTCCGGAAGTCCTTCCGCCTAACCCGATCACAATGTGGCGAAGCGCCCGGTCATTTATGTCCAAGACACGTTTCCAAACGACTTGCCTCGGGTCTATGCCAAGCTGATTTCCTTGATAAATATAATTGTCGATCAGAGCGGATAGTGTATTGTTTGCACTGGTCAAGGCATGCATATCACCTGTAAAATGTAAATTAATGTCTTCCATCGGGATAACTTGAGCATATCCGCCGCCAGTCGCACCGCCTTTTGCCCCCATCACAGGACCCATAGATGGTTCACGTAATGCGATCATGGCCTTTTTGCCTGCTTTGGTCAATGCATCTCCAAGACCGATCGTGACGGTTGATTTTCCCTCACCTGCTGGCGTTGGACTTATAGCTGTGACCAAGATCAATTTCCCGGTTTTGCTGTCTTTTTTTGCCACAGGCAAATCTATTTTAGCCTTATAATTACCATACTGTTCAACATTTTTGGCAGGAATGCCTGCCTGCTCAGCAATTTTTGTGATTGGGAATAATTTTGCCTTCTGTGCGATCTCAATATCTTTCATAACTAACAGCCTCCGTTTGCGGACTTCCTAAGTGTTAAACAGTGTCTTGCTATATCTAAGCTCTTTTGTGCTGGATAATGTCTGCAGCCTCCTTAGCGTCTTTATGACGCATCAATAGTTCATACCTGTCTTGATCAGTTTTGATCACTAAGCCGAATCTACGCAGCTGAACCTTAACAATATTATGGTAATAAATAACATCATTATTTGCTTTTATCACCTTGCTGATTTCAATTTGATCGGCACGGATCACTATAATACGAGACCTGAGCTGGACAAACGCTACCACCAAAAATAATGCCAACACAGAAAATGTCCATGGTTGAAGCACAGTGAGCTCTAACCATAGTAACATACTGGTCAAAAAAATCATTAGAGTGAACGACCAACAAATCACACTCATGGCAATGTCTGGCTGATATTTTAACTTTCTTTCCATAATCACTGCTCTCCACTTCATTTCCATTCCTAATTAGAATTTTATGTTTTATTCTTTTAAAGCCTTGTCCTTTTTACCCCAATATTGAAAAAGATCAGTCCTTAAGGCGCCATTGTACAGTTTCCGGCGTTTAGTTGCTTTTTGTCCGTATTCTTTTTCAAAATTTAAATCACTCGACAAAATATATTTGCTCCAGGACTTTAAAGGTCGATACAACTTCCCCATTTGTTGGTAGAGTTTAGCTGCTGCTGATCGATCAGCCAAACGAACACCATAGGGTGGATTGGCAATTATGACGCCATTTTTAGCGTTCGTCTTAAAATCTTTAATGGCTAATTGTTTAAAATGAATGTCATGTAATACTCCCGCGTTTTTCGCATTTAAACGTGCAATATCGATCATTTCTTGATTGATATCATAACCCGTTATATCCAATGTCTGCTGGTGATCTTCTGCTTTTTTGGCCCGCTTTCGCATTTCACCGCTTAGCTCATGCGGAAAAAGCGGCCATTGTTCACAGGCAAAAGTCCTCCAAGAACCAGGAGCGATGTTGTGCCCGATCAAGGCTGCCTCGATCGGGATCGTACCTGAACCGCACACAGGATCGACAAAAGGCATTTCAGGGTACCAGCGGGCCAACAAAACTAGAGCAGCAGCCATGTTTTCTTTTAACGGTGCTTCGCCCTTTTCTTCCCGGTAGCCTCGTTTAAATAAACTGCTGCCGCTGGTATCAAGCAAAACAAGCACGTGATTTTTATTGATCACTACTTCGATCTGAAATTTTGCTCCCGTTTCAGGAAACTTTGTACGTCGGTGATATGCAGCGGCCATTTGCTTGACCACAGCTTTTTTGGAAAGAGACTGAATACTAGGAACATGATGTAAAGTTGACTTTTGTGAGCGAGCATTTACAGGAAATGCAGCGTCCATTGGCAAAAATTGATCCCAAGTTACGGCTTCGACATTGTCAAACAAATCATCAAAAGTTTGAGCTTCAAATTCTGCTGCAATTATCTTGACTCGGTCAGCTGTGCGTAACCATAAATTTGTCCACAATACATCCGCCAAAGTCCCCTTAAAACGGACCCGCCCGTTTTCGACCTGCGTGTCATAACCCAAGTGGCGCAGCTCGTTGCCTACCAGTGCCTCGATGCCTGAAGCACATGTTGCGATTAAGTTATATGTTTTATTCATTATATTATACTAGTCTCCTATGACAAATATGACATTCCTGTGATTAAAAAAAGTCGGGATAATATATATTACCCCGACCCCTGTGATGTAATTCTCTATAAGCCACGTTCCGTACGTCATCTGGCCAGGAACCAGAATCGGTGGTAATCATCTATCTCCGAATGGTTGAACCATTCGCCCCCATGATTTGTTCATTTCCGTCATGAAGCGCCCCTACCATAATTTGGGTTACCTACTTGTGGGGTTTACCGCGTTCCATCAAACAGGTTTCCCTGTTTGCTTCGTCACTGTGGCACTTTTCAAGACTACTCAGGCATGACCTAAATTTTAGCCCTTTTATCTGCCGTAACCTGTCAACACAGATCCCTTGCCTTATTTTTTCAGCAAGCACAAACACTACAAGCATCTCAGCTTGTGTAAGCTTGGACTTTCCTCAGCCTGCATCATGCAGACCGCGATTACCAGAGGATCACATTTTTTTACTAAAAATCATTACTATGATCATCTTCGTTAAGCTGGGCACCAAAGACATGCCGTTCCAAATTAGACAAGCGTTTTAAAATATCCATGTTTGTCGTATTTGAAGCTGGACGTGACGTCTGCCCGGACTTGCCAACTGTCACCTGCTTGGTCAATTCGTCTACCTTGTTGACCAAACGATCATTTTCAGCCTGCAAACGCTGGTTTTCCTTAGCATACGTCTCGTAATCTTGGATCACATCATCTAAGAATTCATCAACATCAGTTGGGTCATAGCCTCGCATCTTCGGCTTAAAATGCTTATTTACGATGTCTTTCGGCGTAAGCTTAACATTTTCCATTGATTTTGCACCCCATCTAAAAAAGGAACTTAACTAATAACAATGATAATTATACCAGTTAGCATTAAAATTTCAAGCAATTTATTGAACTATGGTCCGTTCGTATCAGTACAGATCGCCGGAAAGCAAATTTTATCAAGCCTTTAATTTATCGATCAGCTAACGGTTATCGATATAGTGTTAAGATAAAAAGAATTTATGACCATCTTCTTATCATCCTTTACTCTTCACCGGCTTTATTTTCTTTGTTTTGTTTAACAAGCACGGACCAATAGAACTACCCGCTATCTTCTTCCTTCTTATTTTCTGCTAGTTCATTAGCAGTGTCTTCTAAGTCCAACATATCGATCAATTCCAGCTCATAGTTACTTCTTTCTTGCTGTCTAACTATTGCCTGATGATCAAAATGAGTTTTTCCTGAATACTCAGGATCATATATCAGCAGTGCCCCCTCAGTATGTTCAAGCATAAACTTTTGATAATTTTTTAATTGTTGTGGCGATCGATAAGGAGCATTGCTGACGGTAGCACAGAAATCCACTTGTTCCTTTAAATTGTTTAGGTGCTGTTGTTTATCCGGCTGCCAGTTCCCGCCAAATTCGGCAAAAGGAAGGATCAAAGCAAGGTGTAAGCCTGGGTTGGACTTTTTTAACTCTAAACCAGCCTCTATCGTCCACTGTTCAACACCGAGCTGACCACCTGTCAGGACCCAAGTCAAGCCATTATCCAAACGGTTTTTTAAATTATTTTTAATAACTGTCATGATAACTTCTTTTTTGGGATCTTTTTCCTTAAAGACATTCAATTCATAGCTCCGATAACCAGTGACCCACAAACGCATTTAATGCACTTCTTTCATATTGTTACTTGCCTTTTAAGTGAGAATACTTTGCTATTAATAAGCAATTTGCTATTTAAAATTATCCACCTAACTGATCTGCTGTTAACTGAAGCGACAACTTGGTTAAATATATTATTGCATATTTTCAACAGTGCGTTTAATAAATATGGCTCAAATGGCCTGAGTGGTGTTTATCCAAATAACTCAATAAAAAACTTGAGAATTTAACTGATCAATCTCTAATGTCTGCTCTATATTTTTCAAACTTTGCCAAGGGCCCAAACAGTTGCTATAATTAAGCGCATAGGAGTGTGAGCATAATGATCAGACACTATCCAAACGGTGATCCTTTTCAAAGCGATCGAGATGCTAACTGCGGCCAAAGTTCTCATTTGGTTCCTAATAATGAAAATGTTATTTATGGCAATCGTGGGATGTCGCTTGAACAAGAGATCAACTTAAGCAATAAATACTACTTAGAAACGGGAATGGCAGTGATCCATAAAAAACCGATCCCCATTCAGATCGTTGATGTCAGCTACCCTAAAAGAAGCGCAGCTGTTATCAAAGAAGCTTATTTCAAACAAGCATCAACCACAGATTATAATGGTGTTTATCGAGGTCACTACATCGACTTTGAAGCTAAAGAAACTCGGAATCAATCATCTTTTCCTTTAAATAATTTCCACGATCACCAAATCAAACATATGAAAGCCTGCGTGGTTCAAAAAGGCATTTGCTTTACGATCGTGAAATTTGTCGTACGTCAAGAAATCTTTTTAATGCCCGTGCATTTGTTATTTTCTTATTGGGACAAGCAAATGTCTGACCGCAAGTCTATCCCATACAGCAAGATCAAAGAAGAAAGTTATTTGATCAGTTATCAGATCAACCCACGGATCCCTTACTTAAAGGCGGTTGACAGATTGATCGAAAATTAAATAAGTGTCAATCAAAGGAGTTTATGTTTATTATGAGTAAACAAGATCCAAAGTATTCGCGGGTCCAGCGACGCGAAGAAGAGCAAAAGAATAAAAAAAGAGAGCATCGCCCTAAAAAAAGGCACATTTTTGCAATAATTCTGGGATTTTTAGTTCTGTTGTTCATTATTGGGGTTGCAGCTGGTATTACATTATTTTTTTCCTATGCAAGAACCGCACCTTCTCTTAATGAAAATCAGTTAAAGAGTCCCGGCTCAACAGTCCTTTATGGTTCCAATAATAAAAAAATAGTTGACTTGGGTTCAGAAAATAGTGAAACACTCAAAGAAGATCAGGTCCCCCAGCAGCTAAAAGATGCCGTGATATCCATTGAGGATCGCCGCTTTTATCAGCATAAGGGAGTTGACATCCAACGGATCATCGGTGCTGCTTTTTCCAATTTCTCACATTCTTCCACGGGCTTACAAGGAGGCAGTACGCTAGATCAACAACTGATCAAACTTTCATTTTTCTCTACCAAAAAATCTGATCAAACTCTGAAAAGAAAAGCGCAGGAAGCCTGGCTAGCTCGGAAGCTGGATAAAACATACACTAAAAACCAGATCTTGACTTTTTATATCAATAAGGTATTCATGGGTTACAGTTCTTATGGTATGCAGACTGCTGCCAAATTCTACTATGGTAAGCCAGCAAAAGAGCTCAACTTAGCACAAACTGCTTTGATTGCTGGGATCCCTAACGCTCCTTCTCAATATAATCCGTATTCTAATCCCAAATTGGCTTTGGCTAGAAGAAATGAAGTATTGGATGCGATGCTAAAAAACAAAAAGATCTCTCAAACAGAACATGATAAGGCAAAGTCAACCACTATCAAAGATGGCCTACTTCCTTATCACGAAAATACTCAGACAGATCAAACATCAAAAATCGCAGATCCATACATTAAACAAGTCATATCTGAAGTCAAGAAAAAGGGTTACGACCCATTTAGCTCTAACCTTAAAATCTACACTAACTTAGACATGAATATCCAAAAACGGCTTTATAACATCGCCAATACAAATAACTATGTTTATTTTCCTGATAACAAGCTGCAAATTGCTTCAACTATCGTTGATCCAAATAACGGTAAAGTAGTTGCTATGTTAAGCGGCAGGAAAACTGGTAATGTCACTTATGGATTAAACCGTGCTGTCCAAACAGACAGGACAAATGGATCAACGGCTAAGCCATTAATAGATTATGGACCGGCTATTGAATACCTCAACTGGGCAACCTACCATTCTCTTAAGGATGAAAAGTACATGTATCCCGGCACAAATACCCAGTTGAATGACTTTGATAATAAGTATAAGGGTACGATGACCATGAGAGAAGCATTAGTTCAGTCTAGAAATGTTCCGGCCGTAAAAACTTTGAATTCAGTTGGAGTTACACGAGCGCAAAATTTTATCGGCAAGCTCGGTTTGAATTACAAAAAACCATTGGAATTACAAAATGGTATTGGCTTGCCATCTTCAACTTTACAAAATGCCGCGGCTTATTCGGCTTTTGCCAATGGCGGAACTTATTATAAGCCTTCATATATTAACCGTATAGAAACGGCTGACGGAGATGTCCACGACTATTCCAGCAAGGGGAATCATGTCATGCAATCGTCAACAGCTTATATGATCACTGATATGCTCAAAGGGGTTCTGACTTCTCCTTTAGGATCTGGAACAAGAGCCCAGATCCCGGGACTTTACGAAGCAGGAAAAACAGGAACAAATGCCTATCCTGAAGATATTGCCGCCAAATTTCCGGATGATGTATCGATGGATTCATGGTTTAATGGGTATACCAAGCACTACTCGATCTCTGTGTGGGTCGGTTATGATCATCCATACCAGGATAATAATTATTTGGATACTGGTTCTGTCAGGTTGGCTCAATTGACTTATAAGGCAATCATGTCTTACATCGCTCAAGGAAAAACAAATACCGACTGGTCAAAGCCAAGTAACGTTTTGACTAAAGAATTAAACGGTGTGCGTGAATTATACCTGGCGGGGGCTGTGGATTCAGCAGTTGTCAAAGACGATGATGATGATGATAGTAGTTCAAGCTCGACTTCTAGTTCAAGTTCTAGCAGCTCTAGCAGTTCTAGCAGCTCGACTTCTAGTTCCAGCAGCTCGACTTCTAGCTCTAGCAGCTCAACTTCTAGTTCAAGTTCCGGCGCTTCATCTTCTGATGATCAAAACGCAGGTTCATCTCAACAGAGTTCCAGCAGCGTTTCCTCTGCACCAGCATCAACACCATCTTCTGCCTCGAAATCACAAAATGGGTCCAATCCACCGAGGTAAAAGCCTTTTGGTGCTCCAATAAAATTTGCATAGACCAAAAAACCGCACTTCATGCATTGATGCGCGGTTTTTTTATACCTTTTTTTCAAATTCAAAATACCAACAGCAGTCACACACGATTTTTACAGTAAACAACAAGCAAATTACTTTTTGCTTTTCATTAGCTGCTGCCCCTTTGCACACACATTTATCAATGGACAGGTTTGGCACTTTGGAGAGCGTGCCAAGCATTGATAACGTCCCCAAAATATTATAGTATGATGTGCTTTGATCCAGATACCTTGCGGCAGCTTGCGCATCAAAAGACGTTCTATTTCTATTGGCGTTGCTTTTTGCGGTACCATCTGTAACCTCTTAGTGACTCGAGCAACGTGGGTATCTACCGCAATAGTTGGGATACCAAAACACTCTGCCAAAACAACGTCCGCCGTTTTACGACCAACACCAGGTAAAGATTGCAGGCCTTTTAAAGTATCGGGGATTTGAGAGTCAAAATCAGTCACTAATTTTTTTGAACATGCAATTAAATATTTGGCTTTATTTTTATACAAGCCTATATTCTTGATCAAATCTTGAACTTCTGCCTGTTTAGCGCGTGCTAGGTCGCTTGGCCTTGGGAACAGCCGAAATAAAGCTGGAGTGGCTAAATTGACCGACCGATCAGTCGCCTGAGCACTCAAAATGACCGCCAATAAAAAATGAAATTTTGAATTGGCAACCAACGAAGTCTTGGCTTCGGGGAACCTTTTCATCATTATTTTGAGCGCATCCATGGTTTGAGCTTTGTTCATCATATCGATCACCGCCTAAGATCCTCAAACCTGATCTATATTGTTATGTGCAAACAACTAGGATGACGCACTTTCTAGTTAAGCAAAGCTGATTAAATTAGCCTATTGAGCCCTATTTTTGATTAGGCTTATCAGACCATCGATACAAAGGAATATGGAGCTGCTTAGCATTACCCCGCTTTTTAGCACCATTATTCTCCCCAGCAAATTTTTGCCGCCGTTTTGCTTGGAATTCTTCGACGTCAGCGGCGGATCTAATATTTTGCTTTTCCCAGTTTAAAAGTATCTTATCCATATACTTTAAACTGTAAACTCTACTCAAAATTGTTTCTTTTAGAGCCGCGATAATTATTTCTGGAGCATAATGATCTTTTTTAAACCAGGAATCGATTGTTTCCATTTCGATGGGGGACAATGGGTGTCCAAATTCTTCCTCGATTTTGTCGTACACTTTTTCCCGTTCCTGCCTGGCGTCAGTATTTTTGTTGTTTTCCTGCTCTTTTTCAGCCAAGACAGCGAGTTTACGGTACAACAACTCAAAACTATAACGATCATGTTTCTTACCTGAAGATTCGCTGACTGGAATGATCGTTAATACCTTTTTGGCCAGCAACTGATGAACCAGATCATAAACTTCCGTGTTTTTCACGTTCATTCTGGACGCTATCAGATCTAAGTCGGGAAAGTCTTTTCCAGTTTGCAAACAACTAGAAATTTGCAAAAATAAAATAAATTCTTCATCGCTCAAACCCAAACGGGAGTAATTATGCAAGACCATATTTGCAACTGTCATTTGACCTTGCTTGATATATTTTTCAAATACTAGATCCAAATGCTCGCTCTCCTTTCTCCAAATCCAATGCCACCATTATAAGCTATTTTTCCGACCAAGTCTGACCAAAAACATCAATACTTCTAAGAACTAACACAATAAATGTTCCTTAACTCGGATAACAAGTTTTGGTCCTTTTTTATCATCTCTACCAAGCTTTTTACTAACTGTTTTGCTCTTGTGACTTGAATCCAGAAGAACTACTGACAGCTATTGGCGTAAACAGCGATTTCAGTTAAAAAAGGAATGGCATTCTTAAAATCTTCCATTCCTTTTTTATGAACTTTAAATTTTACGGGTAGATCCGGTTTAGCAAGCGTGGGAATGGAATAGCTTCTCGAATATGTTCCTCACCCGTGACCCAAGTTACCATTCTTTCTAAGCCTAACCCGAACCCCGAATGAGGGACACTGCCATAGCGACGCAAATCCAAATACCATTCATAGTCTTTTTCGTTTAACCCGGCTTTTTTGATCTGCTCAACTAGAAATTCTGGATCTGTGGCTCGTTCTGAGCCGCCAATAATTTCACCATAGCCTTCTGGAGCCAGCAGATCTGCACAAATTACCAAATCACTTCTGGTAGGATGCGGCTTCATATAAAAAGGCTTGATCGTCTTGGGATAATTGACCACAAAGACCGGTTGCTTAAAGTGGCTAGCCAAGTACGTCTCTTCTGGGGAACCAAAATCTGCGCCCCATTTCAGGTCATCAAATTCGCCAGAATCTTGCAGCAGTTTAACAGCATCATCATATGAGATCCGCGGATAAGGCAGCTTTGTATAACTTTGCAATAATTTTTTATCTCTTCCAAGCAATCTCAAGGCATAATCGCAGTTATCCAACACGCTTTGGACAAGGAAAGCAATATATCGTTCTTGTAGCGCCAAACTTTCTTCCTGGTGCATAAATGCCATTTCAGGCTCGATCATCCAAAACTCGATCAAGTGCCTCCTGGTTTTGGATTTCTCAGCACGAAAGGTCGGACCAAAAGTAAATACCTTGCCATAAGCCATTGCCCCTGCTTCGGCGTACAACTGCCCCGACTGAGAAAGGTATGCATCCTTATCAAAATATTCTGTATGGAACAGACTTGTAGTACCTTCGGGTGCATTTCCAGTCAGGATAGGAGCATCAAACTTAATGAAACCCTCCTGGTTAAAAAACTCATAAGTAGCACGAGTGATCTCGTTACGCACTTGCATGTTGGCAAACTGTTTTTTTGATCGCAGCCATAAATGCCGGTGATCCATTAAAAAATCGGTTCCATGTTCTTTGGGAGTGATTGGATAATCTTCGCTCTCCCCGATAACTGTGATGTCGTCTACTTCGATCTCATAGCCGAAGTGCGAGCGTTTATCTTCATGGATCGTCCCAGTGATCCACATACTTGTTTCTTGCTTGACTTCTTTGGCAAGTTCGAAGACTTCCGGTGTGACATTATTTTTGACAACAACTCCTTGAAAATATGCCGATCCGTCTCTTAATTGTAAAAAAGCGATTTTTCCGCTAGATCTTTTATTTGTCAGCCAAACACCAATCTTAACCTTTTGATCAACGTAATCTTTTGCATCTATGATACTGATCGTTTCCACTAAACTTTCTCCTCCTGCACATGTGATTGCATAAATTTATTGATCCTTTGGATACCCTTCTCAAGCTCTTGTGGAGCAGCAGCATAACTTATTCTGATAAAACCAGGCTGTCCAAAAGCTTCTCCAGGAACCACAGCAACGTGGGCTTCGCTTAAAAGACGGGCAGCGAATTCTTTTGCTGAAGACAAGCCCAATATTTTTAAAGCCTCTGTTATATTTGGAAAGAAATAAAACGCTCCCTGCGGCCTAAAAGCAAAGGAAAAGCCCGGCAAAGCAGCGAATTCTGGATAAAAATGATCCAAGCGTTCTTCATAACTCAGCCGCATCTTTTCGATCTCATTTTGCGGCAAATCAACTGCCGCTAGAGCAGCGTACTGGCTGACGGCTGTCAAATTACTAGTTGTCTGACTTAAGAGTGAATTAACGCTGTGAATGACATCTTGCGGCCCGACGATAAACCCGACGCGCCAACCCGTCATCGCATAAGATTTTGAAAATCCGCTCACTAAAATTGTGCTGTCACGTATCTCGCCGCCAAATTCGAAAACAGAATGAAAAGCTGTATCATTGAAAACTAAATCATGATAAATATCATCGGTAATAAGAGTCACATTATGTGCAACAGCCCAGTGTCCCAACTCAAGCAGCTCTTCTTTGGAATAAACTAAACCTGATGGATTCTGAGGAGAATTAATTATCAGAGCCCGTGTTTTAGGAGTGCACAATTTATCCAAAGATGAAGGATTCACTTTACCAGTCTTTGGAGAAGGCTGAACCGACACCGGCACTCCACCGGCTAATTTGATCTGTTCACTATAACTGACCCAAAAAGGTACTGGAATTAGAACTTCATCACCAGGATCGAGCAAAACTTGACCTAATAAGTACAAAGCAAACTTAGCTCCGGTGGTAACTGCCACATCATCAGCCGAAAAATCAGCTTGGTACAGCGCATTAACTTTACGCGCAATTGCCAACCGCAAAGGCAAGATGCCTTTAGCAGCAGTATACGAATCGACTTTTCCATCTGCTATTGCCTGAGAGGCTGCTTTTTTAATTGCACTGGGAGTGGGAAAATCAGGTTCCCCTGCAGTCAAGTTGACCACATCCACCCCTTCTCCTTGGAGCTTTTTGGCTTTGTCAGATAGTGCGATCGTTGCGGATGGTTGTAAATTTTTTACACGTTGTGACAATTTCATGCTAAACTTCCTCCTCATCATAGGTTTTGTATTTCTTGAATAACGGAACCATTCTTAAATGAAAGCAGAGAATAACACAGCTGATCATTTTGATTTAAATAGGTGACTTCCCAAACGGGCCTTTTACCATTGCTTTGCATTCCTAAAGCAACATGGAGGACCCTTTTAGCCTTACGAGTTTCCAGAACGAAATTTTGGGCCTTGTTAGCGGAGATCCCGCTATTAGCGGCGATAACATTGATCTTCTTTCCGTTACCGGAGATGATCGCATACAGCTTTTCTCCCTGCTTAGTACTGCCTTTTATCGTATTAAAATTTTTTCCATCACGGCTGTACTCATAATAAGCAATTTTCCGGTTAATGTGGGCATACTTTTCCGCCAATGCCTCTGAGCGCCGTTCATTTTGTTGATATGGTGCAAAAGCACCGTGGAAAAATAAAAAGACCAACAAAATTACCAGCAGGAAGGGCCCCCAGAAAATAGTTTTTCTGAATTGACCATTTTCTTTTCTCATCTCTTATCCTACCCTTATCGTTTTTAAAATTTCCTACGCGACTTCTATTATAGCAAGCAAACAACTAGGTTTAAAGCGCGGTTTTAATGTTTTTAAAAAACTTTTGTAAAGCAAGTACGATTTGAGAACTCGGAACATTTTGCAGATCAACTCCGGCTGGGAAAGACTTTTCAAATAGTGAACCGTACTTTTTGGTTAAAAACCGGGGATCAAGCAGGACAAAAGCACCTGTATCATTTGGAGTCCGAATCAATCTGCCAAAGCCCTGATTTAATTTGGAAACAGCTTCTGGAAGTGAAATCGTCCAGAAGGGGTCCTGTCCTTTCATCTCAGCCTGACTATAACGTGCCTGGTTTATGATTGAGCCTACCGGTTGAAAGGGCAGTCTGGTCACGATCAATAATTCTAAATTGTCATTTGGCAAATCAATTCCCTCAAAAAAGCTGCCGGTACCAAGCAAAATCGCTTTGTGTTCCCTATCCATCACGAACCTCTTTTTGATCTTCTCCACACCGCCTGAGATGCCTTGAGCCAGAATATTTTTGTCAAACGTGATACTCTTTTTTTGCAGCTGCTCGTAAACGTCGCTAATGGTCTGCAATGAATTGAATAAGACCAAAGTTTGTTTAGGAACTTCCTCACTTATTGCGGCTATCATCTCTGCCAAATACTCGCAGTATTCTTGATAATCAACCAGACCAACATCTGGTGCATCAGAAGCCACCATGGCTTTGACCTGTTTATGGTAATCGAAAGGTGATTTGTATACAGTGATCTTTGTATTATTTGTTAGGTCAAGCTCTTTTTTTATATACTGTTTAAGCTGAGTCACTGCTAAACCGGCTCCGGTCAACAAAACATGCTGAAAGCCTGAATAGATGCGGTCATACAAAAAGCCTTCCGTTTTCATCAAACCGTTATTTACACGTAGATGGGCACCGGCCACACTGGATCGGCTGAGCCAAGTGACCTGACTATCCCCCTCTTCTTCCAGCCGGCCCAAAGAAAAAATCTCCCAGTTCTTGAGCACTTTGTTAAGGGAATCCGCCAAAGTAAAATAATCTCCCAAAAGCTGGTTGGCATTCGAACTCAGGTGCAATGACACACTTTGAGCAACATAGGATTGATAAATTCTGCGGTTCATTTGCAAGAGCTTTTGGTATGCATTAGCTATGGACACAAATTCTTCCAAATGTGCTTTGATAAATCCACGAAATTTCTTAAGGGGCACAATACTTTCAAAATAATCACCGTGTTGGGCAGACTTCTTTATAAAAGCTCGTGCGAACTCGGTTCTTAATTGCGGTGCTTTAGTATCGATAACTCTTATAACTTCTAACAAATTCTTCACAGTTGAACTAGTAATAAAACCGTCCTCTATTAGGTTCAAAAATGAATATGCCTCATGTGACTGTATCTTGACCAGTATTGAATCTGCCAGGATCTTGATCTCGTCTAGATCCACCACTCGTTTATTACTTTTTCTAGTCATCTGCGGTAAGTGTTGTGCTTCGTCCACGATCAAGAGGCTGTCTTTATCCGCTAATTCGTCAACGTGAGTGCTTAAATAGGCATGATTAGTCAGAACAAAGTCTGCATTTTCTTCTACCGCCCTTTTCCTCCTTAAAAAATCCACCGAATAAAAACGGCTGTCTTGATCCAAGCCATTTACTCCATGATGCCGGATATCGGCAAATAACGGATCTTGCAGCTTGGTCAAATGAAGTTCGTCAAAATCACCAGTTTTAGTTTGCATTAGCCATACCAATATCCGCATTTGCAGTAAGCGGGTATGAGCATTTTGGGGTTGCTTTAAAGAACGGTCAAAACGATCAAGATCAATAAAGTGATGGTTCCCTTTAAGTGAAACTAATGAGCAGCTAAAGGGAAGCAGCTCTTTTAACAGAGCAAAAGAGTGATCTTGCAGCTGAGTCTGCAATGCCGTCGTTGCCGTGCTTATAACCACTTGTTTTCCCTGCCTTGTTAAATAAGCTGCCGGAAAAAGATAGCCTAACGTTTTACCTGTGCCTGTGGGAGCATCCAGCACGCGCAAAAGATCAGGATCGGCATTAAAGAAAGAAAACACATCGTCCATCATATTGGCCTGTTCGGGCCGCCAATTAATAACATCCGTAAATAATTTTTTCTTTTCTGCTGCGGAAGCTGGATATTCTAACGCCGTTAAGGTATCTTTAGTAAAATTGGGACGACGCAGTATTATCCCGCCTACAGACATTTGATTGGCTGGCAGCTTAGTTTCTTGTTGTCTTTTTTTCTGGTAAGCAAGTTTAAAACAATCGACTGTATCGAAATACATCTGATCTCCTAAGTTAGATAGTTGCTGTAACAAAGTGACCGGAAAGTTAGCGATCTTTTCTTGCAATTTTAAAAATAACGCTGCCGTGGTTTTAGCATCGCTAGCAGCATTATGCGGTTTTTCATGGGTCAACCCCAAAAAGCGGCTGATGTCAGATAAACGATATGATGGTAAAGTTGGCAAAACGACTTGAGTGAGTTGGACGGTATCTATCCCACGACCGCCAATTTCTGGATATCCTACCCTTATCAATTCGTTGTTTAAAAAATTATAGTCAAACGAAATATTGTGTGCCACAAAAATGGTGTTTTGTAATAAAGCATAGATGGTGCCAGCTACTTCCTCGAAGGTTGGAGCCTTTCTAACATCTCGATCAGAGATCTTGGTCAACTGCGAAATTTCGGGAGGGATCGGCTGTCTTGGATCTACCAAAGTGGAAAACTCATTAACAATTTTGCCATACTGAACAAATACACAGCTGAATTGAATGATCCGATTCGTGCCATTGATGGCTGTCCCCGTCGTTTCTAGGTCAACTATTGCATATGTTGTTTTTTTGGTCATGTTTTCACCACTTCTACGTATTATTCTGATCAACTAATTCTTGATAATTATTCATGGCCAAAATGAGCGACCATTCTTTCATTTTTGTTGACTTAATGGAATAATCAATAACAATCAATTGAAAGTAAACATTTTGCCTAAAATTAGTCTATTACAATCGTTGATATTACCAGCCCAGGCCATTTTTGTCTACCTTACTATTTTTTTCGCGAGTCAAATAAAAACAGGAAAAATTTTCTTAATATTAATCTAGATATTTCAAATTGTTCAATATTTCTGACGAATGATCAGTCTTGCCTAGCAAACAGATCCGAGATAAAGATCCTATCTATTTGAATTATTAGCGGTGACGATTGTCTGTTGCTGGGCTAAAATGTATAATTGTGTTGCGTGACAAATAAAGTGCCAATTAAAATTTATACTTGCAGAACCATCCATTGTGATCATCAAAACCTTCTGCTAAACATTAACAACACTCAGCAACTGGCTTACTTTAATTTGATACATTTATTGGGAGATGTCTACACGAAATTATGGAACAAAGATTAGACGGTATCGGTCATAGTCATGCCAAAATTATTCTGACCGGTGAACACTCTGTTGTCTATGGTCAACCAGCGATCGCCTTACCCCTAACAACGATCAAAGCTAAGGCAAGTTTACGGTTCACTACCACGGGCCAACAAATAATAAACAGCTCATATTTTGATGGTCTCTTAAAAGAAATGCCAGCTTCAATGTTTGGCTTACAGCATTTGCTGAAAACTATTCTGCAAGAAGTACACCAAAAAAATGCCAGTTTTACCGTGAAAATCACAAGTGATCTGCCGGCTGAGCGAGGTATGGGTTCATCAGCAGCAGTAGCTATTGCTACGATCCGCTGCTTATACGATGCTTTTGATTTGAAACTGACGCACAGTCAGACACTGCGGCTAGCCGACATTGAAGAAACTGACACACACAAAAATCCCAGCGGTCTGGACGCAGCAACAGCTGCCAGTGAAAACCCGATCTGGCTGATCCGCGATCAAGAACTAATACCGCTGCCGATAACAATGAACGCTTACCTTTTGATTTGCGATAGCGGGATCAAGGGACAAACCGGCAAAGCAATCCGGATCGTTCAAGATAACTTGACCAACGAATACACAACTACACAGCGGCACCTTAAAAAATTGGGAAACATCGCCCGACAAGTAAGACAGCAACTGTCCCAAAACGATGTGTGCGGTTTGGGAAATTCACTGAATGAAGCACAATTCCATTTAAAAGAGATCGGCGTCAGCAGTCGAGATCTTGAATCACTGATCGAAGTAGCCAGACAAAATGGATCTTTAGGAAGCAAATTAACCGGGGGCGGCCGTGGAGGCTGTTTCATTAACCTGACGGCTAGCCGCGCAAAAGCGGAAAAATTATCTGCGGTCATGAAACAACACGGGGTCACAAAAAGTTGGATCCAGCCTTTGTCTTCCGCAATAGGAGGTTTATAATGCCAGTGATGCGAGCAACAGCACGCGCTCATACAAATATTGCACTCATCAAATATTGGGGCAAAAAAGATCAAAATTTAATTTTGCCGATGAACAGCTCTTTATCTTTAACATTAGATAAGTTTTTCACCGATACTACGGTGGAATATCTTCCAGCTTTTAAGCAGGACGAATTCATATTAAATAATAAACCAAAAAAAGATGAAAAACTTACTAATTTCATGGATCTAATTCGCAACCACACACATACAAGTCTGTACGCCCGGATCACCTCGACCAATCATGTACCAACGTCAGCCGGTTTAGCTTCTTCAGCTTCAGCTTATGCTGCTTTGGCTGTAGCTGCTACAGCGGCCACAGGAAATTATTATAACCAAACTGAACTTTCTCGACTGGCTCGCAGAGGATCAGGATCGGCGACTCGCTCGCTCTTCGGTGGTTTTGTTGAATGGGTCAAGGGTCACGATGACTTATCCTCTTTCGCCCGCCCTATTGTTTTACCAAATGATTGGGACATCAGGATGATTGCGATCGTAGTCGACGATAAACCCAAAAAAATATCTTCACGACTAGGTATGCAAAAGGTCGTGGAAACATCTCCTTTTTACACTGACTGGGTAAGAAGTGCCACCAAAGACCTCAATGACATTAAATTGGCTATGAAAAATGGTGATTTTCATAGGTTTGGAGAAATTGCCGAAAGCAATGCACTAAAAATGCACGCTTTGAACCTAAGTGCCGTGCCACATTTCAACTATTTTGAACCAGCCAGTTTAATAGCGATGGAAATTGTTGAAAAACTTCGTGATTGCGGTTTACAGTGTTATTATACATTGGATGCAGGTCCAAACGTGAAAGTTATTTGTAAAAAAAACGATCTTAGTGTTATATTAAAAAAGCTGCAAGGAAAGTTCCCTGCTGATCACTTGCTCGTTGCAGCGCCTGGACCAGCAGCAGAATTATTAAAGAGTTAAGAATTATTTCTTGAAAGGGTCTGATTTATTTGATCAAGGTCAAAGCCCCCGGCAAACTTTACCTTGCTGGTGAATACGCCGTAGTTGAGACCGGCTATCCTGCTATTTTAGTGGCGTTAAACCAGTTTGTACATGTTTCTGTGGAGGCAAGCCATGATTATGGTTCGATAATTTCCCGGCAATACCAAGAAGAATCGGTTTATTGGAAACGGCAAGGCAACCAAATGGTTTTCGACAACCGTGATAATCCTTTCCACTACATTCTTTCCGGGATAAAGATCACAGAACAATACGCTCAAGCACTGGGTAAAACGATGCGCTGTTACCACTTGAAGATCGATAGTGAACTTGATAGCCCAGATGGAAAAAAATATGGTTTAGGCTCATCTGCTGCGGTAACTGTGGCGACTGTCAAGGCTCTTTGCGCCTTCTATAAAGTACCCGTAAATAAAGACGAGCTTTTTAAACTGGCTGCCATCGCGCACTTTGAGGTCCAAGGAAACGGTTCACTGGGAGATATTGCTGCAAGCGTCTATGGAGGTTTTATTGCGTATCACTCTTTTGACCGTGAGTGGCTGCACCTGGCAAAACAGAAATATTCCCTAAAAGAATTGCTAAATTTAGCATGGCCCCAACTTAAAGTAGAAATATTAACACCGCCAACTGAATTAAATTTATTGATCGGGTGGACAGGTTCTCCAGCTTCCACTTCTCACTTGGTAGATGTTGTTGGACTGAAAAAAGCGGAAAGAAAGATCAAATATAATCAATTCCTTGCCGACAGTGCACACTGTTTACGCAATATCATTCGCGGTTTTCATGAAAGTTCGCTGAAGCAAATTCAAGCAGGATTGCGTGAAAACCGGCAAAACCTGAGAAAACTTGGAAATTTGACCAACTTAGAAATAGAAACCCCTAAACTGAAGCGTTTGATCACTATCGCGGAATCATTTGGAGGTGTTGCCAAATCTTCTGGTGCTGGCGGTGGAGACTGTGGGATCGTTGTGCTTGATAAAAAGATCAATGCAGCTGAAGTATGTGCTAAATGGCAAGCTGAAGGGATAGAACCGCTTAATTTAAAAGTGCATAACGTCTCTGATTAGACCAAAAGGAGCTATGAGAATGGATATTCAGGCACATAGAAAAGATGAACACGTCATAATAGCTGAAAAGTTATACAAAAAGGTTGCACATAATGGACTTGATGAGATACAGTTGATTTTCGACAGCCTTCCTGAACTTGCACTAGAAAACATTGATTTATCAACGAATTTAGCTGGGTATCCGATCAAGGCTCCTTTTTTTGTCAACGCTATGACTGGCGGAAGCCCTGAGACAAAGAAACTCAACCGTAGGTTAGCTAAGATCGCAGCTAAAAATGAACTGCCAATGGCCACTGGATCTCAAAGTGTTGCTTTAACAGATCCGTCTGCTGCGAATTCTTTTAAAGTTGTCCGCGAGGAGTCCCCGAATGGGATCGTGCTTGCTAATCTAGGAGCTTCTCATGGACCCAAAAATGCCTTGGCAGCAATTCAAATGCTCAAAGCGCAAGTATTGGAGATCCATTTAAATCCAGGTCAAGAATTAGTAATGCCAGAGGGAGAACGTTCATTTAAATGGTCCGATAATTTAAAAGAATTAGTCCATACTTTGCCAGTTCCTGTGCTGGTAAAAGAAGTCGGCGGTGGTTTATCGCCTCAGACTCTCCAGAAATTACACGAGATGGGTGTTAAATACGTAGACCTCGCTGGCTCGGGCGGAACGGACTTCATCGCCATCGAAAACGAACGACGAAAACGGAAGGAGTTTTCCTTTTTAGAAGAAGCAGGTCTTTCTACTGCACAATCATTGCTGGTCGCGCGTAAATTTTCAGAAAGTTTTTCGTTCACCGCCTCAGGGGGTATCAGAAACGCTTTAGATATCGTCAAGTGTTTGGTGCTGGGTGCTGACAATGTCGGCATTTCCGGGCTTTTCTTGCATACTTTGCTCAAACAAGGAGACGAGCAGCTAGACTTGCTCATCAGAGATTTGAAGTCTCAAATCGCCAAGATCATGTTGTTGCTGGGTTGCTGCAATATTGCTGAATTACATAAAACAAAATACGTTCTTTCCGCAGAATTAAAATCTTTTGAAAAACAGATCAATGAATAATTTGCTATATACAAAAACCGTTATCTTAGAAAAGATAGCGGTTTTTTGCAAAATATTTTGTTATATACAAAGATATTGCTAAACCGAAAAGCGCAAACGCTTAGGGAAAAAATTCTTCACAGTATTACCCACAATTTTACCGAAAGCAAATGGTTTCCCTTCACACACCAGCAGTGCCCATCCCTTTGCCAGCTGCATATCCGCAGATATCTGAACAACATCACCATGAACATATTGTGCCCATTGCTGATCGTCCATATCCAGATGTGGGGTAAAATCGTGCGGTCCAAGAGCTAAGGCTAATGTATATGAAGGCTCAAACCTTTTCTTTTTGAATTCTCCCAGCAAAAATCCGGGACGTATAAATCGTAAACGTGAAATGTCTGGCCATTCTACGCGGTATAAGTACAGATGATTCCCATAGCATTGGAGATCCTGCTTATTAAAATTAAACTCAGAAGTCAAATGTTCAGAAAATTTCTGCCAAAGTTCCCTTTGCTCCGGGCTCAACTCATGCTTCCTTAGTGTTTTCATTTTCTTCTTTTTGCTACTAGTTTTCGAATATATTTGCGCGCATGCATTTACTTTATTTTCAGTTAATTTTGCTATGAAATGACCGTCACCCCGTAAATGATGCGGCCACATTCTCACAGCCCCAACTAGGGCCGATTCTCCACTAGCAAAATCAGGACGACCAGGATCCATGCCGGCATATTTCTTTAATGGTTCAAGGCGCAAATGTGGAAACCTGTTCAACATCCAAGCCACTACCTGCTCATCCTCTTCGGGAGCAAACGTACAAGTCGAATAAAGGATAGTCCCGTTTGGGGCAAGCATTTCCATCGCTGAAAGCAAGATCTCCTTTTGACGTGCGGCACATTGACGGGGATAATCCTTATTCCAGTAAGAAACGGCTTTATGATCTTTTCTAAACATTCCTTCCCCCGAACAAGGTGCATCAACAAGGATCTTGTCAAAAAAACCCGGAAAATTCTTAGCTAATTTAGAAGGATCTTCATTTAAAATGATCACATTTTTTGCTCCGATCCGCTCAATATTTTGCGCCAAGATCTCAGCTCTTTTATGATTGATCTCGTTAGATACTAATAAACCCTGATTACCCATAGCACTAGCAATCTGAGTCGATTTCCCTCCTGGTGCCGCACAAAGATCTAGGACCTTATCTTCTGGCCTGACTGAAATATTTTCTGCAACATACATCGCACTTAAATCCTGGCTATACACATAACCAGTTTGATGTTCCAAAGAACGACCACTAACGGTGCCGTAGTAGCCTGTTTTTGTGTATAAAACTGGATTGGCTAACGAATATGCAATATCGCGCGGACGATCCTTCAATGGGTTTATCCGAAATCCCTTCTCTGACGGCAAAGAAAAACTAGCAAAAAAATCAGAGGCTTGCGAACCTAACAAAGTTTGATATTTTTCTATAAAATCTTGAGGTAATTTCATTTAGATCGATTTATGCCTTTCTTTATTATTTCATTGAATAGCAAGCTATTGATAGCAAAGCATATTCCCAAGTAAGTAACTAATGCGCCATAACTTTGGATGTCAAATGTTAAACTCCCTATGAGCGAACCAGTTAGCAATCCTAGACCCGTAAATAAAGAATAATTGCCCCATTCTTTATAACGAATTTGCTGTGCTCTGGCTCCTGTTTTATACACTGAGCGAAAAATTTTTCTGCCAGAAAATCGCCACAGAAAAATTAGCAGGATCATAACGGCAAAGAGCGCAAATAACTCAACCAACTGCGACCAATGAGCAGTGATCCACTCCCACTTCGTCATTACAAATTGCTGAGAGTGACTCCTGTGGATCTGTTGGATCGGTAAAATTGCCTTAAGCTCTGCGGCTTTTAATTTTTTATTACCATCGATCATTACCTGATAATCTTTAACATGCATCTGAGCTAATTTTTGTTTTCCTGGTGAAATAAAAATCTGTCGGTCCAAGCTTGAATGCAGCTTTTCTCCCATCACTCCAATAACAGGAATATAACGGCCGTTAAACTTTAAATACTGTTGGTCTTTAGGTTTATACAGCTTGCTGGCCAGGTTTTGTCCTACCACTGCAACACTCAAATCAGACGTGAAATCATCGAGTGAAAAAAAGTTTCCCGAAATTAAAGGTGGAGTTGAAAACGAACCCTTGCCGAAGAAATAAGTTAAATCCCTATTTTTTCGCACCCGATAATGAACCTGAACGTCATCGACATGTTTAGCAGCGGTCAATCTCTGGTTGACTTGAGCCGCCGTGAGATCCTTTTTAAATCTGACTTCATAGGCATCCAAAGATAAATTATGATCATTTAGACGGATGACAACATCACTTTGCTGAATTTCAAAAAAAATAAAAACAGCACAAAAAGCCAAGAAAGCATTGATCAATAATACAAATGTTTTATTTCTAAACAAATAACTACTCCCTTAACTTAATGGATCCCCAATGCCATCTTGGCGTAACGTGTCATCCGATCAATAGTCCATTCTGGTTCCCAAATAAATTCCACATCCACTTTCTTGATCTCCGGTACATCTTGAAGTGCTGCTTCTACCATATCTGCCAAGACATTGGTCAAAGGACAACCAATAGTCGTCAAGGTCATTTCTATCAAACACGTTCCATCATCTTGCAGATCAATATTATAAATCAGTCCAAGGTTAACAATATCGATCGCTAACTCTGGATCGATCACCGTCTGTAGATTGGAAATAATATCATCTTTGATCTCTTTTGTACTTCTATTATTGTTTTCCATCTTCTTGCACTTCCTTAATGAAAATACTGGTAAAATTTGTTGGCCATTTCTTCAGTCACAGCATAATCGACGCTGTGTTCAACTCCCTGGCTAAAGTGCCCACTTACATGACTTGTCAGTGGATCTGTTTGTTTCGTTGCTTCCTCGACAAATTCCTGCGTTAAATTCTCAGGAACACGTTGATCGGCAGTGCCATGCCAAAAATGTAGCGGCCGACCACCAACCTTATCCGGATGTAAAGAAAGATCATATTCTGCAAGCCTATTTAACAGAGACTTGACATATTCTGGGGAAAGCTCCACGTCCTGCGGTAAATTTGCCAATATTATTTTAGCAAATTTGACTGGTGCTGGCGTCCCAGCTAATACAACTGCCGCTGAGATCTTTGGATAAGCAGCCATCAAAGCACAGGCGGTGATCCCGCCCATTGAAAATCCTCCGACACCGACTTGGTCAGCTAAGATCAAATTTTTTTCACGGTAATATCCCACAATTTGAGGAAATTCACGAACTGACTGTAAAATGATATCCCAAAATGATAAATAGTGTTCTTCAACTGGACCTTCAGTGCGAGCGCCGTGATATAATGCTTCGGGTAAAACCACGCGCAGGCCCCGCTTAGCCAGTGCATATCCTTGGGTCAAAACTAATTCCTTGCAATTCGTCCAACCGTGGTAAAACACTACCAAGGGTAATTTTTGGTGAGCCTTGTCCGAAGCAACCAATTCCAGGACAGGCAGGTTGGCGAGCCTTTTTTCACTAACAGTGATCATACAAATTCCCTCCAATTATTTATCAATTTAAATTATACAACGAGATAGGTAAATACGACTAGAAAAACAGACATTAATATGATAACTTTTAAATATTGACATCAAATACGGAAATATTTAAGTTTTTTTATCGAATGCCCCACAAATCATTTGAGTAGTATATATCTTATAACATTCAAAGCAAAATAATTTAAAATAACGCTAATAATTCGTTGGAGGAAATCAATAATGAATAGAAAAATCATTTCATTAGACTTGGATGGAACTACATTAAATTCCCACAGCCAAATCTCTGAATTGACGGCCACAGTACTTCATAAGGCAGCCGAATCTGGGAATATAGTTTCTATAGTAACAGGTCGCCCAAACCGGATGGCAGTTAATTTTTACGATGAACTCAGATTAAAGACACCGATGATAAATTTTAATGGTGCTGTTGGACACCTGCCTCATCGCTACTGGAAAGACGCGTACGAAATAACTTTCCAAAAAGAAATCGTTTTAGAAATATTAAAGTCCAAAAAAACACTAGGTATTCAAGCAGTTGCAGCAGAAGGACAGCATTTAACGCTGACCGATTCGACGGATAACTCTGTTTCGCACTTCTTCCCCGCTGCGATGAATGCCAGAAATCTATTAAACCATCTGAACCTGACCACAGATCCATCTGCGATCACCATGTTAGTGGACCCAACCAGAAAAGCTGCTATTACTCGTCAAATTCAAGAGGCATACAAGGAAGAGGTAAATGTCAGTGTCTGGGGAGGGCCAGCTCCAATTCTGGAACTTTCCCCTAAAAACGTCACCAAAAAGGTTGGAATGAAATTTCTGTCAAAAATATATCACGTCAAAAGAGAAGACATCATCGCCTTTGGAGATGAACAAAATGACATTGAAATGTTAAAATACGCTGGGACCGGGGTAGCAATGAAAAATGCCTCTCCGTGGATCAAAGAGGTAGCAGATGACGTAACTTCCAGGGATAATGACCATGACGGTATCGCTCATTATTTAATTGAGCACTTGGATTGGGCTGAATAAATTAACGATATAAAACAAACTGCACTGTTATGCCTTTAAAATTCGTGGGCACGTAACACAGTGCAATTATTTCTGATCCTGATTATAATTCATATCGCAACATATCTTCATATGTTTCTCTTCTGATCACCAGTTGCGAGTCGCCATCTTCACAAAAAACCACTGCCGGACGACCATTACGATTATACGTCGATGCCATCGAATACCCGTATGCTCCAGTTGCTGGAGTGGCTAACACATCTCCTGCATGTAGTGTTGGCAACAGCTGATCTGAAATCAAAACATCTCCTGATTCGCAATACTTGCCTACCACACTGCCTTTTTGGGTCTCTCTCGCGTTCGGATCACGGGCTAGTAACGCAGTATACTTTGCCCCGTAAAGTGCCGGACGAATATTGTCACCCATACCACCATCGACTGCGATAAAATTGCAAAGTCCTGGGACTTTTTTAGTGGACCCAACAGTGTACAAGGTCGTGCCGGCTTCACCGACCAGCGAGCGTCCAGGTTCTACCCATATTTCTGGGATTGCAAGCCCTGCTTTGGCGCTTTCTTCTTTGATCGTTTGACTAATATTTTCTATAAACTCTCCTGGAGCCAAAGGATGATCTTGCGCAGTATATTGAATGCCAAAACCACCGCCAAGATTTAGGATCTGGGGCACGAAATCAAAGCGCTCATGCCATTCTTTTATCAGTTGGATCATCTTCACTGCGGCCATTCTAAAACCCTGGACACCAAAAATCTGCGAGCCGATATGGCAGTGAAGCCCCACCACATCAAACAAGTCAGAATTTAATAAGCGCTCCAGTGCCTTTTGAGCCTGACCAGATTTCAAGTCAAATCCAAACTTAGAGTTGGATTGTCCAGTAGAAATATATTTATGAGTTTGCGCTTCTACACCAGGTGCCACACGAATAGCCACCCGTATTTTTGCTTTTTTCGTAGCCAGTATTTTCTCTAATAAATCTATTTCATAAAAATTATCGACCACTATACACCCTATATTTTGATCAACAGCATATTCCAACTCCGCTGGTAACTTATTGTTCCCATGAAATTCAATCATTTGCGGATCCATTCCGCCACGCAGTGCTGCGTATAATTCGCCACCTGACACCACATCACAACCCAACTTTTCAGCTGCCAATAACCGATACATGGCCAGAGAGGAAAAAGCCTTGCTGGCATAAACGATCCTGTATTTTAAACCAGACTTTTCAAAAGCAGCTCGAAAAGCGCTGATCTGTTGCTTGATCTCCGAAACATCATACGCAATCAACGGTGTTTGATGCTGCGACGCGAGGTCAAGCGCGTCTACCCCGCCGATCTCCAAATGGCCCTCTTGACTTATTTTTACATTTTCAGGCAAACAAAAACCCCCACTAAAATTAAAATTTGATTTGTTTAAAAGAATTAAACACACACTTATTCAGTATCTTACTTAAATTAGAGTAAAAAAGCAATCACTCTTCAGCAGGTATTAGTATCAGAGCCAGGTCATTCATTGATGTAAAACTTAGCAAAATTGGCTTCACAGACACAATACTTACCTTGTACTAACATCTGGAGGAACGACCGTTAAATTTTGTTATACCTATTTCCGAGAAAAAGATTTAATGTTTACGGTTACTCTCAATCATCCCAAACTATGATAAGATATTGATAAACACCCATATTAAGTGGGACTAAATAAGACAAAAATGAAAAGATTGAAGGAAATGAAAATGCCTATTAATGCGGACTTTTCGGCATGTACCAGCATTTTAGCTGGCAAAAGTGCTACCCTTGACGGTTCGACAATAATTGCTAGAAATGAAGATTCCCGCAGTGCGTGGCCGAAGCACATGCAGATCCACTCACATCAAGAATACGATGAACCTCAAGAATTCGTCTCACCAGATAACCAATTTAAGCTCTCATTACCAAAAACTCGAGCCAAATATACAGCCACGCCTGAATGGACTACTGAATTTGGAGTTTTTGAAGAAGATGGGATCAATGAATACGGAGTGGCTATGAGTGCCACCGAGAGTGCATACTCAAATGAACGAGTCTTAGGTGCTGATCCGCTTGTCAAAGACGGTATTAGCGAAGAAGCCATGTTAACTGTAATTTTACCTTATATTCATACGGCACGTGAGGGTATTTCGCGGCTGGGTAAGATCATTGAAAAATTTGGTACCAGCGAAACTAATGGCATACTCTTTTCTGATAAAGATGAAGTCTGGTATTTAGAAACGGGCAGCGGTCATCAGTGGGTCGCACAACGGATCCCGGATGATTCATATGCTGTTGTTGCTAATCAGCTAGCTATTCAAGAAATTGATTTCAATGATACGAAAAATTTTATGTATTCTACTCATCTACGTGAATTTGTATCGGAAAATCATCTGAACCCCCAACTTAACGGCTTTAACTTTAGAAATATTTTTGGAACTCATACTCTTTCAGATGAAATTTATAGTACCCCGCGGGTCTGGTATGGCCAGCAGATCTTCAACCCCGAGATCAACCAAGAACCTATGGATCAAGAGTTGCCATTCATCCGCAAAGCCGATCGTTTATTAGGATTAGACGATTTTAAGTGTGTTCTAGGCTCGCACTTTCAAGACACACCTTATGATCCGCTCGGCTTCGGCACTGAGGAAGAAAAGCACAAGTTTCGCCCCATCAGTTTGGCAAAAACGCAGGAATCACACATCTTGCAGATCAGGCCGGGATTCCCAGCTGCAATTGCCGGAATTCATTGGCTTGCAATGGGAGTCACAGCGGAAAGTGTATTTGTGCCCGTTTATGCCGGCGCCACAGATGTTCATCCTGCATATAAGGTGGGTAAGCAAAAGTACAGCAGAGATTCTGCTTACTGGATCTACAAATTAGTCGGCATCTTAGTTGATGGGCATTACACGGAATTGCACAAACTTCTGAAAGATACACAAAGTGATGTTTCCATTTGCTTAAGAAACATGTTAAGGCAAAGTGACCGTAAAGCTGTGAGAATGGAACAAAATACGCTAAATAAGTATTTGACTGAGCAAAGTATTAAAATGCAGCAGTTGGCGCTCGATAAAATGCAGCTTCTGCTAAGTGAACTGGTCACGGAAGCTGCAGACCTGTCTGTGCTGAATTTCAAAACTGATGCTAATCTCTGATATTATTTAAAGGCGGTGAATCGTTTGACCAGCAATTATACTGCTTTAAGCAGCGGTAAAACGAAAATTTTATGTGATCCAGTTATGGATGAAGATACTGACCTGGAAACTCATAGTCATATTATTTTGACCCACTTAGACTTCGATGCGCTAGATTTTCTAGAGAACTACTCCAGCGAGCACTCGATCTATGTGTCTTTTGAATTTTTCAAATTGATTCAAAAGTTAATGCGCGATAATCTTCTGGAACCCTTTCATCACAACTTAAAGATCCTACCTTACGGCTATACTGTTTCTCTTGGAAGCATCCAAGTTGAGGCTTTTCCTAATGATGATGGTCAATATGGAAGTATGGCATTGATCGCTGCCGGCAAAAAACAAACCGTTGGCTATTGTGATGCGTTTTATCTGCGAGGAAACCATAAAAAACGGATCAAACAATGGAAGCGGGCCTTTTGCCAAGCAAACTTGGAAGTTCTGATATTAGGTTCCAAAATCGCGCCATTATCTGAGCAGAAAAATTTTTTAACTGAAAATGGTATGCAAGAAATGCTAGCCAAATTTATCTCTAAAAATTTTAATACAGATCCACTCACGGTCTTGTTATCTCCTTGGGACCCGGAACGTTTGTACCGCTACGACAAAACCGCAAAAGATTGTGGACGTCCGATCGTGTGGGACAAAAGCTACTTGCAACTATTGCGAGCATTTTATCCCTTTGCCAGTTTTTACAGCGCACAAAACCTCCCGAAAGACCCGGAAAAAATGCTGGTTCAAGTCGAGCAAAGCAAACAATTAGCGGGGACCACGATTTTCTTCGATCCGGCAATTCTTCACCCAAATTCGGTGGATGTTTCAGGCCTAATATACCAGAACCAGTTATGTGCTTTAACTCAGACGGAATTAAAAGAATTTACGGCTGATATCGCTGCCAAAGAGGTCATCATGAAAACTGATAGGAGCCTGGCACAAAATCACCTAATACCCAAGAAATGGCTGCAATCTTCGCATTTATCATTATGATCTTGGAATAAGACAGTAAAAATGGCTTTGAGTCAACCATCCAGGTTGATTCAAAGCCATTTTATTAATTTCTTGTTTATTTAAGCTGACTCATAACGTCGGAAGCAAAATCTTCCTTCTTCTTTTCAATGCCTTCGCCAACTTCATAACGAATAAAGCTCTTGACTTTACCGCCTTTAGCAGCAACATATTTTGCAACAGTCTGGTCTGGATCTTTGACAAAATCTTGATCTTCAAGGGTAATTTCAGCAAAATACTTATTTAAGCGGCCAGAAACCATCTTTTCGATGATCTTTTCTGGCTTGCCTTCATTCTTAGCTTCCTCTGTTAGAACTTCTTTTTCATGGGCAACCTGTTTCTCAGGAACTTGATCACGGTTAACGAACTGAGGATCAATGGCTGCAACATGCATAGCGATATCCTTGGCTGTTGTTTCGTCTGCGCCTTTTAATACCACCAAAGAAGCAATCTTGCCGCCCATGTGCAGGTAAGCTCCAAAATTGTCGTCGTCATCTTTAGATACGAGAGCAAAACGACGTAAACTGATTTTTTCACCAATAACTTGGGTAGCTTCAATGAATTCGTCATTTAAAGTACCTTTATCAGTTTTAACTTTTAAAGCTGCTTCAACATCAGCGGGCTTGTTTTGTAAAATAATCTGGGCAACATGCTTGACCAAATCCTTAAATTTGGCATTTTGGGCTACAAAATCAGTTTCAGCATTGACTTCAACGATCACAGCATCATTACCAGAAACTGCGACGTTAGCGAGACCTTCTGCAGCGACACGATCACTTTTCTTAGCAGCTTTGGCGATGCCTTTCTCACGCAAGAAATCAGTAGCTTTGTTCATATCGCCTTCTGTAGCTACTAAGGCTTTTTTAGCATCCATCATGCCGACACCTGTTTTATCACGTAATTGTTTAACTTGAGAAGCAGAAATCTTTGCCATACCTCAATGGCCTCCTTATTAAATATTAACTTTGAAAAAAACTGTCCCAGATAATTAGGCCAACTAACCCAACATCTACGACAGCCTAAGTTGAAATTAACTATTTAGAATCCTTGTGATCATTATTGCCTTCAACAGCCTCAACAATATCTTCAATGGAATCTACTTTTTCATCTTTTTTTCCGAATGTGCCTTCGGTAACTTTATCATTTTCTTGATCTTCATTTTCTTCGCCTTGATGTGCTTCAATGATAGCATCAGCCATTTTTGAAGTAATCAAACGAACTGCTCGGATCGCATCGTCATTTGAAGGGATCTTAACATCGATCTCATCGGGATCTGTGTTAGTGTCTACCATAGCAACGATAGGAATATTTAGTTTTTGAGCTTCCTTAACAGCAATTCTTTCCTTGCGAGGATCCACAATGAAGACTGCATCAGGGATGTGCGGCATATCTTCGATTCCGCCTAAAAATTTCTCCAGCTTTTCCATCTCTTTAGTAAGCTTGGCTGCTTCCTTTTTAGGTAAGATATCAAATGTACCATCCTGAGACATCTTCTTTAGGTTCTTTAACCGTTTGATGCGCGACTGGATCGTATCCCAGTTAGTCAAAGTACCGCCTAACCAACGATGGTTAACGTAATACTCGCCTGCTCTGGTTGCTTCTTCTTCAATTGAATCTTGTGCTTGTTTCTTCGTACCAACGAATAGGATAACGCCATTATTTGCGGCTGTTTCCTTCATAAACTGATAAGCTTTATCGATCAGCTTAACTGTCTTTTGCAAGTCGATGATATAGATACCGTTACGCTCAGTAAAGATATACTTTTTCATCTTAGGATTCCAACGACGTGTCTGATGTCCAAAATGCACACCAGCTTCTAGCAATTGTTTCATGGTAATGACTGCCATTATAAAATACCTCCGAATATAGTTTTATTTCCTCCCTTGTATTCATTTGATGGGAACTTATCAAACTGATAAGCACTACCCATCCAGCACACAAGGTGTGAATTGGCCCAAAAAGGCACCTGTTATATTGTATCTGATTGTCTTTCTAATTGCAATGCCTTTCGTGTGCTTTGTGTAATAAAACCAGCACAAAAATTTTTACCTTGTACCACTTTGAGCAACGATAGAGCTTATATTAACAGTCTGCAACCTACATAGTCCTGCTTTTCTGTCAGCTTGTAAGACCGAAGAAGCAGTAATTGCCTCGATCACAGACTTGGCGTTGTTCAACGAATGGCTCTGACCATGTTTTTAACTGATGTATCAGTGTCGAAAGAAACACGTGGCGTTACTAGAACATTGTCAAGGCTTATCAAATCTTTATACATAGGATCAGCAATTTCCTTACCTCGCAGATCCCGGTTAAATAACGGACTTTCATTCTCATAAGTGTCAAGACCAACACCTGCGATCTTACCTGTTTTCAGGCCTTTGAGTAGTGCTGCAGTATCTACGAGGCTGCCACGAGCAGTGTTCAACAAGTAAACGCGATCTTTCATCAATGATATGGAATGCGCATTGATCATGTGTCTATCCTTGTGTGAGCCTGGCATATGCAAAGTAATAACATCAGACCTGCGATAGAGCTCTGGGATAATCACCCGTTTGTATAGCTAATACAGCGTCGTACCCCGCCATTATTTTGACCGAGCTGAGGCTATTCCTTCTTTAACTATATCTACTTGAATATTATTTTTTGCAGACTACTCAGAAAAAATCTCTTTTCATCTGGGCGTACTGAAAAAAGCAATAAATTTCATAACAAACTCCTCTGCCAGAAATTTCCAAAATAACGACCATTTAGTTCATCAATTCAGACATGCAGTATTTTAGCTTATGGATTGCCACAAAATTAATTAATTTTTACCAACCAAATTATAATATGTTCTTGATCATTTTATCCTGTACTTAGGTGGCCCACAAATCTTTCCTCTAGGTTAAATTCATGGTTGAAAATTAACGCCATGTGCCAAAAGAAAGACTTCTTTTTTGTGCCTTGACTGATGCTTGAAAGCATACTCAGCTTTCAAAGCAGCCGCTTTATCGGTGTATTCTTCATGATAAAGCAACCTCACTGGGCGTCTATTACGAGTGTACTTAGCACCGACTCCTTTGTTATGTTCGTTTACCCTTCTATTCAAATCTGTGGTGAAACCACCATAAAATGAGTGGTCTCGACATAATAAAACGTAAAAAAAATACTGTTTACTACCCATATAATATTCTTCTGACCTCCGGCATATATTCATTCTCAGAATTATAGACGATCACTGGCGGCACAAAGCGCATCCCACCAGGACGGCCGTCTTTAATTGCCTCAATCAAAATCATATTAGCTTCACGTTCTTTTTTGGGATATACTAATTTGATCCGCTTGGGCACCAAGCGGTTATCGTCCAATAAACGCAGAAGTTCCTGCAAACGCTCTGGTCGATGCACCATAAACATCTTACCGCCCATTTTCAACAAACCACTAATTATGTGCACAATATCGGCTAAAGAAGCGGTACTTTCATGGCGGGCGATCGCTAAATATTTGTTGGGATTCTTTTTACTATCCACTCTGTCGGCAAAATACGGCGGATTACATATGAGAGTATCAACAGAGTCCTTACTAATATGCTTTTGAATGTTTTTGAGGTCCACGTTTAAGCACGTTACTTGCGGATTTAAGTTATTCAATAAAATACTTCGCTTTGCCATATCTGCCAATCGGGATTGGACTTCCACTTCCGTAATGTGGGCCCTGGTCTTTTTGGTTAAAAAGAGGCCGATCGCCCCATTTCCGGCACAAAGATCAACTATCCTGCCAGTTCTTTTTAAAACTGGCTGGGTAAAATCAGCTAACAAAACCGCGTCAAGCGAAAAAGAAAAGACTTCCGAGCTCTGAATAATTTTGATCTCATTGGCATACAATTCGTCCACCCTTTCACCCGGCAGCAATAAATTATCTTTCATTTGTGAACCACTTTCTTCCTGGAGTACTTGCAACTTACCCGCAAATTTTGCATACTTAAATTATATTAAATAATATTTTTGGAAAGGAATCTCACTACGATGTTCTATTCATTTATACGCGTTGTGGCGCGAATAATAATAGCTGTTATCAACGGCAATAGCCGTTATCTCAATCAAGAAAAATTACCAAAAGGAAACTATATACTTGTTGGGCCACATCGAACCTGGTTCGATATGATCTATTTTGCACTGGCCGCTTCACCGAAGCATTTCGCATTTATGGCCAAAAAAGAACTGTTTACAAATCCAGTTTTAAGCTTCATTTTAAACCATTCCAATGCCTTTCCAGTCGACCGGACACATCCTGGGCCCTCTGCCATCAAGACCCCTGTTAAGTGGCTGAGAAAGCGGGATATTTCACTGATCATGTTCCCTTCTGGGACTCGCCATTCCCAACAAATGAAAGGCGGAGTCGCCTTGATTGCCAAATTGACCGGTGTTCCGATCGTCCCTGCCGTTTACCAAGGACCACTAACTTTTATGCGCCTTTTTTCACGCAAACGGGTGACGATTGCTTTTGGACAGCCGATTTACCCAGATCGTCATGCAAAAATGAACGATGAATATGAAAATCAGCTATTTGCTCAGATGAAGAGTGAATTTGAAAAATTAGACCAACAGATCGACCCAGCTTTCAAATACGTAGATATTACTGGTCATCCTAAAAAATAAAAATAATCGAAAAAAGTCGGGAATTCTCCCGGCTTGAATGACATTGATAATTATTTTTTCTTACCGTAATTTGCTTTCATTGCGGTCATCATTTGATTCAATTTCTTTTCGGATGGTTTTTGTCCCATCTGGAGCATCATTTGTCTTAACATTTGTTCATTGATCGGAGGATTTTTTTGCAAATAAGTTTCCATATACTTACGTGCTCCAAAAAATCCACCGACAATGCCTAAAATCAGCGCGATGATGACGATTACGATCCATACTGCAGTGGACATCATCAACTACTCCCTTCATTAACTTTTACTTACCTAGCTAATTTTACACAATTAAATGTAAAAAATAAAGGGGGACTAAACAAAATAAAGCCTAAAATGACTAGTCATTCGCTGAAAGCAACAAATAAATTTTTTCATTGCAAACTTCAAAGTTGACCTACAAATTGCTAAAAAATGACTGATTTTTCATATTCAATCATCGCGCAAACCACGTTTACGTTGAATGTTTTTGACTTTCTCCGGAGTAACTTCCTGACCGTGTTTATCATAAACCTGCAGCATTTCCACCTGACTACGGAAATTTTCACGAAACATGCTCAAATACGTGGCCCGCAGACGCTTTTGCTCTTCCTGCTCTTTTGTTGTTAATCCATTATTTTTTTTCTTTCTGGCCAACTCATTGATTCGATCGATCAAGTTTTGTGGAATACCACTATCCATTAAAATACCTCTTTTCAAGTAACCATCGAACTTCAAATGTCAATACATGCCATTTTAAACAATTATCGGCTAAAACTCAAGCATTTTGGCCGAACATTAGTTTGAAATACACTTAAGAGTATGCTAAGCTTAGATTAGCAAAAAAGAATGAGGTGTTCGAGATGTCAAAAATAATCGAAGAGCGACAAATCTCCGTGTTAAAGTTCATCTACGAATGTGTAAACGAAAAAGGATATCCACCAACCGTCCGGGAAATTGGTGAGGCTGTCAACCTCTCCTCGACATCTACAGTACATGGTCACATCGCACGTTTAGAGCAACGCGGATATATTCATAAAGATCCAACCAAGCCCCGCGCGCTGGAAATAACAGCTGCAGGAATGGAAGCTCTTGGGATCAATGAAAAGGAAAAACAAATTCCTGTCTTGGGGACAGTTACTGCCGGTAATCCAATCTTAACGGTTCAAGAGACCACCGATTATTTCCCTTTACCGCCCAATTATGATTCTGCCAACGATTTATTTATGCTGACCATCCGTGGGAAGAGTATGATCAATGTCGGGATCTTAGATGGTGATGAGGTCATCGTCAGACAGCAAAGATCAGCCGATAATGGGGACATCGTGATTGCCATGACCGAAGACAACGAAGCAACATGCAAGAGATTCTTCAAAGAAAAAGACCACTTTCGCCTTCAACCTGAAAATGACACCATGGACCCTATCATTTTAGATTCTGTTACTGTTTTAGGAAAAGTCGTCGGATTATACCGTGATTTTATCAGCTAAAATTTAACTAAATGACCGTTCTGCCATAAAATTTATTCTGGCGGAACGGTTTTTTGGCGAGTCTTATTTTCAACAATCAAAAGATTCAGTCAACTATGACTTGCTTGCTCCTGCTGATCTACCCAATTTCAGCAATTCAGCTGCATGTTTGCGTGCAAGATCAGTGATTTCAGTACCAGCCAACATTCTGGCCAATTCCTCGATCCTTTGGGGCTGGGAGAGTTTTTTCACAGATGTTTCTGTGCGACCCTTTTCAATATCTTTTGTTACCAGAAAATGGTGTTCACTCACTGCAGCAACTTGAGGCAAGTGTGTGATACAAAGGACCTGTGAACCCTGCGAGATTTGGCTGATCTTTTCAGCAATAGCTTGGGCAACACGCCCGCTAACACCTGTATCTACTTCATCAAATATGATACTTGTTACTCCTTGCTGATGGGCAAAAATAGTTTTTAAGGCTAGCATGATCCGAGAAAGTTCCCCCCCGGAAGCAATCTTAGCCAAAGGTCCCATTGTTTCACCTTGATTGGTTTGAATATAAAACTCTACCCGATCTATGCCCGTGCGAGTCAAACATTCTTCTGAGTGTTTATTTGCTGACAAAAATTTAACAGAAAAGACGGCCTTTTCCATATATAGTGCGCTCAATTCACTATGAACTGCTTTTTCCAGCTGAATAGCGGCTTTCTTTCTCTCATTTGAGAGTTTAATAGCCATTTTTTTGGCTTTTGCGTAGGACTCTTTAACATTTTGACGCTGTTCATTCGAATCCGCGTCGGTCTGCCGCATTTCTTTTAACTCATGAGCGATCTTTTGATAGTACTTGAGGATCTCACTGATAGAATTACCATATTTTCTTTTTA
The DNA here is from genome assembly GCA_934215475.1 of uncultured Ligilactobacillus sp. Taxonomy (GTDB): domain Bacteria; phylum Bacillota; class Bacilli; order Lactobacillales; family Lactobacillaceae; genus Ligilactobacillus. The sequence goes on from CAKPZY010000006.1 coordinate 58,795, forward strand.
ATTGATGAATCACTTCTAATCTTTGTTCAATCTCATCTAACCTATTTTCATCCCACTCCATGCTGGACAACTGATCAGAAATATCATGGACAGAATCTGACAAAGTGTAATAGGCATCCGCAACACGTTGGCTAACCTGCCCCAGTTCTTTCGATAAATCGGACACATGTTGCAATTCCTCCATTGCAGCGCCAACTCGTCCCAAGGCGTCACTTTCTTCACTAGATAATATCTGATAACTATTTTCTAAAGCATCATGGATCATTTGATAATTGTCTAACTGTTCCTTTTCCTCAGCCAGGCTTTCTTCCTCATCCGGCTTGAGTTCGGCTGTTTTGATCTCTTGGACCTGGAACGAAAGCATGTCCAAACGTTGGGCCCATTCCTTTTCGTGCTTTTCTTTCTCATCTAGACTCTTTTTTTGTTGCCTATATGATTCATACTGCTGACAGTACTCATTTTTCAATGTAATCAAACGAGAACCGGCAAAATTGTCTAACATAGCTAAATGATGATCTGGATGCATGAGTACTTGATGTTCATTCTGACCGTGAATATCGATCAGTGTTTCCCCTACTCGTCGCATATTAGTCAATGTAATCAGCTCACCGTTGATTCGACAAATGTTATGGCCATTGCGGTACAATTCACGTTGTAAGACCAGATCAGAATCTTCATAAGTTATGCCGATCTCGTCTAGGATCTTAAAAGCAAAAGCTCCTTTGGGTAAAGAGAACAAGCCTTGTAATAATGCTTTATTTTTGCCTTTTCTAATAAATTCAGTTGAACCGCGGCCTCCAGCCAATAAACCAAGAGCATCGATCACAATAGATTTACCCGCACCAGTTTCTCCGGTCAGTACCGTCATTTTTGGTTGGAAGTCAATTTGAATTTTATCAATGATCGCAAAGTCTCGAATCGTCAAACTCCTTAACAAATATCTTCCCCTCCACTGAATGTCATTTATGTAAGACTAGTCAAAACTGACTGAAAGTGAAAATTGCCGCCAAAATTTTTCCTACTGGTTCAATTTGTTTCAACCATTTGCAGCAATTTTTCCTGAATGTCCAATGCCCCCTGTTTTGATCTTGTAAATATCATAACAGTATCGTCATCACTTAAACACGCGAAAATCTCCGGATATTTCATTTTTTCAATTAAACTGGCAACAGTCGGCCCATTCCCGGGTTGGACCTTTAAGACGCACATCTCATTATGTGCATCCAAATTAATATATGCGTCCTGTAGAGTCTTGGCTAATTTAACAGAAAAATCTACTTCTTTTTCTGTTGGGAGAGTGTAGCGATAACTTCCATCATTCAGAGGAACTTTTATTAGCTGCAATTGTTTAATATCGCGGGAAATAGTAGCTTGGGTGACGTCAATACCACGCTTAGCCAATAACTTGACCAAGTCCTCTTGCCTATATACCGTATTTTCTACTAATATTTGCTTGAGCAATTTATGTCGTTCTTGTTTCTTCATAATAATCCACATACCCCACAATTAAATTTTCCTATGCAACCAGGTATACTTTTTTAAATCACCCTAGCAAAGTTTGATGAGCCTTTTTTATAACTTCAAATGGTTTAACGTTTAACAGATCTTGCCCCTTTTGATCGTCTGGTTTCGTCTCAAAATGTGCCAAAAATTCTATGTTTCCCGTTCCGCCGGTAATTGGTGAAAAGTCCAGGCCCTTAATGTCATAACCCTCAGCTTGAGCAAACGCCAAGATCCTAGTCAATACTTCTAAATGGGTTTCACCATCCCTAACGATACCGTGTTTGCCAACTTTTTCTCTTCCCGCCTCAAACTGGGGCTTGACCAAAGCCACCACATCTTTGCCGGGTTTTAAAATCTCATGCAGCTTTGGTAAAATTAACCGCAGAGATATAAAAGAGACATCGATCGAAGCAAAATCAGGACGACCCTGCTTAAAATCCGCTAACTTACTATAACGAAAATTGGTATTCTCCATCACAACCACTCGGCGATCTTGCCGCAGCTTCCAGTCCAATTGATTAGTTCCAACATCTAAAGCGTAACTCATTTTTGCATTGTTTTGTAAAGCAACATCTGTAAAACCGCCAGTAGAAGAACCAATATCTAAAACAGTTCGATCTGTCAGATCAATATTGAAGACTTTTAAAGCCTTAGCCAATTTTAAACCACCACGACTCACATAAGGCATTTTAGTCCCTTTAAAATGCAATTTGACATCAGAGTCGATCTTCATACCCGGTTTATCCAAACGCTCCTCGTTTTCCCCCAAGATCTCACCTGCCATGACCGCTCTTTTAGCTTGCTCACGACTTTCAAATAACCCTTGTTGAACTAATAAAACATCAATTCTTTCTTTTTTCATGCTTTCTACCTTATGCCTTAAAATATTCCAGTAATTCTTGATATAATTCCGTTTTTACTCCAATTTCGCCTAAGTTACCAATAATAGCACGAGCTTGGCTCAGTGTCTTACTTAATTCTCGTCGTGCTCCAGCTAAGCCTAACAAGCCGGGATATGTATTCTTTTGTTCACCCTTGTCCTTATGAACAGCTTTACCGAGCTGCTGCGCGGTCGATGTAACATCAAGAATATCATCGTAAATTTGGAAAGCCAGCCCATAAGTTCGGCCTAACTTCTCCAAAAGTTTTTGCTGTGTACTTGTTGCCCCCGCCAAAATGGCACCTGCTTTAAATGCATAGTGGATCAAGGCGCCCGTTTTACCCGCATGCAATACCTGTAACTGCTCTAAAGACAGTTGCTGGCCCTCTCCTTGAATATCACGGGCTTGGCCGTCTACCATTCCTAATGGGCCTGCAGCATGCGCCAAAGAGTGGATTAACTCTAATACTTGTGAGGCAGGTAGTTTAGCTTCAGACAACCACTCAAAAGCAGCGGTCAACAAACCATCGCCTGCTAACACCGCTAAGGCTTCCCCAAAGATTTTGTGGTTTGTCGGTTTACCACGCCTCAAGTCGTCATTATCCATGGCCGGAAGATCATCATGGATCAGAGAATATGTATGGATAAACTCCAAACTGCCAGCAATCGTGTAAACATTATGGTCAACTGGCACTCCAAAAGCATGACAAGTAGCAAAAATTATCAGAGGTCTGATCCGCTTTCCGCCAGCTTGAACTGAATAACTCATTGCATTGCGCAAAACTTGATCACTGTCCAGATTTGTCAACCTCTTTTTCAGCTCGCTGTTTAGCTGAGCGACATCATTTTCTCTAATTTGTGTAAGGCTGCTAGTTTTCATTGTCATCTTGCCCTTGTTCAAATTTCTCTTCTTCCCCGTTCTCATTTATGACTTTGGTCAAAGTATTCTCTGCGTTTTCCAAAGTCTTTTGGAGATCCTTGCTTAATTTGACACCCTTTTTAAAGGATTTTAGTGCTTCTTCTAGTGGAACATCACCTTGTTCAAGTTTAGTCACGATTTTTTCCAGTGCTTCCAAATTTTCTTCAAAGGTGGGACTTTTTTGTTCTTGTGCCATTTTATTTATCCTCCATAGTCTTAATAATTCGTGCCTGTGCAATGCCATCAGCCAAATGTATTTTAACTATGCCATCGACATGCAATGCCCCAACACTTTTCACTATTTGACCATTTTGACTAACGTATGAAAAACCGCGCCCCATTATTGCCAACGGACTTAAGTCGTTCAAGTGATTGATATCTTGAGTTAAGCGATTGTGTTGTTTTGTCAGGTACTGTGTTAAGTTCTTTTGCAACTCACGAGTATCGTCGAAAAGAGATGACTTTAGATCCCGCACGCGAGGTGTCAAGTCAACCACCCGCAAACGACTGTTTAATTGCAACTCAGCTTTTTGTGCTTGCGCTATTTTATGTTGAAAAGCAGCATCCAGCTTAGAATTTAAAAAATCTAATTTTTGAATATATCCTTCATACAACCGATTTGGCGTTCTAAAAATGTATGAACTTGTTAATTGGGACACCTGCTGTTCACTTTTGCGTAATTGTGACTTCAAAGCTTGAATCAAGCGCAACCGTTGCTGTTTAAGTTTCAAAATTTCATCTGCACGGACAGGAGTCGCCAACTCTGCTGCTGCCGTAGGTGTGGCAGCCCGCAGATCAGAAACAAGATCAGCAATAGTTGTATCAGTCTCATGCCCAACCGAAGAGATTACCGGAATTTCAGTTGCAGCTATGGCTCGAGCTACTTTCTCTTCATTAAAAGGCCACAGATCTTCGATCGATCCGCCCCCCCGGCCAATGATCAAAACATCAAAATCATGATATGCTGCGACTTCCTTGATCCGCCCCACTAATGAATCAGCAGCTTTTTCGCCTTGAACTACGGCGGGAAACAAGACTAATTGTACGATTGGATAACGACGCCTTACTGTGGTGATAATATCACGAATCACTGCCCCGGATGGGCTTGTGATCACGGCAATTTTCTTTGGAAAATGTGGGACCGGCTTTTTGGCTACAGAAAATAAACCTTCATTAGCCAATTTCTTTTTTAACTGTTCATATGCTTCGTATAGGGCGCCAACTCCGTCTGGCTGCATGCTTTCAATGTTTATCTGATATGTACCATTAGGCTCGTAGAGATCGATCCGTCCAACTACTAAAACTTTCATACCCTCTTCAGGAACAAATTTGACATGTTTGAAATTGGAGCTAAACATTACAGCATCAATTTTAGCTTGGTCATCTTTTAAACTGAAGTACTGATGTCTGGGTCTTAAACGAAAATTTGAAATTTCACCTGTTAAAAAAACTCTCTGCAAATAAGGATCTACTACAAATTTGCGATGTAAGTAACGGGTCAAGGCAGTAACTGTTAGATATTTATCTTTGTCCAAGCACCACGCCTCCTTTAGCCAACTCAATAGTTTGTTTCATTAGCATCACACTAGTCATCGGGCCAACACCTCCAGGGACAGGAGTCAAAAAACCAGCGCGTCCTAACGCCTGTTCTTGACAAACATCACCAACTAATTTTCCATTAGGATCTCGGTTGATACCAACATCCACAACAACAGCGCCTGGTTTGATATATTCCTGGGTTATTATTTGTGGTCGACCGGTGGCTACTACTAGAATATCAGCAGTCTTGGTAATTTGTGCGAGCTGCTTAGTTTTACTATGCGCAATCGTGATCGTCGCATCGGCATTTAACAGCATTGCCGCTAACGGACGACCGACGATCGTACTCCTCCCGACTATCACGGCTTCTTTTCCTGCAGGGTCGATCTGATATTCTTTGAACAGCTCCATGATGCCGGCGGGTGTACATGGAACAGGCCCTGGATCATCCATAAACAACCGGCCAATGTTAAACGGATGAAAGCCATCGACATCCTTAGCAGGTAAAATGGTCTCCATGATCTTTTTAGCCCTTAACTGCCTAGGAAGAGGTAATTCAACTAAGATCCCGCTGATCAGCGGATCATTGTTAAACTCCTTGATCTGAGCGATAACAGCTCCTTCACTTGAGGTCTCCGGCAATATAGCATCTACTGTTTTGATGCCAATTCTGGCAGCCAATTTCCGTTTACTGTTAAAATAGACTTGGCTGGCTGGATCTTCACCGACCATCAAGACGGCCAGTGTAGGTACAATACCCTTCTTCTTTATTAGATCAACTTCTGATTTTAAAGTTTGGCGAAACTTACCCGCAAGCTTTTTCCCATCCAGCAATACTGTCATTTTATTACCTCACGAAAATTATTTACTCTTAATTTTAGCACATCACTTACTACAAAACTAATGGTAGAAACACCAAATCATAAATCAGTAAAAAAGATTTTAAGAAGTGTTATAGCTGCAAATAAAAAAACCTAAGCAGCCTGTGCACTACTTAAGCTCTGTATAATTTTATAAGAAATTGGACAAGACACCATTAATAAAACGCCGTGACTGATCATCAGAAAAAACTTTGGCAAGTTCTAAAGCTTCGTCCAAAGCCACTTTGTTGGGCACTTGGTCTTGAAACTTCATTTCATAGACAGCAACTCGTAAGATCAACAGATCCGTCTTATTTAAGCGGTCGAGTGACCAATTAGTGTTCAAGTGCTTAGCAATCAATGGATCTAATTCAACTTGATGTTGACTGACTCCTTGCACTAATGTCCACATATATTCTGGAATCGATTCCTCGCCAAATTCTTCTTTGGAAATTTGCCGACAAACTTCAGTTGGGTTGGCATCTAAATTACTTTGGATGGCAAATAATGCCTGGAAAGCTCCTTGACGTATCTTGTGCCTTGCTAAAGTCATTACTTTTTTCCCTCTTTTTTATCACCAAAAACATTATTGGGGTCGACCGTCGCTTCCTGTTTTTCAGGTACTACGCCTTGGACGTGAATATCAACAGCCGCCAGCTTTATCCCTGTCATAAACAGGACTTGCTGAACTACCTTATCTTGAATTGCGGCAGCCACTTTGGGTACTGATATGCCATAATTCAAAAAAACATTGACATCGACTTTCAGCTCGCTTTGAGCAGCTGCTAGCTTAACGCCTTGTTTACGATCCTGGCGGCCAAAAAGCTTTGAAAAACTATTGGCAATTGAACCACGCATAGAATAGACTCCCTCAACTTCGCTAGCTGCGATGCCTATGATCACCTCGACGACCTCGGGAGCGATCTTGATCTCCCCTAAATTTGGCTCTTTACTGGCCAAGACAATGTTATTTTCCTCTGACATTACTAAACCCTCCCTTGACATTACGCACGGGAAATGTACGTGCCATCGACTGTATTGATCGTCAAAGTATCTCCTGCATTAACAAAAAAGGGAACTTGTACCACTAACCCTGTTTCCATAGTTGCCGGCTTAGAGCCCCCAGAAGCAGTATCTCCCTTGATGCCAGGTTCTGTTGACGAAACAACCAGGTCAACAGTATTTGGTAATTCTACCCCAAGTGTCTCAGAATCGTGCATGATAATACTTACGACCATGTTTTCTTTCAAAAATTTCAATTCATCTTGGATTTTTTCCGCCGGCAGCTCCAATTGCTCAAACGTGGTAGTATCCATAAAGACGTAATTTGAGCCATCTGCATAAAGATACTGCATCTTTTTGCGATCTATCTGAGCCTGGTTGATCTTCTCACCGCCACGAAATGTCTTATCTTGAAGAGCACCCGTACGCAGATTCTTTAACTTAGATCTTACAAAAGCTGGGCCCTTTCCTGGTTTGACATGTTGAAAATCGATGACCTTCCATAACTCACCATTGAGCTCAACAGTTAAACCAGTTTTAAAATTGTTTACTGAAATCATGTTTATAAAATCCTCCTTGGCAGTTTATTATTCAATTATCTGAAATATTGTACCATTGTGAAGTTCAAAAACTATTACACTTTATTTTTACGTGGATCTAAAGCTTTGTCAAGCAACGCATAATAAATTATTGGCTTTCATATTTATCATTAATATATTATGCTCACAATACTCACTAAAGCTCTAAAAATGGCTTATCAGCTTTGGTCAAAACCTCATATCCCGAAGGTGTCACAAGAACGTCATCTTCGATCCTGACACCACCGACACCAGGAACGTAGATGCCTGGTTCGATCGTAATGACTTGACCAGGTTTCATTACATCCGGATATCTTTTGCCAACATTCGGGAGTTCATGAATACCCAAGCCTATCCCATGACCCATGCCGTGGTTAAAGTACTTCCCGTATCCAGCCCGTTCGATCAGTGAACGGCCAACATCATCCAAATGTGCACCGCTTACACCAGGAGCAACCGCTGCAATCGTTGCCTGTTGCGCTGCTAAAACTATTTGGTAGATTTTTTTAACTTGGTCATTTTGTTTACCAAACCCAAATGTCCGTGTCACATCTGAAGTATAACCAGCAACAAAATAACCAAAATCAAGCGTGATCAGATCACCTGGCCGGAGCTTTCGCGCAGTTGCCGTTCCATGAGGCCAAGTGGTATGTTCGCCGCTTGCCAGGATCGTTTCAAAAGATTGCGCGAAGGCGCCATGCGTTTTCATGTAATGATCCAAATTATTTGCGACATCTAACTCCGTTTGACCAGGAGCAATATTTTTTATTACGTAGTCAAAACCCTCATCGGCCAAAGAACAGCTGTTGCTGATCAATTTGATCTCGTCTGGATCCTTAACAGATCTAAGTTCTTCGATCAGACCATTAAAAGGTACAATGTCACAAATAGCTGTTTCGTCTAACACATCATAAGAGCAATAAGCAAGCGTATCCTCAAACCCGATGGCAGCTAAATGTGCCTGATTGGCAAGCACACACGCCTCTTCTAAATAATTACGAGTGATCACAGCCTGCCAATCAGCGTTTTTTACTTTGATCTGCTCTTCAAATCTTGAATCAGTGAGTAAATATTTGTTAGACTCAGTGATCAGCAAAACACCGTCATCACCGGTAAAATTACTGAGGTAATAGATATTAACGGGATCAGTTACTAAGAAACCATCGATTTTTAATTGTGAAAATTTAGCCCGCAAAGCATCAACTCGCTTATTTGTCAATCTTGATCACACCTTTCTTAAAATTTATTATAACTATACTAACTTGGTGATAATATATTCGGTCAGGCGTCTAAAAAGCATCTATCCCTACATGATAGATATTTGTTACCAAACCTGAAAAAAACCGGGACCCCCAAATGGAATCCCGGCATTCATAACGTTATGAATTATTCTGCAACAGGGTAAACAGAAACTTGTTTCTTGTTACGCCCTTTACGTTCAAATTTTACGACACCTTCGATAGCTGCAAATAAAGTATCATCGCCGCCGATTTTAACGTTTACACCCGGATAAATATGGGTCCCACGCTGACGATATAAAATCGAACCGCTTGTGACAGTCTGACCATCAGCACGCTTAGCACCCAAACGCTTAGCTTTTGAGTCACGACCGTTGGAAGTCGAACCGCCACCTTTATGATGGGAGAAGAACTGTAAATTCATTAGCATCATCCAAACACCTCCTAAACTTGCTTATGTTCAATAATTAAATATTTTTGATAATTATCAGCAATACTGCTTAGTCCTAAATGTAAACTATTCAACAACAATTGCGCCGAATGATCCACATATTCAGATTTGTTGAGCGTTACTTTCAAATAACCGCCGTTTTCATCATCAGAAACTATCTGTGGTGAAACCGCAGCTAATTGTTCTAGGCTATTAACAGTATTGATAGCTAAAGCAGAGACGGCAGCACATACAATATCATGTCCATACTCTCCAGAGTCCGCATGCCCTTGAAGTAAAAACCCGCACAATTCATCACCTTCGTGTAAAAAATGTGCTCTGATCATTGATCATGCAACTCCTTAACTGCTTTAAGCATTAATGGCATCAATAACCACTTTAGTGTATGGCTGACGATGACCCTGTTTAGTATGAGAATGCTTCTTAGGTTTATACTTAAAAGTAACCACCTTTTTCTCACGCCCCTGTTTTTCAACAGTTCCTGTAACACTGGCACCATCAACAACAGGTGTTCCAATTGCAGTCTTTTCACCGCCAATTAAAACAACTTCATCGAACGTGACCTTGTCACCTGCGTTCGCAGCTAACTTTTCAACAAAGATCGTTTGACCGGCTTCAACTTTGTATTGTTTGCCGCCAGTTTTAATAATTGCGTACATACATGTGCACCTCCTTCTCAATGACTTAGACTCGCCGTAATGTAGTGACCCAGAACAACTGGGTGCTTAAATGACTTAAAACGTGCGGTTGTAGTTGTGACATGCACAAGTACAACATAAGTATGTTACCAGAAAAGCAGTTGTCAGTCAATCTTTTTTTGCAGTTACCAAACCGTTCATAAATGCCTAAAAATCAGGGACAGCTCAAAATTGTATTTGACATAATCTTGCTATCTATCCTATAATATATTTTGTTTCGGTTCGGTAGCTCAGCTGGATAGAGCATCCGCCTTCTAAGCGGATTGTCGAGAGTTCGAATCTCTCCCGAATCATAAT
>CAKPZY010000007.1 GCA_934215475.1 uncultured Ligilactobacillus sp.
TTTTGCACTTACCTTCACGGTAAGCGACCTCACACATTTGATTTGTCGAAACTTTGTTCAGTTTTCAAAGATCTACTCGTTATCACGATTAAGCGACAACTTTATTAGTTTACCATTCTCACCGGAAAAGTCAACCATAAATTTAAATTGATTTACGAGAGTGAGATGTAATAAACTGCTAAAAATCAAAAAATTACTATCGAATCAATTAGCATATATAAATATACAAGGAATTCGATAAGACGTCAACCGCGATTTTCATCAAGTCTGTGTCTAAAATACTATGACTTCGCCGAAATACGAATGATTTTAGTGGATTATGGTTTATTATTAAGCTCATTGTCCCAGAGGCCATATAAAATGAGCCAATTTTAACCGGGTCAGTGGTAAAAAAAATCAAAAAATTTTACAGCGATGTACTTCATTATTAAACATCACCTTCTTATGAGCAAAAAAGCACTTCCTCAAAATTAGAGGAGGTGCTGTAATTTAACCCACCCAAAACTACTTCACATGCGCAAGAAAATAGCGTTTCTTGCCTCTTCTCGCAATCACGAACCGACCACCAAACATAACGCGAGGATCAACTACAAACTTAACGTCGCGAATCCGATCTCCATTAATATAGATCGCACCATTATTAACGTCTTCCCGTGCTTGACGTTTGGACATTTCGATGCCGGTACCAACCAACCATTCAACAAGATTAGTCGGCTCACTGCTACACTCGACCGCTGGCATATTCTTGAAACCCTGTTCGATATCGTCAGCTTTCAGTGCTTTAACATCACCGGAAAACAAAGCGTGCGAGATCCTTTCAGCTTGCTTTACTGCCTCTTTACCGTGAACAAACTCAGTCACCTCTTCGGCCAATTTACGTTGCGCCTCTCGCTTTTCTGGATGAGTCTGAACTTTATCTGCCAATTCGTCGATTTCTTCATGTGAAAGAAAGGTAAAGTATTTAAGATACTTGATGACATCACGGTCATCCTGGTTTAACCAAAATTGATAAAATTCATATGGCGTGGTCTTTTTTGAATCCAACCAGACTGACCCGCCTGCAGTTTTACCAAACTTAGTCCCATCCGCCTTGAGCATCAAGGGGATCGTCAATCCATAGGCTTTTGCGTCTCCGCCTTCCATTTTATGAACCAAATCGATACCGGCTGTAATATTGCCCCACTGATCAGCACCACCAATTTGAAGTTGAACATCATGTTCTTTCCACAAGTAATGGTAATCTATCGACTGCAGTATCTGATAAGTAAACTCTGTGTAAGAGATCCCGGCTTCTAGGCGGGTCGATACGACCTCTTTATTCAACATGGTATTAAGGTTAAAAAGTTTGCCATAATCACGCAAAAAACTGAGCAGATCAATTTTAGAGAGCCAATCATAGTTGTTGAGAATGGTAATATTGTCTGCACCAAACAAATGCTTCATTTGATCAGTCAACGCGTATTCATTTTTATGGACAGTTTCCATCGTTTGCAAAACACGCTCAGAACTGCGCCCAGAGGGATCTCCAATCGAACCCGTGCCGCCACCGATCAGTATGTAGGCCCGGTGTCCTGCCATTTGAAACCTCTTTAACATCATAAATGGGATCAAGTGCCCAATATGCAAGCTATCACCAGTCGGATCTGTCCCGCAGTATAAACCAACGGATTTACTAGCAAGCAACTCTCGCAAACCATCTTCATCAGTGACTTGATTGATCGCACCCCGCCACTTTAATTCATCGATAATATTAGTCATCACAAATTACCTTCCTTAAATTTTTAAAAAGCAATAAAGACAACACTGCACCATTTCTGTTCATATTTACCAAGCAATTAAAAAATCCCCGATGCCATCAGACATCAGGGACGAAATTTTCCGCGTTACCACCCAGATTATCGCAAATGCGATCACCTCTAGCATCAATAACGCGATGAACCGACTTTGTGCTCCATAATGTACTTCGAATAAATGATATAGGCTGATTTTCAGCACCCATCAGCTTTCTGCACCAGTGATCATTATTCTACTGCGTTACTTCATTGCTTTTATAGAAAACATCGTATCTTTAACCTGTGTGAAAGTCAAGAGTTCTTTTGGGCCGTCTCCTGAGAAGATTGCCTTTCACGCTTTTCTTGGCACCTTGGACACAATCCATAAACTTCATACTGACTATTAAATACCTGGTAGCCTGTTTGCGCGGCCGCCTCACTTTCCGTTTGCTTGAAGCGATCATCAAAAACATCAACGATTTTATTACAAGAAACACAAATCACATGATAGTGCGGTTTGTCCAGATAGTCATAACGCATGTGGCCCCTGTTGTCCGGAGACACTTCAATGATCAGTTTATTGTCCCGTAATAGTTGAAGAGTGTTATAAACTGTAGCCAAACTAACGCTAAATCCGCTTTTGCGAACGTGTTCGTAAATCATTTCGATCGAAGGATGCTCATGCGAAGTCATCAAATAAGCCAGGATGACCTGACGCTGCGGAGTATTTTTGATCCCATGTTCTTTCAAATTACTTGCAGCTGAAACTAACATTTCTTGATTCCTAAGCAATAGCTCACGCCTCCTTTTTAATCTTAAAAAATTTTGTATTTATAATTTTTAAAAATTACCTTTTACCAGGTAATTGTAGCACGAATCAAAGCTAAAAGTCTAACTAAAATCATCCGATAGATCATTGTCATGATCAAAAACTGATAGACCGTTTCCTCGTGTGAACTCAAATAAAATCATTAAATTTTAATAACCAATGTTGAATAGTCTGCACATAATTCCCAGGCAGCAGATCATCTAACCTGCCGATCCATAAAAGGCGTAATTCTATCAAAAGCAAACACAAGAATAAACCCAAAACCAAATACTCGCCTAAGCCACCTGTTTTATAAAAAAACATGTGGCCCTTAGACGATCTGGCTTTACGCTTTTTGGGCCACAACCAGTTCACTCCTTCTGACGAAAAACTATCTTCAAGTAAGTGGCATAAGTAGCCAAAGGCCAACCAAAAAGGGGTATAGGCCCCTTGCACAGTTAAATATCTTGTCGCTAGAAAACTCATTATAAAATACACTGCTACCAGAGCTAATAGTGAATGAGTTCCCTTGCGATGACCAAAAGTCTTATTGGTTATTCCGCTGGCTATCTTGTTTCTTTTGCCAAGAAACGAGCTGGGATGATCAATATCTGGTAAGAGACTGCCTAAAACAAGCACTCCTCCATTCAACAAGTTAAGTTGATCGACACTGGCTAACAAAGGCAGCCCTAAAACGACCGTGACAGCTAAATGCGTCTTATATTCCATAGAAATCTACTACCTCATCGCTAATTTTTTGAATTCACTGTTCAAACTCATGTTTATATTCAATATGACTCCGACCATTGTTAGAAACAACGTGCAACTGGTCAGGAATTTCAGCCTGTAATTCACTCACGTGGCTAATGATACCTATTAAGCGGTTCTTGCCTTCGATCGCACGTAGGGCATCCAAAGCCATTTGCAAACTATCGGTATCTAACGAACCAAAGCCCTCATCGATAAATAAGGCTTCAACATTGACTCCGCCAGCTTGTGCTGAGACAACTTCCCCCAGGGCTAATGCCAAACAAAGGGCTGCAATAAAGCTTTCCCCTCCAGAAAGGGTATGTACACTGCGGATCTTGCCAGCATTGTCGTCGTAAACATTAAGCTCTAACCCTGTATTAGATGCGTAACTACCGGTGTCCTCATCCAAACAAAAACTATATCTGCCAGAGGTCAATTCCGCAAATCGCTGGTTGGCCACTTCTAACACCTCAGTGAAATAGCTTTGCAAAACATATCTTTCCATATTCAACTTCAGCTTACCCTTACCACCGACAACAGCTGCTAGTTGATCCCACTGCTGGTCTTCACTCAAAGCATTCTGATATTGGCGCCAAATTTCAGCAACTCTGTGGTATGTTTCTTCGTTTCCATGAAACTTGTGAGCTGCCGAACTTCTATGCTGAAACAAGTCGTTTTGTTTTTGTTCTAAAGCATCTATTTTAGTGCTGGTTTCGGTAACATTCGGCTCTGGCCGTCCCGCAATTTGTTCAATTAATTGACTTTGCGAGGTCTGATTGACAGTCACTTTGTCTTGATATTCTTGAATCTGGTCACGCACAATTTTGATCGTCCCTTGCTTTTCACATAAAGATCTCAATTGCTGCAGATCCATCCCTTTTTTGTAAGCTGCGCACTGTTGATTTAATTCCTGTGAAACGGCGGTGTGCTTCTTTTCTGTCTCCTCCAACCGTTCTGTTCTATCTTTGATCCCAGCATTCACGGCAGCCAAATTACGGCTCACTTCATTCAATTGATCTTGATTTTCAGTCTTTTGTTGCTGATGCTGTTCAATTTGCTGACTCCATCGAGCAAGCTGGTCTTTGAGCTGCTTACTCGACGAAAAATCTACCGGTAGCAAGTCTTTCTTTTGTTCATATTCAATCAAAGTCTTTTGTTCTTTAACATTAGCCAAGTGGAAGTTATTATTGGCCTCTTTTTCCTCTTTATCTAAAGCGGCCTGCTGCGTTTGAAGGTCTGCTAATTCTGTTGTGGCCTTTTCCTGTTCTTTTATACGAGATCGATAATCATGTTGCTCCTGCTCTAATTTAACTTCTGCTCGTTTGATAGCATAAACAACACTCTCCCTATCCCCTGCTTTAGAGTCAGCCAATTGAACCCCTAATTGTTGTTGCTGGTTTTTGATTTCTTGGGCCCATTGATTGATATAATCAGTCCGCGTTTGAATCGAGCCCTCTTTTGTCTTCACTGCTGCCCAGGCTGCTTGCTTTTTTTCTTGGGCTTGTTTGACCTGTTCTTTTCCGACGGGTTCTGCAATCGCGGTACTTACTGCCGGGTGTGGATGTTCAGTCGAACCGCACACAGGGCAAGGTGCTCCAGGCTCCAACTTCTCGGCCAACAAAACGATCTGATCCTTATAATATTGTAGCTCCAGTTTATTAGATTCCTCTTCCGCACGGTGAGCCAACTCTTTTGATCGTTTGAGTTGTCTTTTCCACTCAGCAACTTCATTTTGAGCCGACTCTTGTTTATGCAAGGCTTCGGTTATCTCACTCATTTGATTGTTTAATTCACTGACCTGATCTTGTTGTTGCTGTAAACGGATCCCCTGGCGGTGCAGATCTGAATATTGCTTCATCTTTTCAGAAACCAGTTCCTGCCTATGTCGAATCTCTTTTAAGTCAGCGACTGTCTGAATATATCTCTGTCGTGTTTTTTTTGCAGTTCCTAATAAGTGAGCATGTTTGTCAGATAGGAGCTCGACTTCCTGATAAAGACTAACTTTATCACGTAACCGTTCCACTTGTCCTTGGTAGTCTTTGATCTGCGGCTCGGTTTGCTCAAGTTCTTTTTTGTCCTCTTCATTCTTTGTTAATGTCTCTCTCAAACTCTGCCGTGAAACTGCGGCAGTTTCTTGTTTGGCCTGCAATTCTTGTAATAAGTTGTGTGTATCAGTTAGTTCTTTTAGAGCCGCTCGCTTGCGATCAGCCCATTTTAAGTCGTGTAAATGCTTCCGCAGATTTTCTATTTGCGGTTCCTCGTCCTTTAACTTTACTTTTTCTTGGCGCAACTCAGCTAAACGGTGCTGGTCTCTGAGCAACTCTTGTTGCGATTGATAGGTCCGCTCCAATTTACCCTTAGTGTGCTCATTATCTTGATAGTGTTTTGTGAGTTCGCTAAGCTCTGCTTTTTCATGGGAGATCACAGCACATAGTTCCTCCAGCCAATCAGGCACGGGTTCATCCAGAGAAGGCTTTTTTGTATCATCAAATTTTGCATTTTCTTGTAAAGACCGAAGCCTTATCAGCTGCTGTTGAGTCCCAGCTCGTCTTTGTTTGGCTTTCTCACCAATATCTTCGACGAAGCGTTGGTAAAAATCAGTTCCAAACAACTCACGCAAAACTGTTTCTTTATCGTTACTGTCAGCCGTGAGGAAATTGCGAAATTGTCCTTGGGGCAATAAAACGATCTGCGAAAACTGTTGCGCAGTCAAATTCAACAAGTCACAAATAAAAGTGTTAGCTTGGTTGATTTTATCGATCTCACGCTTATCCCCAGAATCATTGGAATATATCAGAGAAACTTTGGCACTACGAGTGGTCAACCCTTTCCCACGTTTGGTAGAAACTGTCTGTTTGGGAGACCTGGTGATCTGATATATTTTTTTCTGATCCTCAAAGAAAAAATTAACCTCCGTAAGTTGATCATCATTGGCAAAGTCAGAGCGCATCTGTTCGGCAGCTCGTTCCCCGCCAGAAGTTTGACCAAATAAAGCAAAACACATCGCATCGAAAATTGTCGTTTTGCCGGTGCCAGTGTTTCCGCTGATCAAAAAGACGGGTGCATCAGAAAATTCCCTAAAGTCGATCGTTTCGTCGACATATGGTCCAAAATACTTCAATCGGAGTTTAATTGGTTTCATAGTTACCTCCTTTATGCAGTTCTGCAAAACTATTCTGCACGATTTTTTTCTGAACCTTTGTCGGATGATCATCGGTCATTTTTTCAAAAAAACTATCAAACAGCTCCATAGGATCTAAGTTTTCTCGTTTAGCGGTGTTTTCTTGTGCCAAACTTTCTCGGCCATTCACCCGGGTCAAACTGATAATGCGCGGATAATAATGGCGTAACCTATTAAGCACGTCATCGATCACTGACCTATCTGTCAAACGGATCGCAACGTAGTCTGCGTTAGAGATCTTGCGATACAAACTAGGATCAGTCAGCTGAGCATACGACTTTTCTAAAATACGAATATCGTTAAGAGGTTTTAAAGGAATCCATCTAGAACAATAAGGTTCCGTGTCAACGATCCACACACCCTTTTCGGTCAGCGCTTCACTGGTTGAAAATTTGACTGGAGAACCTGAATAATGGATCTTTGCGTGGTGCAGTGCATTTTTATCATGCAGATGACCGAGGGCCACATAATCAAAGGGTTCTAAAAGATCCACCGGTACGGGATTCAAACCACCCACCTCAAGCATGGTCTCGGAATCTGTATGCGAGCTGCCTGCAGCAAAAAAATGCGCAACTAAGACGTGTTTTTTATCAGCCGCAAACTGAGTCACCATTTGAGCCACTGCTCTTCGTATAATGTCAGCCATACTTTTGAGCGAATCGTCCTGGAAATAATTGCGTGCCATCTGCGGCTGAAAGTATGGCAGCAAGAAAAATTGTGTGTCGTTTAAGGTAACCGGTTTAAAAGCATCTTCAAAACGAGTATGCATGTAAAATTGTGTTGCTGTATACCAGTAGCTCCCTGTCTCTAATCTAATGGCCGAATCATGATTACCACTGATCGCAAGTAACGGGTAGCCTTCCTTTACGTTGAGTTCTAAGAGCATCTGATTTAATAATTCTACAGAATCTTCATTCGCTACTGCTCTATCATAAAGATCCCCAGCGATAACGATTGCATCTACCTTTTCCTTTGCAGCAATTTTCTTTATCTGTTGAAAAGCATCTTTTTGTTCAGACCCCAAATCATAGCCATGCAATTTCTTGCCAATATGCCAGTCTGCCGTATGTAAAAAGCGCATGCGAAACCCTCCACTCTTTCAAACACTAGTTCGTATTATTTTAACATAAAAAGAGCACCTCTGCTCTTAATGTACCGCTTCGATTTGCTTAAAATCAACTTTGTTCTAAAATCGACTCTAAACCTGAATTATAGCCATCTTCAATAAAAGACCCCAAATCATCCGCATTAGTGTCGATCAATCGCTGGTCAAAATTAGGAAAGATCTGCTGAGAAATAAAATCCAATAAAGAATCATGCCAGAGATCGATCTGTTCAGTATCATGGTTGTTTAACCTGAACGTTCCATTCTCATCGATACGGTCATTTGCGTTGGCTAACAAGGTCATGGCAGCATACATCCCTGCAGCATGAGTGATCTCTGTAATGCACGCACTCAGTGGTTGCGGGATATTTAGATAGTCAATGAAAATCTGCTGCTTTTCCTGAAAAAGCTTAAACTGCTTTCCTAAAAATTCTGAAAATCTTGGATCTTCATTTTTGTTATGGTCAACTGCGTGCATGTGTTTATCTCCTGATTCCGAATCATGATAGAATAATACAAAAATTTTGCTAAAAATTGCCACTGCAGCTTAAATGTTAGTCAGCAAGTTCTTGCCAGGAATTGATTTTAATATTGCGGTAAATAGACTTCAAACATGACATAAAGCCCTGTGGCCATACACAAAAAACCAAGGACAAATAATATCAGTCTTACTGCCAAGGCATCTTTTTCCTTCATGTTGCTTGCAGCAATGATCATCAATAGTCCTACTAAGCAAAGCAGTAATATAATCAATATTATTGATAACCGCATTTTACCACCTACTGTCCTAAATACTTGCACTACATATTATATGCAACTTTTTAACAATTTAAACTTAAAAACTCATATAATTAGTAAAAACTTGGAAAAATTTGCGAAAATGGTCCTGAATGATCTGTATTATTCGTGATCCTTCTAATTTGCCGCTTTTAAGATGAGGTTTCTGCTTAAAACAGTAAAAATGGCATAGTCAGTGTAAATTCCCTTTAAAAACTAAAAGATCCCGTATCTTTTTAGATACGAGATCTTACAACGATATACTAAATTTTTAAATTAGTACCAGCCGTGCTGTTTCCAGAAACTAGCAGCATTGGTCCAAGAGCCATAACGACCATTAACATACTGATCAGCTACCCGGTCTTGGTTAGCGTTTGAATAGTCCCCACCCAAATATGATGAGTCCAATTGGTAACGTCCAACGAAACGGCCGTTACGGGCACTATATGAGTTGCCAGATTCTAAACCGCCAATATAATTCTTGGCTGCGGCATCTGAACCAGTAACTGTATTTGTATTTTGAACAGGTGCTTTTTTCGCAGGTGCAGGCGCCTGAGCCTTTTGAACTGGTGCTTTAACCTGAGTTTTTTGAGCAACGTAATGAGCTGCAGCAGGTTGAGCGGGTTGAGCCGCGCGAACGGGTTGAGCAGCCTGTTTAACAGGTGCTGCGGTTTGTGCTTGGTTCTGGCCATTTGATCCATTGACTTCCAAAGTTTGTCCTGGGTAGATCAAATTGATGTTGCTCATTGAATTAGCAGCTTTGATCGCATCGATCGTCGTTTTGTGTGCTTGAGCGATCCCTGACACCGTATCGCCAGGTTTAACTGTAACTGAATCAGCATTAGCTGCAATGGTTGAAAAACCAAACAAACCTGCAGCTGCAGAAACTGTGAGTAATGTGTGCTTTAAATTCATGAAAAATGTTTCACTCCTGTATATATTTTTCTAACCGCTAAAAACAAGCGGCTACAAGCTGGATAAATGTACCAACTTGTCTTACTTACAATGTTTCAGCTCTCCTTTTGAGCCGACGCTCACTAGTATATGTGGCTAGTGTTGCATTTGCCTTACATGTCTATTACATAAATCACCAATATCTGTATTGTTGTCTTTGTTTAGTAATATTATGTAATATTAATGAAACAAAATGACCGCAACTAGCACCGAGTGAACCCCAACATAAAAACACTACAAGCCGTTAGATATTCACATGACAAAAATAGTATCAAAGTTTGAAAGTAATGAAAATTTTTTTGAAAAAAAAGAATCTTTTTTCGAAATCGGGCTAAAAGTTCTAAATCTGAAAAAGATTCAACTGATTTACCCAGGTTTTGTAATTTACTTGTAATTTATTAGTTTATTGTAAACTAACTTGAGTTTTCGTTGACCTAACAGGATTCATCGCAAGATCAACGTCTTTTTTCAACTCTAACATTTCTTATTATTCAAAAAATCAGCCGATTTCCCAAAAAATCATGGAAAGGGGCTGATTTTGTTTAGTTGGCTTAGCGAAACAATATTAGACGCTAAAATTTAGTATATGCGCAATTAACTTACGCAAAAAAGAATGTCTATTTTACTTCAGAAAATTTTGTTCTACAGAATGACGGCCCTTTTCTGGCTTGTTGGCAACTTGTTTACCATAACCGACTGCCAAGGAAATACATGGGACAAAATCAGTTGGAACGCCTATTTCTTTTAATAATTCCGAGTCACTGACCAACGGTACTAAGGCACCTAAGATAACACAAGTAGATAAAGCTTGATCTGTGGCTGCCAGGGCCATATTTTCAACCATTGCGCCCGTTGCGATTGCTTCAGTAGTTCCTATGCCGCCATTTCCTTGCTTGGCAGAAATTATGATGACTGCCGCCGCTCCGTAATACGGATGACCACCAGTCTTAGCTTCAATTTTTTGAATGACGCTTTGGCTGGTGATCGTCGTAAAGTGAAATTTTTCGTATTCCCCCATTCCAGCAGGAGCATCTTCACCGGCTGCTAAAATATTTTGAAGTGCCTGAGTAGAGACCTCTTTAGAAGAATAACTTCTGGTAGCATGACGCGAATAAAGAGTTTTTTCAAATTCCATAAAAACTGTCCTTTCTATAGTAAGAATTAGTTTCACGATTATTATATCTCACTCAAAAAATAAGTGACACTCATATTCTAAGAATAGTTCCACACAAAATTATTTGAGGCAATAATTCGTGAAAAGCATAAGCAGATTATTTTTGAAAAATATTTGAAATGTATATAATATTCACATACATATTTTGAAAGAGGTGTAAATGTATGTTAAAAGAATTCAAAGAGTTCATTACACGCGGAAATGTGCTGGACTTGGCAGTTGGTGTCATCATTGGGAGCGCCTTTACTGCCATCGTTAATTCCTTAGTTACAAACTTGATCAACCCTCTGATTGGCATTTTCATGGGCGGAATCGATTTTTCGGATTGGGTATTCAAGGTTGGCGGCGCTACTTTTCGCTTCGGCTCCTTCATAAATTCGATCATCAGTTTCCTGATCATCGCGTTTATCGTCTTCTTGATCGTCAAGGGTGTCAACAAACTTTATCCTAAAAAGGAGGAAGTTACTGGTGTTTCACCTGAGATCCAATTACTTACGGATATTCGTGATGCTGTTGCCCCAGACAAAGCACCAACGGAAAATGAAGACGAAGATCCTGAAGATAAATGAGCATTCATTTGACTGATCGTAATATAGATCGATAAAAAAGGTTCCGGCTAAATTTTAGTCGGGACCTTTTTAATGACAGAATGTCTGTAATCTTAATTTCTGGAATAATTTGGTGCCTCTTTAGTTATCTGAACATCATGTGGATGTGATTCAATTAAACCTGCGCTTGTGATCTGTACAAATTGAGCATTCTCTCTCAGCTGGGCTAGATCTTTAGCACCTACATACCCCATGCCCGAGCGTAAACCGCCAACCATCTGATAAATCACATCTCCGACAGCACCTTTATAAGCAACCCGCCCTTCAATGCCTTCAGGGACCAATTTATTGGCTTCATTAACTCCGCTTTGGAAATAACGATCGGCGGAACCATGACTTGAATCCATGGCACTTAAACTGCCCATACCTCGGTATGTCTTGAAACGACGGCCTTCATAAATGACAGTTTCGCCAGGAGCCTCATTAGTTCCTGCCAACATCGAACCTAACATTACTGCATTACCGCCAGCAGCAAGAGCTTTTACAATGTCGCCAGAATACTTAATACCTCCGTCAGCAATGATCTTTTTTCCATACTTACGAGCAACATTAGCCGCATCGTAAACAGCTGTGATCTGTGGGACCCCAACTCCCGCAACCACCCTCGTTGTACAAATAGATCCTGGACCAATGCCTACTTTCACAACATCGACTCCAGCATCATACAAAGCTTTCGTGGCTTCGCAGGTCGCCACGTTGCCAGCTATCAGCGTTGCATGTGGAAATTTTTCTCTGATTTCTGAAATTTTCCGTAACACGCCGGCTGAATGGCCATGCGCTGTGTCGATCACCAGGGCATCTGCTCCTGCGTCTAGCAATGCTTTTGCACGCGTGAAGGTATCACTGGTAACTCCAACAGCCCCTGCTACCAACAAGCGTCCATGTACGTCTTTAGCAGAATTAGGATATTGGACGACCTTTTCAATATCCTTGATGGTGATCAAGCCGGACAAATGACCAGTCTTATCAACAATAGGAAGTTTTTCGATCTTGTGAGCCTGTAATATTTTTTCTGCTTGTTCTAAAGATGTCCCTTCTGTTGCAGTAACAAGATTTTCTTTAGTCATTACGCTATCGATGGCGATATTCGGATCACTCACAAATCTGATATCTCTATTCGTAATAATGCCGCAAAACAACTTGTTCTCCATCGTCTTAACTATTGGGACACCGCTGATCCGATAGCGGTTCATCAATTCCTCAGCGCGTGCCACAGTATCTTTTGGAGTCAGATAAAAAGGATCGATGATCACGCCGCTTTCTGAACGCTTGACCTTGCGTACCGCGTCAGCCTGGGTTTCAATAGTCATATTCTTATGAATGACACCCATTCCGCCTTGTCTGGCCATAGCGATCGCCATTTGAGATTCGGTGACAGTATCCATTCCGGCACTGATAATAGGAATTTTTAACTTCAAATTTTCTGTCAGCTGCACGCCCAAATTGACCTCATTTGGCAAAACATGACTTTCAGCAGGGATCAACAAAACATCATCGAAGGTCAATCCCCTTTTGGCAAACTTTGTCTCCCAGTTAGACATCAAAAACGCTCCTTTTCTTTTATTGAATGAGATTTAGAAAAAAACTATGCCTCAGTGTATATTTTTTATTGCTATATAATTTACAAGAAAATGCTTACGTTTGCAAGTTTTCTTAGATTTTCCTCATAAAAAAATTAACAATTTCTGGTATTTTTATAAAAGATTTCGTTTTCCAACAACTTTTTTGACTCATTGTGAGAAAAATGTTCAGCTATTTATGCCACCACTCCTAATAGATAACTATATCTTTGAAAAAATTTAGTATGAAAGCGGTCATTTTAGAGTGCGCTTGCCCACCCGTCCAGTAAGGTACCAGTACGATGAGCAATCACGTATTTTTATTCTTTAAACTCTATATTCTCCAAATTATTATTCATCAACCATTCCAAAACTGGACGACTAGCAGGCAACCAGTCCAAATTTTCAAGTTGCTGCGGTGTTCCCCACCTTAATTCAGTATGAGCTACCGGTTGGAATTTATTGCTGCACACATGAGCGCAGAAAAAATTAATATGAATATATGCATAGCTATATTCGTAATCTGTCGGGACTGGTATCACCGGACCCAAGCTGATATTCACGCCAAGCTCTTCTTTTATTTCCCGTTCCAATGCGTTTTGCAGCGTTTCCCCCGGTTCGACTTTTCCACCAGGAAACTCATAGTATCCTCCGCCGACCCGAGACTTTTGCCGCCTGCCGGCTAAGACATTTTTACCGGAGAGCAACACGGCTGCTACTACATTTTGTTGTGGCTTGTCCTGCATTTTACACCTCTTTTCTCAAATTTATCGGTTCAAGTTTTTGATTACATCCACTTTTACAAGAAGTGGAAAAATATACAACTTTTTCCTTTCTTTTTTGTCTAAAAATGCTTATTATCAGATTAAATCATAAATTTGTTTAAAATGCTAGAAACGGAGGGATTACTATGACTAAGGAACGTACACTAATATTGATCAAACCAGACGGTGTCAAGGGCCGTCATGTGGGACAGATCATCACCCGAATCGAAAACAAAGGATACGATATTGAAGGACTCAAAATTACCACCGCCTCTGTCGAGCAGTTAAAGAAACATTACATCGAAAAAATAAACAAACCATATTTTTCTGAAATTGAATCTTACATGCTGGAAGGACCAATTGTCGCGATCATAGTTAGCGGAACACGGGTCATCAAGGGGATGCATACACAGGCTGGTGAAACCAATCCTAATCAAGCAGCTCCCGGCACGATTCGTGGAGACTTTGGCCGCCTATTTGAAGATGGTATTCTGCGAAACGTTGTGCACAGTTCAGATAATCCGCAAAACGCGGAAGCTGAAATCAAGATCTGGTTTCCCGAATTGTCCAAAACAAGAGAAAAGGTCCATTAATATAGACTTTTTGTCATTATTTTTAATCAAAAAAGGTGCTGTCTCTGCCGTAAGGACGGATGAGAAGCATCTTTTTTATGAACATGCCCTACAGATCTTCATATGCCTGGGCAAAATTAAGTACTTCCTGGTCAGCACCATAACTTCCCACTAGCTGCATACCGATTGGCTTAGGACACTCACTATACTTGCAAGGTATCGAAATCGCGGGATATCCCAGAACATTAAAGATGCCTAGATTGGCATCCATCCCCATCGAACCAGTAAGTTGTTCTTCAAAATTATTAGGATCAGTCGGTAAACTAACCGCCGTAAAGGGAGTACTAGGCAAAGCTAGAATATCGAATCTTTCAAATAGTTGCGCAAACTTTTTTTTAAGACTGATCAACAAATTTTGTGCGCGTCCATAATAATCGATTGGTGAATGATCAGCCAACATCCCACTATACAGAATGGCCTGAACTATAGGCGGCAGATCTTTGTAATTTTCTGGACGTAATTTCCTAGTCAATTCTTCACTTAAATCAATCGGATAGTATTTTCCCGTTCCGGCGCTAGACCCGCCGCTTTTGATGAGTTGTCGATATGTAGAAATTGAATTAATTGTATCAGCCACAGTTCTGCCTTCATCAAACTCTGGAATTGATATTTCTTCTATTTGAATGCCCAGATCGGTAAATAATTGAATATTTGCACGTACTGCTTGGTCCACCACTCTTTCCGAGTGTTCAAGTCCAAAGCCTTCATTGACAACGCCGATCTTTTTACCTCGCAAATCTGTCGAGAGGTCGTGTGAAAAATGAAATATTTGCTGCATTTCATTTTGCCTGCTATCCAATCCATCAGCGCCTGCAAGAACATCCATCGCTAAAATAATAGTTTTCATATCACGTGACATCGGGCCAACATGATCAAGGAGCTGGTCCACTGAAGCGATACCAGTATATGGTATCAATCCACGCGAAGGCTTAAAGCCATAGATCCCGCACCACGATGCTGGTATCCGGATCGAACCTGTTTGATCACAACCAAGAGCAAGGTCAACCTCTCCGCTTGCCACCAAAGCCGCAGACCCACTGGATGAACCGCCTGCAGATCTGCCTGGTACGCGAGGATTTTTTACTGGGCCAGTATCCGCTGTGAAACTGCCGCCAGCTACAAATAGGTTCTCGCTGACTGCCTTCCCGCATATTTGAGCACCTGCTTTTAATAAACGTGTGATCACCGTTGCATCGGCACTTGGTTTATAACCCTCTAGCAAATCAGCCCCGATCTGCATTGGTACATCAGCAACCGCAATGTTATCCTTGACTGCCACTTTTTTGCCTAATAATGGCCCCTGTGCAGCATGTTCGATCTGGGTTTTAACGTACCAAGCATTACAATTATCTATAAATGGTCGCACTTGATAGCTTCTTTTAAAAGTTGACTTTTCTGTAAGTTTAGGAGAATACTTGACCACATCGCGAAAAGCATCCAAAAATCCTTGATTCAGCACGCCCCAATACTTGTCTTGAATGTCGACTGGCAAATTGGCCTTTTGTATGTCTAATAAAAAGTCTTGTTTATTGAATCGCATTTCAAACCACTGTCTTTCGTATATTTATTCTAGATTATATCAAAAATAAGCTCATAAACTTGATATTGTACTTGTTGTCAGCTGACTGCCATTCAACTTAGTAGCACCCCTGCTGGAGGTCAGTGCATAATGCATCTGATCATATTTTTTATACCTAAACATATATTGAAGTTTAAAAAAGCAAAATATTCATTGCTAGAATACTTTGCTTAGTTATTACTTATTCAGTCGCCTTCAGTTCAAAAACTGTGCTGTCAAAATCGCCGCCATTTTTGATCAAAGGATATATGCCGATCTTCATTAGTTCACTGCCATAAGCTGTATATTTACCATTTACACTGTATTTAGTATCCGGGGATAGTCCCACGAAATTCAGCATATGCAAAGGCATAGAGGCTTCAGAAAGGATATTAAAGTACATGGCCACGGCTGCTTTTTTGTCTGGAGAAACAAACATCCAGGCTGTTCTAGTCGTCCTGAAAGGATCTTGCAAGCGGTAAAAGCGACCAAATTGAATCAATTTGCGGTGCTTTTTATACCATTCGATCTGCTGTCTAACTTGTTGTTTTTGATTATCCAGCAGATCAAGCGGATTTAGCTCGTACCCCAAATTACCGCTTTCTGCAACTAAACCGCGTGTCTTAAGGGGGGTTAGCCTCCCTGTCTGAGCATTAGGGACCGCCGAAACATGTGCTCCCATCGAAACTACTGGATACAAGAGACTAGTTCCATACTGGATCTTTAAGCGTGCGATCGCATCTGTATTGTCTGATGTCCACGTTTGAGGCATATAGTAAAGCATACCCGCGTCATAGCGGCCTCCTCCGCCCGAACAACTTTCAAAGAGGACCTCAGGATGCTTGTCAGTCAAATCATCCAACAATTCATATAGGCCTAAGATATAGCGGTGTGAAACCTCGCCTTGTTCATCGGGAGAAAGCTGAGCATCATAAACCTCAGTCATATTTCTATTCATGTCCCATTTTATATAATCAAGGTCTGCGTGTTCAATAATATATGATATTTTATCCGATAAATAATCGCGGACTTCTTTGCGGCCTAAATTGAGGACAAACTGACTACGATCGATAGAACGTCTCTGCCCTGGAACTTCTAAGACCCAGTCAGAGTGTTGTTGATAAAGCTCCGACTCAACAGAGATCATTTCTGGTTCAAACCACAAGCCAAATTTCATATTCAGTTTGTGGCAATAATCACTTAGTGGTTTCAAACCATTTGGAAGTTTTTTTCGATCAACGACCCAATCTCCTAAGGAACTGTTAGCGGCGTTCCTATTGCCAAACCAGCCGTCATCAAGGACAAACATCTCTATCCCCAATTCATGTGAAGCAGAAATTATTTTCTGCAGCTGTTCTTCATTAAAGTTAAAATACGTTGCTTCCCAATTATTAAGCAGTGTCGGTCGTTCTTGTTTTGCATATGGGCTCTTCATCAAGTGATTAATAAATAGCTGATGAAAGCTCTGTGACATAGCATTAAGCCCATGGTCACTATGCACTAAGACGGCTTCCGGGGACTGCAAAGATTTTCCAGGTCCCAACCACCATTCAAAACCCTGATCGTTGATCCCCATTTGGATCCTAACCTGGTTATAACCATCCATTTGAATCACAGATTTATGACTGCCGCTATAAATCAAACAAAACCCAAAGACCTCTCCCGAAAATTCACTGGCATGCCGATCTAGTAAAGCACAAAATGGGTTTTGAGTATGTCCAGAAGCTCCGCGTTTTGAATCCAGGATCTTGATCCCTGTGTTCAAGGGCTCGATCGTCACGTTTCTTTCTTGTGCATATCTTCCATTTAGCTGTAATAAATTCAACTCATTATCCGGAGAGTCTAAGCTAAATGAAAATAAACGTTCAATTTGGACAGGCTGTTCACCAACATTTTCTACGCTGGCACTGCGGGTAATGACCGCGAGATCGCGAAAAATAGTATATTTTAAATACAGCTCAAGTTTGGCATCTGTTTCAACCAGCTTGATAGTCAGAGTCTGTGCTTCTTCTTCTTTGGCAAAAGTGGCAGGCAAGCCCTTTAAATGAGGTTTGCCATTAGTTATAGTATATGAATCATACAAGAAATTGACAGTCCTTGACCCATTAGGAAATTGTACAACGATCCCTGGTTCACGGTAATCAGCACCACCAGAACCAGGAAATTCTTGCGGTAAAGTGCTTAAGGAAAAATCTCGCGTTAAAATGTTCTCAGGGCTGGGTGCAAAATGGCGCATTACACGAGGATATCGCCGTAAATTGGAATAATGCGCGACTGCAGCACCATAATAATGGTGGGCCAAAATATCTTGGTCATCAACTCCTAAAATGTAACTAACTTGAGAATTATGCAAATGAAAAGTCAAAGGATCACTACTAACAGAAATTAGTTCTGATTTGTCGCTTTTTTTTGTCACAAAGATCCCCCCAAAAATAGCAGTGCGGCAAAGAGCAAAATATGTTAAAAAATCAAACGTACTCAGGTTAACTAAACATAAATAACCTCATATCGTCTTGTGTTATTTGTTTGCAGCTTGTCATAACAGTGTCCAAACCTGCTTTACTCCCTATACCTAAAAGAAAAATTGAAAGCATTATTTGGAAGTATCTTATATTAACTTTTCGCAGATGGTCAATTATTTCGCTCATTTGATGCACTTGTTTACTCCTGAAGTTCGTCCTCTCATCCAAGCACAATCAATTTTCACAAAAAGAAACCGCTTTTTCTGAAAGCTCTTGAAAACATTTCCTAGTTTGCATGTATATTCACAATTTTGTCTTGTTTTTCCCTATCAAAAACGATAAAATAATGTAGGTGGATGAATGTCTGTAATTCATCAAAAAAATTTTTTCTGGACTAGTGAGACAACTTTTTTGTTTCACATGAAAGAGAGGAGCTTATTTAAATGTCTGTTTATATTGAAAAGGTTAAGGCACGTGAGATCTTTGATTCTCGTGGCAACCCTACTGTCGAGGCTGACGTTATCTTATCAGACGGTACAATGGGCCGTGCTGCCGTTCCATCTGGTGCTTCCACAGGTGAAAGAGAAGCTGTTGAATTACGTGACGGCGGCGATCGTCTTCAAGGTAAAGGTGTTTTGAAGGCCGTTGAAAACGTAAATACGGAAATCAATGATGCTTTGCATGGTGTTGAACCATTCAACCAAGCAGAAGTTGATCAGATCATGATCGACCTTGATGGTACTGATAACAAGGGCCGTTTGGGCGCTAATGCTATCTTAGGTGTGTCCATGGCTAACTGCCGCGCTGCAGCTAACTATGAAGGAATTCCTTTATACCGTTACCTTGGTGGTACACATGCAGAACTGCCACAATCATTCCATAACGTTATCAATGGTGGCAAGCATGCCGATTCCGGTATCGATACCCAAGAATTTATGATTTCTCCTGTGAAGAAGGAATCGTTCCGTGACGGTATCGAAAAGATCGCTAACGTTTACCATACATTGAAGAGTGTTTTAGCTGACAAAGGTTACGAAACAGGCTTAGGCGACGAAGGTGGTTTTGCACCTCGTTTAGACTCAACTGAAGAAGCTATTGAAATGCTGGTCGCTGCGATCAAACAAGCTGGCTACGTCCCAGGCGAAGAAATTGCGATTGCTTTGGACCCGGCTTCATCAGAATTTTATGACCATGAAACCGGCAACTACAAGTTCGAGGGTACAGAAAAAACTCCTGATCAAATGATTGAATATTACAAGGGCTTGATCGAAAAGTACCCTATCATTTCAATCGAAGATCCATTTGGTGAAGATGACTGGGATAACTACGCTAAGTTCACGTCTGAGGTCAAAGACAAAATTCAGATCGTCGACGATGATTTAGTTGTAACTAACCCAGCAATCGTGCGTGAAGCAATCAAAAAAGGTTGCGGTAACGCTGTTTTGATCAAACTTAACCAAATCGGGACCGTTACTGAAACATTGGAAACGATCCGGATGGCTAAGAAGAACGGCTGGACTGTTATGATGTCACACCGTTCCGGTGAAACTGGCGACACATTTATCGCCGACTTCGCTGTAGCCACAGAATCCGGTGAAATCAAGACTGGTGCTATGGCACGTTCAGAGCGTGTTGAAAAGTACAACCAACTTCTTCGTATTGAGGAAGAACTCAAGGGTAAAGCCCCTGTTGCACGTTTTCCGCACAATGTTGACTTTGACTAAGATTTAAATTTATCACTATTATGTGACTTGCTCAGCTCGAACTTTGGAGCTGAGCTTTTTTATTAAACTAAAGGGTAAAAAGAAAACTGGTTTAGCGAAATACATTTTTAACGGCCGCTTTCATTTAAGCCTTCCCCCGTGCTTTTGGGACAACTTGAATTATTGACCTGCGCTTCTCTTGCCGGTAATATCTAAATTAGATACCAAAATTAAAAACATTTGACCATCTAGCCAGTGAAATCTTTATACCAGGTAATTTTATTGTTCAAAAAGAACTAATAATAAAAAACAAAGTATGAAATTTTCATAAATTAGACCCTTAAACTTGAACGGTCTTAAAAAAGTAGCTATTATAGTGTCTGTTACAAAGCAAATTGCGTACATAATTAACGCAAGAAAGGATTATTTCTTTTGGACATATTAAAATCTATAATTTTAGGAATAGTAGAAGGAATCACCGAATTTCTTCCAATTAGTTCGACGGGACACCTTGTTTTAGTTGACGAGTTCATCAAAATGAACCAAAGTAAACAATTCACAGATATGTTTAACGTGGTGATCCAATTAGGAGCTATTCTGGCCGTTGTTGTGTTGTATTTTCACAAATTAAATCCTCTCTCTCCTAAGAAGAATAGTCGGGAAAAGAAAAGTACTTGGATCTTGTGGCTTAAAGTTATTGTTGCCGTCTTGCCTTCAGTGGTTATCGGGTTGCCGCTGAGTGACTGGATGGATGAGCATTTAATGAACTGGGCCGTCGTTTCTACGACCTTGATCCTATATGGGATCCTATTCATAATCGTCGAAAATCATAATGAACGTTCACATCGTGACGGGAACGCGAAGTATTCAAACTTAGATACATTGCCGTTTAGCATTGCGCTGTTCATTGGAGCATTCCAAGTCCTGTCTTTGATCCCCGGTACATCTCGTTCGGGAGCAACGATCCTTGGTGCAATATTAATTGGTGCTTCCCGGTATGTAGGAACTGAGTTTTCATTTTTCTTAGCAATTCCAACGATGTTTGGGGCGTCGTTCCTAAAAATTATTAAGTTCTTCCAGCACGGAGGTACTTTCGTTGGCCAGCAAGGGGTCATTTTGTTAGTAGGAATGGTCGTTTCGTTTGTTGTTGCTTATCTGTCGATCCGTTTCTTAATGAATTACATCAAAAACAATGACTTCAAGGCTTTTGGCTGGTACCGGATCATTGTTGGACTACTTGTCATTGGTCTCAACCTATTTTTACTCTAAACACTTTGCATAAAATACCTGCCCTACTTGAAGTGCCCCATAATTGTTAGACAAAGAAACCTAATAATTATGGGGTGTTTTTTATGCTAATTAATAATTAGAGGAACAAACCTTAGCTTTGAAATTCAAACTAGGTTAACATTAAACCAGTCATAAAAAAACACATCAAAGGAGATGGAGAAAAATGATCAAATGGCTTAGAACTTCTAACAGCGGTATGGCACTAGCGACCTTGATTCGACTCTACCTCGGATTTACCTGGTTAACTTCTGGTATGCAAAAAATTACTTCAGGACAATTTTCGTCCCAGGGAATGGTAACACAAGCAATCAAAGAACCTGTCACTAACCCTGCTGGACAGCCGGCATATGGCTGGTACAATTCTTTTTTAGATTCAATTGTGCAACCTAATATCTCCTTGTTTGATTTTTTGGTTCAGTACGGGGAGCTATTGATTGGTATAGGTTTGATCGTAGGTGCATTTACGACCTCCGCTGCCTTTTTTGGTTTAGCCTTAAATTTTACGTACCTTTTAGCGGGATCTATCTCAATTAACCCATTATTCGTTTTTTTGGGGTTTATTATCTTGATCAGCGGATATAACCCTGGAAAGATCGGTCTTGATCACTGGATCATTCCTTTCTTGCGACATAAATTTTCATGGTTGGAAAAGAGTGTTAATTGAGACTGCCAAAAATTCACAGATATAAGTTTAAAAATTTAACATTTAATTAGAACTATGGGCGTTACGTAAGTTAAAAGTTATAAAAAGCCTAGTATCAGCAAAAAAGATGCTGTTACTAGGCTTTTCTATAATTAATATTGTCAGTATAAATGTTACTGATCCATCGACTGTGTAAATAACATTTTCTCGGTAAACGGGCAAATTTCACATACCTGGTACTTTTCTCAAGCTTAAACAACCGGCACATGCTCAGACAGTTGCCAAAAATCTGGCGCCAGTACTTTTTCAAATTCCAATAATTTCTTTTTTCTCCGAATACCTCCGGCATATCCTGTTAATGATCCATTGCTCCCTATGATGCGGTGACAAGGGACAAACAGGCTCAAAGGATTATGGCCCACGGCCTGGGCTGTGGCACGTGCATAATTTGCACCATACTTTAGTCCCTTGACTTGCCGGCCTATTTCTTGATAAGTAGCAACATGGCCGCTTGGTATTAAGCATAATGATCGCCAAACCAGACACTGAAACATTGTACCGCATAACTCTAAAGGAACATCACTTATCTGCGGCTGATTTCCCATGAAATATTCTTCCAACCAGCTGCTGGCCTGTCGCAAAACAGCATCACGTTTGTGTATAACATCTTTTCCCTGGATGACACTGGCATAATACTTTTGGCCGACAAACCACGAGCCTACTAAAGCTTGACCATTGCTGGCTAGCAAAATCATCCCCACTGGTGAGAAATATTTACATACCCTAACTTTGTCTGACATTTTACCACCTTTTACTCCACGTATAGTTTGCTCAATTTTTCCAAATTATTATCGCTAAGTTTCATCTTGTCGTGTAAATATCCTGCCACAGATCCGGAGATGGCTTTAGCAGTGCGATAAAGTGTCTCAAAATTATCGCTAGAAACCGCCAGGTTCGAATTAAGCTGGTCAGCTAGGTCCTTTGAATCACCTTTAGTCAAAATACTATTGATCGTATCAGTCGAAGCATTGGAGTAATAAAGATTTGTCATCAAGTAATCTTTTAAAATGGCATCTTCATCAACCTGCAAGGCGTTTAAGATCAAAAAACCGCCGACACCTGTCCGATCTTTACCCGCTGCGCAATGAAAAACTAAGCTTTCATCAGGTTGGTCATTTTCCAGCAATAATTGGAAAAGATCTCGATATACATGCTGCGCATGCGGATCAGCCAGCATCTGTGCATAAGCTTCATCCACAAAGGACAGCTCACTGCTCTTGAGCCTCATTGAACCCACTATGCCTAAGTTCTTAAATAAGGAGGAGGAGAAAGGATAAACCGACATGTTATAATATTGAGCCCCAGCGGGTATTTTGTCGGGGAAGTACTCCGATTCAGATTTTGACCGCAAGTCAGCCACATATTTCAGACCGTACTCCTGCAAAAATTCCACATCCTTGGATGTTAATTCCCCTAAATTACCAGAGCGCAAAAGCTTACGCCAGCGAGTCATTTGCCCATTCTTGGTGGGATAACCGCCCATTTCATGAAAGTTCACTCCATTTTTAACTTGTAAAACTCTATCCTTCTTCAAAAAAGTCATCCTTTCAACCACTTACGAGTTGCAAGTATCTTACACCCACAAAAAGTTTGTTAAAAAAAGCGGGCGTGACTGCCCGTCTTTTTCTGTATTACGATTATTTAACCACATGTTTAATCTTTGGTCGAATCGTTTGTTTCTTGGTCCTGTCCATCTTCTTGTTCATCTAAAGAAGGTGCAGTTGCCTTGGTCACAGTCATCCATTCGATATAATTTCTATTAAATTTAGTTACTTTGATGTTTAAATGCCCGATTTGAATTAGACTTCCTAAACGGACTTTATAATTTTCCAGCAAATAACCAGCTACGGTAACCGACTCGGATTCTTCAAAATACTTGTCCTTAAAATGAAAATATCTTTCAAAATCGTAAAGTGTTGTTTTACCAGAAACACTGTAAGTTCCATCTTCATTATCAATAATGTCATCCAGAGAAACATCGTCTGCTTCATCTTTGACAGTACCAAACAATTCTTCATAAATGTCACGGTCAGTGACTATCCCACTTGTTCCGCCATACTCATCTAATATTACGACCATCGGAACATGTTTTTTGATCATCTGTTTGAGCAAATTCTGAATCGGTGTCACTTCTGGAGCAGTGCCAAGCGTCCGCATCAGCTTCGCAACACGAACAGTGTCATCTACTTGGGCCTGGCGGACTATATCGTAAATATAAACATAACCCAAGATCTTATCCTTATCATTATTGGCAACAACTGGATAACGACTATATTTATCTTCCAAATAAAGTGTAACAACATCAGCAACTGTTTGTGTCACGTCAACAACTTTAAGGCTTGTCCGGTCAACCATGATATCTCTAGCCACCTTATCATTAAATTCAAAGGCACGCTCCATGTAAACATAATCATTCGGTTCGATCGAACCGCCTGTCACAGCATTTTTCGAAATATTCAAAATCTCGTTTTGAGATAAAATATCTTCATCTTGGCCAGCTGGTTTGAGGCCGATCATTTTGACGATAGCTGTCGCTGAAATATTTAATAACCAAACAAAGGGGTAAAAAACGATATGAAAATAATGCAAGGGCGTGACAATAGCCATCATCATTTTCATTGGCATATCTATACTAATATTTTTAGGAACGATCTCTGTTAAGACCACTTCTAGGTAGGTCAATACTACGACACCTAAAACAGCGCTGATCGACACTGCCGTTGCATGGTTAAAAGGCAGTACCCCAAAAACATCCAGAAATAATTTTGTCAGTGAATCTGCACCGATCCAACCTAAAATAATCCCAGTCACTGAAACTCCAACCTGTGTCGTCGAGAGATACTCATTCATGTTGGTGATCATTTGCAGTGCAAGTTTTAACTTACGCTCGTTACCAGTCCCCTTTTCTAGGGAGCTTTCTACAGCACTTTTGCGTAACGAAACGATTGCAAATTCCGAGGCAACAAAAAAGGCCGCAAAAAAGAACACGATCAATACGATGATCAAATTAGTAATCGCTTGACCACTTGACATCAAGTCATTCCTCATTTCTTGTACATTTTATACTAGATATATCATAGCACCTTTTGTTAATTTTATATAGAATCTCAGCCGTAGTTGTGAAAAGCTGGTTGTTGATCACGTCATAATATGATCAAGTCAGTTACTTCAAACATGATTTGACTGACTATATTCATATACAGCTATATTAAGCTGCAACTTTCCCTCCCACCAAAAAAGCACCGCTTTATATCGCAGTGCCATTTCACGGTAAACGTGATCTCTTTATTTAGCTGGGAGTACGCCACCATCGTATTCTTTTTTGATCCAGTTCTGTGTAGAGCTGGATTGCAAAACTTTCATCAATTTCTTGATGGCCGGCTTATCTTTTTCACCCTTGCGAACAGCTACAATATTGACATAAGGAGACGATTTCTTTTCCAAAGCAATACTGTCCTTGGGTGGATTCAAACCAGCCTGCACTGCATAGTTAGCGTTGATAACTGTTGCCGCGCCTTCATTTGACTGATATAATTTTGGCATTAATTTTGCTTCATAAGTATGTTTAAACTGCAGGTTTTTCTTATTTGTCGCAATATCATCAAACGTAGCTGTTTCAAGGTTGGTTCCCTTCTTGATCGTGATCAAGCCGGCATCTTTAAAGATTTTCAAAACACGGCCATAATCAGCCACATTACTGGAAACTAAGACAGTTGAATTATTCGGCAGATCTTTAAGGTTTTTGTATTTCTTGGAATATACTCCGATCGGTTCCAAGTGAACGCCACCAGCACTGATCAAAGATCCATTATTTTTCTTATTCCAATTATTCAAAAATGGAATATGCTGAAAGTAGTTGGCATCTAATTCCTTATTTGCTAGTGCCTTATTAGGCATTACATAATCGTCAAAGATCTTAACTTTTAAGTTGATCCCCTCTTTTTCCAACTGCGGTTTTACATGGTTCAAAATCTTAGCGTGCGGTGTAGCCGAGGCCCCAATTGTAAGCGTGGTAGTCTTTTTGTCAGAACTAGCAGAATTCGAACCACAGCCCACCAATAAAATGACACTTGCGGCTAAAACTGATATTAAACTGATAATGCGTTTTTTTTGCATCAAACTCAACTCCATTGTTTTTAATTTTTATGAACATAATTTAACGTTTGTCTACTTTTCGGGTGACTCCGTCACCGAGATACTGAAAAGCAAACACGATCAACACGATCACAACAGTAGCAGCTAACGTAATTGCATTGTTGTATGACTGAAAACCGTCTGTATAAGCCAATTGCCCTAAACCGCCAGCTCCGATCGCACCAGCCATAGCTGTATAACCGATCAATGAGATCGCAGTTACGGTGATTCCTGAAACTAGTGCGGGCATGCTCTCCGGAATGAGAACTTTGTAAACGACTTGCCAGCTGCTGGCACCCATCGAGTATGCAGCCTCGATCACTCCGCCGTCCACGTCATTAAAGGCTATTTGGACGAGACGGGCATAAAATGGCGCAGCCGAAACTACCAGCGAGGGGATCGCGGCTTTCGCGCCGGTAATAGCACCCACAACTACTTGAGTAACTGGAAGCAGCAGTACTATCAAAATGATAAATGGGATCGACCGAAACACGTTGACAAAAAACGCAACGATCCAATTGAGGGCCTTGACCGCAGGATTCTTGCTGCCATCTGTTTGGTAGAGTAATAGTCCTAACAAAACTCCTAAGATCGCGACGATCGCGATGGACAAGACCGTCATCCATAAAGTTTCCCATGCTGCGGACCAGACATTTGGCCAGTTAACGTTTTTAAATTGAAAATATGAAGCCAAACCCTGATCAGACATGATCGATCACCTTCGTTTCTACGCGCATTTTTCTAAAGAAATCTAAAGCTCCCGCTATCTCCTTTGGATCACCCAGCAGTTGGACAAAAAGTGTCCCGATCGTCCCTTGTTGATCACCAATCTGATGGATCGACCCCTCCAAAATGCTCAATGTCACATTAGGAAATTCACGGATCATTTCAGTAACGATGGGTAATTTGACCTGGTCACCGTGAAATTTTAAAGAAACGATCTTACCCTGCGGATACTTCTTCAACAAATCAGCTGTGATTTGCTGAATGTCAGTTGTTTGACTCGTATCAACTTCAGAACTGACAAATCGCTTGGTCAACTCCTGTTGTGGATCAGTAAACACTGAGGAAACAGGCCCTTTCTCGATCAACTCCCCATCATCCATCACTGCCACCGAATCAGCTAAACGACGGATCACATGCATCTCATGGGTAATGATCACAATTGTCAAATTCATTTTCTGATTAATATGTTCCAAAAGATCCAAAACTTCATCGGTTGTTTGCGGGTCCAAGGCACTGGTAGCCTCATCTGAAATCAAGATATCAGGATCATTGGCTAAGGCTCGTGCAATACCTACTCGCTGCTTTTGCCCACCAGACAATTGTGCTGGGTAAGAATGGATCCGATTGCCCAACCCGACCAATTCAGCTAAATTTTTAGCTTTTTCAATTCGTTTTGCCTTAGGAACACCATCTAGTTCCATCGGAAACATAATATTGCGCAAGACTGTCCGAGACCACAATAGATTAAAGTGTTGAAAAATCATCCCTATCTTCTTGCGTTGCGCTCGTAGTTTGGGCCCTGCTAAATTATCGATCCTATTTCCATCGATCAAAACCTGACCCGATGTGAGGTTCTCCAAGCCATTTAACATGCGGACTAATGTACTTTTGCCTGCCCCAGAGAAACCCACTATCCCATAAACTTCTCCGCTTTGAATCTTTAAATTGACATTTTTAACTGCCTTAACTTCCCCTTCCTTAGTGGAGAAAGTCTTCGAAATGCCCTTTAACTCTATCATTGACTTATCCTACTTTCCTCTCTGCTGCACAGCATATACTACAAACATCGATCATCCACCACACCAAACTTTATGCGTATCTCCACTTTTTTGTATAAAAAAAGGGCCCGTCCTCTCAAAGGACGAAAACCCGTGGTACCACCTTAATTCGTTACTATCTAACTATAAATAGCTAGTAACCTTCTAGCCTCTTATAAGACCGTGATGATATCGCAATCAGCGGAGCAACAGCTTGCACTGATGCTCAACTCCAGAGCTCATCTTCATTTTTCCGTTCTATCCTTCTTTTCAGCTGCCGAAGGTTTCTGCAATATACTTAGAAAAACTACTCTTCTCTTCAACGTTTGTCGTATTCTCAACAACATTGATACTAATCGTTAATAATTGCTTTGTCAACATATTTTTAGAATACGTTTAGCACAAAAGATAACCTCTTTTACTTGAGTTCCCCAAATACCAATCACGATCTGACTTCCACTCACTTGAAATTACAAGTTTTTCTAATTTATACCTAACAACTTTGAGAGCAAATGGAATTCCACTAAGCTCAGGTATCCAGCTTAGAATACAGGAAAATCTCTCAAAAGTGATCCTCTGCGCTTATTTAAACATGAAATACACAACTGCGCATACCGGTCACAAGAGTGTGGATCTTTCCCGTTAACAGGATACAAATCATGTTGCAGCATGGGGCCTCATTTGCTATGTATGGCACTTTTTCAGGCCAGGTAGCAGTTTTCAGTCAATGTACAAGCTCCGTCATCCTTGCTTTATACTTTGTTTAACAAAACCGTGTGCCCTAGCTAATTGCTTGGCGGCTTGTTCCTTGTTTGTCTTGTTTTTGACCATCACGATCGCAATTTTGACATTCATCTCTGCGGCTTTGAGGTACCTGTCAGCAGTTAAATAATCAATACCCGTTGCTTGCATAATGATCCTTTTAGCACGCTCAACCAGTTTGTCATTAGTTGGCTGAACGTCGACCATCAAATTGTTGTAAACTTTGCCGATCCCGACCATTGATAATGTTGATAACATATTTAAGATCAATTTTTGCGCGGTTCCTGCCTTTAATCTAGTCGACCCTGTCACAAACTCTGGCCCACAATCCACTTCTATCGCCGTCTGGGCAAATGTGGAGATCTCTGCATTATGGTTACAGGAAACAGCGACAGTTGCCGCACCGCTTTTGTCAGCATATTTCAAAGCTCCAATCACATATGGTGTACGACCGCTAGCCGCGATCCCAACCACCGTGTCATTCTTAGTTAACTCCAACCCTTGCAGATCTGCGCCTCCCAAAGTCAGGGAATCTTCTGCTCCTTCAACGGCTGCCGTCATGGCTTTAGGACCGCCGGCTATCAAACCAATGACCATTTTTTGAGAAACACCAAAAGTTGGAACACATTCGGCCGCGTCAAGAATACCCAAGCGTCCACTGGTGCCGGCTCCAAGATAGATCAATCTTCCATTTGTTTTAAAAGACTTAACGATCTGCTTGACCGCCTGTGTTACCTGCGGCAGTACTTTAGCCACACTTGGGGCCACCTTTTGATCCTCGTTATTCATTACTTCAGCTGCACGTTCTACTGTCAGCTCATCTAAATGCATAGATGCAACGTTGCGTTTTTCGGTCGTCAAACCGCTCAAATCAATTTTCATAGTGGCTTCCCCCCCTCTCTTTATACTATATTCAACTAAATTTTATGTTCGCTATGTGACTCTGCCAAAACAAATTTACTTGCAGACGAACTTAAGAGACAATTTATCAACTAAAACATCTCAAATAATTTTAATAAAGCAAGATTGGATCCGTCTTCATTGCAAAATATTAAAAATTATCTGACCGCTTAACCAACCATACTGGGGTTTACAGGTCCAATCTTTTCACCCGTCGTGGAATTTAATAACGGTCAACTTGGACAAGCATTAGGGTGTCTGCGATAAAAATACTAGGCATGATGCTATAGCTGCCTCAAACCAGATCGTAGACGCAACATTTTTCTGTCTTTTAAGTTTATCCCCTTGAAGCTGAGATCTGCTGTCGTTAACTGCCTTATGAAAACTTTCCCTTCAAAAAATTTCAGTTTTTATTTTTTGTCTTATGATTTTTATCGATATCGTTTAATAGTTCTGTGACCCGCTTTAAAATTATGTCGCTCTGCTTATCTGTTGCTGCCAACAGCTCTGACACCGTACAAATTTGATCGATCCTCAAGCCAGAAGGATTTACTGCTTGTGCTTTTACTATCAAGTTGACATTGACTTCCGTCTCTTTTTTTGGTTCATCAAAGAAATTATCTATTTGATTCACATTGTCAAAGGGCAAGTTGATAATGCCGCTTTCTAGAAAAATAGTGAT
The DNA here is from genome assembly GCA_934215475.1 of uncultured Ligilactobacillus sp. Taxonomy (GTDB): domain Bacteria; phylum Bacillota; class Bacilli; order Lactobacillales; family Lactobacillaceae; genus Ligilactobacillus. The sequence continues at coordinate 30,042 of CAKPZY010000007.1, forward strand.
CGCATCCGCCTTGGTTTTCAAAATTAGTCGACTTTGGGCCAGTTCATCATTATTAACTATCCCAATAAAATTGTTGGTCATTTCTTTTATTAACTTACGGCCCTGTGCTGCAAAGTCACTCTTTTTACTTTCTATCTGCTGGATACCGTATTTTTCATTAGTTATCGTTTCTTCAAAATCATTAACTGTTATCTGCATCTTAAAATTCCACATCCCAAAATAAATTCTAGCGAACATTGTACTGTAAATTTCACAAAATGCAAAGTCACCGCATGAATCTTAAAAAAATCGTGATACTCAGCATCATATGCACAGCTGTTGCTTGTCCAGTGAAAGTGCTGCTATAACTGACATCACTACTTCTAAATTTAAACATTTTCCTAGCTTCGCGGCTGACTTTTTATGTTTCAAGAAAAGAACATTCCTTTAAAAAATTTAGCAAACATTAACAGATGCCACACAGGGTATTATGTTTGCACATTTTGAAAAACCTGACCACCAATGGCCAGGTTCAATGTGCTTTATAAATTAGCATCCATATTAAACGTTAATTTTGACAGCAGCAAACCTTGAGTCACACAGCTGCCGATCTCCTTCATCGTACGATCACGCATTTTAGCAGACATTTGGTAATTGCTTTTGGTCAAATAATCTATCAATTTCTGACCAGACAACGCAGCTGCTTTGCGATCAGTTAGTGATAATGTTCGACGCTGTTGCTCTTTGGCCTCGGTTAAGTAATCACGATTTTGTGCAATGAAATTAGAATAATGGGACTCTGTCAACATTGACAATGTGCGATACATCCAATATGCGCTTTTGATGTCATAATCCTTAGGGGTATTGCTCCAGGCAGGATCGATATCATTAACATTACTATAAAAAGGTACATATGGACTAAATGATGGTATCCCAAAGCAAAGCCACATTAAGGCAGATTGAGCTTGCGGAACATCATTTCTGATCTGTAGAACATGCGAATTTTGTGTCCGGTTCATTGAGATCGGGCGAAATTTCTTTTTCTCGGCTTCTAAGCCTTGTCCCAAGGGATCAAATGGTGTTTCATTGTAATGCGAGCCCAACACTTCTTCCAGGTCTTCCACTGCTAACAAACGGTTGGCATGACAAATAAACGGCAGATCACTGCTTTTGGGGTCCTGTTTGATCTTAGGATTAAACAGCCGTTGCCCATACCAGACACGCGGTGTATTATAATGCCGATCTTTTTCATTATCAGTTCCAAAAATACGGCGAAAGTTGAAGCCCTCTTTGCTGGAATTGAGATGATGTTGTGCCACAAATTCTTGTAATCCGTCCGACCACATATAATTTTCAGGATCATCAAAGTCGACCTTATCTTGGACCACCTGGTTAGCGGCTATTGCATAAGCATCATCTGGGATCCGTGTGGCTGCCCAGTGATGTCCAGTCACGATCTCCATATACCACACTTCTTGAGCGTCTGAAAACAGGACACCATTTCCTTCAGGGGAACCGTATTTTTTGATCAATTTGCCTAAATATTGGACTCCTTGCCGGGCGGAATCAATAAATGGCGCAACCATTGTTTGTAACGAATCTTCAGCTAGACCATTTTTCACCCACGGATCATAAGCCAAAGCACGTTCATTACCATAAACTGACTCAGTTGCTGACATCGCCACATTTTTTTCGTTGATCGATGTTTCATTAAAAACGCCCCATTTGTCGACTTCAACATTGGGTGTAAAAGTTGTCTTATAACCAGATTCAGGCAATGGTGCTGTGAACCCATTCTGGTTAGAAACTAGCGTCTCATTGCGTGAAGAGACAGCCGGTTGTATCACAAATCGTTGCGGCGTTAGCGGCAAAAAAGTATCGTCATTACGTGCGATCATTGTTGAACCGTCAATGCTTGCTTTCTTCCCGACCAGGATCGTTGTGCACGCACTCTCGTTCATTTCTATCATTCCTTTTTGATATTACTCTTTTGATCTAATAGTCTGAAACCCATTTACCATTTTAGCAAAAAAAGTTGAGCTTATCGAATACTCTCATGATTTGACTTTTTTGCTCAACCGTCCATCCCTGTTAAAACTTAATTTTGGCAAGACAATGGCCTAAAATTCATCGATATTCTTGCAAAAATTTTAATTGCTGGTGTTCCTGAAACAATTGTCCGATCTCCAGCAGCAATTGGTCTTGACCCTTTGCGGCTTCAAACTGGATCCCTAAAGGTAGGCCGTTTTTTGCCACATAAGTAGGTAAACTTAGTGCCGGTTCGCCTGATAAATTAGCTAATTGCGTAAAAGGTGTTTTAGCTAAAGCCGGCAGCCAAGCGTCATATATTGTCTTTATCTGTTCAGAATGAGTGCAGCTGGCAATATCACGCAATTTTTTGACATCATCACTTAAATATTGGGGCTCACTATTTTTAGCAGCAGTCTGTGCCGTTGTGGGAGTCAAATATAATGGATATTTCTGGTGAAATTCTGACATTTGCCGGTCTACCAGGTCTATTTCTGCCTGAACATCTTTTTTAGTGGAATCTGGCTGCTTTTTATCCGCCTGATAAAGCGCCCAGGTCATAGGAGAAACATCGGCGTATTTCATGTCTGCACCGGTATATTTTTTGATCAATTTATTGGCTTGTGTCCCAGTCGGCGTAGATTCAGTATAGTAGGTCATCATGAGTTTAATGCCATCGACGGGCGCATCTGTATTAACAACAGTAAATCCCTGCGAACGTAAAAAATCGACAGCTTGTAACACTGCTTCACACGCAGCGAAACTTACTTTTGTGCCCACTGGGGACTTGAGTGAGTATGCCACCTGATACTTTTTTAAATTTTTGGGAGCTTTTTGAACCAGTTTTTCTGCTCGAGTTTCTGAAACCACTCCCGCAAAATATTCTTTGACATCCTTTATATCTCTGGCATTAACGAAGTTGACGGTAGACGGTATCAAGTCATCTCCGACGACCACTCCTTGCGTCGGCTTTAACCCGATCACGCCGGTAAAAGAAGCGGGGATCCGTAACGAACCTCCAGCATCGTTGCCAGTTGCCAGAGGTACGAAACCTTGAGCGACAGCTGCGACAGCGCCACCAGAAGAGCCTCCTGTATTATAATTTGAATTCCAGGGATTATGCGCCGTTCCGTACAATTTAGATTTTGTTGTGTTAGTTAAACCTAATTCAGGAAAATTAGTTTGACCAATTATGATAAAGCCCAAAGACTGAACCCTTTTCACGTAATCAGAGGTTTTTGCCGCTACCCTGTTTTTTAACGGTACCAACCCACGGGTATTAGCCTCTCCCGTCAATTCCTGGCCTAAGCCCTTGATAAGAAGAGGCACTCCATAAAAGGGCTGACCTGTATCTTTTAAAGCGGCTGCTTCATTCAAAGCAGCTTGCTCCCTCAAACTTATCACAGAATTTAATTGTGAGTCTTCAGCGTGAATTAAAGCACACGATATTTTGACCAGTTGGGAGCTAGTTATCTTTTTCTCCCGAATCATCTGGGCTAATTTCGTGGCCGAAATCGCTCTGTACTTTGCCAAAGATATCGGTATTTGCTTATCTTTTTTAGACTCTCTTCTCTTTACAACACGGCTATTTTTACGCATATAAGCTCTCACAAGATAACTGGCGAAAGCTGCAGTACAAAGAGCTAGTAAGCCATTTAGATAATAATCGAATTTGTTTTTTGGCATCGATCTCTCTCCTCTTATTTGGAATATTACACGCAATTAAGTGTAACCGGATTCAAATTAAGGGTCAAACATTTCTATAGAAAAGCAGCAATGATACCACCAAAACCACCTCTGGCCAGCTTGTATAGTACTATTTTTTTAAAGGTAGCAAAATAAAAAGCTGCGAAGTGGCGACATATCACCATTCACAGCTTTTCAAATAAATATTTGAAAGTGCACACTTTCCCCTGATCCAAGAGTTCGTAACATTTACCAAGAGATTAAGTGCTAATACAGGAAGTCTAGAAAATCCTTATCTGTTTTTCTGTCATGGACAACGACCCTTGTTTTAGGTTTAATATTTTCTTGCAGCCATTTAGCATCCGCAACAGTCAGCCTGATCGACCCGTACGCCTTAACATTATGCTTTTTGGTAACTTTTTTACCTAAATGGCGTGCCTGTTTAACCAGTACTTGACCGTTCTTTTTAAATGGTACCGATTCGAAACGATAGAAACCATGGCCGGAAAAGGAAGTCCAATATTTAGCGCCATAACTTCGAGTAGCGTCATAGTAAGAATTTCCGTGCTGCTTTTGAATCTTAAATGTCCCAGTAGGTGTCCTTTGATAGCCCTTGGTATTGTCATAATTTTTTCCAACAGATGCATACATCGTATACAAGCGATATTGTCCTTGCATAATGTAAACACGTTGGTGGCGTACCGAAACATTTATCCAAACTTTGTTCTTTTTCTTCTTTATATCCTGGTATTTCTTGATGTCAGGATAATTGCCGGTCAATGAAGATTTCATCCAGTCAACTGGATGACGAGCCCGCTTTTTTTGGTCTTTTTTAAGACTGGAATTTTTCGCATTCATGGAAGACGCTGACGATGCTTCTCGTGCCATTTTAACTGCATTCGCTTGTTCAGCGCGATGAACATGCAAGATGCTGTAGCCCGCAGCTAAGACTAGCAGGACAGCAACTAACCAATAAAGCCATTTTTGCTTTTTCATTTTTAAATTATACCTCTTCAAATTAAATCGGCATCCTGTTACACGAATAAGCCAAGTTATATTATAACGTTTGCCCGTCTCTTAAAAACTTTCACGCTATCAAATATACGGATTTGACACCAAAAAGTCAAATTGGATAGCAGGTGTTGGACAGCCTATCAGCTAAAAACAGCTAATTGCTTTTGTACTTCATTGTTAAGCTGATTTTATTATTTTTTTATCCGTGCTGCTGCAACATCGAAAACTTTATCGATCCAGCCGGAATAAAATTCAGGCTCATGAGTAACCAGCAAAACGTTGCCGGCAAAGTCCTGCAAGGCATCACGCAAAGCATTTTTAGTCTCATCATCCAGATGATTTGTAGGCTCATCCATAATCAAAAAGTTGCTGGGAACTAATTCTAGGGCACATAATTTTACTTTAGTCTGCTCGCCGCCGCTTAATAATTTGATTGGTTTCATCGCATTAGCAGCATTTAGGCCGGCGCGGGCGAGCCTTTGCCGGATCGTTTTCGGCTCCAATTTGGGGAACCTGTTTTGAATAGTTTGCAACGGTGTTTGTTCTGGATTATCCCAAGCCAGATCCTGATTGAAATAGGCAACTTTGGCGGCATCGACAAAATGAGCTGACCCTGAAAAAACAGGTATCTTACCCAGTATTGATTTGATCAAGGTTGATTTGCCGGCCCCGTTGAATCCTTTTAAAACAACTTTTTCTCCGTGCGACATTGAAAAAGTAACGGGTTCAAGCAGTGGACTTTCATAACCGACCGAAAGACCACTAACACTCAAAACTTCGGAAGACATCAAATTGACGTAAGGAAAATTAAAGTGCGCCTGTAAATTATCGTTGGGCGGTGTGACCCGTTCCATTTTATCTAAACGCTTTTGGCGCGACTTGGCCATCGTCGCACGCGTTCCTGCCTTGTTTTTTCTGATGTAGGCTTCATCCTTTTCTATCTGTTCTTGCTGTTTTTCGTATGCTTTACGCTGAACTTCTTTTTTGACTTCCTTTTGTTTGACCGCCGATTTGAAACTACCAGTATATTTGATAATTTTACCAAAAGCAACGTCAATAATGCAGTTCGTAATTTTTTCTAAGAAGTCAAAATCATGGGAGATAACCATGTAACTGCCATTAAAAGCATTAAGGTAATCAGTTAACCATTCGATATGTTCTGTGTCTAAATAGTTGGTAGGTTCATCTAACAACAAGACAGCAGGGTCTTCCAGCAGAAGTTTAGCTAGAATTATTTTAGAACGCTGCCCGCCAGAACATTCGCTGACTTGCTTATCGACACCAATAGCATCGATCCCCAAGCCGGACATGACACGTGCAATTTTAGTATCTATCTCATAAAAATCTGCGGCCTCTAAGATCTCCTGGATCTTGCCGGCCTTTTCGAGCAGGTTATCATTTGGCTCTTTTGCATAATCCGCATAACAACGTGCTTGTTTGTCAGCTAACGCAAATAAATGCGCAAAAGCCGTGTGTAAAAATTCAGTAATCGTCTGACCCGCCCCTGCTTTAACGTACTGATCAAGGTAACCGATCGAGATTTTGTTTTTCCATTTGACACTGCCGCCATCTGGCAACTCTGAGCCCGTCAGCAACTTGATCAGAGTTGATTTTCCGGCGCCATTCTGCCCGATCACTCCCATATGATCTTCTTTATTCAAACGAAATGATGCATCTTCATATAACTGTTTATCCGCAAAAGCCATAGATAGATGTTCAACTTCTAAAACGCTCATTAATATCTTCTCCTATCTTTAGCGGCTTCAAAATATGCGCAGCACTAAAAATTTTTGAAAAGTCGGCTGAAACTTTTTCTCACCGACCTTTTTTAGAAAATGCTGCAGCTCATAAAATAATTGACTGAAAATTTATTCTTATCTGCTTTCACTGTCAGACCGATATTTCCAAATGAAGGCAAATGTTTCATAAACTTCGTTGGCAGATTAGCAAATCTGATCATTAATTAGTCTTCCTCTTCTGCCAACACAAATTAACTTCCTTAACGTATTACATTAGCGACTTTCTTGCGAGAAAACTGAATTATCACAACTTTTCGCCTGATCTTTATCACTGTCTCCTGCGTGGCTATTAAAATCGAGTCATAAAAATAAAACCACATGTGCTCGATAAGGGCCCATGTGGAGCTATCTATGTGTTCAATTAATTGAAACCTTCCTACAGCAGCGCTTGTCATTTCCGCTCGAGCCGGAAAAGATAAGCCGCTCTTCTGCCCTAGGACCAGCTCCACTAGGCTTTACGCCAGCAGAACTGAATTATTTAGCAGATTTGTCAGCCTCTTCGCGCTTCTTCAAAAAATCAAGCACTGCCAAATGCTGCTGACGGCGTTTCTTTTTATTAGAAGTATTAACAGGACGGCGATCGTTGGCTGTTCCCACGTGTGTGTTTTGTGACAATTTAATTTCCTCCCTCCGAGCATTTATGCACTAGCATATTCTACCGAAATTTGCACGCAATTTCAAGTTTTTCTGAAAACATATTCGTTTATACCAATAAAAAGAGAAATATTTGACCTCGTAGCAGGAATCTGCTCTTTGCTAAGCATTTTAAACTTAGAACAAAACTGGTATACATCTTCTCACATCTTCATGCAACGATAATAATTAAGTTAATCTCATTCGACCAGCTTAATTAAATATTAAACAGTTGCTTTTGGGTATTGTTTCCTTTTTGTTCAGAGCATATGGTACGATTGGATCAGGAAGTACCAGACCAGATAAGTCCTTTTCAATTACCAAATTACAAGGAGGTTCAATATTTGAAAACTAATTACTATCATGTTGCCGCCCAAGATGTATTAAATAATTTAGGCGTAACAGAGGATGGGTTGCAGGGGAGTGAGGCTCAAAAACGGCTACAAAAATACGGTTCAAATGAGTTAGCTAGTGAAAAGCGCACAAGTATCCTGCAGAAATTCATTAACCAATTCAAAGACCTTATGATCATCATTTTGCTGATCGCTACAGTCATTTCTGCTCTGATCGGTGAATTGTCTGATGCTGTGATCATCCTCTTGGTGGTAGTTTTAAACGCTGCTTTTGGTGTGTTTCAAGAATCAAAGGCAGAAAATGCCATTGCCGCCTTACAGAAAATGGCGACACCTTATACTCGAGTCAAGCGCGATGGCCAGATCCAACAGATACCCAGTAATGAGATTACTGTGGGAGATATAGTTTTACTGGAAGCCGGAGATGTCGTCCCAGCTGATGCGCGGATAATAAAAGCACACAATTTAAAAATTGAAGAGTCTGCTTTAACCGGTGAATCCGTGCCATCTGACAAACAAAGTACAATTTTAACAGAAGAAAAACCAGGTATCGGTGACCAACATAATATGGCATTCCTGAACACTAACGTAACATATGGCACCGCACAAGCCGTCGTCACAGCCGTGGGTATGGACACGCAAGTCGGAAAGATAGCCGGCATGATCTCTGGTGTTGAACAAACGACGACCCCACTACAAAAAAATATCACTCATTTGAGTAAAATATTAAGCATCCTCATTTTGGTAATTGCAGCAATCATCTTCTTATTTGGGACCGTTACCGGGCGGGAAACACCATTTGACATGCTGCTCACGGCGATCTCATTGGCAGTGGCTGCGATCCCTGAGGGCCTTCCAGCAATCGTGACGATCACCTTAGCTTTGGGGACCCAATCAATGTCCAAGCGAAATGCCTTGGTCAGAAAATTACCCGCCGTAGAAACCTTAGGTACAACAGAAATTATCGCATCAGATAAAACCGGAACATTGACGCAAAATAAGATGACAGTGGAACAGATCTTCACTGATCAAAAGTTAAAGACGATCAAAGATTATTCTCTCCCACTCTCTTCTAGGATGGCATCCATCATGATCTTGGCTAATGATGCTCAAAAATCCAAGGATGGTTTGTTAGGCGACCCCACCGAAACAGCCTTAATTCAGTATTTTCTAAATAAGCATGATGACATTGAAAAGGTAGAACGCGAATATGAACGGATCGATTCGATCCCGTTTGACTCTGAACGTAAAATGATGAGTGCTATCGTCAAGAGTGAGCAAGGAAATGTTTATTGTTTGACAAAGGGTGCGGTCGACGTCTTATTGAAACGGGCCACCAAGATCTTAGATAATGGTAAGGTTCGTGCTTTGACCGCTACAGACCGAGAAAAAATCATAGATACTAACTCCCATTTAGCCCACCAAGCCTTGCGGATCCTAGCATATGCTTACAAACCAGTCACAAAAATAGCATCAACCGCAACATCAGACGTATACGAAAAAGATTTGATCTTTGTCGGACTAACAGGAATGATCGATCCCGAAAGACCCGAAGTTAAAGGAGCTGTCAAAGAGGCTAAACAAGCTGGGATCCGTCCACTGATGATCACCGGGGATCATAAAGATACGGCTTCGGCAATCGCTGAACGCTTGGGGATCATTCAAGAAGGTGATACAAAAGGAGTGATCACCGGGGCAGATTTGGACAATATGTCTGACGGGCAGTTAAGAAAACAAATAGGAGAATATTCTGTTTATGCGCGTGTATCCCCCGAACACAAAGTTCGCATCGTCAATGCCTGGCAAAGTCACGGAAAAATCGTTGCGATGACTGGCGATGGAGTGAACGATGCCCCTGCTCTAAAAAAGGCAGATATTGGAGTTGGGATGGGTATTACCGGAACAGAAGTATCTAAGGGTGCTGCTGACATCGTACTTGCTGACGATAATTTCGCCACCATCATCACAGCTGTCGAAGAAGGACGCAAAGTATTCGCAAACATCCAAAAAGCAGTCCAATACCTTTTGTCAGCCAACTTAGGTGAAGTGCTGACTCTTTCTCTCATGACATTTGCTAACTGGGACATTTTCTTTCCCGTGCAGATCTTATGGATCAACTTAGTAACTGATACTTTTCCAGCGATAGCATTGGGAGTTGAAAAAGGCGAGCCAGATGCAATGGAACATAAACCACGGGGCGAAAACTCAACTTTCTTATCTAATGGCGTAGGTTCGAGTATTATCTACCAAGGTATCGTAGAAAGCGTCTTAACTCTTGGTGTTTACCTGTTGTCGATCTTATTTCCTGTCCATGGAACCTCTGCGATGATCCATGCTGATGCTTTGACCATGTCGTTCATTACCTTAGGCATGCTGCAACTCGCACACGCGTTTAACTGCAAGTCGGTCCACCGCTCCATTTTTGCCAAGCATACTTTTAATAATGTACCATTCAACTGGGCAATCTTGGGCTCGGCATTTCTTTTGGGAGCGACGATCTTCATCCCTGGTTTCAATAGTGTTTTCCACGTGACTGAACTTAATGTTGCCCAGTGGTCGATGATCCTACTTGCTGTGATAATGATGATCTTGGTAGTTGAAATCGTGAAATATATCCAAAGAAAAACCGTCTACAAAAATCTTTAAGTAAGCGAAAAATATTATCCATCGTGTAAACTTGTGATTAGACATAGTCCTCGAAAAATATATCCTAAATTGGTCCTCAGAGTTTGGCTTGTAGCCAACATTTGCGGACCATTTTTATTTATGCTGGTGGAAGTTAGCTGTAAAAAGACTTGATCATATCAAAAGGACGCTTTTTTAATGCACAGGGAACATTATGTAAGCTCTTATGTTTTACATGCAAATAATAATGAAAATTACTTTGACTAAATAACATCATGCAATATACTGGTCTCTAAACAGGAGAGGATGATAAAAATGAAGCCCATCATTGGAATAACCAGTGACCTATTACTAGAGACCAGCCCGCGTATCCCGGGCAATTATCCGACATACGCAACTCATGATGTTGTCGAAGCAATTTACGCTGGAGATGGGATCCCTATCATCTTGCCATTTCCTGATCGAGTCAAAGAATGTAAATCTGCCGCTAAAGAAATGGTCAAATTATATGACGGCCTCTTGCTTCCAGGCGGTCCAGATATCGACCCTCGATACTTTGATGAAGACCCAGTGAAGGGTCTTGGAATGACGCTTTCTGCTAAGGATGAATTCGAAATTGCTCTGATCAAGGAAACTCTGACCAGCGGGAAACCCATTTTAGGCATCTGCCGTGGTATCCAAATCTTGAACGTTGCCTTAGGAGGTTCCTTATATCAAGATCTATCCACACAAAACAAAGATGCTGCTATTCAACATAAGCAAGCTGCTTTAGGCAATTACCCGACCCACCGAGTTTCTCTAGCAAAGGGCAGCAAATTATATAGAATGTTCGGCGATAAACTGATCGTAAATTCTCGTCATCATGAAGCCGTTAAGGGAATAGCACCGGATTTAAAAGTCACAGCCATAGCACCAGACGGTTTGGTAGAGGGAGTCGAATCTACCAAAAATGACCAACTTTTAGCTGTTCAATGGCATCCAGAAAATCTATGGCAAAAGGATCCAGTACAATTTAAACCCTTCGCTGATTTAATCAACAGAGCCAAAATATTTCAAGAAATAAAAGCAGAGAACTGACTGGATCTAAACATATTTTTTGAGGTCTAACAGCAAAACCACATTATTGCCCTTTTCCATAAAAAAAGTGGCCCGCCAAAACTAGATCCCAGTCTAATTTTAGCGGGCCACTTTAAGCTCCCTGATTTTCTTTATTTTTAACTCAGCGAATCCCAAGGTTTCAGGTCTTCTAGAGGTGCATCAACAACTTTAATATCTGCATCAGTCAGGTATTTGCGTTTAACAACAACTTCGTAGACATAATCATCAAACCATTTGTCTGACATTACAAAATAACCCTTTTTACCAACCTTTTCACCCCAACTATTCTCAACTTTCCATCTAGTCGGCTGGCCTTCCACCAAGTCAACACCAGTCAATGTCATAGCATGTGAACACTCACCTTCGCGCGTGGCTAAGCGCTGTGCCTTATCAATGGTAAGATCAATATTAAATAATTCAGCCTTCTTGAAATATTCAGTGGCCAACACTCCTGTATCACGATCAGAATAATGGCCAACATCGCAGCCAAACCAAAGAGTTTCTCCAGCTTGAAGCGACTTGATAGCTGCCTGCTTGACTGATTCAAGACCCACGTTGGCAAATTGAATCGGTTTTTCACCAAAAATATAATCCTGGTTAGGAAGGCCAAAGTTTTTGCCGATTTCGTGGTCAGGTGCATCAGCCAAAACGGCATAATCATCAAAATCTACCGCAACATATTTCTTAAAGAATTCTTGTGGAGTCAAGTCACGATCAATGTGATATTTATGGTCATCATCACGGTATTCAAAATTAAATTTAACCGGTGGTTGACCAAACGCATAAACCAAAATGCGATAGACTTCGCTGATCTTTTCCTGCTTGAATGAACGCAACGCATCTTCATCTGCACCTTTTTGATAACGGCTGCGCAGCTCCACTACGTCATTTCTTAACTTATAGTTTAAAACATCGGTGATCTCTCTGGTTTTATCGCTATTATAAGTTTCAGGCATGACATACTGCGGAACTAAACCATATTTATGGATCAGTGCAGCTCCATTGGCCCATTGGCCACCATCATCATCACCCCATTCAAGCAGCGCCAAAAATTCTCGATCATCGTCCGGCCGATCGATCAATTCGATCGCCCACTCCAGCATTTTATTGGCTTTTTCCAACCGATCATAAAATGAATTATAGTTTTGTGAAAATTGAAAATCCTTGAGCTTCAACTTCTTAGCTAAAGGATGTCTTAAAGTATTTAGTGTTGCAAAAAGCCAGCAGCGTCCGCTTTGCTTCTGGTTGGAAACAGAATCCGTCTCAACCTCGACGGAAAAGGCTCGATTCAAGTGCGACAAGAAAGTATGATCGGCACTTGCAGCCAACACGCCGCTTTGTTGAACGGCTCGCGCCAAAGAGTCGCTAGCAGGGGTCTGATCCAAGTCTTGCTGAAACTTTTTAAAATCCGTAGGTGTCAAATCTTTAGTCACTACAATCACTCATTTCATATTAATTTTGCATATAACATAGATTATAGCATTTCAAACAATTGAAGCGCAACACTATATCTCATTTATTTTTAATGTTCTCAGTTAATATTCATTTTTAGGTAAGAATGGATGCAAAAAAACATCCTTAACTTCTGTAAGGAACTTAAGGATGGACTTCTTTTTGATATGCTAGATGTTGTCTTTTTTACTGAATAACGCATCTACTGATTGATTATGGTAGATCAAACTGATGGCCTTGGCAAAAATTGGAGCAACCGACAATATTTTCAACTTGTCAAATTGCTTTTCAGCCGGTACCTTGATAGTGTCAGTCACAACAACTTGCGTATACTCGGAATCTTTCAATTCTTCAAAAGCATTGCCTGACAAAATTGGATGGGTCGCGCAAGCATAAATGTCGCCTGCTCCAGCACCCTTCAGTGCAATCGCAGCGTCAAGACACTTGGCGCCAGTATCGATCAAATCATCAAACACGATACATTTATGTCCCTTAACATCACCAATGACAGTAGTTTCGGTAGGATCCAGACGGGAATCATCACGTTTATCAACGATCGCGATCGGAGCCTTCAGTAATTCCGCCAAGTTGCGGGCTGCCTTAACACCATTGTGGTCAGGAGCGACCACGACAACGTCATCAGCGATCCCAGCATCAATAAAATATTGGGCTTGAGTATAAATGGCTAGCATGTGATCGACGGGAATATTGAAAAACCCTTGCAACTGACCCGCATGCAGATCCATTGTGATCACGCGATCCGCTCCTGCCAACTGAATAAAATTAGCAATCAATTTGGCTGTGATCGGCTCTCTGGAACGAGCCTTTCGATCAGCACGAGCATACCCATAGTATGGGATAACAGTATTGATCGTACCAGCGCTTGCCCGGCGCAATGCATCCATCATGACCATCAATTCCATGAAGTTTTCATTGACTGGGTCCGAAACAGATTGGATCACAAAGACATCTGCTCCGCGGACGCTATCATCGATATTAACTTGAATTTCACCATCACTGAAATGTTTAACAGATGCTTTACACAGACCCACACCCATTTTATCAGCAATTTTATTTGCTAAACCTGGATTCCCATTTAAAGTAAATAATTTGATGCCAGCATTTTCTTGCATTATAAATTGATCCTCCACACATGATCTGTCAAGCTAAAAGCCATACAAGCACATGAAAGCTAATAAAAACTCAGTGCTGCTTGACCTCTGTTAAGTGACATTTTCCATATTCTCAAAGATTTCGCCTTCAAAAGATATTATAATAAAAAAAGGTGCAAATTTCTATGATATTATTTGATCGACACCAACAAATTAATTATATAAACTCTACTTTTATCATTATACTCGTTTATTCTCAGGATTTCTAAAAGCTTGAAATGCTGACATTTTTAATGTAAAAAAGCCAAGTTAACGGAGCCTGTCTCTTCCTTGTTTAATTTGAAAAAATATATTGAAAGGTGTTCATTTTGAAGAAACAATCAATTACAATAGAACAACTTTATTTACTTTTGGCCAGATATTTAGGCATCCAAAACTGGTGGCCGGCTGCATCAGTTCCAGAGATGCTTTGCGGAATGATACTGGTCCAAAATACCAGTTGGAATTCAGCTGCTCGTTCACTAGCTAATTTAATGCGGGCAACCTGCTTTGATATCGGTGCGCTCCGTGCATTAAAAAAACAAACGTTGGAAAAGTTGATCAAACCCAGTGGGTTTCAACATGCCAAAGCAAAATATTTATACAATATTTTGACCATGTATCAGGATCATTTTTCTGAATTATGTCAATTATCTACTAAAGCATTAAGAAAAACATTATTACAAGTTTCAGGTATTGGCAATGAAACGGCAGATGTTTTACTGTTATATCTGTTTGAGCGCTCAACGTTTGCGGCGGACAAGTATACCCGTAATTTGTTCTTCAAACTCACCGGCAACAAACATTCCTATACAAGCCTAAAAAGGTTGGTCGAAAACAATACTAATTTTTCCACTTTTGATGCTCAAGAATTTCACGCATTGCTCGATGAATATGGAAAATTAAAGAATGATCCGCTGCATATCTGTAAAAAATATATTTTGCAGACTTCACATTCTTAACTTGGAAATTGAAAACAAAATTATTTATTTAAAAATAAAATTCATTTATACTGACGGTGTACGAATGCGCGTGCGTTTCCTTGCACTTTGAGCTTCAGATATTAGATACAGAGGACAAGGATAAACACGATTGAGCAGTGGGATTTTTATTGAGGAGGAATAGTTAATGTCTAGCGAAATTAAGATCGGCAAAAGTGATGTTACAGTGACAAATGGGTTAGGTTTGGGCACAAACAAAGTCGGCGGGCATAACTTGTTTGATAACTTGAAGGATGAAAATGGCTATGCCGTGGTCAAAGAAGCCCTAAACTCTGGCATTTCTTTACTAGATACCGCATATGCTTACGGAATGGGCCGTTCCGAGGAGATCATTGGTGACGTGATCCAAGATTATGACCGGTCAAAAATTATCCTGGCAACTAAAGCAGCGCAGGATCCTGAAGGGCCAAATGATTTGAATAACAGCCCTAAATTCTTGCAACAAGCAGTTGATGCTGCGCTAAAGCGTCTAAAAACTGACTACATTG
This sequence comes from uncultured Ligilactobacillus sp., assembly GCA_934215475.1. Lineage (GTDB taxonomy): Bacteria > Bacillota > Bacilli > Lactobacillales > Lactobacillaceae > Ligilactobacillus. The sequence goes on from CAKPZY010000007.1 coordinate 45,349, forward strand.
ATATCTTTTATATCCATTTTCCTGACAAAGATACACCCAAGGCTGAAGCTGTGGGTGCTTTAAACGACTTGAAAGAAGCAGGTAAGATCCGTGCCGTTGGTGTCTCCAATTTTTCACCTGCCCAAATAAAGGAAGCTAATGCCGATGGTTACGTGGACATCGCCGAAGATAATTACAGTCTGGTGCATCGCGAACCAGAAACGACAGAATTTCCTTATTTAAAGGAAAATCACATCTCCTTTGTTCCATATTTTCCATTAGCAGCAGGACTTCTAACTGGCAAATATGGTCCTGATGATGGAGCTAAATTCAAGCAATTTAGTTCTGTTCAATATGAAGCGATCAACCAGGCATTGGATAAAGTTCGAAAAATTGCTGGTGAACACAGTGCAACCGTAGCTCAAACCATCATCGCATGGTATTTAAAAGATCCAAATATCAGCGTTGTTATCCCAGGTGCACGGACCGCAGACCAGGTCAAGAGTAACGTAGCTGCGCTAAAGGTGGAATTGAGTTCTGCCGAATACGACAAAATCGACCAGGCTTTCAAGGGATTTTAAAAATAATTATCATCAAACCTTTGGGATGGTACAAAACTAACAACACTTAAGACAATAATATAATTGCGCCATAATGGGAGCTTACATCTGCCGTTATGGTGCAGTTTTTTATTTTTTAGAGCTGGATCTTTAGTTTCGTCCCAGACGCTTTTTGGATCGGATACTTATTTTACCCAATTGGGATGCCAATTGGATAAAACACCGTCCTCTTTTTATCCATTGACACGTTCATTGGATAAAACTCCTCTTAGTTTTTATCCATTGACCACTTCATTGGAGAAAATGTTCCTTTATTTTTCTCCAATAAGCGTTTCATTGGAGAAAAACCGCCCGCTATTTTTCCTCGATTACCTTTTGCAGTAGACTTTTTTCTCTTAATGTATCAAATTTAATTGGCAACTTATAAAAATGAAATTTAACGCTAAAACAGTCCTCAAATTGATCACCTTCGTTTTGACGGTGCTGGATAATATCTAATTTTTATATAGAACAAAAATTACCGCCAAATTTTCAAAAAGTCAGAAAATTTGGCGGTATTTAAAATTTTTTGGAAACATTTTGTCCTTACTACCTTTGACCTCTGCTTTTTAGCTGCATGAACTGTGGATAGATTTTGTCAGCCGTGGTTAATTGGTGCCCAAATTTTTCTTGACTTTACAAACAATCGGCTTATCATTTAAAGGTAAAGTATACTTTTATTATCAACTTTCACAATAAACAACGTAGGAGACAAAGTATGAGATTACTTAAAAAGTCAGCACTGCTTTTAAGCAGTTTTTTGTTGGTAACCTGTTTGAGTGCTTGCGGTAAAGCCAACCACGAGCAAGGATCGGCAGGTTATGCCCCTAAGAAATTAACTGTTCAGTTCGTTCCTTCTCAAAATGCAACAACTATCGAGTCAAAGGCCAAGCCTTTAGAGGGATTGCTCAAAAAAGAGTTAGGGATCCCTGTCAAAGTCAGTGTTTCAACGGACTATAATACTATCGTGGAAGCAATGGGTTCGAAAAAAATAGACGTCGGCTTCTTACCACCGGATGCCTATGTTTTAGCCCACCAGCATTACCACGCTAAAGCTTTATTACTAGCTCAACGCTATGACGTGGTCGGCAAAGACGATCATAATAGTAATAAACTAGTCGATTTTTACAGATCCCAAATTTTAGTACGCAAAGATAGCGGGATCAAAAACATTAAAGAACTCAGACATAAAAAGATCGCAGTTCAGGACACTACTTCAACTTCTGGTTGGATCTTCCCAGCCGTAGGAATGTACAAAAAAGGCGTTGACATCAATAAATCCGGCATCCAAACCGTCCAAGTCAAGGGGCATGATCAGGGAGTTTTGTCGGTTTACAACAAAAATACAGACGCTGCTTTTGTCTGGCAAGGTGCTCGCAACTTAGTCAAAAATGATGCTCCTGATATCATGAATAAAGTAGTTCCGATATACACAAGTTCTAAGATACCTAATGACACGATCACAGTGCGTGGCGATATGAACTCCAAGTGGCAGAAAAAAATCTCCACAGCCTTTAAGAAAGTGGCTAAAAACAAACAAGGACACGCGATCCTTTCTGCGGTTTACGGCCATGAAGATTATTCTACAGCTAAAGACAGTGACTTTGACGTGATCAGAGAATACAACAAACTCGCTAAAAAACTCGATGAATAACAAATCCCCTCAATAAAGCTGATATTTCCATTCATAATATGCTTCTGAAGAACTCTGCCATTTGTGCAGGTTCTTTTTTCTGTCCTTTTGATGACCGATTTTGCTAGTAGCATTCACCTTTTTAGCTGTTTATTCAAATAACATAAAATCTGCGCTTTTTTCAACAATAAATCTGAGCAACGCCACTGCCGATCTGAACATGCAACTTCACTGCTAATATACTGCTCTTGGCTGAATAATCACAAATAAAAGTTCTAAGCGCACATAAAAAACACGCAAGCTGGTCTTCCAACTTTCGTGTTATGTTAGTGGATAAGATATTAGTATTTTATTTTCTAACTTGGCCGTCTCCCAAGATAACATATTTGGTCGTCGTCAATGCCTTGAGTCCCATTGGTCCTCTGGCATGCAGCTTTTGCGTCGAAATGCCGATCTCTGCCCCAAAACCAAATTCAAATCCATCTGTGAAACGTGTCGAAGCGTTCACGTAAACACAAGCAGCATCAACACGAGCGGTGAATTCTCGACTGTGCTTGTAATCATCAGTAATGATGGCTTCCGAATGTTTTGTATTGTGCCGGTTGATGTGTGTAATAGCCTCATCTAAGGAATCGACAATTTTGATGGCAATAATATAGTCATTGTATTCAATATCCCAGTCCGCTTTCGAAGCCGGGACTGCCTGATCACCCAAGATCTGGCAAGTTTCCTGGTCACCGCGGATCTCAACGTTATATTTATGCAAATCAACAGCCACACGGGGTAAAAACTCTCGCGCAATTTCTCGGTTGACTAATAGCTTTTCTGCCGCATTGCAGACCGAAGGGCGTTGTGTCTTGGCATTGACCACAATATTTTGCGCCATTTGCAAATCAGCAGTTTCGTCGACATAAATATGACAATTTCCTGCTCCTGTTTCAATCACCGGGACCGTGGCTTTCTGCACGACTGTTTGGATCAAGCGCGCTGAGCCACGTGGTATCAAAACGTCCAAATAGTCATTTAAACGCATAAACTTTTGCGCCACCTCATGTGAAGTTTCCTGAATGAGCTGCACTGCATCTGCTGGTAAAGACTGTGCGTCTAACACAGTTCTAATGATCTGAGTCAATTTAATATTAGTTTGTAAAGCTCCTTTACCGCCCCGCAAGATCACAGCATTCCCTGACTTGAAACATAAAGCGGCTGAGTCGACAGTGACATTCGGACGAGCTTCAAAGATCATTCCTATGACCCCTAATGGGACGCGTTGTTGACTGATCTGTAAACCAGCGTGGGTCGTCCAACCTTTTTCAATATTTCCGACAGGATCAGGCAAGGAAGCAACCTGTCTGACCCCTTCAGCCATCGCAAAAATACGCTGCTTATCTAAGGTTAAACGATCTAAGAACTTCGAATCTAGACCCGTGGCGTTCTTCACGTCATCCTCGTTCACGGCTATTATTTCAGAATAATCTGATTCTAGAGCATCTGCAAGGTGCCTGAGGACCTGGTTCTTTTTAAGCGTTGGCAACTGTCCTACAACACGTGCTGCTTGACTCGCCCTTTTGCCCATTTCTTTCAATGATAATTTCATTTCAAACTACCTCTTTATTTTTCAAACAGCGTCCCAATCGCTTCATTATTCATAATTTTAAAAATAATTGAAGGATTCGCTCCATTAGCCAAAACCATCTTCTTGCCGTGGGCTAAGATATTTTGTGCCGCTAATAACTTCGTGACCATTCCGCCAGTTCCTAACTCTGTTCCTGCTCCGCCGGCACGTTTCAGTGAATCTTCAGTGACTTCGTGCAAGGCACCGATCAGCTGAGCGTCTGCAAATTTATGGGGATTCCTGGTAAAAAACCCATCGATATCAGACAGCATGATCAAAAGGTCAGCGTTTGAACGAGTCGCAACAATGGCGGACAGCTGATCGTTATCTCCGAATTTCGTATGATGGTCCAATTCATCAACCGCCACCGTATCATTTTCATTGACGATCGGGATGACACCCCATTTTAATAGCTGCTCCATTGTATTATGCACGTAATCCCGACTCTTAGGAAAATCCAGGACATCGTGTGTCAGCAATACCTGACTGATCTTTTGCCCATAAACGGAAAAACGCTGCTGGTACACCGTCATCAATTCACTTTGACCGATAGATGCCAAGGCTTGTTGTTCTGGAATTCTTGCAGGGCGTTTACTCAAGCCAAGTTGTCCCATTCCGACGCCGATCGCCCCTGATGAAACTAAAATAACCTGCTTGCCTTCGTTGACCAGGCCCGTTAACGTATAACTAAGCTGATCAATGGCCTGCAAGTTGACTTTTCCATTGGCGTATATTAAAGAACTTGTCCCAATTTTTACAACAAGCCGCGAAACATTTTCCATGTGACGAGCTGACTTCATCTACACTTCCTCCATTATTTTAATGTAACACCATCATTTTACAACAAGTTACCTCTTATTACAGAGGTAATTTAAAAATGAGTTTCATTCAGACAATTAGTTGTTTTCGTTCAGTAGCAAATATTGATCCTTGAAACTGTCTTTATTTTGTGGCAAAAAACTTTAGAACAAATAAGAGGCGTCAGAGAGCGCCATTTGGAGGAATTTAACATGGAAGATATTCACCAAAATGTCACTACAAAGCCGCAAGATGGGTTTCCCCGTCAGCAAAAATGGGTTACAGCTTCAACTGCTGCCGGGTTTACTTTGGAAAACATGGACATCATGTTCTTGTCTTTTTCACTAGCATCGATCATTGCTCAACTCCACATTTCCAGCGGCCAAGCTGGTTTGATCGGATCACTGACTAACATTGGAATGTTAGTTAGAGGGGCAATATTTGGCATTCTTGGTGACCGGTATGGTCGTGTCATAATTTTTTCATACACGATCTTTATTTTTGCTTTGGCTACCGCTGCAATGTATTTTGCTCGCTCACTGCCAATGATTTATCTGATGCGCTTCCTGGCTGGAATTGGTGCCGGGGGAGAGTACGGAGTCGGTATCGCACTATTAGCTGAAAATTTCAGGGCGGATCAAATCGGTAGAATGTCCTCTGTTGCGGCGATTGGCGGTCAAGTAGGAGCTATCTTTGCCGCTTTGATGGCAGCAGTGATCATCCCGCATTTTGGTTGGAATGCACTATTCTTATTAGGGGTCATTCCTGTGATCTTAACATACTTTATCCGACGCCATGTCCACGAAACACCGGACTTCTTAGCTGTAAAAAAACAGGAAGATTCATCTGACCAAAAGCCTTCTTTTAAACAATTATTCGATACCCGCCACAAAGCCTTGCAAACCTTGGGACTAACTGTAATGACGATCGTTCAAATTGCCGGGTACTTCGGTTTGATGAATTGGCTGCCGGTTATCGTTCAAAAACAACAAGGCCTCTCAGTTTCTGGGTCCTCATTATGGATGGTTTCGACTATTCTCGGGATGAGTATTGGAATGGTTGCTTTTGGTCACCTGCTCGATAAATTCGGTCCTCGTCTTTCTTTTGCTATTTTTCTGCTCGGATCAGCCAGTGTGATGTTTGCAATCTTATTTGCCAAGACCAACGCAGTACTATTATTGATTGGCGCCATCATTGGATTCTTTTCCAACGGTATGTTTGGCGGATACGGCGCCGTGATCAGCCGACTTTACCCCACCGAGATCCGCTCAACGGCTAATAATGTGATCATGAATGTCGGTCGTGCCATCGGAGGCTTTTCTTCAGTGGCCATAGGTCTGCTAATGGATCACTTTAATTTATCAGTAACTATGGGATTCCTATCCGCCCTGTATATTATTAGTTTCATTGTAATGATGTCATTGCCTGGTTTACGGACCTTGGCACCTCATAAAGCACGTAGTTAATTATTTGAAATGTTTATCTTTACTTAAAAATTTTTGTCAATAGAAAAGTGTGCGCCCTAACTAAGTTTTCGAACTTCAGTTAGGGCGCACACTTTTCTAATTATTGATTATAACTGACCACTTTCACCTTACCATCTGTTAGGTTGATTTTTGTCAAGCTGCCATTAGCAGGACGTGCACTAAGATCGTATCTGCCGCCAGCGTATCGATCCATCAAGCTTAATAAAGTATTTCCATGCGAGATCACCAGTACATTATCTCCATCAGTCAGCGATTCGTCGTTTGCGATCAACGCAAAACCTTGGTCTACTCTGTCCCAGTACTCTTGGTGGTTTTCAGCCATCCGGAAAGGGTCTGCTTGCTTCAAAAAGTCCTTAGCAGTATCAAATGAATATTTAGCCGTGATCTCACCAAGATTTTTTAAACCATGGGGAGCAGCTGCCAGGTACCATGCCCGATTTAAATCTGTTCCTTCATAGTAGCCGTAAAATTCCTCCCGAAAATACGGAACGGCTTTAGGTTTCGAAATTTTTGAGATTTGATTGGCGGCTAAAATAATTTTAGCCGTAGTTATGGCTCGGCCGGTATCGGAACAAAAGGCACCAGCAAATGGTACCTTTGCCAGCCGCTGTCCTATTTGTTCAGCTCCAGTTATCCCCTTTTTGGTCAGTGGTGAGTTACTCCAGCCTTGCATTTTGTTAAAAATATTATAGTACGTCTGACCATGACGAACTAAATACAAATTTAAAGTTGTCATCTTATCCCGTCCCTTTAACTGCTAGTCTTATAACCGTGCTGTTTGAGCAAACTCTTTGACATCGTTAACGTGTATTAAACTGAAACAGGGCATAAACCAAAAATAGAACTTGTAGGATGACCATTGCCCAAGAAATATTATGTGTGATAACTTCATAGACAACTCCTAACAGTACCAACCCAACACAGACAAATGCGATCCACAAATTCCTTTTCATATAGAAAACCACCCCTTCACACTTTAAACAAGAATCCGGCTTGTCAACTTAATTATATAATGCTTGTCATCCAGGTCAATTTTGAGTGATCGTCACCCTCCTGAACCGGTCTGCAAATTATTTAACAGGACCCGACCGACTTCACGCTGCATTTGCAAAGCGGACTGGTGTTGGGTAGTTCCAGCAAATTTTGTCAATATCAAGCAGTCAAACCAATCTTTTCCCAACTGCAGGCGGGCACAGTCGTGCTCAACATCCGTAAGATCACCAGTCTTATTATATGTGTTCCCCGTAAATCCGACGTCTCCTGCGTAATAGACAAGTTTCCCACGCTCAGTTTGTTCATGTAGGGCAGTTTTCACAAGGCGGTCGAATTCATCATTTTGAACAAAAAAACTTTGCCAGACAGGCAGCAATGCCTCAGCAGTTATCAAATTATCCTTGCCATCCACCACCGGATGAATAAAATAACGCTGCAGTTTAACCCCGGGGTAGGAGGCCTGTAACCAGTCACTAACATTTCTTGATCCAAAATGATCTAATAACACGTTGGCCGCTGTGTTGTCCGAACAAGAAAGCATCAGATCAACCATGTCGCGTAACTTCCAAGAATCTTGGGCCAAATGGTGCATCACACCGGCACCGGCAACACGCTCTTTTGATGTAACAAGCAATTTCTGGTCTACTAACGAGTGATCAACTTGCCACCTGCTTTTAACATAAGCGGCAATTCCCAACTTAAGTAAACTAGCGCCAGGAAACTCCTGTTGTTCCTTCAAAGCATAAGTTTTCCCGGCCTGATCTTGAATCATGACCGCAACTTGAAAATTTCGTTGCAAAAGTTTAGTCAACTGTATAGCTAATTTCCCATCTAATCCTGCCAAGTTTTTCCTCCAATTTTAATAAATCCTATAAAGTGCTGCGCCCGAAAATTAATATTCTTGACTGTCCACTTATTCATTTTTCCTTAGCTAACGTTGTTCTCAAATATTTGCCCGTGATGCTTGCTTGGTTGTTGCACAGATCTTTAACACTGCCAGCTACAAGTACTTTTCCACCTTCATTACCGCCTTTTGGTCCAAGGTCAAGACAATAATCGGCGTTAGCAATGATCTGTATATTATGTTCGATCACAATGATCGTAGCACCCTGCTTGAGTAATCGCTCAAAAACTTCAAGTAAAACTGCCACGTCTTTAGGGTGCAGCCCAACAGTCGGTTCGTCAAAAACAAACAGAGTTCCATTTTGTTCATGGCCCATTTGTGCGGTTAATTTCAGTCTTTGAGCTTCTCCTCCAGAAAGTGCAGGAGTACCTTCACCCAACACCAAATAACCAAGTCCAATTTCATTCATAATTTTTAAAGTAGCTGCGATCCCCGCATGATCGGCAAAAACAGGTAAAGCATCTTTGATACTCAATCCCAATACATCAGCGATCGTATATCTATGCCACTTAATTTTCAGAGTTTCCTCATTATATCTGCGTCCTTCACAAGTAGGACAAGTTTCTTCCATATCCGGCAAATACTGAATATCCAAGTTGATCGTTCCTGTCCCATTGCAAGTCGGGCAGGCCCCGCTTTTAACGTTATAAGAAAAACGACTAGCCGTGTAATGATGTTTTTTAGCATCCGCGGTGTGTGCAAATAAAGTCCGGATCTGATCAAAGACGCCAGAATAAGTAGCCACGGTAGAACGGACATTCTTTCCCACCGGGGTCGAATCGATCACCTTGACAGACTTGATCTGCTCATTTTGTAAATGATCCACCTGGCTTGGCAGCGGCCGCCCATTCTGCGAAGCATTGATGGCAGGCAGCAAGGAATCCAAAACCAAACTCGTTTTGCCAGCGCCAGAAAAACCAGAAACTACCGAAAGGCGCTGCAATGGAAAAGCAACTGAAACGTTGTGCAAATTAAATTTATCTTTAACATGGAGCCCTAGCCTGCCTTTAGCAAAAATATCTGCTGAAGAAACAGGCTTACGGACTACTAATTTTTTATCATGAGTAAGATAGCCTGCGATCAGTGAATTTGGGTCTTGTTTGATGGCAGAAACCGAACCTTGTGCGATGATCTTGCCGCCTGCTTGACCCGCACCAGGACCTGTTTCAATAATATAGTCGCTGGCAGCTATGATCGTGGGGTCATGTTCAACAACAACGACAGAATTGCCCATTCTCACGAGGCGTTGCATAACATCTATCAGACCCGCGACGTTTGCCGGGTGCAGGCCGATCGACGGCTCATCTAAGACATATAACACACCGGTCGTTTGGCTATGCAGTGTTTTGACCAGTTGGATCCTTTGCAATTCCCCTGTGGAAAGAGATGCGCCGACACGATCGAGAGAAAGATAATTTAGGCCGAGTTCTAACAGAGGAGTTAACGACTGAGTCAGCTCCTTTTCTATTTGTGTTGCCATCCGGCGCATATTTTCTGGCAGATGCCCGACGATCTTACTGGTAAATTGCTGCAGTTGCGAGAGAGTCAAAGCACTAACTTCGGCAATGTTTCTCCCGTCTAACAAACTCGTTAATAATTTAGGTGCCAGTCTTGTTCCGTGGCAGGTAGGACAAACAGCAAAATTATAGAAACGGTTCAAACGGGCCTGGGTTCGTTCATTAGTAGTGTTTTTCGCGGTATCTTCAACTGCGTTATAAGCATTTTCGTACAGTGCGTGGTCCATATTGAATACGCGTCCGGTCGATGACGGGATCGAGATCTTATATTGCTTTTTTTCACCGTGCAAAACTAAGCCTTTCTCATGAGCGGTCAAGTCCTGGTAAGGAACGTCGATGCGGACCCCCATTTGTTCGATCACGTATGGCATGAAGTTTCTGCCCGGCAAATGCCAGGAAGCAACAGCGCCGTCTTGTAAGGACTTGGCAGGATCACTGATCAATGTCTGCGGATCAACTTGTCGGATGTGCCCGCTCCCGCCGCATGATGGACAAGCCCCAGTGGAATTGAAGGCGAAATCTTCGGCCGCGGGAACAGCAAACTTTACCCCGCAGACTGGACAGGTGATCTTCCCCATTTCATCGCCGGCAACAGCCATTTTTCGTGCCACTTCGATCGTCGACGGAACTTGATGGCCATTTGGACAGCGGTGTGAGGCTAAGCGAGAAAACATCAAGCGGATCACATTTAGCATTTCTGTCATCGTGCCAACAGTCGACCTGCGTCCAGGAACGACCGGACGCTGACGTAAGGCCACGGCTGCCGGTAAATATTTGATAGCGGTAACCTGCGCCGGGCTAGCCTGGGTCACACGCCTCCGGGTATAAGTCGAAAGGGCACTCAAATAACGCCGGGATCCTTCAGCGTATAACACACCTAAAGCTAATGATGATTTGCCGGACCCCGACAACCCGGAAATCGCAACAACTTTATGCAAAGGGATCTCGACGTTGATATGCCGCAGGTTGTGCACGTACGCATCCTTAACTTCGATCCACATTGGAATTTTAGTTTGCTCCTCTTTCAAAAAATCATTCCTTTATTTTCAATAATTTTCATTTGCAAGGTAAAATACTAATATTAATTATTGCGTTTGTTAACTTAAAATCCTAAAGATTTCGGGTTTACCTTCAAAATAAGCCAATAAAAGAGATCACCCCTAAGCCCGCAACTGCAATCAGTACAGTAGAAGTCGACCACACTGCAAACGTTTCCTTAACAGAAAGGCCTAGGTATTCTTTAACCATCCAAAAACCGGCATCAGTCACATTATCACCAAAAATACTGCCGGCACCGATCGCTAAAACAACTAATACTGGATCAGCATGGGTGGCGATGATCAGTGGGCTCATCAAGCTCCCGGATGTCATAGCTGCCACAGTTGAAGACCCCAAGCAAACATGCATTAATGCTGCGATAAGCCAACCGGCTAATAAAGGAGAAAGATGAATGTCAGCAAATAGTAAGGAAATATATTCAGCGACACCACCCTTTTCCAAAACTTGCTTGAAGGCACCACCTGCCCCTATTAAGAAAATTACCAGTGCGACTTGTTTGACTCCTTGATTTAGAGAGAGGGTAATTTTAGACATACCCCGCTTTCTTCCAATACCCATTGTATAAATGGCAAACATCAGCGATAAGATCATTGCGACATTAGGGTCGGCCAAAAATTTTAATAAAGGTTCAAACTTTCGCGGCAAGCTAACAAGCTGTTTGACCCCTGTTAAGGCCCCAATGAGGATCACCGGCATCATAGTGGTGATCACACTAATGGAAAAATGCGGCAGGTCGTCGGAGGAAGGACGGCCTTCGTCTTCTCTAAAACCGCTTAACTTCGTTTGGAAGCGATAAGTTCCTGGCGACAAGTGAGAAATAATCGTATTCCACAAAGGACCCGCAACTAACATGGTCGGGATCGCCACAATGATGCCAACTAAAATGACATCTCCAATATCTGCTCCAACGATCTCGGCTAAAGCTGTGGGAGCAGGATGAGGCGGCATCAATCCATGCATAATATTTAATGTTGTTACCATGGGTAAACCTAGTTTGAGCAAGGGAACTTTTAATTCTTTGGCAATCTCAAAGATTATCGGGATCAAAACTACTAAGGCAACTTCAAAAAAGAGAGCAAAACCGATAATCATTGCTGCTAGCACCACAGTAATTTGAATTCTGAGGACTCCAAAACGTTTGATCAAATAAGAGGCTATGACGTAACTTCCGCCTGCATCGGCCACCAATTTGCCAATCATGGAGCCACAGACGATGATCAATGCTAAATCTTTCAGTTGCTCTCCGACCCCTGCCACCATAATTCCAGGCAGTTTCCCCATGGAGATACCTAAAGTCAGCCCCACCAGCAGCGTCGTCATCAGCAATGCACTGAATGTTTCTAGTTTAAATTTTATAATTAAAAGTACCAGCAGTGCCACGCCACCGCCGACGATCAAGAGAGGCATAAGCATCTCCCCCACATTTATGTATTGCTTAAATTTTAACATGAAATCCAAAGAAAATGGGAAACGACGCGAATTTGAGTCCCGGTGTGAATGTCTCATGACGGTAACATAACTGAAGAAAGCCATTTGATTGGCAGTGACCGTGCACTCCAGTATC
>CAKPZY010000008.1 GCA_934215475.1 uncultured Ligilactobacillus sp.
TAGAAGGGCCCACCATAACCGGACCAATAATATCAAAAATGCTGTGGTAATTTTCTTGCATGACTTTCTTCTCCTTTTGCCTCGTTATGGTTGTCTGTCCTCTTTCAGCCGGTCAAAAAACAAGATGCTAAGAATTTTGACCTTCTCTATTATACATTCTCTTCTATTCACAGAAAATATGAAACGTGAAAAACATACAGTAAATTACCACGATCTTTGCAACGAAAAAGGCTTGGAAACTGAATTCCAAGCCAAAGCATACATTTCTAGATTTCTAGTCAACGACCTTACGTTCAAATGGATCAGAGGAGATCCCTTCACTTAAGATCTTTTTGGCCCATTCTTGTGCTGAGAACAAAGAATGATCGCGATAATTGCCGCAACTCTTAATATCCGTACCTTGAACATCATCCCAGGAGGCCTTGCTGATATCTTCCAGAGACTTCTTCAATGCCTTGGCAACCTCGATTGTGTCGTGTTCACCCCAAGTAATCAAATGAAAGCCTGTCCGGCACCCAAAAGGTGAACAATCGATCACGCCATCTAAATAATCACGCAAATATCCAGCCAGCATATGTTCGATCGTATGCAATCCAGCCGTTGGAATGGCGTTCGCATTTGGTTGAACTAGACGCAGGTCATAGTTTGAGATCTGATCGCCTTTCGGTCCTTCTTCTGTAGTGATCAACCGTACATAAGGAGCCTTAACCGCCGTATGATCCAATGTAAAACTTTCAACTTTTGCCAAAATGATCTCTCCCATCTCTAAAGTAAATATAATTCAACCATAGCAGTTTATTCATAAATTGCAAGTCGCGAACCTTGATAATAGTGAGTTTATACGTTAAGCATATTTACCATTTTGTAAAATGTTTTTCAAGTATTGTCCGGTATAGCTTTCCTTACAAGCGGCAACTTTTTCAGGTGTACCTGTGACTACGACCTGCCCACCGCCTTCGCCACCTTCTGGTCCAAGATCAATCAAATGGTCGGAAGTCTTGATTACATCTAAGTTGTGTTCGATCACAACAACGGTGTTGCCTTTATCAACTAATCGCTGCAATACGACCAGTAGATGTTTAACATCTTCTGTATGCAAGCCAACCGTGGGTTCATCCAGAATATAAAAAGTGTGCCCATTTGACTGGCGATGCAGTTCAGAGGCTAGTTTCATTCTTTGCGCTTCTCCACCAGAAAGAGTCGTGGCCGGTTGTCCCAGCTTCACATAGCCCAAACCAACATCCATAATCGTCTGCAATTTGCGCTTGATCTTCGGAATAGGCGCGAAAAAACTCAAAGCTTCAGCAACCGTCATTTCCAACACCTGAGAAATGTTCTTACCCTTATATTCTATTTCCAAAGTTTCCGAGTTAAACCGAGTCCCATGACAGACTTCACATGGCACATACACATCGGGCAAGAAATTCATAGCGATCTTGATGATCCCATCGCCCTTGCACGCCTCACAACGGCCGCCTTTGACATTAAAGCTAAAGCGTCCCTTGCTGTAACCGCGCATCTTAGCTTCAGTAGTCTGTGAAAAAAGAGAGCGGATATCATCAAAAACGCCGGTATATGTCGCTGGGTTGCTTCGCGGTGTTCTTCCAATGGGGGATTGGTCAATATCGATCACTTTTTCTAAAGACTCGTAACCGGAAATCTTTTTGTATTTGCCGGGCTTTTCAGAATTATGTGTCAGCTTCTGCGCGAGTGCACGCTTCAAGATCATGTTCACAAGCGTGGATTTACCAGAACCTGAAACACCGGTAACGGTAATAAATTCTCCTAGGGGGAATTTGACCGTAATATCCTTGAGATTATTTTCTTTGGCTCCGGTGACTGTCACAAAGTGCCCACTGCCGGAGCGCCTCTTTTGCGGGATCGAAATATAGCGTTTGCCGGCCAAATACTGCCCCGTTATAGATTTAGCCGACCTTTGCACCTGCTTAGGTGTCCCAGTCGCCATGACCCGGCCACCCTTAACACCTGCACCAGGACCAATGTCTACCATATAATCGGCTGCTCGCATAGTATCTTCATCATGTTCTACAACGATCAAAGTGTTTCCCAAATCACGCATCTTTTTCAAGGATGCGATCAAACGGTCGTTGTCCCTTTGATGCAAACCAATGGAAGGCTCATCTAAGACATACATGACCCCTGAAAGATTAGAACCGATCTGAGTTGCCAGTCTGATCCGTTGAGCCTCGCCTCCCGAAAGAGTTCGTGCAGACCGACTGAGAGTCAAATAATCTAAGCCAACATTTTTCAGGAAAGTTAACCGATTTTTGATTTCTTTTAGGATTGGGCGCGCGATCTGCTGATTTTGCTCTGAAAAATGCAGACTCTCAAAAAACGGCAAAGAATCTCCAATAGCATAGTCGGAAACCTCACCAATATGTTTGCCGCCGATCTTGACCGCTAAAGCTTTTCTGTTTAAGCGGTATCCATGACAAGTTTGGCAGGTCAAGCTGGTCATATATTTTCGCATAACATCCCGAGTAAAATCACTGTTGGTATCATGATAACGGCGCGAAACATTGTTGATGACTCCCTCAAATTCCATATCCAGATCACGTTTACCACCAAAGGTATTTTCAAACTGAAAATGAAATGTTTTGTTGCCAGCTCCATATAAGACAATATTTTGCTGCTTTTTCGGTAATTTTTTAAATGGAGTATCCATATCGATCCCAAATTCATCACAGGCTTCTGTTAAGAGAGTTGGATAATATTTAGAACTGATCGGATTCCAGGGAGCTAAAGCCCCTTCGTTCAAAGTCTTGTCTTTATCTGGAACAACTAAATCCAAATCTACTTCAAGCTTGACGCCTAATCCGTCACACTCAGGGCATGCACCAAAAGGAGCGTTAAAAGAAAATAAACGAGGTTCTAACTCACCGATCGTAAATCCACAATAAGGACACGCAAAATTTTCAGAAAATTGAATCGTTTTTCCACCGATCACATCTGCAAAAGCATAACCATTTGACAACCGCAACGCCGATTCAAAAGAATCAAAGAGACGTGATCTGATATTTTTCTTGACCACAATTCGATCGACGACGACAGAGATCGAATGCTTGACGTTTTTATCCAGGTCAAAATTTTCCTCGACGTCATGCGTCTCACCGTCAACGATGAGACGGACGAAGCCTTCTCTTTTTATTTTATCAAAGACTTTTTTATGCTGACCTTTTTTCTCACGCACAATGGGAGATAAGACTTGCAGTTTAGTTCGTTCCGGCAATTGCAAGACACGATCTACCATTTGTTCAGGTGATTGGCTGGTGATCTTATGGCCATCGTTCGGGCAGATCGGCGTGCCAACTCGACCCCACAACAACCGCAAGTAATCGTTGATCTCAGTGACAGTACCCACCGTAGAACGGGGATTTTTGGACGTCGTTTTTTGATCGATCGAAATAGCCGGAGACAATCCATCGATCGAGTCAACATCTGGTTTATCCATTTGCCCTAAAAATTGTCTAGCATAAGCTGACAGGCTCTCAACATATCTACGTTGTCCTTCAGCATATAAAGTGTCAAAGGCCAAGGAGCTCTTACCTGAACCTGATAAGCCGGTCATCACGACCAACTTATTTTTGGGAATAGTAACATTTATATTTTTTAAATTATGCGCGCGTGCACCGTGGATCACGATTTTGTCTTGTGCCACACATCTTTCCCTCTTTCACATCATAAAATATTTCAGAATTACAAAACACAAAATATTGGGAAACTAACTGATCTCGGCTTTTAGCTCCATAATCGTATCCCTTAAAGTGGCCGCGTCTTCAAAATCGAGCCGCTTGGAAGCCTGCTGCATTTGATCTTCTAAACTATGGATCATTTCATTTTGCTCCGTTCGCTTCAAATGGTTAAAGTCCACCCCCGACGAGGTGCCCTCATGATTTTTGACTGGGATTACTCCTGAGATCGAGGCTCTGATAGCCTTCTTGATAGTTTGCGGAACGATACCATGTTCCTCATTATACTTTTCTTGGATCTTACGACGCCGTTTGGTTTCATCCATCGCTTTTTCCATCGATTCAGTCACCGTGTCGGCATACAGGATGACGTGTCCGTGCACGTTTCTAGCAGCACGTCCGATCGTCTGGATCAGCGACCGTTCATTACGAAGAAATCCTTCTTTATCTGCGTCTAAAATGGCGATCAAAGATACTTCCGGCACGTCGATCCCTTCACGCAAAAGGTTGATCCCAACCAATACGTCAAACTTGCCTAAACGCAGATCTCGAATGATCTCTGTCCGCTCTAAAGTCTTGATATCCGAATGAAGGTATTTGACCTTAATACCAAGTTCCTTAAAGTAATCCGACAGGTCCTCCGCCATTTTTTTAGTCAGTGTCGTCACGAAAACGCGCTCGTGGCTTTCTACTCGCTTATGGATCTCACTGACAAGGTCATCCATTTGCCCTTCCGTTTTCCTGACTTCAACTTCAGGATCCAACAAACCGGTTGGACGAATAATTTGTTCAACAACATGGTCTGTTTGCTCTCGTTCATATGGGCCAGGAGTTGCAGACATATAAACGATCTGATGAACATGTTTTTCAAATTCCGATAACTTCAAGGGACGATTATCTAAGGCACTAGGCAGACGGAAACCGTAATCTACCAGCATTTGCTTACGAGAGCGGTCACCATTATACATTCCTCTGACTTGCGGCATTGTCACATGTGATTCGTCCACAACTATCAAAAAATCCTTAGGGAAAAAATCTAACAGAGTAAATGGCGGTTCACCTGGTTTTCTCCCGTCCATATGTCTAGAATAGTTCTCGATCCCGGAACAGTAACCCATTTCTTTAAGCATTTCAACATCATAAGTCGTTCTTTGCTCGAGCCGTTGGGCTTCTAACAACTTTCCAGCAGATTTTAATTGATCTGTTCTTTCTTTTAATTCCTTCGTGATCCCATTAACAGCCTCTTCCATCCGGGCTTCATTAGTCATGAAATGTGTCGCTGGAAAAATGGCAACATGATCTCTGTCTCCTAAGATCTCACCGGTCAATGGATCGACTTCACGGATCCGGTCGATCTCATCACCAAAAAACTCGACGCGTAAAGCCCTCTCATCATGGGAAGCTGGAAAAATTTCAACAACATCACCGCGCACACGAAAACGTCCGCGTTGAAAATCAATATCATTTCTTTCAAACTGAATGTCAACCAGCTGACTCAAAAGACGATCACGCTCGATCTCCTGACCGACGCGCAAAGAAATCGTATGTGCTTTGTATTCAGATGGATCTCCTAAACCAAAAATAGAAGATACAGATGCGACGACAATAACATCATTTCGTTCCAACAAAGAACTTGTTGCAGAATGTCGCAGTTTATCTATCTCATCATTGATACTAGAATCCTTTTCGATATACGTGTCGCTAGACGGTACATATGCTTCTGGTTGATAATAGTCATAGTAACTGACAAAATATTCGACCGCATTATTAGGGAAAAACTCCTTGAATTCCCCATAAAGTTGACCTGCTAGTGTTTTATTATGTGCCAAAACCAATGTCGGCTTATTAACATTTTTAATGACATTCGAAATCGTAAAAGTTTTTCCGGTGCCTGTTGCACCTAACAAGATCTGGGCTTTTTCTCCTTCATCTATCCCAGCAGTCAACTCATCGATCGCCTCGGGCTGGTCGCCTGTCGGCTGGTATTTAGAAACTAAGTCAAACTGCCGATCATCTTGTCTTTCGATCACAATAATTCCCCCGATCTATCTCCGTATAAGGCCGTAGCCAGTAACATACATTGTAGCATACCGAACATGTTTTCGCGATATTTTTGATTGTGATTCAAAATTACAGTAAGGTTTCCCACTGATTAATTTTGCAGCAGCAAAAAAGCAGCCGCCACCTTAATTACTCACCATAATTAGCGATAATAATCTAGTAGCGTACTGCTTTTTTAATTTATTTATCATTCATTAACAAAGTCGTCGATGGCTTTTTCAAATGCAGCCCGCTTCTCCTCTGCTTTATCCTGCGTCTTTGCCTGCGTTCCAATGTAAAACTTGATTTTAGGTTCCGTCCCAGAAGGACGAATAGCGATCCATGTTTCATCCTCCAAAAGATATTTGAGGACATCGGCTTTAGGCAAGTCTATTGTTTCAATAGTACCGTCTGCGTATTTCTTTTGATCTTCGGCAAAATCTTCAACAGCTATGACAGAATAACCTGCAAATTTTTCTGGTGTTTCATTCCGAAACTTGGCCATCAAGTTTTTGATTTCCGTGGCTCCTTCAATTCCTCCAAATGTTTGCGAAATGGTCTTTTCGGCATAGTAACCATATTCTTTAAACAAATCTTGCAAACCGTTATACAAATTTTTATCTTGTTCCTTATAAAATGCAGCAACTTCAGCTAAAAGTACAAGTGACTGGATCGCATCTTTATCGCGAACAAAAGGCTTGATCAGATAACCGTAACTTTCTTCAAAACCAAACATGAAAGTATGGTCCCCAGTTTTCTGAAATTCTTTGATCTTCTCGGCAATGAACTTGAAACCAGTCAACACATTGATCATTTCAGTGTGGTGCTTTTCGGCGATCTTAGTAGCAAATTCACTAGAAACGATCGACTTAACAGCTGCAGCGTTTTTCGGCAATGTGCCTGCTTTTTCACGCGCGATCAAAATATAGTTTAACATTAACGCAGCGATCTGATTACCCGTCAGCAATTGATAATCTCCGTCAGGCTGTCTAACAGCAGCTCCAAGCCTGTCAGAATCCGGGTCGATCGCAATTAAAAGATCTGCATTTTGCTTCTTTCCCAGCTTGATCGACAAATCAAATGCCGCCGCATCTTCTGGATTAGGCTTTTTGACTGTCGGAAAATCCCCGTCAGCAATCGCTTGTTCCGGTACCATCGTAAAGTTCGCAAAACCAGCTTGTTTTAGAGCCTTTTCTCCCAACATAGCCCCGGTACCATGGAGTGGGCTGAAAATTAATTTTAAGGTCTTGCCTTCTTTTGCAACCAGTTCATGATCAATAGTGACCTTTTTGACTTCGGCGAGATATGCCTGATCGACTTTATCACCGATGATCCGAAGCTTCCCATCAGCCTTAAGTTTATCTTTATCAGCTACCTTGATAGCAAACAAGTCATCCGCCTGCCTGATATATTTCGTGATCAGATCAGATTCTTTAGGCGGCATCTGCGCACCATCCTCACCATAAATCTTATACCCGTTATACTCCTTGGGGTTATGACTTGCTGTGATCATGATCCCGGCGTATGTATGCAAGTGACGAACCGTAAATGACAATTCAGGTGTTGGACGCAAACTTTCGAAAACCAAAGCTGTAATGCCATGTGCGCCTAAAACTCGGGCCGATTCGTAGGCAAATTCTTGCGAATGGTGTCTGGAGTCATAACTGATCGCAACTCCGCGTTTTTTGACACTTGGATCTAATGTATCCATAAACGAAGCCAGACCCTCTGTCGCCTGACGAACAGTATAAATGTTCATCCGATTGATCCCGACTCCTAATATTCCACGCATCCCAGCGGTCCCAAATTCCAATGGAGCGTAAAAAGCATCTTCCAATGATTCATCATTTTTTGCGAGACCTGCCAACTCTTTTTTTAAGCCTGGTTCCAAGTTAGCATCCTTTTTCCAAATTTCATAAGTATCTTTCCAGCTCATTTTTCCCACTCCTATTCTTTAACCTCAATACAAGTATAAACATTAAAACTTTGTATTACCACTATAAAACAATCCCATGTATTTCGCATCTGCCCTCACGAAATTCATTCTTCTATCACTGTCATTATTGCCTAATACAAACTGTTGAATACATCTCCATATTTAAATTATGCCTAAATAAAAAGTTTGCCCCCAACATACCGCTGAAAACAAACTTACGTTACTAAAATGCTTGATTTTATAGAACCAGAAAATTAACTGAGAATAAAACTGACACTAATGCATAAAACAACAACATTTAAGTGATCATGAGACATTTTTAGTCTGATTTGACCTTGTCTTGCAAGGTTTGCAAGTAATTGAAAGCCTCTTGACCAGCGATAGCTCCATCGCCGACAGAGTTTGCCACCTGACGCAGATCTTTTTGCCGGACGTCACCGACCGCCAAGATCCCAGGGACCTTCGTCTGCATCTTTTCGTTAGTAACGAACCAGCCTTTGTCATCTGTAACACCAAGATCTCTAAACGGCTCCGTCATTGGCTGGTTGCCGACATAAATGAACACGCCATTGATAGCTTTCTTTTCTTCCCTGCCAGTCTTGTTATTCCGTTCCAAAACTCCGGTGACTTTTTGCCCATCACCTAAAATTTCTATAACATTAGTATTCCACGTAAAATCAATCTTATCATTAGCAAATGCGCGATCCTGAAGAATCTTTTGAGCACGCAATTGATCGCGACGATGAATAATATTGACACTCGAGGTCATTTGGGAAAGATATCCGCCCTCTTCGACAGCAGAGTCTCCGCCGCCGACCACTATAACTGGTTTACCTTTGAAGAAAGCTCCATCGCAAACAGCACAGTACGAAACACCACGTCCGCTATATTTATCTTCGCCAGGAATTCCTAACTTGCGATATTCGGACCCTGTTGCGATGACCAAAGCCTGCGTCTCATAAACGTCACTGTCTGTAGTGATAGTTTTTAAGCCTTCATCATCGACGGTAACATTCGTGACAGTGCCATAAGCATATTTTGCATCAAACTGAGTAGAACTTTGATACATTTTTTCAGCTAAATCGGGCCCCAAAATAGATTTAAACCCCGGGTAGTTTTCGATTTCCGCTGTGTTATTCATCTGTCCGCCATAGATCCCACGATCCAGCATCAGTACAGATAAGTTGGCCCGGGAAGCGTACAGAGCGGCTGTCATACCGCCAGGCCCGGCACCGACAACGATCACATCATAATGCTTTGCCATTAGTCTCTTCCTTCCTTTATTCTTACTTAACATTTTAACTTACTTTTTGTAAGCTGTCTATAAAAAAGCCCAACCTCTGATGGATAGGGCATACGATAGCATAAAATATATCTTTAGCAAAGGATTTAATCTTCTGTTGCTTCTTTACCGTCCAGATACCAGGGAGCATATGGATGCCAGTAACGGCGAGATAATGCCCAGATGAAAGCGGCAATAAAAAGCACCACCGAGAGCCACTGCGAGACGCGCAAAGGCCCTAACATCAAACTATCTGTCCGCATTCCTTCTATAAAAAAACGACCGAAGGAATACCAAATAACGTAACTAAAGAAAACTTCTCCCTGTTTAAATAAATGGTTTTGCCGTCGTAAAATAATCAAAACGATAAAGCCAAGGACATCCCAGGCAGATTCGTAAAAAAATGTCGGCTGATAATACACACCATTGATATTCATTTGTTCAATAATAAAGTTCGGTAAATGCAGCTCCTGCAAGAAATTAAGACTTGTGACACCACCATGAGCTTCCTGGTTCATGAAATTACCCCAGCGGCCAATGCCTTGGGCCAACAAAACATTAGGTGCCACAACGTCTAAAAACAACCAGCTCGATATCTGATGGTTCCGGCAATAAACCAGCAAGACTATCACCGCTGCGATCAAACATCCATAAATAGCAATACCGCCGTCCCAAATACGGTAGATTTCACTAGGATTTGCAGCATAATAAGGCCACTGAAAAATGACGTAATAGATTCTTGCCCCGATCAATGAAAAAGGCAAGGCCCACAATAGAAAATCATAAAAATAATCCTCTTTCAGACCACGCTTTTTCCCCTCTCTAACTGATAAACCAGCGGCCAGGATCACACCTGCGGCAATGATCACTCCGTACCAGCGAATTTCAAAAGGGCCAAGTCCTAAAGCAACGGGGTCCAGCACTCCAAGCAAAAAATTCATGAAATAATCCCTCTCCTCACACCGGACAATGCGACCACAGTTCCAGTAAAATTGTATTCTTCACGTAAATAAAAAGTATACTCCCGCCTGACTATAATGAGCAACGTCTTACTTACTTATTTTTGACAGAGTTTTTCTTGATCAAACGATTTAAATTGTCTTCGAATTTCTTAGTTGCATCATAGCCCATCGATTTGGCCCTGAAGTTCATTGCAGCCGCTTCGATGATAATGGCCATATTTCTACCAACCTTAACCGGGATATTGATCTTAGGAAGTGTCACACCAAATAGGTCATACTGTTGTTCTCCACTGCCTAAACGGTCATATTGCTTATGTTCAGACCAATTTTCCAAATTTACGATCAAAGAAATGTTGGTGTTTTGCCGAACAGAACCAGCGCCAAAAAGATTCATCACATCAATAATGCCGACTCCCCGAATTTCAAGCAAATGGCTTAAGATCTCAGGCGCCTCGCCGACCAATGTTTGTTCATCTTGCTGATAGATTTCCACACGGTCATCAGCAATCAGTCTGTGGCCACGCTTGATCAGTTCAAGGGCGGTTTCAGACTTTCCAACGCCAGAATCCCCTGTGATCAACACTCCTAAACCATAAATGTCCATTAATACGCCATGGATCGAACGACGTTGTGACAACTTCGTCTCCAAGAAATCTGTGATCCGTGAAGATAAGCGAGTGGTTGATAATTTTGACCTTAAAATTGGAATATTATGTCTTTTACCAGCTTCCTCCAGCTCTGCTGGTACCGGCAAAAAACGCGCAACTACAAAACAGGGTGTGTTTTGGCTGCACATTTTATCCATGATCCGCTCCCGTTCATCTTTTTTCATTTTATGAGAATAAGAGATCTCTGTCATACCTAACAGTTGGATACGTTCTGCCGGATAATAGTCAAAATATCCCGTCATCTCTAAGCCGGGACGAGAAATATCACTAGTTACAACAAAACGCGATTCCAAATTAACCCCGCCGCTATAAACGACCAAGTCACATTCGTCGACCAATTCTTGTACACTGACTTTATTCAAAAGAAACCTCCCCCAACTTGATGCCCTTATGTAAAAATAAAGGAAGTACTGAAGACTCCCTTCGTGTTGCTTTTGCTATCCAACGCTCTTATTAACATTTATTATACATTTTTTGCTAAGAAAAGCGATTCGTAATAACAAAATTAACTAAACTAATAATCAAAGAAACAACAAATGCACTGCCAAAACCAGAGAAGCTAAAGACGGTGTTCCCTACAAAGAAAGATGTCATTTCTAAAATAAAAGCATTGATAAATAGATAAAAGAAACCTAGTGTTAAAAATGTGATCGGTAAAGACAAAATCACTAGTATAGGTTTCACAAATGCATTCAATAAACTCAAGACCACTGCTGCCAGTAATGCCGTGCCAAAATTTGCTACCTGGAAATAATTAGGAAGCAAGCCGGCAACAGCAATAAATATCAATGTGTTGATCAACACACGTTTTAAGAAATTCAATTGTTCTTCCTTTCATGTGCGTCATGCAAAATTTTTCTCCCTTGCCTTGCTTGACCAGTGCTGCCACCAGAGCTTTTTGAACGCCCAGAACTATTCAAATTATGAAACAATGATGACCATGTCCCCTCAGATGTTTCCTGTGGAATGGCCAAATATAAAATTAAATAAATACCGACCGGTAAAATACTAAGTCGTGGAATAAGAATACAAACCAAAGAAAATACTAAATAAGCGATCCTAATATATTTCGCAGACAAATTAAAATACCGAGCAAAGCCGCCGCATACACCAGCTAAATAGCGATCACTCGTCGAGCGGCGTAATTTCTTTTTCAAAAAACATTCCTCCATCAATCGAAAAAATCAAATCGGTTAACCATAACAAAGAGCAAATGACTTTTATGCAATTGCCCACGTCGGTGACCTAAATTCACAAGCTTACCTTGTTCTTATTTTACAAGTCGAATCAAATACTCGCAATCAATAGCCTCAATTCGCAAACATATTTTAAGAAATGAGACTCAAATAAAAAATAATTTCTCTCACTAGATTCGTTCTCATGGATGTACTTTATTTTTTTGCACCAAAGGAAAAGTTACTGTAAAAGAGGTGCCAACCTTTAACTGACTTTCAACTGATATGTCACCTGATAAAAGGTCAACGTATTCTTTCACGATCGCTAGTCCGAGCCCTGTCCCGTCGACTTCTTTACTGCGAGACGTATCCGCACGATAAAATCTCTCAAAGATCCTAGCGCGCTGATCATCAGTCATTCCGATCCCTGTATCTGAAATAGTAAATGTCCATTCATTTTGATCCTTTACAGCATTAATTTGTATTTCTCCAGCCTCTTTATTATATCTGATCGCGTTTTGAATTAAATTACTGATAATATGATTCAATTTGCTGGCATCAGAAACTATGATCATATTAGCGGGGATCTTATTGTCGATCTGCAATGATCGCTCTTTGATGGAGCTGTCAAAAGCCTTTAAATCTTCATTTACAAAGTCAGCCATATGGATGTCCGCCAGTTTTAGTTGTGTGTCTGGCCCGATGCGTGAGAGGGACAAAATGTCATTGATCAAGTCCGTTAGCCTGAGACTTTCCTGGTGAATAATTGACACAAATTTTTGAGCAGCATCAGGATCATCTATGGCCCCATTTTGTAAAGTTTCGCTGAAGCCAGTAATTGAAGTCACAGGTGTTTTCAGTTCATGACTGACATTACTAACGAAGTCATTTTGCATCCGCTCGATCTTTTTTTGTTCAGTTATATCATTGACTAAGAGCATGACAAAAAAATGATGTGAACTAACTGGAATATAGATCACATTGACACTCAAGATCTTCATTCCTGAGGGCAGACTAAGCTTGACTTCCGTTTGTTGATCTTCTTTCGTACGAAAAGTTTCTTCGATGATTTTTACTAAGTCAAATTCCGCCAAAGGGGTATAGTAAATTTCATGTCTAAAATCTAATTCCCGACCCATGATCTCACTTAGATAATGATTACTCAAATAGATCTCTCGCTCCTGGTCAATTACCATGACTCCGATAGGAACGTATTCTAATAAGCCAAAATAACCGCGTTGTTGCCGAGTATAATCGGTTGATAAATTCTGCGTCATACTTTGGACATTATTAACAGCTTGTCCGAGCGCAAACAAAGTGCTTTTTCTTGAAATTATGACATGCCCAGTTCTTTTGTTTTGAGTAACTTCTATGAGCTTCTTAGTCAAGATCCGCAACAACTTTTTCTCCCGCTGTTTTTCAAACAATTCAAGGGCAAAGACGGCACCGGCTGTCAAAAAGGATCCAACCAAAAGCCACAATACAGGCAAAGACCTTGCAGCAAGCAAAAAACTCTGCTTAGAAAATTGGGCATACAACAATAGCGTAACTAAAACAGCAAAAAAGCAAAAAGCTATATGGAGTATTAATTGCCTAATTTTCATTTTGTTTGCCTTCAAATTTATAACCAAAACCACGGACGGTTATGATGTTGCTTGGATGAGAAGGATCAGATTCTATCTTTTCACGTAAATGACTGACGTGCATATCGACCATTCTTGTTTGACCAACATAATCATAACCCCAAACGCCATTTAATAACTTTTCTCGACTTAATACGCGATCGGGTCTTTTGACAAAATAAGCTAATAACTCGAATTCTTTTGGAGTCAAGGCGATCTCTTTGCCCCCGACTTTGACCGTATAATTACCAAGGTCAATGGTGAAGTCCTCAAAGTTATATTTTTCTGGACTGGTCGCAGGTTGATCATTGGTAGAACTTGAATCATTTGCTGACCCCATCCGGCGCCCGATTGCTTTGATCCGGGCAATGACTTCACGTGGGGAAAAAGGCTTAGTAATATAATCATCAGCCCCCAATTCGAGCCCAATGATCTTATCCATTTCTTCATCCCGGGCCGTTAACATAATGATAGGAGTGACCACCTTTTCTTGACGCAAACGTTTAGTAACCTCGATCCCATCAAGCTTCGGCAACATTATATCCAATAAAATAAAATCAAAATCTCTGCTCAACGCCAAGGTCAAGGCTTCCTGCCCATCTGCGGCAGTTTTAACTTCATAACCTTCTTTTTTCAAATTATATTCTAGCAGCGTTAAAATAGCCTGATCATCATCGACAACTAATATTTTTTTCAAATCAATTCTCCTTTTCATTGAAATAATACTAATCCGATCTCATGCGGAGCTCCTGCATAAATAGCACTCTCAGTAATTTTGAGTTCTCCGGAAAATGTTTTTACTCTTAACCGGCAGTATGCGGAACTTTTTTGTAAAGCTGCATATAATTCTGGTTCATTTTTCACAGGTTCATCATTACAGTCTAAAATTATATCGCCATTTGAAAGACCCATCTTCGCAGCAGGTGTCCCTGGAATAACCGAAATAACCCTAACACCATCATTAGTCTCAACGTACCAGCGTTTGCCAGCTTTATCTAAATGCTTACGTTGCCAATAAAATAGGACAGATACAATTCCGATGAGCAATAGTCCAACCAGTGAGATCCACGATGCTAACAAAGCCAGTGCAGCCACTATAAAACTTATTCCGGCTAAAACAAGCGACTCGCCATAAGCACGCTTCAAAATAAGTTGAGGTTCTTCTTTAAATACTTTTATCGCTCCAGCTACCAACAGCGGAAATACCAGTATACCAAATGAACGTCCGTTAAAGGAAAAAAGCGGCCAGTAAGGGACATGACTCATATAAGTGTCTGCTGGAAAGAGGATTATCAGAGGGATGACGCTAAATTCCTTCCATTTATAATAAGCGATCCGGCGCCCTCTCTTTCCACTTTTTACTTGGGGAGTGAACCAGATGCTCTTTTTGTAATGCAGGAGAAAAGCGCGCACTACAAAAAAGATGGCTATCAATAATAAAATATTGGCAGGCAGCTTATCTCCGGTAAATGAAACAGGCAAGACTGTTAGCACCGGCCAAACATTTTTCAGTAAATTAAATCCAACGATCACTAGGGATACTAACCACAGCATACTAAAAGTAACTTCGACCAATGGCAAAAACAACAAGGAAATTACCCCAGCAATCTCAAGCAGCATCAGAGCTTCTAAAGATTGCATCATGCCACATAATAATGAAATCGCAGCTCCTACGACTAACCCGAAACAGGCAGTTTTTAAAAAATGTCGGCCTTCATAAAAGTCTCGGTTGACTGCTATCCGAAAAAAATGTCGTTCTTTTGTGATCCGATTAAAATATAAAATCACTAACATTATTATGCCCAGCCAAAATAATGGCTGTGCTATGTATAACAAAATTATTTCCCAGAAACTCAAAACTATCCCTCCAATGCCTGGTAAACACGCCTTCAGTATATCAATATAAGGTAATTAAAACAAAAAAATAACTTGATGAGCCATTGAGATCACACCAAGTTAATAATATAGAAAACTATTATAATTTTAGGAACCGTCCCATTGACAAAGCAGCACCAAGAGCTCCGATCACAATTCCAATTGCTGCAAGCAACAAATCTATTTCGACCAAGAATGTATGCGGGACTAATAACGAATAGTTGGTACTGCGCAGTGAAGCTGTGATGAGCTTATACATCCATCCGTAACTAAAATCAACTATCAATATCGGGATCAAAGATCCAAACAAACCCGTCCAAGCACCTTCGAGTATAAAAGGCCATCTGATATAATTATTTGTTGCTCCCACTAAGCGCATGATCGCAATCTCGTTACGCCGCGACAAAATAGTCAGCCTTATCGTATTGGAAATCAAAAAGACCGCAACAAAAAGCAAGAGAATACTGATGAACATTCCCCAACGTTTAATACCAGAAACCACATTAAAGAGCTTTTTGGCTGAAGCCCCACCGTATTGAGCCTGGTAAACATGAGCAAGTCCTTCAGCCTTCTTAGCAACATTGATCGTATCCGTTGGCTGATTTGTTTTAACTACGTATACGTCATATAACGGATTATCATCCCCAGAGAAAAGGCGGAATTCTTTCCCATAAGCACCGACAACATTTGATAATTCTTTTTTTCGGCTAGAAAAATGAATACTTTTAACCCCATCGACTTTGGCTAACTTATGTTTTAATTCTGTTTGTTGGGTATGAGTTGTCTTTCGTTCAATGAAGACCCGTACTTCCACGTCGTTTTGAATGTCATTTGCTACCTTGTTGACATTGAGTAAAACGGAGAGTAGAACCCCGACCAGAAGTAATGTAACGGTCACAGCTGTGATAGCCGCAGCAGTCATCCAGCCATTTCTTTTCAGGTTGCGTAAACTTTCAGTTAAATGGCGCTTTAAAGTCAACTTACTCATTTTCGTAAACTCCCCCTTCTTGATCGCGAGTGAGCTTTCCGTCTGAAATTTCTAACACACGATGTTTATGTTCATCGACCATATTACTGTTATGGGTGGCCATCACAACAGTTGTCCCATCTTTATTGATTTTTTCTAAAATCTTCATAATTTCCTCAGAAGTGTCGGGATCCAAATTACCCGTTGGTTCGTCCGTGATCAAAACTCCAGGCCGATTAGCGATTGCACGCGCAATAGCAACTCTTTGTTGTTCCCCGCCTGAGATCTCATTGGGAAAACTCTGTGACTTATCGGCCAAGCCAACCAAAGCGAGTACTTCTGTCACGCGTTTTTGGACTTCTTCGGGTTGCTTTTCAATTACTTGCAACGCATAAGCCACATTTTCAAACACAGTTAAACGAGGTAACAATTTGAAATCTTGAAAAACTATTCCCAATTCACGCCGCAAAAAAGGAATATCTTTGTTGGAAATCGAGTCAACTTCGTAATTATTCACCTGGATACGACCAGAAGTAGGCGCAATATCATGATACATCAGCTTGATAAAAGTTGATTTTCCAGCACCGCTGGGCCCGACGACATAGACAAATTCACCTTGGTCAATGCGTACAGTGAGGTGATCGATCCCAAGGGTCTCATTGCCATAATCTTTTACTACATTTTTAAATTCAATCAAAAAACTATCCTCCACATTATTTCATACCTCCTCAGTATACCATCACTAAATAACTAATTAACAGAACATAAATGTTACAAATACTTTGCGAAAAAAACAAACCTTGAACGAGGTTTGTTTAGTGATACTTTTACATAATTTTTTTATTGTGGATTTTCTTTTTCAAGCTTCCACTGTAAATAAGCATTGATAAATCCATCTAGATCTCCGTCCATCACAGCTTGGATAGTACCAGTCTCAAAATTCGTCCGATGATCTTTGACCATCGAATAAGGGTGAAAAACATAGGATCTGATTTGTGATCCCCAACCAATATCCATCTGCTCTCCTTGAATTTCAGCCTTCTCTTGCTCCTTTTTCTCCATTTCTCTTTGATAAAGTTTAGCTTTCATCATTTTTTCTGCTGTCGCTTTATTTTGAAATTGAGAACGTTGAGCCTGGCTGGAAGTCACGATCCCCGTAGGAATATGAATCAGCCGAACAGCCGATGAAGTTTTGTTGATATGCTGCCCACCGGCTCCTGAAGACCTAAAGACTTCCATCTTGATATCTTCTGGCCGCAATTCAACGTTGACATCATCGGATAGTTCAGGCATAACATTGACAGATGCAAACGAAGTATGCCTTCTTCCGGCTGAATCAAACGGGGAGATACGCACTAAGCGATGAACTCCCTTTTCACTTCTTAAATAACCGTAAGCGTTAGTTCCCGAGATGAGTAATGTCACACTCTTGATCCCCGCTTCATCGCCTTCTTGATAGTCAACGGTCTCCACCTTGAATCCGTGTTGCTCGGCCCAACGAACATACATCCGTAACAGCATAGAGCCCCAATCTTGTGATTCTGTTCCCCCAGCTCCGGGGTGGATCTCTAAAATAGCATTGTTTTTGTCGTATTTTTCATTTAGCAGCAATGTCAATTGATATTGTTCCATCTTTTTTTGCGCTTTGGGATATTTGTCTGCAAGTTCTTGACTGATCTCTTGATCATCGGGGTCGGCTTCGGCCAATTCCAACAAAACTTCTAGTTCATCAATGCTCTCTTGCAAACTGTGGAAGTTTTCATACTTGCCTTTTTGGACATTATTATCATCGATCAAGGCCTGGGCCTTTTGACTATCGTTCCAAAAAGATGGATCTGACATTTTGATCTCATTTTCTGCAATTGTTTCTTTCAGACTGTCTAAGTCAAAGAGACCCCCTAAAGTCTGTGAGTTGTTGCTTTAAATGATCGATCTCACGCTTATAATCGCTTAATTCCATTTTTTCCTCCTAATAATTGACAGCTGTTGCAACGAAACTCCAAAAAACAAGTACGCTTGTTTCCCGGTTCCAGTCACCAGTGATTTAAATTCACAAAAAAACGAGCTTAGGCTTGAAGTTAGCCCAGCCCGTTTCAAACTTATTTAACGTTTAATATTTTGCCGGATCTCGGCCTTTAAGAAGAGCCGACTGACATCATATTCGATGTTGCCGACCATTTCCTCAAACATTCGGTAACCATCAGATTGATACTCAACCAACGGATTAAGCTGGCCATAACCGCGTAAACCGATCGATTGCCGCAACTGATCCATTTCATCAATGTGATCGGTCCAGCGTGAGTCGACGACTCGTAATATAACAACTTTTTCAAATTCCAGCATTTGGCTGGGATCGGACAGTTGTTTTTCCTTCAAAGTATAATTTTCTTCAGCTTGTGCCATTAAATAATCGATGATCTCTTGCGGCTTCTTACCTGCCAAGTCATTAATAGAAATAGTGTCCTCACTGACCATCACAGCTACGGCAAAATCTAAAATAGCTTGAAGATCCCAGTCCTTGCGTTCTCCCTGGGTGTGCATTTGTACAGTATGCCCAACAGTCCGTTTGATCATTGCCATAATAACTGGTTTCAAAGATTTTTCTTCCATAATAACTTGCTGCCGCTGCGCATAAATGACTTCACGTTGTGCACGCATCACATCATCATATTGCAAAACCTGTTTTCGGGTATCATAATTATTACCTTCAACTCGTTTTTGTGCAGATTCAACTTGTTTTGAAATCATTCTGGATTGAATGACAGCATCATCATCTTCAACCTTCAGCCTCTGTAAGAGAGCCTTGATCCGATCAGAGCCAAAACGAAGCATGAGGTCATCTTCAAGCGACAAGTAGAATTGAGTCACGCCTGGGTCACCTTGCCGACCAGAACGGCCTCTTAACTGATTATCGATCCGTCGGGACTCATGACGTTCAGTCCCGATAACTGCTAAGCCGCCAACATCCGTAACCCCAGGCCCAAGTTTGATGTCAGTCCCACGACCAGCCATGTTGGTGGCAATAGTAACTGCTCCTCGTTGACCGGCGTTAGTGATAATGTCAGCTTCTTTAGCATTATTCTTGGCATTAAGCACAGCATGCGGAATACCAGCTTTGTCTAAAAGAGAAGATAAATATTCTGATGTCTCAACCGCGACAGTCCCAACCAAAATCGGCTGGCCGCTTTTGTGCCGTTGCTTAATATCTTCGACAACAGCCTTAAATTTACTCTTCAAAGTTGGATAGAGTAAATCTGGCCTGTCATCACGAATAACCGGCTCATTGGTTGGGATGCCAATAACTTCCATGTTGTAGATCTCGCGGAATTCTTCCTGCTCTGTTTTAGCAGTCCCAGTCATACCGGCAAGCTTCTTGTACATTCTAAAGAAGTTCTGGTAGGTGATATTGGCCATCGTTTTGGTTTCTTCTTCGATTTTTACTCGTTCTTTAGCCTCGATTGCCTGGTGCAGTCCGTCAGAATATCGACGTCCTTCCATGATCCGGCCAGTAAACTGGTCGACTATCAAAACCTCTCCATCACGAACGACGTAATCTTTATCCTTGGTCATGATAAAGTTTGCCCGTAATGCATTATCCAAATGGTGATTTAAAGCAGTGTTATCTGGATCAAACAAGTTGGTCAGGCCAAAATACTTCTCACCCTTTTGGATACCCTGTTCCTTTAAAGATACCGTCTTAGATTCCAAATCTACTTTAAAATCTTTATCTTTAGTCAATGTCTTAGCGAAACGGTCTGTTCTAATATAAAGTTTAGTCGTACCAGTCGCTTGGCCGGAAATAATCAACGGTGTCCGGGCCTCATCGATCAAAATAGAGTCAACCTCGTCAACGATGACAAAGTTAAGGGGACGCTGAACCATATCTTCCTTGTAAACCACCATGTTATCCCGCAAATAATCAAAACCTAATTCGCTGTTAGTCGAGTAAGTGACGTCCGAATTATAAGCGGCTCTTTTTTCTTCAGCAGAAATACCATTGACGTTTAAACCAACTGTCAGCCCAAGCCACGTATAGAGCTCACCCATTTCTGTCGCGTCACGTGATGCTAAATATTCGTTAACAGTAACAACATGGACACCTTCTTGGGCTAATGCATTCAAATAGACCGGCATGGTCGCAGTCAAAGTTTTACCTTCACCGGTTTTCATTTCAGCGATATTTCCTTCATGTAAGACGATACCACCGATGATCTGCACATGAAATGGATAGAGACCCAACACCCGCCTAGCACCTTCCCGAGCTACAGCAAATGCTTCTGGCAAAATATCGTCTAATGTTGCACCATCTTGCAGGCGCTGCTTTAACTCAGGGGTTTTTGCCTGCAATTCTTCATCTGACATTGCTTCCATATCGGAGGCAAAAGCTTCTACCTTATCAGCAATTTTATTTAAACGCTTCAGTTCACGTTTATCACTTTCAACCCACTTTTTCAGGACGTTTGCCATGAAATAATTCCCTTCTTTAACAAAATACTTCAATTTCAAATTATGTCTGTTTCCGAGCTACAAAACACTAATATACATTTTATCATTCTTAAATACAAATGAAAACCAAATCCAACTGATAAAAGCTGAAAAAAGAAGTCTCACAAATTTCACTGTTGAATAACTTCACGCATCCACGTACAAATCTAATATTAACTAGAACTCAAATGTTCACGTGGCATACTTGAATGAAAAAAGATAGCCCTCTCAGTCGCTTTACTGGTAGGATTTTACGAGAATCTCTTTCTCCCAACTTTTTGTCGTTTGCTGTTTTTTAGAACCCGAAAGCATAAAAATAGGGCAATGTCTTAATCTTGCCCTATCGCAAATATTTATTTGTGCTTATTCGCCTGCTTCGATCAAACCATAACGACCGTCTCTGCGACGATAAACTATATTCACATCTTGTGTATCGGCATCTTCGTAAATGAAAAAGCTGTGTCCGAGCATTTCCATTTGCAAAACTGCCTCTTCACTATCCATCGGCTTCAATGCTATATTCTTAGTCCGAACAATTTGAATATCATCTTCATCTTTACTATTATCAGCCCCAGGTTCCTGGGATGCAAAATCCAGACCCTTGTAACCTTTTTCGCGAGATTTGCGATTAATTTTTGTTTTGTGCTTCCTAATCTGCCGCTCAAGTTTATCGGTTACCAAATCAATACTGCCATACATATCAGGGGATGTTTCTTCTGCTCGTAAAACCAAGTAAGGCAATGGTATTGTGACCTCAACCTTGGCATTCTTGTTTGTGTAAACCTTCAAGTTGACATGAGCAGTTGAATTTGAGGTATCTTCAAAGTACTTTTCCAATTTTGCCAGCTTCTTCTCAACATAGTCTCTCAAAGCAGCTGTGACCTCAATATTTTCACCACGTACGTTGACTTTTAACATGGTTAACCTCTCCTTTCACAACTGAGAATCAATATCCCAGTGGGTGGATATCGTAGAATTTCAGCTATCTCATCTACGTTTTAATTATAATAGAAAGCGGTTGAATAAACAACTTTTTCTGTTCGCGACCTCGGCTGCATACTTGCACGTTCTTCCATTTTTTTAGCGTGCCAATGTTACTGAACGAACTAAACGCGCCCCATGTTGTTCCAAAATATCTTTTGCATGGTATAAGGTTCGCCCAGTCGTATAGATATCATCAAGCAACACTACTTTTAAACCGTTCAATTCGCTAGTGCCGCAATACACAAAAGGCTGAATCGTCTCCATTCTTTCTCTGCGTGTTTTGGTCGATTGTTTGACACGGTTTTCTTTTTCACGATATTGCAGCAGCTTAATTGTTTTTATGTCAGAAAGCAGCCCATCGACTTGATTAAAGCCGCGTGAGGACTCGGTTTGTAAATCGATAGGGATCGTTGTAAATAACCAGCGATGCTTGAAATGTGTCTTGATATATTGTGAAAATTCAGCTTGAAAAACCAACCGCCAATAGTAATCACCCATAAATTTATAATGCTGGATGTATGCTTTCATAAACTGATCATAGGCGTAAAGCGCGCGATTATTCAATAACGAATGGTTTCCCATCTCTTGCCATCGTAAACAATCTTGGCATAATGTCTTGCCAGTTTGTGCCCGGCCACATCCTGGACATATATTTTCTTCTCCCAGCAATTCAAAATTCGGCTTGCATTGATTACAAATGACCGGCAGATCCAGAGTATTAAACGACAAAAGCCAGTTCCAATTTAATTGTGTGGTTATTTCTCGGCCACAAAACAAACACTTATCCATGTAAAAGATCCCTTCCCTTGCGATTCATATTGTGGATCTGTTTGAGTGCTGCCTGGACATTTTTAGTGCGGTCTGCACAAATAAATATTACTTCTCCGGATGGTCGTACTTTACTGCGTCCAACCCGACCAGCAATCTGAACTAATGCTGAAACCGAAAAAGTTTTTTCATCTGCACCAAGAATTACCACATTAAGTTTGGAAAAAGTTACCCCTCGTTCTAAAATTGTAGTAGTTATCAGGTAATTTAACTGACCCGTCCTCATTGACTGGACTTTTTCTATTCTTTGGGGATCCGTAGAAAATACGGCCGCTCCGTGCTTCTCAGTTGGTAATATTGCTCTCACTGCTGCTAATGCAAGCGTAAGCAGCCCAATGCTTGGAACAAAAATTAAAAAAGGGAATTCCTCTGCACTCCATTTTCTTAATATTTTTTTCAATTTGAACGGTAAACGGTGCTGGGTCAGTTGCAAACGCCCCTGCTTTCGATTTGAACGCTAGGAACAGGTAGCATATGCCCATGAAAACGGACAGGTAGATAACTAACCGGCAGCTGCTTTTTCCTAATTCTGGCAAGCTGCTTTCCGGTTGGTGTTGCTGTAAGATAGACCAGCGTTCCCTTGAGTTTGAGTGATCTATGGGCCATGCTTTTTAATAGTTTATCGTTTACAAATGGAAACGCATCAACCTCGTCAATGATCAGAAGATCAAAAGCCCGATCGAATCTCAATAATTGATGAGTCGTGCAAATCGTCAACTGGCTGTACCTGTAAGGCAAGTTGCTGCGCCCATGCAACAAGGCTGGAGAAATCTGGGCAAATGCTTCGCAAAGTCGTGGATAAAGTTCATTGCACCCATCAACTCGCGGGGAAGCCAAAGCGATCCTTTTGTGTTTCATCAATGCCCTTTCTATTGTTGGAAAAAGCATTTCCGTCTTTCCGGCACCTGTTACCGCCCACAAAAGATATTCCCCCGGTTTAACTGAAGCCTGCAATAGATCATCTGAGCACTTCTTTTGAAAGTGTGAAAGTGTTCCTTGCCAGGTCAACGGAGATTTCTGCAGTGGTTGAAATAAATTATTTTCTGGCAAATGATATAATTTATTATCAGATGATACTCTTCCGAGCAAAATGCAGTATGGGCAATAATAGCTTCCATTTGGCAGACTGACCTTACTTTTTAACATTTTTGACATGCAGCGCTGACATTGGATATAGTTACCTTTTTCGATCATCCCTGGACGGGAATACCTCTCTAACTTTGCCCTCATTTCTACAGGAATATCGGTATCCAAAAGGATCCGTCCGACCAAGTCGATCATTTTCATATTGCTCACCTCAAAAATAAATACGCAAAATAAATCAAAAAGAAAGGAATCTTCTTAATGGAAGCATATTTATCCATCAAAAAAACTGGTAATTTTAAAATCTTCATCAAAAAATCGCAGTTTATCTGCCATGTCAAAAGGACTAATAATCAAAAAGAAGCAGAAGATTTCATAGCTCAGGTCAAAAAAGAAAATTTCTCCGCCAACCATAATTGCTTTGCTTACGTACTGGGAATGCATGATGAAATTGTCAAACAAAACGATAACGGTGAACCTTCAGGCACGGCAGGCGCACCAATTTTGAATGTTTTGCGGCAGCTAGGACTGCATAATGTTACAGCGGTCGTCACACGTTATTTTGGCGGTATCAAATTAGGTGCAGGGGGATTGATCCGAGCATATAGCAATGTCACTTCTCAAACTATTGAACACCTAGGAATGGTCTCAATGATCCCGCAAACAGAAATAGCCGTCAGCATTGCTTATCCTCTGCAAGGAAAGTTAGAGCATTTTTTAGAAACAAAGCATATTTTGACGATTGCCACAAATTATACTGAAAAAGTGACGATCACCATTGCCTTGGAAAGTTCATCCTGCCAAAAGACTTTGCAAACGATCTATGACCTATTAAATTCTCAAGTTTCTTTTAAAAAGGGAGCCGAAGTTTATCATGAGTTCCCTTATCAAAAAAATCAAAAAACGAGATATTGATACACAAAAAAATATGGGACCCGCTAAATTATTAACGGACCCACAACTTTTGAGGATAACTTTATTTTTTTAAATGGTAGTTATAGGTAGCTACAATAATGTTTTCTCGTGTATTAAGCGAGTTTCGAAGTCTTAATGCGGTCTGGTTATGCAAAAAATTCTGCCACGGCTTACGCGGAACAAACTGGGGAACCAAAACTGTCAGAGAATCATTGCGCTGCGTTGAATTTTTAGCTATCACATCGCAGAAACGGACTACAGGAGCAACTACTGAACGGTAAGAAGAATGCAGATCAACAAATCTTACTTCCGGAAAAGCCTGTTTAAATTCCTTAGCAGTTTCGTGCTCTTTTTTAGGATCAGTATCAAAAGAAACATGCATCGCGATAACATTATCACTAATAGAACGTGCATAATTAATTGCGCCCGTGGTCACGTGTGTTACTGAGCTTACCAAGACAACAACAGTAGAGCCATCATAATCATGGAGTTGCTGCGCTTGAGCATTCACCCGTAATTGCTCAGCTACGCGGACATAATGATTGTGGATCCGTGCAAATCCGTAGAGCAAGACAGGCATGATGATCAAATATGGCCAAACATTTGGAAAATGGAGCCAGAATAAAAATACAACCAAAGCTAAGGAAATTACGGCACCCAGCAAGTTAAAACTCCAATTTAATATCCAGCGTTTACCGCGTTCCCTAAACCAATGAATGATCATCCCTGATTGAGACAGTGTAAACGGCACAAAAACGCCGACAGCATAAAGTGGGATCAAAAGATTAGTCTGTCCATGGAAAATAAAGATCAACACGATCGCGCCCAAGGCTAAAGCCACGATCCCGTTGGAATATCCGAGACGATCGCCTTTATCCATAAACATGTGCGGCATGTACTTATCTTTCGCCAAATTATATGCCAGTATGGGAAAGGCCGAAAATCCTGTATTAGCTGCCACAGCTAAAATCATCGCCGTAGCGAGTTGTAATAGATAATACATTATGCCGTGTCCAAAAATAGCAGCATTGATCTGTGACAAGACAGTTTCTTTAGCGTTGGGTAAGATTCCTAAGTAATAACTCAAAAGGGTGATACTTGCAAAAAACACTGCCAAGATCAAAGCCATGATTGCTAAGGTGTTGGCCGCATTTTTTCGTTTGGGGCGCTTAAAATTAGGAACTGCATTGCTAATTGCCTCGACTCCGGTCAGTGAAGAAGATCCGGCAGAAAAAGCTCGCAGGAATAAGATCAAAGTCATTCCCTTGATCGGTGCTCCAACACTTGCCGTGGCTTGATAGTTGATATGGCCAGTAGCAATATTGATCATGCCCCAAATAATCATCACAGCTATCATGATTACAAAAAGATAAACAGGAACTGTCAAAAAAGCAGCAGAATCTTTCATGCCACGCAAATTTAAGGTCATGATGAAAAGAACGATTAAAACTGCGATCAAAACTGCATGTTTTCTCAAAACTGGGATAGCTGATGTGATCGCTTCAGTCCCAGATGTCACCGAAACTGCGACCGTCAGCATATAATCTACCAATAATGAACCGCCGGCCATCAATCCTGCACTTGCGCCCCAATTTTTTGTAGCAACGACATATGCTCCACCACCTGACGGATAAGCATGAATGATTTGGCGGTAAGACATCGTAATGGCAAATAACAAAATCAGGACGATAGCGGCGGCCGGAAGGGAATACCAAGTAGCTGCAGCCGACAATACTAACAAAGTAGTAGTTATCTGTTCAGTGCCGTATGCAACTGAAGACAAGGCGTCAGATGAAAGTAAAGCAAGGGCTTTAAACTTTGTTAGGGATTGTCCGCCTTCATCGGTTGTTTTCAATGGTTTCCCGATCAACAGCCGCTTTAAGTAACGCCACATAATTTTTACTCCTTTAAACAACGAAAAATTTTGCTGTTCATTTAAATATAATAATTCCACATCAGATCCAAAATAAATGTTACCACTAATCTTACACGGTAAAAGTCATTATTTTGAAATGCGAAACTAATATTAACTCATATAAAGATCAAAGTGCAAGCAAATGAACAAATAAAAACGAAATATTTTTCAAAATAACTCCATGTTTACTATGAGCACTTGGTGAGCCAACTCTATTATGAAAATTCAGCATAAAAAAAACCGGGGTCTCCCCCGGCCTAAAAATCACTTTTTACATCATGCCGCCCATACCAGCACCTGGTTGCGGTGCACTAGCAGCTTGATCTTTTTCTTCAGGTTTATCAGCAACAACTGCTTCTGTTGTTAACAGCAATGCGGCAACTGAAGCTGCATTTTGCAAGGCTGAGCGAGTGACCTTAGTTGGGTCAACGATGCCAGCTTTAACCATATCTTCCCATTTTCCGGTAGAAGCATTGTAACCGACGCCTGGTTCTTCGCTCTTTAATTTTTCAACAATGACAGAGCCTTCAAGTCCTGCATTGAATGCAATTTGACGAACAGGTTCTTCTAGGGCACGTTTAACGATATTGATACCGGTTTGAATGTCACCTTTTTCTTCCAAGGCGGCAACTTTTCCGATAACATTGATCAATGCTGTACCGCCACCAGGAACAAAGCCTTCTTCAACCGCTGCACGAGTCGAGTTCAATGCATCTTCGATCCTGTACTTACGTTCTTTGAGTTCTGTTTCAGTAGCAGCACCAACTTTAACGACAGCAACACCGCCGGCTAGTTTAGCCAAACGTTCTTGGAGTTTCTCGCGGTCAAAGTCAGATGTGGTTTCACTGATCTGTTTCTTGATTTGACCAACACGTTCTTTTATCTGAGCCTTTTCGCCAGAGCCTTCAACGATCGTCGTGTTTTCCTTATCAACAGTTACCTTGCCGGCTGACCCAAGTTGATCGACCGTAGTATCCTTAAGCTGAAGGCCAAGGTCATCAGTAATAACTGTGGCGCCAGTCAAGGTAGCAATGTCTTGTAACATTTCCTTACGGCGATCACCAAAGCCAGGAGCCTTGACAGCGACAACGTTAAATGTTCCGCGGATCTTATTCAAGACCAGGGTTGGCAAAGCTTCACCCGCAATATCATCAGCGATGATCAATAAAGGACGTCCCTGTTGCACGATGTTTTGTAACAGCGGCAAAATGTCTTGGATATTGGAGATCTTCTTATCAGTTACCAGAATATAAGGGTTATCCAAATCGGCTTCCATCTTATCTTCATCAGTAACCATATATTGTGAAAGGTACCCACGATCAAACTGCATACCTTCAACAACATCCAAAGACGTATCGATACCTTTTGATTCTTCAATAGTGATAACGCCGTCGTTACCGACTTTTTCCATGGCTTCAGCGATCAACTTACCTATTTCTTCACTGGAAGAAGAAACAGCCGCGATCTGGCTGATGTCACTCTTCGACGAGACATCATGCGACATTGCATGTAAGGCTTCAACTGCAGCTTTCGTAGCCTTATCGATCCCTGATCTGATACCAACGGGGTTGGCACCAGCGGTCACGTTCTTCATTCCTTCAGTCACAATTGCTTGGGCCAAAACCGTAGCTGTGGTTGTACCATCACCAGCAATATCATTGGTTTTTGAAGCAACTTCCGACACAAGTTTTGCACCCATATTTTCAAAATGATCTTCTAGCTCAATATCTTTGGCAATCGTAACACCGTCATTGGTAATTGTAGGAGAACCATATGATTGTTCCAAAACTACATTGCGGCCTTTTGGTCCAAGGGTCGATTTTACCGTATTTGCTAATTTATCAACACCAGCAAGCATTTTTGCTCGTGCATCTTCAGAAAATTTAATTTCTTTAGCCATTAATTTTTCACCTCATCAAAAAATTTGAGTTCTAAAAGTTTAGTGTAAAGTTTATTCAACCACAGCGATGATATCGTTGGCACGAACGACTAAATATTTATCGCCCTCATATGTTACTTCAGTACCAGAATATTTATCATAAACAACTGAGTCCCCAACTTTTACTTCGGAAACACTCTTTTTGCCATTGTCAAGAACGCGCCCTGCACCAACAGCAACAACCTTGCCAGTTTGCGGCTTTTCTTTAGCATTACTTGCTAAAACGATACCACCGACTGTTTGTTCTTCTTCCTCTTGAACTTCGAGGATAACTCTGTCTCCTAACGGTTTCAGCACTCTAAATCCCTCCAATATATTTTTAGCACTCTCCATATCTAAGTGCTAATTAATTACAGTTATTATCATAAACACTTTGTTTTTAAAATGCAAGTTCTTTTTAACACTCTCTGTGTTTGAGTGCTAATTAACCTTAGGGATCAACACCAAGGTTAATAATTCCACCGCGAAAAAGAAATCACGGGCAAATGTTGAGGCTATTAGTGATTAAATTTCTAACAAACACTGAATTTATAGAGATGTTTGACAGTTGACAAATATGCAGGCAAAAATTTTGGCCTTGAAAGATATGCTATAATTGGGCCTAAGAATGGAGGAGAAAACACTGCTTTTGAAATTTAAAACTAATACTTTAAGCCTGCTTTTAGAGTACCTATTCCTGGTGG
The DNA here is from genome assembly GCA_934215475.1 of uncultured Ligilactobacillus sp. GTDB lineage: Bacteria > Bacillota > Bacilli > Lactobacillales > Lactobacillaceae > Ligilactobacillus. Next base: position 29,070 of record CAKPZY010000008.1, read on the forward strand.
TTGTCCAACAGGTCCTTTTTCGGACGATCACCGACAATGACCTCTTGTATCCTATAGAGACAGTTGTCAGCATTATCGGTACCCTGGTACTAATCTGGACAGCACATCAATTTCCTTATAGTAACAAATTAGAAAAAAGAAAATCCAAATACTGGTGGAAGATCAGCTGGGGCCTCGGAGGTGTGGTGCTTGTCTTAGCGGTTCAAAGACTATTGTTACTGATTGAAACAAATATACTCCACCAGCCTGCCATTTCAGAAAATACAGGACAATTATTTGCAGTTGTCGCCAAGTATTCCTACTACGTAATAGTGATCGTCTTAACACAACCGATCATTGAGGAATTGATCTATCGCAAGCTTTTATTTGGAAATTTCACCTACTGGTTTCGGCCATGGCAAACGGCGTTGCTGTCCAGCCTTCTTTTTGCTCTGGGACATGGAGATGGGCATTTTCTCACCTACACAGGTATTGGATTAGTCCTGTGTTTAGTTTACGAAAAGACTGGCAAGATCCAGGAATCCATGCTGACTCACGTGTTAATGAACGCAATCATTTTAATCATCCACTAAAAAACGCGCAGCTATATTAGCTTAATATAGCTGCGCGATCATATTATTCATCAACGTAAATAAAAGCCAAGTTTCGCTTTAATGATCAACATGATTCAAGAAATAAATCAAAGTTTGTAATTCATTAGTCAAATCAACATTCTGGATCCGAACGCCCTCTTTGACAGTTATTCGCAGTGGAGTGAAATTCAAAATGCCCTTAACTCCGACAGCCTCAAGTTCATCGGTCACCCGTTGAGCAACCGGTGAAGGTACAGTTAAAATAACCACCTGGATCTGCTGCTCGACTAATTGTTCTTTCATTTCACTCATCGGATAAATTGGTACGCCGCTCTCAATGGTACCTGTGATTCGATCGTCGATGTCAAAAGCAGCACTGATCCGCACATTATTGCTACCATGAAAATTATAATTCAATAAAGCATGTCCCAGATTCCCAACACCTACTAACGCGACATTAGTTAATTTATCCTGGTTCAATGTCTTCTTAAAGAAATCAAGCAAATTTTTAACATCATACCCGTAACCACGTTTTCCTAATGCCCCAAAATAAGAAAAATCACGCCTGATCGTGGCTGAGTCAACTTTGACTGCGTCTGCAAGTTCAGTTGAAGAGATCCTTTTTTTACCAGAATTATACAAGATACCAAGATAACGATAATAAATCGGCAATCTTTTGGCCGTTGCTTGTGGTATTTTTGAATTTACCATTTCCAAGCCCCTTTCACAATATATTCACTCAAACAATTTTACCATAATGTATTTCACAATCAAGAGAAAAGTGCATTAATTCACAACTTTATCAAAATATTTTAAATTTAGGACGATGTTCTTCATTATATGCTAGAATAATTTGGTAGATAAAAAATCAGGTAGGTGAAATTTATGCTTTTATTACAAGTCCAGCAGGTTGCACGCATCTTCGCCGGTGAACCTCTTTTTCAAAGGGTCAATCTTAATATTCAAGATGATTCGCGCATTGCACTTGTGGGACCTAACGGAGCAGGCAAATCAACGCTGATCAAGATGATCATTGGAGAAAGCGAACCTGATGAGGGTCAGATCGTGGCACGCAAAGGGATCACGATCGGTTATTTAGCCCAGGATACAGGCTTAGAATCGGAAGATACTATTTACAATGAAATGTTGAAGGTTTTTTCACCATTGATCGCGATGGAAAAACAAATTCACAATGTTGAGCAAAAAATTGCTGCAGCGCATGATCACACCAGTGCACAATATGAAAATTTATTAAAGCAATATGATCAATTAATGCATGATTTTGCGGCTCAAAATGGTTATGGATATGAAGCCGAGGTCCGTTCTGTTTTGCATGGCTTTCATTTTTATGAAGATGCGTATGGAAAAAAAATTTCCTCGCTTTCTGGAGGACAAAAGACCCGCTTGGCCCTGGCTCGGTTACTGCTCGAAAAAAGGGACTTATTGATCTTAGACGAACCTACTAATCATTTGGATATTGAAACCTTGCAGTGGTTAGAAGGATACCTTCAGGGATACCCAGGAGCCTTGTTACTTGTTTCTCATGACCGTTACTTTTTGGATAAAATAGTAACTCACGTCTGCGACATTTCTCACAAGCGCGCTACGAATTACACAGGAAATTATACTTCGTTTGTGAAGCAAAAAAAGGAGCAGCAAAAACAAGCCTGGAAAAATTATGAAAAACAGCAGACGCAGATCAATAAGCTGCAAGACTTTGTGAATAAAAATTTAGTACGTGCGACCACTAGTAAGCGAGCACAAAGCCGGCAAAAGCAGCTTGAGAAAATTGACCGTTTAGAACGTCCAGAAGGAGATGGGCAAGGACCGCACTTCTCATTCACACCAGCACAAAAAAGCGGCTCTGTCGTGCTGACTGTTTCAGATGCTTATATTGGACATGAAAATCACTCGATCGCTGGGCCCATTAATTTTGAACTACGAAAAAATAAAGTATTAGCTGTCGTTGGCCCAAATGGGATCGGCAAGTCGACACTTTTACAGAGTATCATTGGTCAATTGCCGTTCATTAGCGGCTCGGCAAAATTTGGTGCAAATGTTAACTATGGATACTATGACCAGGAACAACAAGGCCTGCATCCAACCAAAACTGTTTTAAATGAGCTCTGGGATGAACATCCGACAACTCCAGAAAAAGATATTCGCTCATTATTGGGTAGTTTTTTATTCAAAGGGGACGATGTTAAGAAAACTGTCCATAATTTATCCGGTGGAGAAAAGGCCCGTCTTTTGCTGACGAAACTTGCAATGCAGCAAGATAACTTGCTGATCTTAGATGAGCCTACTAACCACTTGGATATTAATAGCAAGGAAGTTTTAGAACATGCATTACAAGATTTTTCGGGAACGATATTATTCGTCTCCCACGACCGTTATTTTATTAACCAAACAGCAGATGAAATAATTGAGGTCTCCCCGCAAGGCAGCACCCTTTATTTGGGTGATTATGATTATTATGTACAGAAAAAAGAAGAACAGAGGCTGATAGTTGAGCAAAAAAACGCAGATAATGGCCAAGCGCAGGAACAGGATAGATCAACAACATCTGGTGCTAAAATAAAGTACAGTCAAAGTAAAAATCAAGAAAAACAGCAGCGAAAATTGGAAAGACAAGTAGCAGCGCTGGAACAGAAAATTTCTCAAACAGAAAAACGCCAATCAGAGACGGAAAAAGCTATGTCACAGCCAAAAGCTTTTAATGACCCCCAAGAAATGCAAAAATTGCAAGAAAAGCTTACAAAGATATCCCAAGAACTTTCTGAGGCAGAAGATCAATGGGAAAAAAGTTCCTTGGAATTAGAGGATTTTTCAAATCATTACTGAGCTGTCAATTAAAATGAAAATAAGTTTTTACTGAATATTAAAACCGCTTAGCACAGACAGAACATTGCCTGTGCTAAGCGGTTTTTTATTCTAATAAGTAAAATTTGTGAAAAGCTCTATTGTTCTAGCCAAGGGAATTCTAAGCTTGGCTCAGCATTTAAAGACATGTCAGCTCTAACACCGTGTTTATAGGCCACGTAAGCAGCAGCCCCGATCATCGCAGCATTATCCCCACAATATTTAAGGGGGGCTTCGATCAACTGGATATCCGGGAAATGCTCAAATTCTTGTTTCAGGCGAGCACGTAAACCACTGTTAGCAGCTACACCTCCTGCCAAGATAAGCTGCTTTGCTGAATAATGATGTAAAGCCCGCACGGTTTTATCAGTTAAAACATCGATGACACTTTGCTGGAAACTTGAAGCTAGGTCAGGCTTAGAAAGGTGCTCGTTGATCTGATCAGCGTGGTGGACGGTGTTGATAAACGCACTTTTAAGGCCGCTAAAACTGAAATCATAGTTGTTATCCTTGTCCATAGCACGTGGAAAATGAAAAGTATCGCTGCCCAAATGAGCCAAATTATCAATTTCCTTACCAGCCGGGTAGTTAATGCCCAACACACGGCCGATTTTATCAAATGCCTCTCCACACGCGTCGTCACGGGTCTCACCAATGATTTGATAGCAATTTTCTTTCGGTAAGTAGACCAATTCCGTATGACCGCCAGAAACCAAAAGCGCTAAAGATGGAAATTGTAAAGGAGCCGCATACCGCGCCGCATAAATGTGACCCGCCATATGGTTGACCGGGATCAAAGGCAAATCATGAGCAAATGCAACCGCCTTTGCGGCAGAAATACCCACCAACAAAGCGCCAACCAGGCCAGGACCATAGGTAACTGCTACGGCTGAAAGATCTGTATAATCTAATCCAGATTCTTGAAAAACGTCGTCTAGGCAACCGATGATCTGCTCGATGTGGTGACGACTGGCTACTTCCGGGACAACGCCGCCAAATCTTTGGTGGCTTTTGATTTGAGTAGCAGTGGATTGTGCCAGCACTTCAGCCCCATTCTTGACTAGCGCAACACTAGTCTCATCACAACTAGATTCAAAAGCTAAAATTATTGTTTCTTTTTCTTCATTCATTCTTTATTTTTCCTTCATCTTACTCGTTAAATATTGATACTCGACCACTTCTGTGCGCTGGCTCGTCTTATTTTTAGCCTGGACGACCTGAAAACCCATTTTTGCATAAAAGGCTAAACACTGGCTGTAATCAGCCCGTACCTGAATAAAAACCGAGCGAATACCGAGAAATGCGGCCTTTTTCAAGAGTGCGCTTACGAGGAAATTGGCAATGCCTTCTGATTTGTACTCCGGTAAGACTGATAATTTCATGATCCGCATCCTAGTTAAGGCCGAATTTACTCGACAGCCAATAAACCCGACCAGTTTGTCTTTATGCCGTAAGCCAAAGTAAAGTGCCTTGTGTTGATCATGCATTCTGAGGGCAAAAGTATTGTAATTCCAAGCATCTTCTTCATCCGTAGCGCGTTGTTCCACCGCTACCATTTCAGGAATGGTGGAGATCACATTGCGACACAAAAAGTAAGATTTACCCTGGATCAGAATATCTTTGTTCTCAAAATCCAAAGTCTTATTCTGAAAAATTATCTGTAACTTCCCTGACAATTTCCTTTTAATATTTTTTAATGTAGGGACCATGATTTTCCTGCTCCTTTGGATTTTTTTCCATCCACTGGACTTCTGCTTGCGTCAACCGCAAATACTGGGGAACAAAATTACCGACATTGTCCGGCTGCTTGTCAAAGCCTAATAAACCTAAGTTAAATGCCCGCGGGTACTCTGTGTCGGGTGAACTAACTGAATAATCTGTTCCAGAAAGATAACTTTTAATTTCTTCTTTAAATTTGCCAACATCACTGCCAACAAAACAAAGGCTTTTGCCAGTGAGTTGCGTGCACAGCTTTTTTAAGCCTATGTGCTGGTCAGGTAAAACATTTTTTAAATGTCCATTCTGCCAGACATAGCCGCCAACAAAAACATTATCACGCCGGGCGTCAAAAATAGGAAGTAGCATCGTTTTTTCTGTGATATGGACTCCAGCGGCTAAAACTGCTAGACTTGAAACTCCCACTAATTCCTTATTCAGACTATACGCAATTGTCTTAGCAGTAGTCACGCCGATCCTTAATCCAGTATATGAACCAGGTCCTTGTGCTACTACTATGCGATCGACATCTGCTGGCTGCATTTCGCTTTGTTTAAAAATATTTTGAATTGCCGGCATCAAAGACGCACTGTGGTTTTTGCTGACAGTAGTAGTATTTTCTGCCAATAAAGCATGATCCTCCAATAATGCAACACTTAAAGGCCGATTTGAAGTATCAATTGCTAGAATTTTCATTATTTTTATTCATTCCTCTTTTACCTATGGTTCTTCTACCTTTAGCATTTTAACATAAACTAACGATTCGCTTTGAACAAATAAATAATTTTCCAAAAAGTTTACGCTTGTCTGGCAGCAATAACTCATGATTTGTTTCGGGAATATTAAGATCGCCTAGCTTAAACTATACATTTTAAATCAAAATATATGCTAAAATTAAATTCTATTACCCAACTGGTAGGAACAATGGTCTGTTCCAGATACATTTCTTGTATCCAATATGTAAGAATCTGTTGAAACATTAAGAGTAAATTTAATACCTGAACGGAGTGAAAAAAGTGAAAACAATTTTAGTGTTACATACTGGCGGCACCATCGCTATGTCTGAAGGAAAAAATGGTTCCATCATCCCGGGAAAACAAAACCCGCTGAATAGTTTTGACAATCCCTATACCGGTAAGATTCGGTTAGATATCAGGAATCCCTTTAATCTACCCTCGCCACACATCACTCCAAAGGAAATGCTGACACTGCGTACTGAAATCATGAGCGCCGAAAACGCAGGCGCCGATGGCGTTGTGATCACGCATGGCCCGGATACGTTGGAGGAAACCGCCTATTTTTTGGATCTGACTCTGCCTTCAGATATACCAGTTGTCGTAACTGGAGCGATGAGGTCTGCCGATGAAATTGGTTCTGATGGACTGCATAATTTTCAAACAGCCATTCAGACCGCCGCCAGCGATGAGGCCCATGGAAAGGGCGTTTTAGTTGTTATGAACGACGAGATCCATACGGCACGATATGTCACCAAGACCCACACCACTAATGTGGCCACTTTTAGAACGCCAACGTTTGGCCCAGTGGGTGCCATCACTAAAAATAGGGCCCTATTTTTTTCTGAATTGATTCGCCAAACATACATCCCTATCGAGCAGGTCAGTGATCATGTATATTTATTAAAAGCATATTCAGGAATGTCTGGAAAATTATTGGCACCCTTAGCCAATGATCAGACCAAGGGACTGGTAATCGAAGCTTTAGGTGCCGGTAATTTACCCCCAGCTGTTTTACCAGAGCTGGAAGATTTGCTTTCCCAAAAAATACCAGTCGTACTGGTTTCACGTTGTTTTAACGGCACTGCAGAAAGTGTTTACGATTATGAGGGCGGAGGAGTTCGCTTACAAAAAATGGGTGCGATCTTTTGCCATGGGCTCAACGGACAGAAAGCTCGTATCAAGTTGTTGGTGGGACTAAGTGCACAAATGGATCACAAGCAATTGATTGAATTTATGCGTGACGCTATTTCATAAACAATCCCTCTGTATTTTGGCAGGCTCCATTTATGTTCCGTACATGGCCCCTTGCTTTTCCTATGTAAGTAAAAAATATTGCTGATGTTTTAAATTAACATCAATTACCGAAAGCTTCGAACGAAACCTATGGTAATTGATGTTTTTTAAAATTTTAAAACTTGTATACAAAAAATGCTGATGATGTACATCAACACAGTGTTTATTATTTTTGTTTTACGTTGGTCCACTGGCATTCTGCCAAGCAATTCTGCTCACCCTCAGTCGTGATCACGTGCCGACTTATCTGCTTTATTTCATCTAACTCAACCGCACTGGTGACCATAGCACCATAATATACTTCTTGCCGGTATTGAATGTTCATTTGAACAAGCTGATGATTTGTCACAAATTCAGCAGGTAAGGCATCGAGCATCCAATCAAAATAATGAACATTATTGACATGCCGATTTCCATCAATGTCCATAAAGCGAACGCGATACTTTTTTTCACCGCTCGACTTTTCTACGGGTCGCGGAGCAGCTAAACGTTCGATTTTTCTCGTGTATTCACATTCATATGGTGCAACAATTTCCTCAGGTAAGCGTACGATCTTACGTTTAGTACGATCCATTAAAACAAAGACACTATGCATTTTTACGAGCTGGTTATCGTTTTTATCAGCAACCCAAAAGTCCCGGTAACAAAAATAACGATTATAGCTTTTTGCCTGCGTGGTGATCTTGACCACTTCGTTCACTCGGGGCATGCGCTTAATGTCAATGATGTGCTGGGTCACGACCCATCCTAAGCCAAGGGCGCCGACTTTTTGATCCGTAACTCCCAGCTGGTTACTCTGATCTCCAGATACGAGCATCATCAAATCGATCAGGCGTCCAATACTCAAAGAACCGGTAATATCAGTTTCATAATATACGACACGATGATCTTCACTAAACTTTTTTGCACTCATCTTGATCCCCCTATTCACACAGTAATTATTTTTTCTGCTCTTCGACCACACATTTTTTGCGCCGCAGCTTATTTTTTCGTTAAACAAGGACGATCAATTTAAATGATGATACTCATTATATACAAACTGCTTTTTCAGCTTATTTTGTTTCGCAACCTGTTTAATTGCTTCGTTAGGTTTGAGACCCTGTGTTTCAATCAGTACTTCAACTTGTTGCTCCAATGGCAGGACCATTTGGGGCTCTTTTGCTTTGGGTTTTGTGTTCCCCTCCACGATCAAGACAAACTCTCCCTTGACCTCGGCTTTTTCTACCCATTCCAACGCATCCGAAATAGTTCCCCGCAAAAACTCCTCATATCTCTTGGTCAGTTCTCTGCACAAAACGATATGACGATCAGACCCCAAAATAGTACTCAAGCTTTTTAGCGTTTTACCTAACCGATGTGGAGCTTCATAAAAAATTATAGTCATGGGCTGGGTAGCAAGATCACCCAGCTCATTACGCCGTTCTGTATTTTTACGTGACAAAAATCCGTAAAATAAAAAAGGCTGCGGACACAATCCAGATGCGATCAAAGCAGTTAGAGCTGCATTTGGACCAGGGATCGGCACAACTTTGATTTTCTCCCGTACACAAGCTTGTACCAGTTCATACCCTGGATCGCTGATCGAAGGCATGCCGGCATCACTGACTTGGGCAACGTTAATTCCTTGCTGAAGCTTGGCTATCAATTGCGGCAGCCTTTCCTGAGTATTATATTCATGAAAACTTATTTGCCTAGTTTTGATCTCAAAATGATTTAATAATTTTTGTGTATTACGAGTATCTTCTGCTGCAATTAAATCCACGCTTGCCAAAGTTTCTATGGCACGGTGACTCATATCGCCCAAATTGCCAATTGGTGTAGGCACTAAAAATAGCGTCCCCGTTGAACCGACGCCACGAAAACTGCTTATAGCTGTGATACCCATTAACTTCTCTCCCCGTAAATAACGTCCTGACAAAAAACACATGGTTCATCATTGATCCTGCGTGATCCATACATATTGTCAACATTGCAGACATGAAATCCTTCTTCATACAATTTTTCCAGATTTTTACGAGATTTTGATAAGCCTGTAGAATTGTTTTTATGATTGGACTTGCCTTCTAATTCTCGCAATCGCTCTCGCAGATGCTGATTCTCGATCTCTAGTTCCGCATTTTGTTCGATCAAAGATGTTACCGAAGCTTGTGTATCGCTGACGATTCGGCGCAATTGATCAGCTTCTTTACCCAACTGATCAATATTGTCATATAATTCACGCTTATCCAAAATAATCCACCTTTGCTTATCGATGATAGCAATCGCACAACTCCAACGTCAGCGATTCTAAAACATTTTGGATCGAAACATTGATAGCTAACGACCGCCATTTTTTTAACACTACTTCGCAGCCATTCGTTGCTTTATGCACTGAAATATCGTCCATTTTGCCCTTGTATTTTTGAACAAACATTTTGAACACAAAATGTTGCCGGGATTTTGTCGTCGCCAACATTACATCCCGTGCCATTAAGGCTATCAAAAATAGAAGTTTATCTTGTTTATCACGAGTATCCACTAACGGAACCAGCTTTGACTGAACCATAACAAATGCCCTCAAATCGTTACTAAGTACAGCACTATACCAACTCCATAAATTGTTAAGAAGATTCTGAAAGCTTTCATCGTTAGCTAACTGACTTGCATGATCTATATTTTTGGTCAGGCTAGCCGCTAATATAGCCAGATCTCGGCTAATGTTTTGTTGCTCCAGTTCTCGCACTAGCACAGGGAGTGCTGGTGCAGTAAGCTCAACCAGTTCACAGCGTGAAACAATCGTTGGTAAAAGTTTATTTTGTTCACTGCTTAACAAAAATGCCGTGACCTGACCATTAGGTTCTTCTAGAAACTTAAGGAGCCCATTTGCGGCGCTGACAGACATCTTTTCAGCGTCCTCAATAATAAACACCTTTTGTGTCCCTTCTACTCCGCTCTTAGCAAATTCTGACTTCAGATAACGGATTTGCTCGATCTTGATAGAAAGACCTGTTGGGGCAATTTCAACAACGTCAGGATGTTCGCCATGAGAGATCCTAACACACTCAGAACATTTAGTGCATGGACCATTTGCATTTAGATTTTCACAAAACAATAATTGAGCGATCCAAATCGCCAACTCTTTTTTTCCGGCTCCAGAGGGCCCGGTAAATAAATATGCATGCGCTAATTGTGAATGACTGACTAATTTTCTAAAGTGCTTCGTCAAACGAGGTTGAGCCTCTAAAATATTCATTAATGACCACGCTTAGAATTGATGAAATGCATCGATCGGTAAAACAAAGACTGTCGCGCCGCCAACCTGGACTTCAACGGGATAAGCACCAGCAGCCTCCATCGGGGAATCCAAATTAACAGGAGGAGCCATAAACTGTTTACGGGTCTTAGAAGTTGTCTTGATCAACTCAAGTACATCGTCGACCTTGTCGTCCTCAATACCCATCAAGAATGTTGAGTTGCCTGACCGTAAAAAACCGCCGGTCGATGACAGCTTAGTTGCGCGAATATCCTGTTCTATGAATGCATTGCTTAGACGGTTACTATCTTTGTCTTGAATTATCGCAATAATCAATTTCATGGTCTCTACCCCCAAAATTTTCTATGTGTCATACTGACAACTATCATAAATATTTTTTTAGCTGTGAAAAAACTTTAGCCTCAACCTCACTCTCTGATTGAGTTGCATCAACAACTTTGATCCTATCCGGATCATCATGTACCAATTCTAAATACTCAGAGCGAACTTTTTGGTAAAAATCGATTTTTTCTTCATCGAGCCGATTTACTTCGTCTTGACGGCTGGTCCTGATCCTTTGTAACCCAACTTCCGGGTCCATGTCAAAATAAAAAGTCAGATCTGGTTTCAGTCCATCGGTAGCAAAGCGATTGATTGCTGCGACTTCTGAAACACCAACCCCCCGCGCTGCTCCTTGATAGGCCAACGAACTATCAACAAAACGATCACATAAAACCAACATCCCCGCTGATAGACTCGGTAATACTCTCTCTACAAGATGTTGCCTTCTTGAAGCAGCATATAACAGAGCTTCGGTTTTTTTATCCATCATAATATTACGTTTATCTAAAATAACCTCGCGTATCGCCTCCGATATACGACTTCCTCCAGGTTCTCGTGTAACCAGATATTTCCCATGTAAACCCAGCCGATCCAAGCGTGTGCTCAGGCCGTTGATGACACTGGTTTTGCCAGAACCATCCGTTCCTTCAAATGTTACAAACTTTCCCGTCACTTAAAAAACCTCAATTATATTTAATTAGTTATATTGTACTTAAAAATATGCGGACTGTCCACGCTTAAGGCGCCAAAACAACGATAGTTCATTATACCTTTGGAAAGCCTCCATTTAGCTTAGCGTGAAAAAATCATCTCGTGCAAACGTCTAATTTACTGCCCGTCAAAATTTTACTCTAATGACTAGCTTATTGTCCAATGTCAGCTGACGTATCGCACCACAAGCACACTGACACGGTGTTGCCTAATTATATTTATTGACTGATAACAGTTGATTGGAGGTGTCCTTTGACTTTGCGGATCCGCGCTTCACGGTAGAGGAGCTCACACTGCGCCTTAGCCGCTTTTGTCTGAGCTTCCATTTCTCCATCGGGCTCATAAACAGTTGCTTGATTTCTCTTGGCGTTATTCCAAGCTAAAAATGCCTGATCTATATCTCGCAAAAGCCGCTCATCAAACTCTTCTTTCAAGTGACCTGTTTTTTTTCGAAACATTGTGTTCACCTCAACGCTTAAATTTCTTGCCTACCTTCAATTGCTTTATAAAGTGTCATTTCATCGGCATATTCGATATCGCTGCCCACGGCCAGACCAGAGGCTAAACGTGTCACCTTGATGCCTGCCGGCTTGATCAGCCGTGATAAATACATGGCCGTTGCCTCTCCTTCTGGGGTAGCGTTAGTTGCAATAATAATTTCCTTGATACTGTCATTTTTTTGCAGCCTTTTTAACAGGCTCTTAATGTTAATATCTTCTGGGCCTTTTCCTTCGATAGGCGATAATACTCCATGTAAAACATGATACAAGCCGTGATATTCCCGCATTTTTTCAAGTGACATAACATCTTTAGGCTGTTCTACAACAATTAATTGCGACCTATCCCGTGCTTTATCTGAACAAATCGAACATGGATCTTCCTCTGTAATGTTTCCGCAAATACTGCAATAATGTAGATTACGTTTAGCAGCCAGCAAAGACGATGAAAAATCAGCCACATCTTGATCGTCCATATCAATGGTATAAAAGGCTAAGCGGACCGCTGTTTTATTGCCGATACCAGGTAATTTCATATAACTATCGATCAATTTCGCGATCGGTTCTGGATATTGCATGAAAAACTTCTTCCCTTCGCTTAAACTTACATCCGTGGTAGACCTGAGGAGTATTTACCCAAAGTCGACTGGGTCTTCTTGTCGATTTGCTCCATGGCCTCGTTTACTGCCATAATTACCAGATCTTGAAGCATATCAGGGTCATCTGGATCGATTGCTTCTTCCTTGATAGCAATGTCAACCATTTTTTTATCGCCCGTAAACTTGACCACAACTTCGTCATTAGAGGCTTTCCCTGTAAATTCGGTTTGGTTTAATTCTTCCTGGTCCTTTTTCATTTGTTTCTGCATTTTTTGGACCTTTTTCATCATTCCTTGCATGTTTCCTGGCATCATAATAAATTTCTCCTTTGATTTTTAATCTTTTTTAACATTTACTAACTCACTACCAAATAATTTCAGTGCTTCACCTACAACCGGGTCTGATTTATCTTGAGACTTTTTACCCTGTTCATTATCTTTTATATCATTTTTGTCTGATGTTGGGCTAGACTCAGCCTTTTTGTTAGGTTTCTTTCCCCGTAAATAATCTTGTCTGACTTGCGGCCACTCTTCTTGCGGCATAAATGTCAAGCGAGGAACGTCCCCTAGCAGCCGATCCAAGCCATTTTCCAACGTGTCTTTCAACTGCTGATCATTACGGGCACGCTGACACAAAAAATCAAATTGAAAAGTAATGATCACTCCACCAGGGCTTGCAGCCACAGGAGAACTCACGTGCATTACCGCTCTTTGCGCGACAGTCAGCATATTCATCAAATCATCCCAGACGTCGCGCACATTTACCAAATCTTTTTTAGTGGCAGAATCTAGGACATCATATACTTGCTGCAAATCAATTTTTCTATTTTGTGGTGCTTTATTAGCCGAGGTGGTTTGAACAGTTTGGGGAGCGGCCATCTTTGCCTCTTTGCCCCCCGTTGTTTGGACCTTTTGCAATTGGTTAATTTCTGTTTGCAACTGCTTGACTTGCCGAGTCAAATTTTCAATTTTGACAGTATCCTTTGGATCAAGTGGTGTTTCAGCGCCCTGGCTGGTATTTTGTTGGTCTTTAGCGGTAGTTTCCTCTCTTGTAGCTAACTTGACTGTCAGCACTTCTAAATAAATCGAAGCGTGCGCAGTGTAGCGCATATTTTCCTGCTGTTCATTCAGGAGATCGATCATTTGATAGATGTCAACGGGCCGGATCTCTTTAGAAAATTTTCGAAAATCGTCATCGACTATATCTAGTTCATCTTGTTCGATTTGTTCAGGAACTTGCTGATATAATAACACATCTCGGCAAAAGCTTATCAAATCCTCCACAAATCTGCTAGCATCTTTGCCTTCATCCAGTATCGAATGTAAAGTATTTAAAGCACTAACGGTATCGTGTGCGGTGACCTGCCGTAAATATTGTAACAATTCCTGATTTTGAACACTGCCCGTCACCATTAACGCGTTATCTAGAGTAATTTTATCCTTGCCATACGAAATAACTTGGTCTAGGATGCTCAAGGCATCACGCATCCCGCCCTCAGCGGCCTTGGCAATCACCTTCAGAGCTGCTGGATCGTATGACAGTTTCTTTTGGTCAACGATATATTCCATTCGTTTCAAAATTGTCACTGGTTGGATCCGCCGGAAATCGAACCTTTGCGTCCGAGAAATAATGGTAGCCGGGATCTTGTGCGGTTCTGTTGTTGCCAGGATAAAAACGACATTTGCGGGAGGTTCCTCTAAAGTCTTCAGCAAAGCATTAAAGGCTCCGGAAGAAAGCATATGAACTTCGTCTATGATATATATTTTATAATCACATTCAGTCGGCGCATACTTGACTTTATCACGAATATCGCGGATCTCCTCAACGCCATTATTTGAAGCCGCATCGATCTCGATCACGTCATTTTGACGGCCGGCAGTGATCGATTTACACGTGGCGCATTCATTACAAGGCTCGCCATCTTTTTGATGATGGCAATTGATTGCTTTAGCAAATATTTTAGCAGCAGAAGTTTTACCCGTCCCACGCGGGCCAGCAAAAAGGTACGCATGAGAAGTCTGTTTTGTCATCAAGGCATTTTTAAGAGTCTTAGTAACCAATTCTTGGCCAACAAGATCCGCAAATCTTTGCGGACGCCAAGCACGATACAAAGCTTTGTAACTCATAGTCGTCTCCTCCTCTTAAAGCAACGAAACACACATGCAAGATGTACATTTGCAATTACTGTTTTATTAAAATTGATCTATCGATATAGAAGTCTTTCAAATCTTTACATTAAATAAAAGCCTGTATAAATTCACTCAGATGAGCACAAACTCACTAAAGCATGCTGACGTAAACATCTTTAGGCTTTGAAACCACTAGTTTTCACACACTGCTCTTGGCGTTCAAAAACTGAGACTCTGTTTTAGTTAAATAACTTATCTTATACCTTAAAAAAATCCCCGATCTCCAAAAAAGACCGGGGTTCATATATCATAATAACTTAAGGCACATGCCGTACCAGACTTAGTGCTGCTTCCTTCCGGACCTGACACATTTCGTAAGGACAACATTGCCCCAAGGCCTTACGGCACCTACTATAATACATGAAATCGCCCTAAATTACCAGTCTTTTTAGTGATTTTCTCTAATTTTTGCAAAAAAAGAATGCAGAACTTTTTCGCATTCAGATTTGCAGATACCTTTTTCAACTCGTGCTTGATGATTGAAACGCTTGTCAGTTAAAATGTTCATCAAAGTTCCTGCAGTTCCTGCCTTAGGATCTGCACAGCCATAATAAATATTCTTGATCCGCGCATTAATGATTGCACCAGAACACATTGGACACGGTTCTAAGGTGACAAACAGACTACTGTCGGTCAGACGCCAGTCATTGACCACCTGATCAGCTTGTCTGATCGCGTTGATCTCGGCATGTGCAGTCGCGTCATGTGCAGATTCGCGAGAATTATAGCCTCTGCCAATTATCTTGTCTCCAGCCGCTATCACACAACCGATCGGGATCTCACCATGTTTTGCTGCCTTTTTGGCCTCAATCAAAGCTGCCAACATAAATTGATTTTTTTGTTGCTGAGTATATTGATCCATCTTAATTTTTCACACTTTTTAAAATAAAATATCCCTTACGTTTCAGTATGACAGTGCAGTTGCCAAAAACCTGAGTCATCTTTTTCTGCGCTGAAGGTGCTCCTTGTTTTTTTTGAATGACTGCTGTTAAGATGCCGCCTGCCCGTAAATGTTCATAGGCTCCAGCAAGCATGGCATGAACAACTGTCTTGCCGGCTCGAATCGGGGGATTGGTTACAATAGCCGCATAATCTGTGCGTGTGACCGCTGAATATACATCAGAATTAAAAATACTTACATTTTCTAGCCCGTTATCAACGGCGTTTTTGTGCGCCAAATTTAATGCCCGCTCATTGATATCCGACATATCCACCTGCCGTTTGGGAAAACGATAAGCGAGCGCTAATCCGAGTGGCCCATAACCACAACCCAAGTCCAGCAGCCTCCCTACAGGAAATTCCAACTGTTCACAGGCATCTAATAATGTCCTTGAACCAAAATCAACTGTGTTTTTGGAAAAAACACCACTGTCTGAATTAAAGACAAATTCACGCCCGTAAATCAAAAAAGTCCACTTTTTTTCAGCATGTTTGACGTTCGGGTCCTTTGTATAATAATGTTCTGTCAAAACTTTCTCCTTCTTCTCAGATCGCGTGACCGGCATTTACAAATGGTGGGTCTAACATAACCACCTGACTCCTTTTATAATAATAAATTAAGAACGCGTGACTATCAATTACTTTACGTCAGCTATTTTTTTCAGCTTGTAACTTTGCAAACCGAATCAAAACCAGGCCTCTTTTGCACATTGGCTGAGCTTTAGTGTCCCTATTCAAAAAACATAAAATGGTCCGGAAATTACTGATCCAGTCACATTCAAATGTTTAGTTTTACTTCGCTAGCACCATATATCGGTAGATTTTGCAAAACTTTATACCATATCTGGTATATTTTACTTGAATTAACCAAATCTTGGTGTATACTAAATTCATGCAAATCGACTAGGAGGTCCTCGACATGAGTTTAGAACTTTATACTAAAAACAACTGCATTCAATGCAAAATGACCAAAAAATTTCTGACTGAGCATCATATCAATTTTGCTGAAAAAAACATTACCGACACACCAGAATATATTGACTATTTAAAAAACAAGGGTTTCCGCAGCGTACCTGTTTTGGAAGACAATGATCACGCAATTATTAATGGTTTTCGGCCAGATTTGCTCAAAAAGCTGATTGCCCAATGAAAATAGTCTATTTCAGCGTGACGGGTCAGACAAGAAGATTCGTTAAAAAGCTTGCAGCTGCAGATGTCTACGAAATAGATCCGATAGATCCAGAAATCGAAGTTGGTGAACCCTTTGTGTTGATCGTACCAACCTACGAAAAGGGCATTACAGAACCGGTCACCGACTTTTTATATTCTGGAAATAATAGAGCGGATCTGAAAGCCGTGGCAGGCAGCGGTAACCGTAATTTCGCGGAACTTTTTGTTTTTACAGCCAAAGATATCTCTCGTGATTTTAGTGTGCCATTAATATATGCTTTTGAATTTAACGGCACAATTAAAGATGTGGCAAATTTTGAGAAAGAGGTGAAGAAAATTGAGTCTAAAAACGTTAGATAATAACAACGTCAGTTACTATGACCTCAATAACCAAGTCAATATTCCATTAAATGATAAGATACAACTTGATAAAGATAAAGAAGCTTTAGCAGCATTTTTAAAGGAAAATGTTTCCCCAAATATGGTCCATTTTTCTTCCTTGCAGGGCCGGTATGATTATCTGGTAAAAAATGATTACCTTGAAGAAGGATTTTTGAGCAAATATGATCTCACTTTCATAGAAAAATTGTATCAGCAGCTAGAGAGCGCACATTTCCAATTCAAAACCTTTATGGCTGCTTATAAATTCTATGCGCAGTATGCCTTAAAAACCAATGATAACAATTCCTATTTAGAAAGCTACATAGACAGAGTCGCGACAAATGCGCTGTACTTTGCAGATGGAAACCAAGACCTGGCTTTGGCTATCGGTGATGAGATGATCCACCAGCGCTACCAGCCTGCTACGCCAAGTTTTTTAAATGCAGGGCGTAAGAGGCGTGGTGAACTAGTTTCATGTTTTTTGCTGCAGATAACCGATGATATGAACTCGATTGGCCGGGGAATCAACTCTGCTTTGCAACTTTCCCGGATCGGCGGCGGTGTCGGGATCACATTGAGCAATTTGCGTGGTGCCGGAGCACCGATCAAAGGGATCGAAGGAGCTGCCTCCGGAGTGGTTCCGGTCATGAAACTGCTTGAAGATAGTTTTTCGTATTCAAATCAGCTCGGCCAACGCCAGGGCGCTGGGGTTGTTTATTTAAACGTTTTTCATCCTGATATTGTCAGCTTTTTATCAACAAAGAAAGAAAATGCCGATGAAAAGATCCGGGTCAAAACACTTTCTTTAGGAGTTATCGTTCCAGATAAATTTTACGAACTTACTAAAAACAATGAGGATATGTACCTGTTTGACCCATGGGGTGTTGAACGCGAGTATCATGAGCCCTTTTCTTACGTAGATATCACTGCAGAATACGACAAAATGGTTGCCAACCCAAACATTCCCAAAAAGAAGATCAAAGCGCGGCAATTAGAAGAAGAAATCTCAAAACTTCAGCAAGAATCCGGTTATCCCTATGTGCTTAATATCGACACAGCTAATAAGGCTAATCCCATTGACGGCAAAATCATCATGAGTAACTTATGTTCTGAGATCATGCAAGTGCAAAGACCATCAATAGTCAATAATAAACAAGGTTATGACAAGTTGGGAACAGATATTAGTTGCAATTTGGGTTCAACCAATATTGCCAACCTTATGGAATCGCCTAACTTTGGCAGATCAGTGGCAGCCATGACGCGCGCACTGACATTTGTGACAGATCATTCAGAGATCGACGTTGTGCCGTCTATTAAACATGGCAATGACTTGGCACACACCATCGGCCTAGGTGCAATGGGCCTGCATGGTTATTTAGCCAAAAACCACATTGAATATGGTTCACCAGAAGCAATTGATTTTACTGGCGTTTATTTTATGCTCCTAAACTATTGGACTCTTAAAACGTCAAATAAAATTGCCAAAGAGCGCCAACGTTCTTTTGCCGGGTTTTCAAAAAGTAAATACGCAGACGGTTCATATTTTGATCAATATTTAGCGAAAGATTATGGACCAAAGACAAAGAAAATAAAAGGCTTATTTGAAGATATTTTCATTCCTACTCCCGCGGACTGGAAAGAATTAAAAAGTTCAGTACAAAAGTACGGACTTTATCACCAGAACCGGCTGGCGGTAGCTCCGACCGGCTCGATCTCTTATGTTAATGATACGACAGCCTCACTACAACCGGTCATCAATCGGATCGAGGAAAGAACAGAACGAAAGATCGGTAATATCTATTATCCGGCTCCTTATTTGTCCAATGACACGATCAAGTATTATACCTCTGCTTACGATATGGACATGCGAAAGGTGATCGACACTTACGCCGCTGCCCAAGTGCACGTTGACCAAAGCTTGAGCATGACACTCTTTATGCGTTCTACTCTGACCAAAGGAATGTATGAATGGAAAGATCAAGATTCTGACAAACTCACTACCCGTGACCTCTCCATCTTACGCAACTATGCCCATGCTAAAGGGATAAAGTCGCTTTATTACATTCGAACTTTTACTGACGATAATGGTGTTATCGGTGCTAACGAATGTGAAAGCTGCTCGATCTAAATACTTTAAAGCACTATAAAAGTATACTTACCGCAGGTGCAATCGTCATGTTAAGGAGAAAAATGCAATGGACAAAAGTAATTATAAAGCAATAAATTGGAATGTTTTGGAAGACCAAATCGATAAGGCCACCTGGGAAAAGCTGACCGAACAGTTTTGGCTGGACACTCGAATCCCGCTTTCAAATGACCTGAGTGATTGGCGGTCGTTATCGGAAAATGATAAAGACGTTGTCGATAAGGTCTTTGGCGGGTTAACTCTACTGGATACTTTGCAATCTCAGGATGGTATGGCCTCTTTAAAAAGAGACATTCGGACTCAACAAGAAGAAGCTGTGCTAAACAATATTGAATTTATGGAATCCGTTCACGCCAAAAGCTACTCATCGATTTTTTCAACCTTAAATACACCAAATGAGATCGATGATATCTTTGCATGGACTAACCAAAACGAATTCTTACAGTTTAAAGCACAAAAGATCAATGATATTTATCATAACGGTCAACCGCTGCAAAAAAAGGTGGCTTCTGTTTTCCTTGAAACCTTCTTGTTTTATTCAGGCTTTTACACTCCGCTTTATTGGTTAGGACACAACAAACTGCCAAACGTGGCAGAGATCATCAAACTGATCTTACGCGACGAATCAGTTCACGGAACATATATCGGCTACAAATTTCAGCTAGGGTTCAACGAACTGGACGACAAAAAGCAAGAAGAACTCAGCGGCTGGATGTACGACCTTTTATACACTCTGTACGAAAATGAAGAAAAATATACCCACCTTTTGTATGACAAGGTTGGTTGGGCCGAAGATGTTCTGACATTCTTAAGATACAATGCTAACAAAGCATTAATGAACTTAGGCAGAGACCCGCTATTCCCCGACACAGCTGAAGACGTTAACCCAGTTGTCATGAATGGGATCTCCACTTCTACTGCTAACCACGACTTCTTCTCTCAAGTTGGCAATGGCTATCTCTTGGGTAACGTTGAGGCGATGAAAGACAGCGACTATGATTTTAAGTTTTAACCGCTGTTTGTGGAAAATATTTTGGCAAACTGAACATGTTCATGGTATTTTGCTTCAAGTAGCTGAATATTATAAAATCCTGGCAACCGGAAAAGTTACTATAATTATTAGCTGTATCACACTGATAATTATGGGAACTTAATGGTTGCCAGGATTTTTTAGGTGGTCATTCACATCAGTAAATCTTTATTTTGCTAAATAAAATTCAAAGCGTTCGCCGACATATTGTGTCCGAACATATTCAAATGGCCGACCGTCGCTCAAACTTGTTGTTTGCCGGAGACGTAAGATGGCGGCTCCTCTTTTAACGGCAAGATAGTCTGCGATCCTTTCTGGAGCTAACGTTGCAGACACTGTTTGTTCAGCATGACCTATCGTTAGACCATGCTGCTCTAAGGTCCTATATAAGGAGGTACTGACCTGAGACTTTTGATAGTCTTTAACTAGTTCATAGGGCAGAGTTGCGACTTCAAAACAAATCGGCAAGTCATCAGCATACCGTATCCGTTCCATGCGCAATACTCTGTGGCCTTGGGCTAGATCCAGCCGCTCACTTTCAGAGATAGACGGAGTCGTAACCATATAAGAAATGGTTTTGCTTGAAGCTTTTTTCCCCTGAGATTCGATGATTTCAGTAAAACTAGTCACACCTGAAGACATCTTTTCCTGCACTTTTTGGCGGGCAACAAACGTCCCCGAGCCTACGTGCCGCTCTAAGATACCTTCATCAACTAACGTCTGGATAGCCTGACGCAAAGTCATCCGACTCACACCAAATTGAACGGCCAATTCCCTTTCAGCAGGGATCCGATCTCCTATTTTCCATCTCCCTGCTTGAATTGTCTGCTTGATCTTATTGTGGATCTGTATATAAATTGGCGAGCTCAATTGGCAACCCCTGCTTTCTTGTCGACTTGTTAATTACTTTTTGAAAAATATGTTTTTGCAGCTTACTTTCACAAATTACTTATTTAGCACTTAACCGATAATATTATTTTTTAAAGAGACGGCCAAAACTATAAGTTCGCTCTAAGCGCATAGCGGAGTCAAAAACGTTTAGATCAGCATCTTTGCCCACTTGAAGTCCACCTTTAGATTCCAGCCCAAATTCCCGTGCTTGGTTGACCGAAGACATCTTGACTGCTTCTGGAATACCACAACCTGTAAACTTCATAATGTTAATAAATGCATCCTGATATTGCAAAACTGAGCCAGCTAGATTTCCTGCTTCTAAGCGAGCTTGTTTATCCTTAACGATCACTTTTTGCCCACCCAATTCGGAAACACCTTCAGGCATACCCTTAGCCCGCATGGAATCCGTGACTAATTCCATTTTATCGGGGCCCTTAATTTCATAGGCCAACCTGATCATATCTGGAACAACATGAAAACCATCGGCAATCATTTCACAATAAATATTATCTTCCAATAAGGCATGTCCGGTAACTCCGGGTTCTCGGTGCTTAAACTCACGCTGTGCATTATATAAGTGAGTCACATGAGTAGCTTTGGAACGCTTCATTTGTTCTCTAGTAGCGTTACTGTGTCCAGCAGAAGGAACAATGCCATGGGACAAGCAATAATTTTCAAATACTTCAGTGCCCTCGTGTTCGGGTGCGTAAGTGATCATCCTGATATGCCCGCCTGCCAGGTCATTCCAGTGGTCCAATAACTCTGGATCGGGGTCTTTGATGTACTTAGCCGGCTGTGCACCCTTAAAATTCTCAGAAATAAATGGTCCCTCAAGATGGGCACCTAAAATAACTGGGTTGTCTCGCATCGCCTGATTGACAGCAATCATTGCCTGGTCGATATTTTCATTGGACTGGGTCATAGTAGTGGCAAAATAACCTGTTATTCCCTCATAAACCATATCATTGACCATTTCACTTAACTGCTTTGGATCACCATCCATTGCATCAAAGCTGTATCCTCCATGACTATGAACGTCGATAAAACCTGGGACAACTGTCTTTCCCTCTAAATCAATAATCTCACTATCTTCGGAGTGTGCCGAAAACTCACACATTGGACCGATGCTTTCTATCTGTTTATCAAAACGCAAGTAACCATCGCTGATTTTTTCTTCACCGGTGTAGATCACTGCATGTTTAAGTACCTTGCTCATTTCTTCCACCTCATTTGGATTATGTAACTCTATCATAATCGGTATATACCAAAAATACAAGGCTAATAGACCAATTTTACTTTTTCTGCTTTCGATCTTTAGCGATAGTGGCGTCGATTCCCTTGACAACAGCCTTCATAAACCCTGCTTCTTCCATGGCCAACAGTCCGGCAATAGTTGTACCGCCTGGAGAACAAACATCATCGACCAGGTCTTGGGGACTCTTTTCACTTTGCAAAACATTTGCCGAACTTCCCAAAACTGCTTGGGCAGCTACCTTGACAGCTTGCTTTTTGGTTAAACCATATTTGACTCCTGCCCTGGCCATGGAATCGATATAGAAATAGACGAAAGCCGGTGAACTACCGGCTAAAGCCACAAATGTACTGAAATCTTTTTCTTCCAGCTCCACTACTGATCCAAGGTCCTCCAACAATTGGTGAGCGGTTTCCAGGTGTTCTTTTGTGAGTACGGTATTTCCTTTAAATGCTGTTATACCGGCCCCAATGGCCACATTAACATTAGGCATGATCCGTAAGAACTCAACTTGTGTAGAATCAACATAGTTTTCTAAGTCTGTCAGTCCGACCCCGCTTAACAGTGAGATGACCACACTCTTTTTTTCTTGCAGAGCACCGCTGATCTCTGCCAGTATCTCCGGAGCACTTCCTGGTTTCACTGCCAAAAATAGATAATCGGCTTGATTGGCAACCTCAACATTATTCAAGCACGGTGTCAATCCGTATTTCTTTGCGTATGTTTCATAGTTTGCAGGATGCGCACTATGTACCAAAATATTCTCCGCTAAAACATTGCCCTTGCGCAACAATCCAGTTATGATTGCTTTGCCCATGTTGCCCACACCGATAAAACCAATTTTCATTTGCTGATCATCCTCCACAATCATAATATGCGTTCTAACACTCTTGTTTGGCACTTAATAACAGGTTAAATTATAGCAAAATTATGTCTTATATGTCGAAAAGAGGCCTAAATAACTTGGCTGATTTAAACTAATGTGGGGAAAAATAACTAAATAAACAACTTGCAGCGGGTAAATAAAAAGTTCTCAAATCGCTGTACCACAGTGACTCAAGAACTCGCTATCTATTGGATTGGGATAGCTGGATTCGAACCAGCGAATCACGGGATCAAAACCCGTTGCCTTACCGCTTGGCTATACCCCAATAATGGTGGAAGGGAGTGGATTCGAACCACCGAACCCGAAGGAGCGGATTTACAGTCCGCCGCGTTTAGCCAGACTTCGCTACCCTTCCATTGCGCTTGTCGTTTATCCGACTTAACTATGATACATTGTTTTACTTAAGTTTGCAATGTTTACTTTAAACAAAATAGTCAAAAATTCAAAATTAAGTTAAAAAACTTTATACCTTATCACAGCTATAAACTGACTCAAGGGTATAAAGCTCATAATGATTAATTAGTTAATGCCCACCATTAACTTTTGAATTTTTGGAACAAAGAACAATAAAATAACACCGAATATTACCGCCACACCACCGATCAAACCATAGTACATCATTTCGTTGGCTGGAGTGTATAAACGGACGATCTGTGCGTTTATAGCCTGTGCAGCTGCGTCTCCAAGAAACCACATACTCATCATTTGTGACTGAAAAGCACGCGGTGCTAGTTTAGTGGTAACAGACAAACCGATTGGTGAAATCAGCATTTCCCCGATCTCTACTAACGCCCAACTGGCGATCAACCACCAAGGACTGACCCTAGCAGCGGTACCATGCAGAAAAATTGGAAGCATCATCCACAAAAAGGAAGCACCGGCAAAGAATAACCCATAAGAAAATTTTTTACTAGATGAAGGTTGACGCTTACCCATTTTTAACCAAAGAATTGCAAAGAATGGTGTATATAACATAATAAACAACGGATTTGCACTTTGGAACCAAGATGCTGGAAAGTTAAATCCGAGCACCGATAATTTAGTTTGTTCCTCTGCAAATAAGGCCAAAACAACTGAGCCTTGTTCTTCAATCGACCAGAACAATATGGAAGCAATAAAGAGGGGAACATAAGCCCAAACACGTGAGCGCTCTACTTTGTTGACCTTCTTACTCCCCAACATTAAAATAAAATAATAAACCGGAATGACAACGGCCAAGATACTAAGTAAATTAATGACATTGTTAATATTAAATAGTTTAAATAAAGCCATGATCACGAGCACTAAAGCGATAATGATCACGCCGACTGAAGTTTTCTTTGCCAAAGACTTAGTGTCCTTAGGCTGGATCGGATCAGAAGCATATAAACTATCTTTAGACAGGTATTTCTTACCGTCTAACACATATTGCACTAGCCCAAAGAACATCCCAATTGCGGCTAGGGAGAATCCTAAATGAAAGTTTACATTTTGCCCTAACCAACCAACTGTCACAGGAGCTAAAAAAGCGCCCATATTGATCCCGAATACGAAGATATTAAAACCTGAATCACGACGCGGGTCATCTTTAGTATACAAACCTCCGACCATTTCTGAAACATTAGGTTTTAATAAGCCGGTCCCAATCACGATCAAAGCAATTGAGATAAACAACGCCGGTTTTCCGAAAGGTGTTGCTAACGCAATATGTCCAAACATGATCAAGACGCCGCCGATAAACACTGTCCGCCGCGGACCCCACAAGCGATCACTAATAAAACCGCCAATCACGCTTGACAGGTAAACCAGCGAACCGTAAATGGACATGATCGAAGCAGCGGTCGGTTTGTCGATCGCCAATCCTCCTTGGCTGACCGCAAAATACATATAATACAGCAGAATAGCCCGCATGCCGTAGTAACTGAATCTTTCCCACATTTCAGTAAAGAACAGAGTAGATAACCCACGTGGGTGTCCAAGAAATGATGGTTCTTCACTACCACTCATAAATATAATTCCTCCAAAATTTTGCCCCAAAAAACGAGCTTATTTATTTCATAAGATTAAACAACATTAACTATTATAAAATTCAGTAATTTATGCGTCAATAATACTCACTAAACGTTAATATGACTGATAGATTAATATAATAAACATCTCATTTTCTTAGTAAAATATTTTTATAATTTATATCAATATCTAAGTGAATTAAAACTACAGGGAAAAATTGAGCTTGTTTATCTGCCCTGCTCTCCCGCTATTAGTGGTAAGTATCGCATTGTATCAAGAAAGGTAATACCGTTTTTAAAGAACACTAAGAGCCTGAAACGTTTCTAAAAATATATTCATTTAAACTAATTGCATCTTTGTCCATTAAAGGGTATTACTTAGACTAATTGTTAATAATGCGGAAAATCAGAAAAAAATGGCTCAAAGAAGATTTGCTAGTAATTAATCAACTCCAATAGATTAAAGAATTAGATTCTCTCTGGAAACGATCAAATTTCTTTTTGCATAGCTCCCTTAAAATCGGCATCTTTATTTCAGTTAGAATTGGTATAAAAAAACCTTCAATTTTTATATTGAAGGCCTTTCTATGTAATTCTTTTTGATCCACATTAAAAACCTATTTATCCGTACCATTAATGCCGGCTGCAGGATTCGAACCTGTGACCCTCGGTTTACGATACCGATGCTCTACCAACTGAGCTAAGCCGGCAAAACCAATCTTTTAACTGACCCTTACGGGATTTGAACCCGTGTTGCCGACGTGAAATGACAGTTGACCAGCGGGTCACAAAAGCGCAATAACGCTATTAAAAACTCCGGCAGGCGGACTCGAACCGTCGACACCCTGATTAACAGTCAGATGCTCTACCAACTGAGCTATGCCGGAATAAAAATCAAGCGCGCGGCAACTACCTACCCTCACAGGGGGCGATCCCCCAACTACTCTTGGCGTAACGAAGCTTAACTGCTGTGTTCG
>CAKPZY010000009.1 GCA_934215475.1 uncultured Ligilactobacillus sp.
AAATTAAAAACGAGATGTTATTTATAGTGGTGATCTCAGTGCGTTATCATGCAGACTTGAGCTTTACCGTAAACGTAAGCTTTGCCGCGATAATGCCCATCGACATAATATTTATGGGATTTTGCCTTTCCATTAGAAATCTTATCCGTTAGTGTAAGCATATCTTTGAGGTATTGCATCGTCATTGGATCATTGGCTGGTGTATATTTAGGTGCCCGTTTTTTGTTAGCAGGGTCGCCTTGCCACATATGACCGGGCATGAATAAAGGATCCTTGATCCCCTTGACATTGGCATAGAGATGTTTGAGTGAACTATTCTCAATTTTCAAACTCTTTTTGTCAAAAAGCCAGATGAAGCTGGAACCGATCGAATCTCCGGTAGCAATCAAACCATCTTTTTTATCGACATAACATACGCTGCCCGGTGTGTGGCCAGGAGTTTCGATAACTTCAAATTGGTAATTCCCAAGGTCGATCTTATCTCCTTCTTTGACCCAAACATAGTTATCGCGCTGTTTAGGCGGAGCTTCCAACCCATCATGCGTTTTTTTGACTTTGTCTTTGGCTGGGAAGTAAATCGTGTTTGTTTGGAAAGCTGCTAACTGTCCGACGTGATCTTCATGTGCGTGAGAAACGGCAATTTCAAGCGGGGTCGTGCCGCGTAAGGTATTGACGATCTTGACCAATTCTTTGCGTGCTTTGACGACGTTGTTGCCGCCATCGATCAGCAGTGCTCTTTGGCTGCCTTTGATCAAATACATGCTGGCGGGGTTTTTGCCGTTTTTTCCGCCTGGAGATTTAGAGTAATCTTGAATATGGTAAATATTATTCCGTAGCTTTTTTACTGAATAGTAAGCTTCGACTTTCGTTTGGCCAGCCTTTTGGGGAACTTTGACTTGACCTGAAAATTTGGGCGCTTTCTTATAAGTAGCAGCTGCGGCATTATTTGCTGTGTCAGATAATTGAAACGCCGGATAGATAGTGAAAAACGACAATGCAGCGATTGCGAGCACAGTTTGCAATAAATGACGTGAAATTTCCCGGTGCTT
The DNA here is from genome assembly GCA_934215475.1 of uncultured Ligilactobacillus sp. GTDB lineage: Bacteria > Bacillota > Bacilli > Lactobacillales > Lactobacillaceae > Ligilactobacillus. Next base: position 1,050 of record CAKPZY010000009.1, read on the forward strand.
TTGTTTCATTTTTCAGGGCTTCCTTTCTAAAAGATAGAATACTTTGCTTTAAATAGATACCCTCCTTTGCCACATATATGCACAAGTATGGACAAGCTAAGAATAACATGAGAGCGGTTACTTGTTAAATGAAACAGTGCTTAAAGAATTTATCAGTGATTTTATATTCTTATTTCTCATAAACTGCAAACAAAAAAGTATTCTGATCAGGCTTTTGGCTGATGGAATAGTTTTTGTCAATCTCAATAATCATTTTGCTAAGTGATCTTGCAATTTGGCTAAAAGCAAATAAAGAACAGCAGCCAGCAGCATGGCAATTGGGGTGGCGCCGGTTGTGTCAGATAACGTTGGGTATTGTTTGGCCAACCAATAACCGATGAAGGCCAATCCCCAAGATCCCACTGCAGCCCAATTGATTCCATTGGAGTACCAATAGGCACCGTTTTTACGAGTGAATTCACTGGTTAAGTAATCTCTGCCTTTGACCAAATAAAAATCCGTTATAAAAATTGCTATTTCTGGGCCGAGTACCATCCCGATACCGTCTAAAAATGCTGTGAAAACATTTAAAAAAGTTGAATAGATCAGGGGAATGAAAGTTACAAAAACTGAAATGACGGTCACAATAATCAGGCTAACTCTTAAACTCAACTTTTTAGTAATATTGGTCAATGCTGAGCCGGCAGACATTAAATTAACGGCGTTGGCGGTAGTACTGGTAATGATGATGACCAGCATTGCCAAGATCCCCAGCCCTAATTTGCTGGCAATAGTTGAAGGGTCGGAATTATTAGGATCGAAATGACCCAAAGTAATTGCAGTTGCTATCGTGGCGATGATCCCAATTAAAGCAAACCAGATCAATCCAAGATCAGCTCCTAAAAAAGGCGCCCATGTGGAACTGCTTTTTTTCCTGGTAAAACGTGTGAAGTCACTAGCTGCAGTAACCCAAGCTAAGTTAAATGCTGCGAGTACGTCGATGGCTGTCCCGACACTCATGTGAGCTGTGAAGGGAGGACGCCATGCTATTATTTGGTTCAGAGAAACATCTCGAAAGACAATGACCGTTTCCCAAATCACAAGCGCAAAAACAAGAATGATCCCTAAGCGCTCAATGATCTGGACTGATCTTTCCCTAACTGATGTGCTTAGTAAGTGCAAAATACTCATTACCAGGATTCCTAACAAAAGTCCCTTGGTCCCGCCAGGTTGACCATAGACGGGCCAACCCAATAGAACATGTAATATGTAACTGATAGAAGTGGCAGCAATAAAAGTGTTGACTGCAGCCCAGCCAATAAATTGGACGAGGTTGATCAATGAAGGAAGATAACTTCCACGAAGCCCAAATGAAGCGCGAGTTAAGCTCATAGCAGGCAGGCCCGTTCGATACCCCATATAGCCAGCCAAAGCCAGCAGTGTATAAGAAACAATTCCGACTAGTATCAAAGCTGTTGAGGCGGTAACGAAACCGCAGGCAGCGATGACACCTCCTATGTACCACGTGCCGTTATTAGCGTTAGCGCCCACCCAGGTGGCAAACATATCCCAAAAATTTTGATGACGGCTATTTTTGGGGATGACTTCGATCCGCCCAAATCCATTGCCTTCCATATGTTCATATCCTCTCCTAATTAGATAACCAATTTAACGTCGAAAAAGGTTTACTAGAGTGTAATCAAAATAGCGGCAAAATCCAAGTATTTGTATGGTGTTGTTAGAGCTAAGCATGTTTCTCGACATTGGAGAGGCTGATTTTATTTTCTCTTTAAAAAAGTATTTCATAGTAAAAATGATTTCTCGGGAAGGGGGTGGCCACCATTTAAGTGTATGCTAATTGGGGAAAAATTGGATTTTTGTTCCCTTAAAATATGCCCGGCCACTGCTGTTGACCGCTTTGCTCATTACATTAATAGACACTGTTGGTCTGGCACATTGTACAACAGGACAAGTGTTACAATGAGGGCTAAAGAAGTAGCTTAAATATTTCAAGTAATTTAAATAAAGGTGGGGTTATTAATGTTAGTAGGTTCAGTAGAAGCAGGCGGCACAAAGTTTGTTTGTGCCGTAGGTGACGAAGATTACCGTGTTCATGATCAAGTTACGTTCAAGACTAAAGCACCGAAAGAAACTCTCCAGCAGGTTGTCGACTATTTTAAACAATTTGAACTTCAATCTTTAAGCATCGCTTCTTTCGGACCAATCGAAATCAGAAAGAGTTCCCCTAAATATGGCTTCATCACTAAAACTCCTAAATCTGGCTGGAGGGAGACAGATTTTGTCGGCTTTGTTTCCAAACAGCTTCACATTCCTGTTTTCTTTACTACAGACGTTAACGGGTCTGCTTATGGCGAATATGTGATGTCCTTGCTTGCTAATGAAAAGATCAGTTCCTTAGTTTACTATACAGTAGGTACCGGTGTCGGCGGCGGAGCAGTTATAAACGGTGATTTTGTAGGAACAGCTGGACACCCGGAGATGGGGCACGTCCTATTAAAACGGCACCCGCAGGATCGTGATTTTAATGGTGTGTGCCCTTACCATGGTGATTGCTTGGAAGGGTTGGTTTCCGGGCCCACTTTTGAAGCGCGTTTAGGCAAAAAAGGGAAAGATATCCCACTGACCGACCCGGTGTGGAACATTATGGCCTACTATATTGCACAAGCAGCGATGCAGGCAACTTTATTGTTACGTCCGGACAAAATCGTCTTTGGAGGTGGAGTCATCAGTGAACCTGTCTTAAAAAAAGTACGGCGGGAGTTTTCCCGCATGCTCAACGGTTATATTCCCTTGCCGCCGCTTGAACGCTATATTGTAACTCCAGACGTCAAGAACAATGGTTCCGCTACCTTGGGAGATTTTGCCTTAGCAGTAAAATTGCTGCGTTCATAAAAAGTACGAGAAAGTACACTAACCACAAGTGTATTAAGTTGGTATTAACTTTTGAATGCGCTTTCTTTAGAATAACTATGAAAGGATGATAATTTTGAGTACGGATAATTCGTCGACGAATATCACTATCAAAATCACCAAATATCTTCTCTCTAAGTCTGTTGTTCATTATGCGGACTTAATGGAATATACTAACCTTTCGAGAAAAACTGTCTCCAAATACTTGGACTGTACAGCACATTTTTTGGCCCAAAGCCAAGTCACTTTGGTCAGAAAGAGGGGTACGGGCATCTATTTGACGGGAAATATTGATCTGTTGCGCGGTAACCTAGCGGGGGCGTCCAATGTAGACAATGACGATCAGACAGGGAGAAGCAAGTTGCTGCTTTTATTGTTGGACCAGCAAAGTCCAATCTTGCTTGATGAGTTGGCTGAACGTTTATTCGTTAGCCGCAGTACTTTAGAACGAGAACTTACATACCTGAAAGGTCATTTTGGACTCAAGCTCAAAAAAGCACGAGCTGGAATCATTTTAAATAATGATGAATTAGAGATCAGGCAGATATTGAGTCAACTGGTAGAGGAAAATTGGCACCAAGAGGTTCGTGAAGATAAACAAACGGGCCAGATGGTGCAAAAGTTTGAAGTACCACATTTTTTGAACGAGTTTGTCGATCAGGAAGGCATTGAGAAGGCTCATTTAGCTGTACAACAATTTTTGAATAAATATGATATGCAAATTGACGAATATCAATATGAATCATTTCTGGTGCATATTGCTCTATCGCTGAAAAGGATCAAGCAACATAAATATATCGAGCAAGATGAGATTTTAGACCTAGGTATTTCAACGGAGACCGTTTACTTGCTTTCATTATTAGAAAAAGCATTTAAAGTAGCGATTCCAAGTACAGAGGCTAAGTACCTTGAGCTGTTTGTGGCCGTCATCAATGACAACTTTGGCTCATTTAGGAATGTCCGACTAATTGGTGAGCTTACTTGGTGGCTGAAACATACTTTAGCAAGATATGATGATGAACTTTTGCGCAATTTAGCTTTTCACTTAATGCCGGCTTTAAAAAGAGGAAAGATCGGCGTTACAATTCAAAATCCTTATGCTCAGGAAATCAAAAAAAATTTTCCTTCTGCATTTGATCAGGCACTTGACTTAACAATTGCTATCCAACATCATTTTAAAGTTGTCTTGCCGGAAAATGAGATCGCTTATATGGCGCTGCATCTTGAGTTATTCACCAAGCGTCATCCTCCAGAACAAAAGAATATTTCCCTGGTGATCGTTTGCAGTTCAGGCTATGGTACCTCACAATTGCTTCGCCAAAGGGTCCTTGAGACCGTGAAGGACGTTAACGTTGTTCATACCATGTCAGTAACAGAGTTTATCGCTTCCCCGCCAACTGTTGATATTGTGCTGTCAACGGTCCCGCTTAAATTTGAGAAAGCAAAGGTCATCCAAGTCAGTCCCTTTCTTAACCAGACAGAAGTGGCCCTTTTAAAGAAAGTTTGCGCTGAAATACGGAAACGAAACTATGTGCACTCTGACTTTATGGAATTACTTCATCCAGAGTGTATTATCGCTGGCTCTGCTAACTCTGACCGGACGTCCGTAATCACAGAAATTGCTGACAGATTAAAGCAGTTTGGTTATGTGGACCATAAAATGGCTCACGCGGCGCTGAAGCGTGAGCATTTAGCTTCTACCAAGATCGGGCAGATCGCTATTCCACATGGCGGATTGGAGCATGTTTTACGACCTGCTTTGGGCATCTTAACTTCACCGGCAGGAATTGATTGGGGCAAAGGAAAGGTCCACCTCGTTTTCTTTATTGCCTTCAACCAGCAGCTGGAAGACAAGATCGATAACATTTACACATACTTTTATAACCTAATCAAAAATAAACGGCTCAGCGAGCAGATGATCATGGCACGCTCAGCTCATGAGATCATTCAGAGTTTGGCTAAAAATGGGCTGGAAGATCAGTAATTAACTGTATAAGAAAATGAATTTTATTTGGAATTAGAGGTGTGGAAAAATGAGAGAGCTTTTGCATAAAAATTATATTTTCTTGCAGCAAAATTTGCATAACAAAGCCCAGGTCTTCAGGTTTTTATCTCAACGATCATTCTCGTTGGGATTGGCGCAAAATGAAGATGATGTAGAAAAAGAATTGTTAAAAAGAGAAAAATTAGCCTCTACGGGTTTGCTTGACGGAATCGCTATCCCCCATGCTATCAGCGAAAATATTAAGGAACCAGCGATCCTATTTGTTAGGAGTAGAGAGCCGGTGGAGGATTGGTCCACGATCGATCACAGTAAAGTTTTTCAAATTATTGCTATGTTGGTACCTGCCAATAGTGAGCAGGAACATTTACAAACCTTAGCAAATCTTTCCGGAAGATTAATTGAGCAAAAGCAACGGAAGAAATTAGCGGAATGTTCGACTGTTAAAGAAGTGTATGATTTTTTGAGCGGTGAAGCAGTTTCTGGTTAGCAATAGATAGAAACCGCAGTTAAGTTGGGAAATCAGTGTTTGGACGCAAGAAATATCAAGGAGGTTTTATTATGGATTTTGTTGCAATTACTTCATGTCCAGCCGGGCTGGCACACACACCAATGGCTGCCAAAGCCTTAGAAAAAGCTGCCAAACAGTTGGGACTAACGACAAAGGTTGAACAACAAGGTGCGATGGGTTTAAAAAATGAGATCACTCCAGAAGAAGCCGCAAACGCCAAGTTTTTGTTGATCGGCTCCGACCAAAAAATTGAAAAGATCGATCGGTTTAAAGATATTCCCAAATTGAGAGTCTCTATTGAGATGTGCATTGAAAGGCCAAAAGCTGTCATCAAAAAGGCAACTAGAGCAGTTGAACAGAGAGAAAAGGCAAAATGAAGGGAGCCTTGAACCATGAAAAACTTATTAAATGATTGGAAAGGCTTTCTTATGACTGGCATTTCCTACATGCTGCCAGTCGTGATCGGCGGTTCTTTAGTAGTAGCTGTTCCAACTATCATTGCACTTTGTTTTGGCATCACTGACCTATCAGCATACAAAACCGGTATTTGGTACTACTTTAATCAAGTTGCCCAAGTCGGATGGGAAGGTATTGGATTAGTGAATCTGGTGTTAGCAGGATATGTTGCCTATGCTATCGGTGATAAGCCTGGCCTGGCCGCTGGGTTTATTGGCGGGTCATTTGCAACCAGCGCTAATATGGGATTCATTGGTGCTTTAGTTGCTGGTTTTGCCGCCGGTTACACGGCGCGTTGGTGTTTGAGACATATTCATGTCGGTGAAAAATATGAAACGATCATGCCCTTAGTAGTGGTACCTTTGATCTCTACCTTAGTGATTGGCCTCTTGATGGGTGTTGTTCTCAAAGGCCCGCTGTCCTGGATCAATGTTTCACTGGTCGCGTGGGTCAAAGGAATGGTCAACAGCGGCGTTAGTTCTGTTATTTTGGCAATGGTTATTGGCGGAATGATCGGATCTGATCTTGGTGGGCCGATCAACAAGGCTGCGTGGATGACCGGTAATGTTTTGTTAGCCTCTAACATCTACACACCTGCAATGATGGCAAATGTTGCGATTGCCGGTATTCCACTAGGTTATGCTGTAGCAACTGCGCTGCACAAAAAGAGATTTTCGCCAGAATTACTGGATGCAGGCCGCAGTGACTGGTTCATGGGATTTGTCGGGATCACTGAAGGCGCCATACCTTTCACCTTAATGAGTCCGCTTAAATTAATACCGATCAATATGTTGGCAGGAGCGGCTGGATCAGTCACGACTGTGTTGCTGGGAGCAAGTGCTAAAATTCCGCCAGTGGGGGGGATCTATGGATTTGTGACGGTGCATAATGGTTGGGCTTATTTGATTGGTTTGGCCGTGTCTGCTTTAGTGATCGGAATTCTAGCTCCTCTAGTTGTAGACTTTAGAGTTAGCGACGAAGAAGATGAATCCGAAGAGGATGACAGTGATATCGATTTGAAGTTTGAATAATTTGGATTTAGTGAAAACATTGTTGAACTTTATCAGCAATGCTTTCTTTGTTATGGCTAAATTGCGAGTAGAATTGGAGGACCTTTAATGACAACAGTATATTTAGTAAACCATACCCATTGGGACCGGGAGTGGTACTTTACCACAATGGATGCACAAGTTTTGAGTGAACAATTGTTTACTGAAGCATTAGATGAATTGGAGACACATCCTGAGGCTAATTTTTGTCTGGATGGGCAAGTTTCCGTTGTGGATGAATATGTCGCTCTTCATCCGGAAGGAAAGGAAAGGATCAGAAAATTAGTTGCCAATAAGCAGTTGTTTGTTGGGCCTTGGTACACGCAAACAGATGCTTTGCTGCCTGATGCCGAATCGATTATTCGCAACCTTGTTATTGGGATGAAGGACACCGCAGCTAAATATGGAAAGCCAATGAAGGTTGGCTACCTTCCGGATACTTTTGGTTTTAACGCGCAGTTACCCACGCTCTTGCGCCAAGTGGGGATCGATAACTTATTGTTTTGGCGCGGAACTAATTTCGACCGTCAGACTAATTCTGTTTATTTCCGTTGGCATGGTCTGGGCAAACAGGAAATTTTGGCCATAAATTTTCCTTTTGGGTATTTCACTGGGCAAATTACGCCAGATACAAAACAAAACCTTGTCGATTTTATCAGTCAAAGATATGATCCCGCTGTCAAATTTGTCACGGATCATGGAGATCACGAGGATGTCCTGATGCCTTCGGGGATCGACCAAATGAATATTATCAAAAATATAAAAAAAACAGTTGAAGACCTGAACACTCGTAGCCGATACCACACGTGTATCAGCAGTTACCCGGAGTTTGTCAAAATAATGCGCCAAAAATTGACCTCTTTGCCGGAATATAAGGGCGAATTAAGGCTGCCCACTTATGCACGTGTTCATCGATCTATTGGCTCAGTCAGGAGTCGAATAAAGCGTGAAAATTTCAAGTTAGAGCAAAAAATACTGAAAAGAGTAGAACCACTGTGTGTTATCGCAAACCAGGTTGGCGTCAAAATTGGCAATGGACTGCTGTTAAAATTGTGGAAAAAATTATTGACTTGCCAAGCACATGACACTCTGGGCGGAAGTGTTTCTGATAACGTGGCCGTCGACATTTTACACAGATTTAAAGAGGGTAACGAGCTGGCTGACGGGATCGAGAATATGGTAAAAAAGAAAATTGCTCAAGTTTTGCAACTGAATGACGACCAAGTGTTGGTTTTCAACACCGAGCCATATAAATTCCAGGGAGAAAAGACGGTTAAAGTCATAGTTTCGTCTAAAAAGATACAGATCGAGGGAATGAAAAATACCGTCATTACTGAGGCTAAACATTATCCGGCCAGAAAGCATATCTTAATGATGACTCCACGTGGAGAAGAATACACAGACGAACCTGAATACTACGCACTGGAAATAACTGGAGATATCGAGCTGCCAGGGCTGGGGTACAGAGTGCTAAATATTGCATCATCTGGCTCAGAATTAGCACAGATCAACTGTGAAAATAACAGCACTCATGGAAGCATTCACCATGGAGGACAAACACTTGAGTTTCTTAGCGGTAGGCTTGATCTGGTTACAGAAGACCAGAGGCTCGAAGATATTATTTCATTAGTTGATGCACCTAATGATGGCGATACGTATGATTCATCCCCATATCACGATAGGCAAGAACTGGCCTTGCCCTTTGAGTCTGCAAGTATCAAAACGGGCGCTAAAACAGACTCGTTAGTAGTAATGGGGTCTGCTAGTTTGCCAAAAGATCTGACTGATTATGATGCTGCTTCTCCTTGTTATGGCACTCTTTCATATCAGTTGGAACTTCATTTTAATAGTGTCGGGCAGATCTGTGCCAATTTGACAGTGAATAATCAAGTGAATTCTCACAGGCTGCGATTATGTTTTGCTCCGCAGATCGTGACTGAATCAGTCAGAGCGCAGATACAAGCAGGTTATGTTACGACCCACAATAAGGAGATCCCCGCTGACTGGCAAGATGAATTTGTAGAGAAGCCTGTCAATTTGTACAATTTTGATAAGTCACTAACTTTAAGTGAAAGTAAACGGCATTTTACGTTGTGGAGCAGAGGACAAAAAGAATACGAGTATCGTGATCGTCATTTATTTGTGACGTTAATGGCGACGACTGGGCAACTAGGCAAACCGAATCTGGCTTGGCGCCCTGGGCGAGCCTCAGGGGACACCACCAGTCAGGGGCACATTATGATGCCGACACCACTGGCTCAAGAATTAGGGAGAAATACGTTTGAGTTTGCTTTCCAGTTAGAAGACCGACCATTTTCAGAGATCCGCAACAATGCCCTGACCAGAAATTGGTTAGCCCCAAATGTTTCTTATCAATTGCAGAGTTTGAATGTGTTTATCAACCGATTAGACAATAAGATCTGGAATTCAGAGAATGATGTCCAGCTGCCAATGAGCAGCGAGTTGTTAGATCTGCCGGTCAATTTAGACGTTTCGGCTCTCTATCCAGCTTATGCGACACCAAATGCGTATATTGTTCGGTTGCAAAATTTGACTTCCGAAGCCCAGAAGATACCTGCGGGCATACTAAAAAAAGGGATAGTTGTTAATGCCATGGAAGAACAAGTCGATGTAACTGAAATTCCTCCTTATGATTTATTGTCTCTAAAGTTAGAATACTAATGAGAAATAACTACTTTTAACATTTAAAAAAATATTCAGCTAGTTTTTGGCTGCCAAGTTCTTCAGTTAAGTTAGATATGATACAATTGTTGGAAACTAAACTGGAGATAATATATGGAAGATTACGTTAAACAAAATCAGCGAACGATCAATAAATGGGTCAAGGGTGGCTGGGAATGGGGCCGGCCGATCACTCATGATACTTATCAAAAAGTACTGCATGGAGAATTTGCAATGTTTTTAACACCAACTAAAGCAGTTCCAAGCTCGTGGTTAAGTGAGCTTAAAGGGAAAAAAGTTCTCGGTTTGGCCGCGGGTGGAGGACAGCAAGGTCCAATACTGACTGCATTAGGGGCTGAGGTCACAATTATTGATTTTTCTCAGGAACAACTGGCAGCAGAACACGTGGTTTCCAAAAGAGAAGGCTACCACATCACTACCGTTTGCGGTAATATCGCTGAAAGGCTGCCTTTTAAAGATGGATATTTCGATATGGTCGTTCATCCGGTGGCTAATGTATACATTAAGAATGTATATCCGCTTTGGCGCGAAGTTGCGCGGATTTTGAGGCCCAAGGGGCTCCTTTTGGCTGGATTAGATAATGGAATAAATTATATAGTTGATCAAAGTGAAAAGCGGATAATTAATCATCTGCCATTTGATCCTTTAAGTGATCCTGCCCAAATGAAGCAGCTAGAGGAAGAGGATTGCGGCGTGCAGTTTTCGCATACGGTCGAAGAGCAGATCGGCGGCCAGTTAAAGGCAGGTTTTAATTTGTTGGATATCTATGGCGATACCAACGGAGAAGGGTACTTAGACCAGCTGAATATTCCGAGTTTTTGGTCAACGAGAAGTCAAAAAGTATAGAAAGAAGCATGACAAAATAAATAATACTCTCAACTGGCTAATGGTGACTTGTTTGCTATTCGCCAGTTAGATTTATTTATTGCTATTATGTTCAAAAACTATCTGTTGCTGAGCTATCTTATTAGGTGTAAATAAATTTATCTCATAAATATAATTGCTAAGTTCAGTTGAATAACGATTTAGAATGGAGATAGATTTGTTTTTACAGATTTTTCACTAAACTTGAGAAATGCGGTATTAAAGCATTTTCCACATAACAGGAGTTGATGGTTTTATGGAACCGAAATTAAGGATCACTAAAGATACTATTACGATAGATACTAAGACGGCTTTAAGAGGCGAAGACGTCTTACACTTGACAAATGCTTCCGCAACCGATCGCCAAACAGGCCAAGATTTGACCGACAAACTGTTGGTCAATATGGCTGATGTGCACCTTGGACAAGCAGGAACTTATCAGGCGGCTATATCTTTGCTGGACGAGAATGGCGGTTTGAAGACTTTGCGCAAAATTACTATTAATATCAATGCTTCAAATACTAGTGATACGTCTGAGCAAGAAGACATGACCGAAAAAGCACCTGAACCTAAGAGCGTTCAAAAAAGTCGCGAGTCAAAGGTTCCTTTAAGCCAAACAAGCAAACCTAGTAAGAATAAAAAAGGATGGGTCAAAAAGATCATCTATCTAGTTCTTGCCCTTTTAGCGGTTTATTTGATTTGGACAGGAATAAGTTATTATCACACTCGTCAGCAATTGGCAGATCAAGGAAATCAGATTACCGAATTACAGAGAAAAAATAATTCCCTAGGAGATGAGTTAGACACAGCCAATACGCAGCTCAAGGAATTAAGGCAAAATTACAAGCAACTCAAAACGGCGGTAAATGGGTATCAAAAAGACGAGGCAGGTTACAGGCAGCAGTATTTGAACCAAATGCGGCAGGTTTCCCAAAGCTTGGCAGGACTAAAGCAGCAGTTGGATAATCAGACACAGCAAACTGGTATTTTATATAATATCTTAAATGGCAGGCTAAACAACTTGCAAACTACTGTGGACCGGCTGCAAAATGTACAGTCTGCAGACCAAGCACAGCAAGTTCTGGATAATTACAAATGGTATAAGTAAGTACAATCAAAGCGAAGTTAAACTAACTGAAACACACGGTATAGATCTTTCTAAAGATTGACATCGCTAAGGGAACAAGCCAGCTGATTTTCAAATTAAAGTCCGAATTTGCGGATCAGTCATGCTTATTTTGAATTGATCATGACAGCAGTTTTATAGTGAACTGTGTGGTTAGACTTGCAACGATGGCAATTTTGGCTTATATTAGCAATTAATTTAAGTTCGATGTAGCAAAGCGACCGATAGAGAAGAGTAACTTTCAGCCTTATGCTAAGAGAATTTTTTGCCGGTGAAAGTAAACCCTGGATGAAAGTGAAGATGAACTCTAGCTATTTGCGAGCTGGTTCAAGCTGGATGCCTGGTAGGAACCGTTAAATTCCCGGTTATTAGAATGAACTGTGAGTCAACACGGGTAAATGTGTTGAAAAGAAAGCTGGTAACCCGAAGCATTCGTCCCTGCAGATGAAAGGTTGTGCAGGAATGCGTGCTTTTTTCGTAGACCAAGTTGTTGAAGTTTAATTATTGAATGAGGTGTATTTAAATGGCAGAAAGAAAACACAAGTACTTTTATACCTATGATATGGTTGGCAGTTTTCTGCGTCCGAGTCAACTTAAAGAAGCATATTCTCAGTTAGCTAAAGGAGATATCAGTCACGCAGAGTTTGCCAGGATTCAACAAAATTCCACAAGAGATTTAGTTTACCAGGAAATCAAACAGGGATTGCACGTTGTTTCCGATGGAGAATATAACCGCAAGAACTTTTTCATTGATTTTTTAGCAGGCTTAAAAGGGGTTAAGATCATCCCCAACGGGTTCAAACTCAATTTTAGTGGAGAAGAGTTAGTTGATGATGGTTTGGAATTAGCGGGTAAGATCGCATATGAACCGGCGCATGCATTTTTTAAAGACTTTCAATTTCTGAAGTCTATTACTCCGGAAGGTGTTTTGGATAAGGTTACTATTCCAGCACCGACACCGTTGTTATTTGCGGGCAATTTTGCAGTTATCAGTAATTATCGCGATTTTTATGCCAGCCGAGAAGATTATTTGGCAGACATTTTAAAAGCCTACCAGCAAACTATCGCGCATTTCTACGAATTAGGTTTACGCTATTTACAGCTGGATGATCCATGGTTGTTAGGAGTCACTTTGCCTGTAGCCGGTTTGGAGGGCGAGAAAAATAAAAAACGCGTTCAAAAATTAGAGAGCGAGATAGTTACGCTGATTCAAAAAATTATTGACTCGGCTCCGGATGACCTGATCATTACCACCCATATTTGCCGCGGAAATTTTCGCTCTGCATCCCTTGGTGGGGGTTCATATGCTTCGATCATTGATGTTTTACAACAAGTGCCATATGATGCGTTTTTCTTGGAATATGATGATCTTAAGGTTGATGGTGATTTCGAACCGCTTGCCATTTTACATCGTGCACAACCTCAGGCTGTCTTTGTGTTAGGGTTGGTTACTACCAAGTCCCCAAAATTGGAAAATGAAACAGAGTTGCAACATCAGATCTTACAGGCTGAGCAAGAAGTACCGTTGCATAATTTAGGTCTTTCCCCCCAGTGCGGGTTTGCCTCTACTAAAGAAGGTAATGATTTGGATCAGGAAGAGCAATGGGCTAAAGTTGATCTAGTGGTTAAAACTGCTCGAGATACTTGGAAAGCTGATGCTTGCAAATTTTAATGAAGTTTGCTTCAAAATATATTGTCACTGGTTACAATTGCCTGCCAGGGTAAACAAAGTTTGGCATTTTTTAGGTGTTGGTATGAAGGGACCGCGGGTTCAGAATTTTTTGGTAATTGCAAATGTTATTTTAACGGATGCTTTGACTTTCATGTTAAAATGAAGTTGTGGTAATGGATAACGAAAAAACATATTATATTTGGAGTGATCTATGTGGCTAAATTTAGCGACTATTATCGAAAGGTCCCCGCGACATTCGCCATCGTCAGCATGTTTGAAATTGTGTTGTCGTTGGCACTCATGATTTATTTGCCGCGGGAGATACCCATACAAATGACGTTTAATGCACTGAGTTTGTATCAACAATCGAAGTTATTGGTATTTGTTTTCCCCGCTCTTACGCTGTTGTTATCATGGCTAGGTAATAATGAGAGGATCGGTAAGATTCATTCACCAATCAAGGCTCTTACCATTGGTAGTGTATTGAGCCTGGTACAACTGATCTTGACTATTGAAGCAGCTGCTTTTTATTTTGAGGTGTTTAATTTCATCTAATAGTATTCTTTGTCGTGGTGACTTCTGCGTAAGGCAGAGGTCTTTTTTTTGTGGATCTGTACTTCAATATTTACAAAATGGCCGTTGTTATTGTATAATATCATTGTGATATTAAAACAATGTAAAGAGGGTATGCTTAATGGAAACTCAAATGACGACTATCAGATTTCCTGATGACATCTATGAAGAATTAAAAAAAAGTGCCGCCCAAAATCACATCAGTATTAATCAGATGGTCGTCGAAAGCGTACGACAGATGTTAGGTGATTCGACTGTCAAAAAAGCTACGATGGAAAGCAGATTGATTATCAATCAAGTTGTTCCGCCTGCTAAAATTTTTGTGGACAGCGGGCTAGTTTTAGTAAATGGGATCTATTACCGGTATTTGACGAGTGATAACCAGCCGGTAGAGCCTGAGACATCTTATCTTGTTGTTGAGGCCGCAGGAAATATTTTAACTATCAAGCCAATTAAGAAATGAGGTCATTTATATGCCATTTGGGATCAAAGTCGTCCCGCAAAACTGTCAGGGACTAGTACAAACATTTGGAAAATACAAGCGTACAGTGGAATCTGGACTACATTTTTATATTCCATTTGCTCAGAGGATCAGAACAGTCAGTTTAGCCATGCAACCCATCGAATTACCGCACTATTCGATCATCACGAAGGATAACGCAGAAGTTTCAACAGCTGTGACCCTTAATTATCATGTAACAGATTCGATGAAATATGAATACAATAATACCGATTCGGTAGAGTCCATGGCGCAACTGGTCCGCGGACATCTCCGTGATATTATCGGAAGAATGGAACTCAATGATGCTTTAGGATCTACAGCTAGGATCAACGCCGATTTGGCCTCAGCCATTGGAGACTTGACCAATACGTATGGAATCAACGTCGATCGCATCAATATCGATGAGTTGCTGCCATCATCAGAGATTCAAACGGCGATGGATAAACAGTTGACTGCCGACCGAGAGCGGATCGCAGCAATCGCCAAAGCTCAAGGTGAGGCTGAATCGATCAGATTAAATAATGAAGCACAAAATAACGCTCTAATGGCTACGGCACGTGCACAAGCGCAAGCGACCCGCACCAGAGCCGATGCGGAAAAATATCGGATCGATACAGTTCAGGCGGGACTATCTAGTACCGATGAAAAGTATTTCCAGAATCAGTCTATTGACGCCTACAGTCAAATTGCCCAATCTAAAGCAAATATGCTGGTCGTCCCTAACGACAGCAGCAATACCTTTGGACAGACTGCCGTCTTGGCACAGGCGATGAAAGAACGGGAATAATAAGCATACAAAGCCGTTAACTTGCAGGTAAGCAAGGAGGTCGATCAAATGGCAGTGATCAGTGGAATATTTGCCGTAATTTTAATATTTGCTGTCGGCGGAGCTTTAGTCTGGTTAATTAAGTTCTTTTCTGAATTGGCTTACGGGAAAAGTGGTCAGCATGCACCGACAGATCCGGATAAAAACCTGAATTTAGCAATGCACATGGTACAGCAGCAAAATCGGCAAAATAAAAAGAACCGGAACAATGTTCTTCCTACATCAGAAGATGAAAAAGGGAAGCAATACACTTACGGTGGTGTGATCTACAATACAAAACATTATCGCACCTCACATTTTACTGACGATCTTACAAACAATAAACGCAGTTATCGGACAAACAATCACACTTACGGAAGTACTAATTTCGGTAAAGGAGATAACCGATCGCAGGATAATAGAAATATTGGTCGCAACCGCCAAGGCAAACAAAATGGGAACCAGAACACGAGCCAGAAGAACAAGTGCAGAAAAATGTTTGATTCTCTCGCTGATTCCTATGCAAAAAGTATGAAGTATACAGAAGGTTATGAACAGGCTCTGAAACGCAGTAAAAAAGAGTGAGTTAAACAGTTTAATAGCGCTAAAATGCCCCAGGATCATGAGCACCAATGCTAACGATCCTGGGGCATTTTGATATTGGTCATTCTTCGTCGCTTCAATCTGGATGGTCTGGTGCCAGCGGTCTTAATAGCGCTTCTCCATAATAGTGCTCAGTTAACTTATTAGAGGGTTCCAATTCGTAATTTTTAGCAATTTTTTTGATATTAAAATGCTTTGTTGCTGCGCGGTTTGAGGCACCGCCGCGGCTGGGTAAGATCAGTTCGGTCGAACCATTTGTCTTTTTTTTGAGTTTATAGGTGTAAGCCTTAGTATCTTTATTTGTCCAAAAAGTTGCTTGCTTGCCCGTAAATTTGACGAATGTTCTTGGTTGTTTATCAATTTTTTGAGCGGTAAATTCCCATTTATGGCTCTTTAAATCATGAGTAGTGGTATTGGTACAGCCAGCCAGCAAGGCTGAAGAGCAAAAACATGGTTAATAGTAATTTTAAAAAGAACATTTTTGATCACACCTTTACTCTGTTTGGGTAACGTTCTTTTTTTGTCTGCTGGTCATTCTTTTGTTGAATTCTAGTATGATGCTTGGGATGAAAATGCTTAAAATAACGATCATCCAGGCTGGGCCTGAGATACCGGTAAAATCAAAGATTTCTCGGATTCCCGGCAGGCAAGCCAGCAGGGTTATAGACAACATTGTAACTCCCAAGCCGATATTTAACGGCGGGTTGCTGAAAAATGTTTGCGGGCTTAGTTGTTGGCGAGATTTGATGACATAAATGTCGAGCATAGATCCAAGTGCCAATGTCAGGAAAAGCATCGTCCGTGCAAAGTCAATGTTTTCTGAGGAAAGTATGAATAGACCGACGCTAAAAATAGCTAAAGTCAACCCGAAAAACGTAATTGCTCGAATGGTGACCCTTTTTGCTAAACCGTCAACGAAAATACTGGTCTTACGGTTAATTGGCGGTTTCGACATATTGTTTTCCTCAGACGGTTCACGACAGATATAAAATCCTGGAATACCGTCTGCCAAGACATTGATCAGCAATAATTGTTCTGCTAATAATGGTGAACCCCAGCCTAGGGCGACGGCGATGATCATCAGCATCAATTGTGCAAAGTTAACGCCGATCAAGAATTCAACTGCTTTAAGAATATTTTGGTAAATTGTTCGTCCTTCTTCCACGGCAGTAACAATAGTTTCAAAATTGTCATCGGTTAGGATCATATCTGCCGCCTGTTTGGACACATCAGTCCCAGTTATTCCCATTGCGATCCCGACGTCGGCAGCCTTTAGGGCTGGGGCGTCATTGACTCCATCTCCTGTCATTGCGACAGTGGAGTTATTGGATTGCCAAGCTTTTACGATGCGGATCTTGTCTTCCGGAGAAACACGTGCATAGACTTTTATATTTTTGATATCTTTCCCTAACTGTTCATCACTAAGTTTTCGTAATTGTTTGCCTGTCATAACCTGGCTGCTATTTTGAGCAATATCCATTTGCCGTGCGATCGCCTTGGCAGTTTCAGGATGGTCGCCGGTAATCATTAGGGTGGTTATCCCGGCGCTTTTGGCTTTCTTGATGGCAGAGATTGCTTCAGGGCGGGGCGGATCAATGATGCCTATTAAACCAGCTAATTTAACCGGGGTTTTCGTGGCATCTAACGGTCCAGTCGGCTTTTTGTCCAACAGGGTATAGCCCACAGATAAAACACGGAGTGCTTGTTTTGCAAATTGTTTATTGACCCGGTTTACTTGCTGCTGTTTTTCGTCTGACAAAGCGACGGGCAGACGATCTACTGCTCCTTTGACGATCAGCAAATATTTCCCATAAGGTGTCTTATGCAAGGTAGCCATCAATTTTTTGTTCGAATCAAATGGATCTTCGGCAAGCCGCGGGTATTCCCCCTCTAAATCAGCTCTAGTCAAATCAGCTTTTTCCAGCCAGCGAATAATAGCTAACTCCGTGGAATCGCCTATTTCAACCTGTTTGCCGTCTACTTCTTTGATTTGTGCATCAGTAGCCAAAGCCATGAAACGCATCAACTGAAATTCTAAAGAATCATGGTTAACCTTGCTGGTGGTTGATGCAGGTTGGTTTTGCGGGACCCAATATTTTGTGACGGTCATTTTATTTTGCGTCAAAGTTCCGGTTTTGTCTGAGGCTATTACGTCAATACCCCCGAGCGTTTCCACGGCGTTGATCCGGCGCATTATAGCATGTTTCTTAGACGTTTTTATTACACCATACGACAAGCTAATAGTTACAATGATCGGTAAGGTTTCAGGGACAGCAGCAACTGCTAGCGAAACACCCATTATCAATCCAGTTGAAAGCTCGAAACCTTGAAAGAAAAATCCAATAATAAAAATCACTAAGCCGCCAAATACAGCCACAGACGTCAACCTTTTGGAGAGTGTGTCTAATTTTTCTTGAAGTGGAGTCTTTTGTTTTTCAGTTTCATTTATTAACTCAGCGATGCCGCCTAGTTTGGTATTCATTCCAATAGCTGTAATTACTAAGATACCTGTTCCCTGGAGTACACCTGTACCTGAGAAGACCTGACTATTTTCATCTGTTTGGTCCTCAGCTTTTGTCTTGGTTACTGGTTCACTTTCACCAGTCAAGATGGATTCGTTGACAGTAAAGTTGTTAGCAGTTAGCAGCACACCATCTGCTGGAATTTGATCACCGGCACTTAATATAACCAGATCTCCTCTTACCAGATCTTCAGCTTCGATAGTTTCTCGTTCGCCGTTTCGTAGCACAGTACATTCGCTGACATTCAATTTTTTTAAGGCAGCCAATGCTTTTTCTGCGCTGTTTTCTTGGTAAATACTGATCACGACATTGAGAAGCAGAATACTTCCGATAATAATTGGCTGGCTCCATTTTTCAGAGCCGGTAGCTGCCAGATACGTGGAAAGTATTACGGCAAATAAAAGGACTAAAGAAGCTATATCAGATAAATGCTTATATATTTTTTTGAATAAGTTGTCTTTGTTTTTTTCCTGTAATTTATTTTGACCATATTTTTCACGCTCAGTTACTTGTTTTTTGGTCAAACCTTCTGAAGAGGTTCGGTAGTGAGCGATAATTTTCTCGCTAGACGAGCCAAGGTTTGGCAATGAAATCATCCTTTCAAATTTATATGAGTGGTGTGACAAAATCGTTAAGGGTGGAAGTTACAAGGCAAGGGGTAAACATTTAGGGTAGATAAGTCATTGAAATTGTGATCATCCTGGGTATTAACAAGGAAAAAAGCCGCGTTATCGGAACTGAGATCAAGGCAAAATTTCCCAATTTATGAGAGAAATGTACTAAACAACATACTAATGGCTTAAAAACATCTCGAATTAAACATTATGAAAGCAACTGGATGGAAAATCTACTTAAAAGATGAAGCTCATTTCCTGTTAAAATAATTAAAGATTGAGAATATAATATTTAATTATCAATATTACTGATAGGAGGGAAAGAACCCTTATAGCTGTGAAACACTGACAGCTGAGACATGCATTTTTAGAAGTGGGTTGCAAATATCTCGCAGACGTGCTGTGCAGCGTGCTTTTGAAAGATGCATTATCCTTCACAATTCAGCGTATCATGTTCTGCTTTAGCGTGTCAAATTTGAAGAAAGGCAAAATAGAAATGGGTAATGATGAACTATTGCTTTATTCTGTTTCATTAAATAATAAAAAATATCTATATTGCAATGTTGAATGTTGATGTTATGCACAAAATGGCACAAAAAATCCTCCAGCCATCTAAATGACTGGAGGGCCTGTTAATATTTAACTTTCGGTAATAAAGTTGAACATCAACGATACATATTTATTTTTTAGCCGCATCACGCAAGGCCTTTTGGGCAGCAACATTCATGATGTTCCAAGGCCGGTCAAATCCAGGCTGGAAGAAGAAGTCGGCATATGCCAGGTCAGACAACGTCAACTTAGCTTGAATAGCTAAGGAGATCGTGTTGATGTTTTGGGTCGCATCCTGAGTCGAAAGAACTTGAGCGCCCAAGATCCGTTGGGTGTCGGGATCGTAAGTCAACTTGAACCAAACTTTGGCATTACCTGCTGGGTCAGGGACAAAAGGCGGCCTGAAAGTATCCGTTACCAACGTAGATTTTGTTTTTACACCATAAGACGAAGCGGTACCCTCTTTGATACCTGTTGATGCAAATTTATAATCAAAAACTGCTAAGGCGCTAGATCCCGATACAAAAGGTGTTTTGGCTGAAATGCCCGAAGCATTTTTACCTGCGATCCGTCCTTGACGACGTGCGTTTGTTGCCAACGCGATTGGAGCTTTTGTACCATCGGTTGGTGCGAATTGTACAAGGGTAGCATCTCCGATCGCATAGATATCAGGAGCACTGGTCTGCTGGTGTTCGTCCACGTTGATCATACCGTGGTCATCCAAGTCCACAACACCTTTTAACCATTCAGTATGGGCTCTGATACCAGTTGCGACAATTACCAAGTCTGCAGGATATGTGGCTTGGTCGGTAACAACTTCTGTTACCTTGCCATTTTCCCCGCCAAAGCTCTTGATCCCTTGTCCTGGAGCAGGCTTGATATCATGTTTTTCCATTTCTTTGGTTAGAATGTCAGTTAATTCTTCATCTAAATACTTTGCCAGCATCCTTGGCAACATATCGATCACGGTTACATGCTTGCCAGCTTTAGCAAATACTTCGGCTGCTTCAATGCCAATGTAACCGGCTCCTACAACTACGACATTATGAACATCTGGATCAACCGTCTTAGCCTTGAGTTTGATTGCCCAATCGCGCCCGCGCATTGCATAAACATTGTCTAGATCATTGCCAGGCAACGGCAAAACTGAAGGATCTGCACCGGGACTCAAGATCAATTTGTCGTATTGTTCGTCGCGTTCTTCACCTTTTTTGTGATCCACAACGTGAACGGTATGTTTTTGTGCGTCAACAGCGGTAATTTCTTGTTCGGTATAAACGTAAACACCCTTTGCTCGTGCGCCTTCAGGGGTTGCGTACCGTACATCATTGACGTTTTTGACAACGCCTTCAAGATAGAGCTGCATACCGCAAGATAGGAATGAGAGAAAATCTCCTTTTTCGTACCATTGGATCTGCGCATCCGGTTGATCCGCCAATACTTCACGAACTGCTTCGTAACCACCATGTGATGAACCTACAACAATAACCTTCATAATGGATAGACCTTCCTTTCGTTTAGAAAAAATTTAGTAAATGATAAACACATCTGTATAGCCTTGTGATTTTTAGCTAAATGGGGCATACCAATAAGCACTGGTCCATGAATATCAACAAGTTATTATTACTGACAACATGTGAATAATACTTATTCGAAAACCCAATTTACTATTCCTTTCACATCGCCAAAATACCACAATCCAGCAAGCAATTAAAGTAAAGTAATTCGCAAAAGGAAAATTCACAAAGGTTAAATGGCGATTTAAGGTTGTGTACAACCTAATTACAGCATTTTTTATAATACTTTGTGAAAACGCGGAAAATTGGAGAGGTATACCTTCATTTTTTAAAAAATATAAAATGAATATATTTTTAATTGACGCATTTATTATTAGCAAAAGGCACTTGCTTATATCCATCATTTACGAAATAGCCAAAGGGAATTAAAGACAACTTGATCAGTTTATTAGCTCTCTTCCAATGAAATTTTAGCAAAATCAAGTTCCAAAAGGAAAATTTTTCCGTTTAACTATTCATAGAATGAGGGTCAAATTTGTTGCAGAAATAAATATAGCAAAGCAGCTTAAAATGCGGTTTGAAGTAAAATTTTTTCACTCTTTTGTTTTTATTTGTGAAAGTTGTGTTAAAATAATGATTGCGGTACCATTATTATAAAAACAGGGTTTAGGCTGCTGAGAAAAAGGAGATGATCAAGTGTCAACAAGTACATTGTTAGTAGCTAAGTGCGGCAAGTATGATTTGTTGCTCGATTTAAAAAAATTAGTCATCTCCCAGAGATTCCATGTCAATTTATCAAAGCGGTACTACCAGCTGTCAATGTTAGAGGTGTTGAGTTTTTTAGATGTGATCGATCAATTTAATTCGGAACGGCGACGTGTCTTACAACAGGATGCTGACCCATGGTGGATGTATCGGATCTTACGTTACATCGAAGAAAGTTACCTGGTTAAGGAAATTGAGAAGACAAGTTTGAAGATCTGACTTTAAAATGCGAATATCAGAAAGTGAATTTAGAAGCACTTCGGTTAGGAGTGCTTTTTTATTTTTGAAACTCATTCACCTTCAAAGTAACCGGACTGGTTTAGCCAACAAAATAGAACTTGGATGGGTAAAATGATAAAATAAAAATATGAAAGGAGACATTATTTATGACTAAAACAGCAGCAGTTATGATTGCCGATGGTTGTGAGGAATTGGAGGCATTAAGTCCAGTTGATGTTCTCCGGCGCCTGGGTGCTAAGGTGGACATGGTCGGTTTAGACGGACTTAAAGTTACCAGTGCACACGGCGTAATTTTAACGTGTGATAAGGTTTTAGATGATAGTTTGCTAGATTATGATATTGTGATCTTCCCAGGCGGTTCAGTAGGAGCACAGAATCTGCGAAATAGTGATCGTTTGATGAAATTGATGCAGAAACGGTCTGCGGATGGTGATTGGAATGCGGCAATGTGTGCTGCGCCAACTGCTTTTTCACGTTATGGACTGTTAGATGGTCATACGTACACTGTATTTCCAGGAATGGAAGATCAGATCAACAATGAGGCTGCTAATGTTACGCATTCAGATGAAATAGTAGTTATTGATAAAAAAGCTCATCTGTTAACCAGTCGGGGGCCTGCGACCGCATTGGCATATAGTTATGCTATCGGTGGGATCCTCGGATATGATACGTCTGATGTCAAAGAAGCAATGCAGTATAATTATTTGGCAGAAAACATTAAGTCGCCTTTTGCGGTTTAATCATTAGTTAAACTAGAAGGGAAGTTTTCGCTATGAAAAAGGTACTACTCAATGTTTCTATCGCTTCAGTAGCCTTGCTGCTGTGGGGGTGTGGAACAAATAATAACAATTCCTCTCAAGACACTTCTTCTAAGACAAAAACTGAGAAGAAGGAACCAAAGAAGAGCAGTTCAAAAAAGGCTGTGCATAAAAGTTCAACTGTTTCATCAAGCTCTTCTGCCAACGCGGCATCTTCTGCTTCTTCTGCAAATCAGGGACAGCAAGACAAGAGCAGCGAGTCACGGATAGAAACACTGAATTCAGCTTTGAATCGTAGTTTAGGCCATGTTTTGCTGCCGCAAAGGGATGGTCTAGGCGAAGGTAGTGCTAATTTAAATGCTAGATATACGGGGAACAGTGCTAACTATACCGTTTATTACAGCGTTGGTAATAGCCCTAAGCCATTGAATGACCCATCCGTACAAAATGAAGTACCATATGCTACTTTATATAAGAAGACTTATGATTCAGCAAGTGCGGCTCAAGGTGGGATCAATTATCATCCGGCTTCGGAAGATCAAGGGCTGCCAAGTGTTGATCTTGGACATAATATTACTGGCCATATCAATGCGGGAGCCGGTCAACGTTACTTGCATTGGAATGAAGGCAGATGGTCTTTGGCTGTCCATGCGGCGGCAGTTAACGGAGAAGATCCTGCACCAACAGCTAAGACGATCGTTAATTTGTTAGAGACACATTCCTTGCCGGTACCGAATACAATTGCAGCCGGTGAGTTTGAGGTCAGTGGAACTAACAAACTTACTTGGCAAGATGGCAACACGGTATATTCTATTCAAGGAAAAAGTGCTGAGACAATTATTAAAATGGCGGAAAGCATGAAATAGTTCCACCAATGTTCTATAGTGATCTGTGTCAATTTAAATTAATTTAGGCAACAATATCATTACTAATATTAACGGATGATAGTAGTCCATAGTTTCTGGACTATTATCATCCTGTTTTTTATACCATGACAAATATCTCGATGGGATTTAAAAAAGAGGTTCTGATTTTTGCCAGCGAGAAAAGCAGTTCAGAAACCTGTGATTTTTGGTGCCCTTTAATGTTTGGTCACTGAGTTTGATAGAAAAAATATTGACAGAGTTTCCGCAAAAGTTATAATTAGATTACAATTCTAAGAACTTGATTAGAGAATCCATTACTTCTGCAATTAGAGACCGTGCTCTATCAAGAAAAACAGCAAAGATGAGGCAAAATATTATGAGGAGAAAAAAAGTTGGCAAGTTTTTAATGGCGATGGTCATTGGGGTGTTTTTACTAGCCGGATATTCTAATCATAAATCCGCCAAAACGCAAAAGAACATTACCATTATGACTCAAGGCGACTTGCAGTCGTTAGACACTACCGCTGTTGCCGACATCCCCATGTGGGATATGTTGACTCAGACATCAGAAGGCCTTTACCGGGTTGACGCTCACAATAAGGTTGTGCCTGCAATAGCTGCTAAAAAAGTCCAGCCCACTAATAATGGTAAAAGTTATACTTTTAAATTGAGAGAAAATGCTAAATGGAACAATGGCCAACAGGTAACCGCGAAAGATTTTGTAACGGCGTGGAGGCGTTCTTTGGATCCTAAAGCCACAGCCGGTTATAGTTTCATTTTTGCTCCTATAAAAAATGCTAGAGAAATCAGTGCTGGCCAAAAATCTGTCCAGACCTTAGGAGCCACAGCAACAGATAGTAAAACGCTAAAAATTGAATTGACCTGGGCTGTTCCATATTTTGATAAATTATTGACCTTGCCGATTTTTTTCCCTCAAAATACTAATTATATTAAAAGATATGGTAGTAAATATGCTACTAACTCTGCTACCTTCAGCAGTAATGGTCCTTTTATGATCCAAGGTTGGAAAGGAAACAATAAATCCTGGAATCTAACCAAGAATAAATATTATTACGGTAAAAAAGATATAAAGCTAAACAAGATCAATGTTCAAGTGGTCCAAGATTCGAATACAGCTTATAATTTGTACAAAACTAAGAAACTGAATGTTGCGCGGGTCACGGGTTCCACCGCAAAAGGGCTGCACAAAGATTCTGATTTAAAAAGGAATCCAATTGCTAGAACTTACTATATAAGTTTCAATATGAGCGGCAAAAGTCCGTTTAGAAATTTGAAAGTCCGCCAAGCACTGAATTTGGCTTTGGATCGTAAACGCTTGACGGATAATGTGATCAGTGATGGATCTAAACCAGCATATACTTTTGCCGGCAAAGGGCTGGCTATTGACCCGACAACAAACAAAGACTTTGGTTCTGAAACCAGTGTTTCGACAAAACGTGATCTAACTAAAGCCAAAAAGCTATGGAATGAAGGTATTAAGGAAGAAGGGCTTGGTGGCAAGCGAGTCAATATCAGTTTGGTCGCTTATAATGAGATCATTACCAAACAGGTTACGGAATATTTGCAAAGCGTTATTGAAGACAATTTTTTGCACACCTCTGTGACCGTAAACAATGCCATTCCAAAGGTGTGGATCAATAAGGTCAACAGCGGAGATTTTGGCATCAATTACGTCTTCTGGAATCCTGACTATTCTGATCCCATGAGCAACTTGGAAAACTTTACCACTGGAAATCCAAAAAATTATGGTAAATATAATGATGCTTACTATAATCAGCAACTTGACGATGAGCGGTATAAAAATGCCAATTCTCCAGCTAAATATTGGGCGAATATGCGCAACGCTGAGAAAAGGCTAAACGATACATTACCTTTAATTCCAATTTATAACCAAACTGAAAGCTACCTGGTTTCTCCTAAGCTGAAAGGAGTTGCTTATCATACAGTTGGGCAAAATGATTATACCAGGGCTTATCTCAAATAAAGTTTCCAAAGTGGCCAGAACAAGGGCCGCTTTTTTTGCCAAAATTATTTTTAAAATGTACAAAAGCCTGCTGAAATTTATTAGCTCAGAAATAAAATTGTCCTGGTCTTAGTCGCTTAATAATTTTGATAAAAGCTAACCATAAGAATTGAGGGTTAGGCTTGATGGAAAATCTTCTCGTCTCTTTGGACAGGGTAAACCACTGAAAATGCAGGGATTTAAATTGTATGTGTTTTCCCTTAAAAAAATGTAGGCTTTTACCCCCAAAAAGTGTAATATAAATAAAGCTTGTGCTTGTGATGCGCACACATGAGTGTCTATTGCAGGTGGCACTAGCTTGAGCAAATTTTAGAAATCGTGTTGCTCGTTAATAATACAAGGGGGCAAAGCAGTGAAACAGCCTATTATTTCTTTTAGAAACATCTCACAAAGCTATGACAACGACGTTAATATTTTGGAAGATCTGAGTTTCGATTTAGAGGAGGGCAAGTTTTATACTCTGCTTGGCCCTTCAGGTTGTGGAAAAACCACTATTTTAAAAATGATGGCCGGATTTTTGCAGCTATCTACAGGTGATATATATTTTAAAGGCAGTAGGATCAATGATATTCCGGCAAATAAACGGGAATTCAATACTGTTTTTCAAGATTATGCATTATTTCCAAATATGGACGTTTTTGGCAACATCGCGTTTAGTTTGAAAATTAAGAAAACACCTAAAAAAGAAATCGAACAAAAGGTCAAGCGTGCATTGAAATTGGTTCAACTTTCAGGTTATGAAAAACGACAGGTCAAAGAAATGTCTGGCGGACAAAAACAGCGGGTGGCTTTAGCACGTGCGATAGTAAACGAACCTCAAGTGCTATTGTTGGATGAACCACTTTCTGCACTTGATCATAAGTTGCGCTTGGATATGCAATATGATCTGCGGGAGTTGCAACAAAACCTAGGGATCACTTTTGTTTTTGTGACTCATGATCAAGAAGAAGCACTCGCTATGAGTGACGAGATCATTGTTTTGAATAAAGGAAAGATAATTCAAAGCGGAACACCGGTGGATATATACGATGAACCGGTCAACCACTATGTTGCTGACTTTATCGGAGCCAGTAACATTGTTCCAGCGGTAATGATAGCTGATGAATTAGTCGAATTTGGCGGTCACAGGTTTACTTGTGTGGACGGAGGCATGCGGCAAAATGAACCAGTGGAAGCCGTATTACGGCCAGAAGATTTGGAACTGACTACCGTAGATAAGGGCAAATTAAAAGTGAAAGTTGACGCTCAGCTTTTTCGGGGAGTGCATTATGAGATAGATTGTTTTGATGAAGCCGGCAACGAATGGATCGTTCATTCAACTAAAAAGTCAACACCTGGTCAATGGATCGGCTTGGATTTTGAACCGGACAACGTGCATATTATGCGACTCCACGAGAGTGAAGCTGATTTTGATGCGCGACTTGAAAGCTATGAGGGATAGGGGGATAGACAAATGCAAAAGATGCGGTCAGTTTTTGCAGTTCCATACACCGCTTGGCTATTACTTTTTGTTTTAGCGCCAATTGGGTTAATAATTGGTTATTCATTTCTTGACATTAGCGGACACTTTACTTTGAACAATTACGCCGAATATTTCGGGTCGGCCAAGTATTTGTTGATGACTTTAAATTCCTTTTGGTATGCATTTTTGATCACTTTAGCCACACTAATTGTTGGCTATCCGGCGGCTTACTTCCTCACTCAGTTGAAACACCGCGATTTTTGGCTTTTGCTGGTGATCTTGCCGACATGGATCAGTTTACTGTTAAAAGCCTACGCTTTTATTGGAATATTTGGGATACATGGAGGAGTTAATCAGTTTTTAGGTCTGTTTGGGTTTTCACCACAACAGATCATGTTTACCAATTTCAGCTTTATCTTTGTTTCAGCTTATATTGAACTGCCATTCATGATCATGCCCATCTATAATTCGCTGGTGGAAATCGATCCATCCATAGTTTCTGCCAGCTATGATCTGGGGGCTAATAAATGGCAAACTTTTACTAAAATTATCTGGCCTTGGTCTCTGAATGGTGTTAGCAGTGGGATCCAAGCTATCTTTATACCATCGTTGTCCTTGTTTATGTTGACTAGGCTGATTGGCGGAAACCAAGTCATAACGCTGGGGACTGCAGTCGAAGAACACTTTTTGGTGACTCAAAATTGGGGCATGGGTGCTACTATTGGTGTGGTGCTGATTATTATCATGTTTTTAGTTATGCGCATGACTAGCGGCAGAAGAAAAGGTGGAAGAAGATGAAAAAAAATAAAATTGCTCATATCTACTTAATATTTGTTTTTGTTCTTCTTTATTTACCTATCTTTTATTTGATGGGCTTTTCGTTCAATTCTTCGACGACTATGAATAAATTCGCGGGTTTTTCTTGGGTACATTTTCAAGAGTTGTTTAACGATACGAGATTAATTATTATTTTGCTGCAGACTTTTATCCTAGCATTTTTATCTGCATTAATAGCGACTTTGATCGGGATGTGCGGGTCTTTGTTGATCAATTATTCAAAAACCCATTTCACAAAAAATAGTTTGCTTTCAGCTAACAATTTATTGCTGGTCTCGCCGGACGTTATTATTGGTGCTAGTTTTCTGATTTTATTTACTACGGTCGGCCATGTCTTTCAAGGATTTGGCTTGGGTTTTGTCAGCGTTTTGTTAGCTCACATTGCGTTTTCAGTACCAATAGTTGTGTTGATGATCTTACCGCAATTAAAGAAAATGGATGAAACACTTGTCTTTGCTGCTTATGATTTGGGAGCTAACTCATGGCAGACTCTAACAAATGTCATTTTGCCTTATTTGACACCAGGCATCATCGCGGGTTACTTTATGGCATTTACGTATTCTTTGGATGACTTTGCTGTGACCTTTTTTGTTACTGGCGGTGGATTCACAACTTTATCAGTTGAGATCTATTCTAGGGCACGCCAGGGTGTCAGTTTAGAAGTCAATGCCTTGAGTACTCTGGTCTTTATTTTTGCGTTGATCTTAGTGGCGGGTTATTACCTGATCAGCAAAGATCAGCCGGTAATAAAGGCTGGCAAAGGGAAAAAGGGGCTGATCAAATGAAAAAGTTACGGACCCTTTTAATAGGGATCATAGTCATTATTGTAGTTTTGGCGATTGGAGTTTATCAGCTCAATAAATCAACGGGTATGTCTGGCGCCCATACTGTGAATATTTATAATTGGGGTGATTATTTAGATCCTGCACTTATCCGCAAATTTGAAAAGCAGACAGGTTATAAGGTTAATTATGATACCTTCGATTCCAATGAGGCTATGTTCACTAAAATCAAGCAAGGCGGAACAGCCTACGACATTGCCGTCCCTAGTGACTACATGACTGAAAAAATGATCAAAGAGCATCTGGTCGAAAAGATTTCTCGTGGTAAGCTGGTTGGGATAAAAAATATTGGCTCAGATTATCTCGATCAACCATTTGATCCAGGTAACCAGTACTCAGTCCCATATTTTTGGGGAACACTCGGGATAATTTATAATGATAAATACTATCAGCGTTCTGATGTTACCCAGTGGTCTTCTCTCTGGCAGCCAAAATTTCACAAACAGATCATGTTTGTAGATGGTGCCAGAGAATATATGGGCATTGGCCTGAGTGCGCTCGGGTATTCACTTAACTCGACTAATGCCCGTCATTTAGCAGAAGCTTATGAAAAATTAAAGCTATTGGCTCCTAATATTAAAGCCATCGCTGCCGATGAGATCAAAATGTATATGGCCGATGAGGAAGGAAAAGTTGCCGTTGAATATTCTGGTGATGCTTCTGAAATGATAGCAGAAAATTCACATCTCCATTATGTGGTCCCGGCTGAAGGGACAAATGTTTGGTTTGACAACCTGGTTATCCCGCGTTCCGCGCAAAATAAGAAAGGTGCCTATGCTTTTATTAACTTTATGTTAGAGCCTGAGAATGCAGCGAAGAATGCTGATTATATTGGTTACTCAACCCCAAATGTCAAAGCAATGCGCATGTTGCCGCGGCGGGTAAGAGAAGATCATGCTTTTTATCCTACCAAAAAGCAGGTACAAAAGATGGAAGTCTATGAAGACTTAGGGCCAAGTGAATTACAGAAATATAATGATTTGTATTTAGAGCTTAAAATGAAGCGGTAGTCAGTTACAATAGCGCAAAAACGTGACTTTGCCTGAAACTTGCTTGTATTTTAGTAATAACACTTCTCATGGTGGCAGAAAAACATTCTTGATGATTTTTTCCAGCCATTTTTTTGTTTTTTACTAGTTGTGAACGATCTAGTTAAATA
Source organism: uncultured Ligilactobacillus sp. (assembly GCA_934215475.1). Taxonomy (GTDB): domain Bacteria; phylum Bacillota; class Bacilli; order Lactobacillales; family Lactobacillaceae; genus Ligilactobacillus. The sequence goes on from CAKPZY010000009.1 coordinate 31,001, forward strand.
AAGAGTTGTTAAATGGTTGTCGGATATATCTATTTTAAGAGATCTTTTATGCGACAATTTTTAGTAGTTATGCATTTTATATGATCTTAAAGTGCTTTATATTCAACCCCCTTACTCCGTTAATTTGATGCTTTTTGAGGTATTACCTCGACTTAAACGATGCTGTTTAGGTTGGAGTGATGCAGTAATTTTGCTATAATTAGGAATAACTTATTACAGATGGTCTATGCAGCAAAGACCGTCAAGAAAGCGGTGAACCATGCATGAAAACAGCGGTTGTCACTGACTCAGCCAGTTGCTTAACTCCAGCAGAAATAAAAAAATACCATATTAAAGTTATTCCGATCACAGTAATTTTTGAACGGCAGACATACTTAGAAAATGTCGATATTACGGCAAGCGAATTCTATAAAAAAATGAAGACCGAAACGTCTCTTCCTTCGACTACCCAAATTACCCCCGGACAAATGCAAGAGGCCTACGATCAATTAGCTCAAGAAGGATATGATTCTGTGATTAGCATTCATTTATCTTCAGGGATCACTACCTTTTTTCAAAATTTGACTAATTATTTACCAGCAGTCTCCAATATTAAAGTGTACCCATTTGATTCAAGGTTAGCTTCAGCCGCAGAGGGTGCCATGGCAAAATTAGCGGTCAGGTTAGTGCATGCTGGTTATCACCCGAAAACAGTCATCGAAGAGTTAGAAAAATTTCGTGAAACCACCCAAGCATTTCTCGCCGTTGATGACTTGTCACACTTGGTTAGAACGGGACGCTTATCCAACGCCTCTCGCTTTGTCGGAAGCCTTTTGCGGATCAAACCAGTTTTGACGTTTACCAAAGACGGCAAGATATTGGCACTGCAAAAAGAGCGGACAATGAAACGTGCCTACCAAGAAATCAAACGAAGGTTCGCGAAAGCTAAGAGAGAAGCAGATTTTCCATTAAGGTTAACGGTGATCCATGCAGGTGCGCCGGGCCTTGAAGAAGAATGGTTGGAAGATATGCATAACAGTTTCCCAGATGTAGCGATCGAAGCAAGCGAGTTGGGTCCAGTGATCGGTGTGCATGTGGGTGCTGGAACAATGGCCCTTTTGTGGTGTTATGACTGGGAACAATGGCCGGTCGACGAAACTAAGGTCAAGTTTAAATAGAGTCTTTGTACATAATTGCATTATTTTCAATTAAGTGCCTTATTCATTTATAAGGTAAATAAATATTAATTCACGCTGACCATTACAAAAATTAAGGTGCTTGGCAAACTGGCATAAAAACTTGCCAAGTACTCTTGTAGTGGTTATGCATTTTGGGGCTTACTCACTTAAATACTTGCTGATGAGCCTACATTTTTAGGTATAAATTTGTTAGAATATTGTTGTGCGCGACTAAAACAGTCGCCTTAAAGAGCAAAAAAGGAGCAGTAAAATGAATAAGATCATATCATCATGCACTACGATCCTGGCCGGGAAAAAGGCAACGATCGATGGTTCAACTTTAGTGGCTCGAAATGAAGATCATAGTGATAAGGCAGAGCCGCAGAAATTTGTCGTGGTCGATCCTAAAGATCAACCTAGGCATTATTCATCCAAGCTTTCGAAGTTTCAGATCGACTTGTCAAGTGAACCGTTGCGTTATACCGCGACACCAGATGCAGATAATTCACACGGTATCTGGGCTGGAGCTGGGATCAATAGTGAGAATGTCGCGATGTCAGCAACAGAAACTATCACGACTAATTCGCGGATCTTAGCAGTTGACCCGTTGGTTAAGGATGGCTTTGGTGAAGAGGACATGCCAACGATTGTTTTGCCTTATATTCATTCAGCTCGTGAAGGAGTTCAACGGATGGGACAGTTGCTGACTGAGTATGGTACGTATGAGTCTAATGGAATGGCTTTTTCAGATAAAGATGAAGTCTGGTATTTGGAAACTTTTGGTGGTCATCATTGGGCAGCCCTGCGCATCCCAGATGATGCCTATGTAGTAGTGCCTAATCGTTTGAGTATCGATCACTTTGATTTTAGTTCTCCGGACACTATGTATTCTGAAGATCTTGAACAGTTGATCAATGATAATTGCATGAACCCTGACGATGGCGAGTATAATTTACGCCACATCTTTGGTTCAGCTACGATCAAAGATACTCGGTATAATGACCCGCGCGTATGGTATATTCAATCATATTTCACTCCAAGTGTGGAGCAAGACCCACAGGACCAGGACTTGCCGCTTATTTGTCATGCGGACCGAAAATTGGCAATCGAAGACTTTAAGTGGGCTTTGAGTTCTCATTATCAAAATACAGTTTTTGACCGCTATGGTGAAGGCGAACTAGAAGATAAGAAGCTCTTTCGGCCTGTTGGTATCAACCGTAACGAAGAAAGCCATATTTTGCAGATCAGAAATAAGGTGCCAGAAAAAGTTGCTGCCATTCACTGGCTCGGTTTTGGACCAAACACATTCAATTCATTCGTGCCATTCTTTATTAATATTACTGATACCCCAGCCTCATTTAAAGGGGCAACTGCTGAATACGATCCTAATACTGCCTACTGGTTATCCCGGACATTAGGCACATTGGGAGATACGAATTTTTCTCTTTATGAGGACTTAGGGTCTGCCTTTGAGCAAACTACTATGGCACAGTGCCGCAACGTCGTGGCAAGGATCGATAAAGAGGCACAGACGAGTCAAAATATTGAAGCTTTGTCCACGAAAGCCAATCAAGAAACAGCTGATATTTACATCAAAGAAAGCAAGAAACTGTTAGGTCAGATGGTTAAAGCAGGCTCCGCTAGAATGAAACTGAAGTTTTCATTGCTTGATTAGTTAAATATTTTGCCAGTACACTGATTTTAATTTAATACCAACAAGCAAAGCTCTCGTTTGGGGGCTTTTTTGATTTTCGAGCGATCAAGCACTGATTTTAGCGACAGAACGGAAAATTTTTTTCTTTTGACATAAATGATGTATGATGAAAGTGAAAGGTAGATTTTGTGGTAGAAATTGCTTTAAATAAGTTTATTTTTACCACGTGACGGATATTTTAATAGTCTGATTTAATAAAGTGTTTTGCGGGGAGGTTTTATTTGTGACAAAAGCAATATCAGTGGCAGAATCACGGGATTTAGACCAAAAGACGATCAACAAAGTGGGTATCCCTTCGATAGTTTTGATGGAACGTGCAGCTTTGAATATTTATGCTGACTTGTTAAGTAGTAAGGAACTGGATCTGACAAAGGTTCTGATTTTAGCTGGTAGTGGAAACAATGGCGGTGATGCCTTAGTTGTCGCAAGATTGTTAGAGACACACGGTTATGACACTAATATTCTTTTGGTTGGTAACCCTAACCACCGGAGTAAACAGATGGAGAAGCAATTACAGATCTGTGATTACTATAGAGTGAAGCATGTTTTTATGAATGATGACCTCACTAAATATACTATGATCGTTGATGGATTGTTTGGCAGCGGATTATCGCGAGATGTTGGCGGTGATTTTGCGACGGTGATCGATAACGCAAATGCATCAGGAGTTAAGATCCACGCAGTAGATATCCCTTCCGGATTGAACGGCGATACTGGAGAGGTCATGGGAACTGCCATCAAGGCAACGAGTACGTCGACAATAGCTTACCCGAAAAAAGGCATGGTTAAACCGGAGGCTAAGCCATATACTGGAAAGATATTTATTGATGATGTTGGAATTTATTTGAATGATAAGTACGAAGAGTAATTTATAAAAACACCCTTTTCCATGGCTAAATTAAGCAGTGAAAAAATGGTGTTTTTTGTTTGCATAGAAATTTTGTGTGCGGACATCAAGTTGTCAGCCCAATTTTCAGAATTATACTGTTCCAGTTACTTGACAAGCAGATAAGTCCCTCATATGATATATGTAACATATATCATATATAAAAATATGGAGAACTGATATGAAGGAAAATAGGATCACGGACAATGAGGCTATGCAAGCTCAATGGATATTCAAAGCCTTAAGTAATCCGGTGAGAATGAAATTACTATATTTTTTAGAAGAGGGAGAACAGAATGTATCAACGATCTCCGAAAGGTTGAAACTAGAACAGTCAGTAGTTTCTCACCAACTGGCAAGTTTGCGGAAAGACCATTTGGTCGCTAGTGTTAGGGAAGGTAAGCAGGTGTTTTATCGTTTGGACGATCGGCATGTTTTAACTATTTTGGACAGTGTAATGGAACATGTCAAACATATTGAAAAATAAAATTTATCGAATCAGCAAGTTACTAAGTTTGAGATGTATAAGAAAATGATTAGGGGCGGATAAGATGGAGCCGGGGGAGAAAATCAGAAGAAATACACAAAATAGAAGTTACCAAACCGGGATCGTACTTAATATTGCTTTTGTTATTGTTGAATTTATTTTTGGCGGGATCGCAGATTCTATGGCACTGATAACTGATGCCGTCCACAATATGACGGATGTGTTATCTTTGATCATTTCGTTGGTTGCTTTTTACCTGCTAAAAAAGAAACCAACCGAGCTGCACACCTATGGATTTTATAATACGACTATCATGTCTTCATTGATCAATTCTATTATTCTGTTTATTAGTTTAGGAGCTGTCATTTGGGAGTCTTTAATTAGGTTAACTACACAGGCACAGCAGGGAGCACCAGTTGGGTGGTTAGTCTCCGTGGTTGCATTTAGCGGTGTGATCGTCAATGGCTTAACTGCTTTTCTAATGAATGGCAGTCATGAATTGAATGCCCGGGGTAATTTTTGGCATTTTTTTGGAGATACCCTAATTTCTGTCGCTGTTTTTGCTGCAGGATTGATTATCAGTGTGACGGGCTGGAAGTGGCTTGACCCAGTTGTATCAATTGCCGCTGCAGTTTTTATCCTGATCGAATCATGGAGCGTTCTGTCAGAGTCATTTGAAATGTCTACAAATGCTGTCCCTCGGCGTCTAAAAAGTAGAGAGGTCGAGAAATATTTATTAGGCATAAATCAGGTCAAAGCAATCAATGACTTGCATATCTGGCCCTTATCCACCACGGAAACTGCCCTGTCAGCCCATTTGGAAATCGATAAAAGTGCGGATTATTTTAAAACACTGGACATCATAACTGAGGGATTAAAACAGAAATTCCAGATAGGGCATGTGACAGTTCAGTTGGAGACGTGTGATAAGAAACACTGCGAGGCTGATATTTAGAAAAAATATTTAATCACTGTCAGCCTTATTTGGATGAATCATTTAGTCTTAAAATGGAAGACACGTTTGCAGGGTGCCTGCCTTTTTTATTTGATTGAAAAAAGATCCATGGGGATGGATTTCTTTAATATTTATTCAATTTTAGAGTTTGTGGTTTCAAAATAATAGTTTTTCTTTGAAAAATGATATATTTTAATAGATAGACAATTTTTTTAAGAAACAAAACTTATTTTGGTCGTAGAGAGGACGAAGAGTAATTTTTTATGAGTGCAAGAAAAAGGATCCTTTGGGTCGACTATGCCAAATGCATTGGGATCATTGCCGTGGTGTCTGGACATGCGATCAATAATGTGCCAGGAAAATCTTTGGATGTTGCCTATAACGCGCTTTATTGGTGGCATATGCCGCTATTTTTCATGATCGGAGGATTTTTTCTCAAAAAAATTAGTGCGGATCAGCAAGGATGGAAGTATTTGCTGGGCCATCGGATCAAACCATTAGTAGTTGCTTATTTCTTAAATGGGACGATCTTGATTATTTTAAGCCATTTTTTTAGGAATCAATCTTGGGACTATACCTTGCTGTACTTTGAACGGCTGATCTATGGCGGGAGTACCCTCAATAACTACTTGAGCGTTTTTTGGTATATGACAACTTATATTTTAGCGATTTTTATGACCATATTATTGCTGTCGTTTATTAAACCCGTCTGGTTGCAATTTTTAATTGGTATTTGCTCCTTTGGCTTAGGGATCAAGCTGCAAGATATTACATTTTTCGGGCACAGCGCTTTTCCCTGGGACGCCCAGATGTCGTTGCTGGCAGTGTTCTGGATGTTGCTAGGTTATTATGTATTTAGGATCTTTTCCAAGATCCGCTGGAATTTTAAAGTAGTCTATGGTGTTTTCGGATTATCTTTCTTTATTTATCTGATTTATTTATACGCTAAGGGAAAATTAGATTTTATCATGTGGTTGAAATCTTCTAACATCCATTCGGGACCGGAGGCATTTGTGATCCCGCCTATCATATGTTTGTTGATATTTGTCGTATGTGAAGCGATCGAGAGAATGGGCGGGCTTTTGCCGTTAAAATTTATTGGGCAAAATACGGACACAATTATGTTTTATCATCGTGCCGCTTTTGATTTGACCACACTGACTGCTTTTACTGATAATTGGTATTTCAGGATAATCATTGGTGTAATTGCACCTATTATTTTAGCTTGGTCCTTACAGTTTATTAAAACTAATAGATTTTTGAATACGCCAAAAAACGGCAGCTGAGTAAATAAGGAGAAAGGAAGAGTATTATCAATAAGTGGCGTCAGTGGACTAAAATTGGAATACTTGCACTTATTGGACTCCTTTTTGTGGGAGCTTTAGTTTGGGCTGTCCGTATCTATCAAAACAGATACCAAGTGAGTGAAAATTATCATATGTCAGCTACACCGACGATTTTCATGCATGGGTGGGCCAGCAGCCTTCGAGCGGAGCAGCCTTTGGTTAGGGTTGCTTCTGAAAAGAGGATCGTGACTGAGGAAATGGTCATCCATGTTACCCGCAGAAATAAATTGCATGTTGAGGGAAAATTAACTGGCAAAAAGGATAACCCTATTGTTTTAGTGCAATTTGATAACAATCGAGTGGGGGAATACCGGTATGCACATGGTCTACACCGCATCGTGAAATACCTGCAAAAAACGTATGATTTGAAACGGTTCAACGTCGTTGGTCATTCAATGGGTGCTTATGCTTGGGTATATTATGCTCTCAATTGGGGGGCAGAAAGTCAGCTGCCGCGGCTGGATAAAATGGTAGTTTTAGCTGGTCCTTACGATGGAATCATGAATCAAGGACACGCAAATCAACCAACTAATGGTGAGCTGGCAGGTTTGTGGGACGATTCCCCACGTGCTAATACTTTGAGAAAAAATGGCCGCCCCCGGATCATACACAAAGAATATCGGGTTTTACTACGAAGAAGAAATAATTTTCCACGTAATACAAGTGTCTTAAATATATACGGAGACGTCAAAGACGGTACTCGTTCAGATGGTTTAGTGACGATGGCATCCGTGCGTTCCTTGAGGTATCTTGTAGCAAACCGTGCCAAATCTTACAGTGAATATAGAGTTAATGGGAAATTAGGCCAGCATAACAGGATGCATATCGATAATCCCTATGTGAGTGATAAACTGACAAATTATTTGTGGAAAAAGAATAACTAACGGTATCAAAATATTTAAGTAATAAAAAGGTCCGACAAGAAATCAACCTTGGCGGCCCTTTTTAATATAAATTTCTAAAATATGATGTTTGTGAGCGTTGTCTGGTTTTAATTTCAAGCAAAAGTGTTGCTGATAATTTTACCGAGCAACACACCAACTTTGTTCAATTTAATTGATATGCTATCGCTTCGTAGGGTTCGAGCACTGCTGTTTCTGGCAGTTTTCCGTCCGTCACTTTATGATGCCCATAATTATTGATAATTATCCGCACTTTCTTGCCTGCGTATCGGCCTGGTGTTGTATAAGACGCTTTGGTACCGTAGAAATTTACGAGGACCAGCAATTTCTGGGGTTTATCGTCTAACCATCTTTCATACGCAAAAATTTGTTGATGATCCGACAATAATTGTCGAAAATGACCGTCAGAAACAAGCTGATTTTCTTTACGTAATTTGATCAAATCCTGATAGTAATTAAAAATGCTTCCGCACTTTAATTCTTCTTTGACATTGATCGTTTTTTGATCGGTCGGCATGAGCCAAGGCGTTACAGAGGAAAAACCGGCATAATGCGAATCATCCCAGTGCATTGGCACACGCGAGTTATCACGTGCTTTCGCTTTTACCCGGTCGAATGCTTCTTTGCTAGAAACTCCCGCAGCTTTTAAGCGTTGATATGCGTTTAATGCCTCAATGTCCACATAATCTTCAATCGATCCGTAATTAGGATCCTTCATGCCAATTTCTTCACCCATATAGATAAAAGGAGTCCCCCGCAAAAGGTGGATGGCTGTAGCCAGGGCCGTGGCAGATTTTTCTCTATAATTAATTGGATCGCCAAAACGATTCAATGCCCAAGGCTGGTCGTGGTTATTCCAAAACAAGGCATTCCATCCACCTCCTTCATCCATTGCGGTTTGCCAATCACTGATAATTTTCTTTAGCTTGGCAAAATTAAATGGAATGGTATCCCATTTATCGCCATTGCGATAATCAACTTTCAAATGATGAAAGGTAAAGATCATGGAAAGCTCATTCTCACTGGGAGTCGAATATTCGACCGAGGTTTTAAGGTTAGCTGAAGACATTTCGCCGACCGTGATACTTTCGGGATCCTTTCCGAAGCTATTGCGATTGAGTTCTTTTAAGTATTGATGCACGACAGGAGTATCTGTGTACAGCGACTTTTCTTCGAGTGGATCGGTTGAATCTATTAATTTTTCACTTTTTCCGGTAACATTGATCACGTCAAAGCGAAAACCATGGGCTCCCTTTGCACGCCAAAAATTTACAACCTTGGCTGCTTCGTGTCTAACTGCTGGGTTATGCCAATCCAGGTCAGCCTGTGTTGGATCATAGAGATGCAGATAGTATAATCCTGTCTCACCAAACTTGGCCCAAGCTGGTCCGCCAAACTTGGATTGCCAATTTGTAGGGAGGTCCCCATTTTCCTTTGGAGGGCGAAGATAGAAATATTTTTGGTAGTGCTTATCTCCAGCTAGCGCTTTTTGAAACCATTCATTTTGGGTCGAGCAGTGATTTAGGACCATATCTAGCATGACCCCGATTCCCAAAGTTTTTAATTTGGCAGTCAGTTCCTCAAAATCTTTCATTGTTCCAAACTGCGGGTCGATATGATAATAGTCGGCAATATCATAACCATTATCGTTTTGTGGGGAAACAAAGAAGGGATTGAACCAGATCATATCAACGTTTAATTTTTGAATGTAAGGCAACTTTTCAATGATTCCACGCAAATCTCCGATTCCGTCACCATTGCTGTCGTAAAATGATTTTGGGTAGATCTGGTAGATCACTTTTTTGCCTAAATTTGTCATAATATGGACTCCTTTCGGTTATTTTAAGAAACGCACCTTATGGCGAGGTGAATTTTGTTAAATTTTTCTTCTTCTTGCAAAGTCAACGAATTTAAATTTATCGGGCCTATGAAATGATTCTGTTAGTTGGATAAGCGTGGTATCAGCCAGGTAAGTCATACTCCGTACCGCAACGACCATTTCTTTTTCTTCCAGTTGCAGCAAGTTCTTTAACTCTGTGGTAGGCTTTTCCACCGTTACTTCTTTAGTAGCATAAGATATTTCATAACCTAATTGATTTTCCAAGTATTCATATAATGAATCTTGTGCTGCCTCAACGGGTATCTTATTTGTCGGGGGATCGAGCAGATAATCTTTATCTAAAACCACGGCTTGGTTATTGACTATGCGCAGCCGTTCAACATAGACGGCCTTTTGGTCATGGTCCAGCCCACGTGAAACAAAGTAATCTGGAATAGTTCCCGGCTTATCTTGAAGGACCTTTGTTTGTGCATGCATTTCCTGTGTTTCATTTAATTCTTTAAAACTCGTAATCCCTGAAATGGGGAAGGTGTAACGTTGGATGTCCAAAACAATCGAGCCTTTTCCCTTGATTTTCTGGATCATACCCATATCGGTCAATTCGTTGAGAGCTTTACGAATTGTTTCTCGTGAGGCACCGTATAATTCGGTCAGCTGATTTTCGCTAGGCAGGTAACTGCCTGGACTATACTGGCCGTATTTGATTTTAGCGAGAATATCACGGGCAATAATCAACTGCTTACTTTGGGCAGCTTGCACGATTGATCACTCCAATTGATTTTTATTTCATATCTTTTCTAGGTAAACCATTGTAATAATGTTTACCTACTTATATGCAAATTTAATTTCAAAGTTCATTATAAACAAATATGTATAGACAAGCAACAGTTTAGCAAAAACGTTTTCATTAATCTGCGGTATTCTTTAAAATTTCAGAAAGAAAAAATAAAAACTCATTTTGCTTGACACCTGTCTATACAAGGATTACTATTAAAAGCGAAAAAAGAAAGCGCTTTTAAATACATTTTGTGATCGTCGCCATAATTCGTTCATTTTTGGGAGGGATACTCTAATGTTTGGTTTTAAAAAGAGAAATGCTGAGCATGAATTAGAAGCACCAGCGAAAGGGAACGTCGTTGCTCTGGCAGATACGAAGGATCCGGTTTTTTCAAAAGGTATAATGGGCAAAGGTTTTGGATTGGAACCAACTGAGGGCACCATTTATGCTCCGATCTCTGGGAAAGTGACAGTAGTTGCTGATACCAAGCATGCCGTGGGGATTCAAACACCTAACGGTTTAGAAGTACTGCTGCATTTAGGGATCGATACTGTGGAATTAAAAGGTGCTGGTTTTGATATGAATGTTAAGGTTGGGCAAAAAGTCAAGGCAAAAGACAAAGTAGGCACGATGGATCTACAAAAAATCAAAGATAAGGACTATCAGACTACGATCTTAACCGTCATTACTAATTCAAGCGACAAAGATGTTGACCTTGATCTTACAACAGGAAAGTCAGAAGCTGGACAGCCAGTGGCTGAAATCAAGCAAAATTAAAGGAGGCGTTCACTCATGGCCAAGAAAGATTATTCTAAATTAGCGGATACCATAGTTAAAGATGTTGGGGGAAAAGGCAACGTCAAAAGCATGATCCACTGTATTTCCAGGCTGCGTTTTTATTTAAAGGACGAGGACAAAGCCAAGGATGAGGACTTAAAAAACACTCCAGGGATCATAGATGTTATTCGCGCATCCGGCCAGTATCAAGTTGTTATTGGATCAGAAGTTTCGCATGTTTATGATGCTGTTATGAATCATCTTGGTCCGGAATTTGTCGAAGAAGACCAAACTGCAGCTGAAACTGGCGGCAGCTCACCAGCCCCGCAAAAAGGGAATGTCGTTACGCGTGCGTTTGGTAATTTGATTGGGTTTATCACAGGCGCTATGAGCCCTGTTATCGGTGTCATTGCAGCAGCTGGTATTATTAAGGGACTTTTAGCATTATTATCAATGCCGCAACTGGGCTCATTACTCAAACCTACCAGCGCAACCTATATCACTGTCAGTGCAATGGCGGATTCCGCCTTTTACTTTTTACCGATCCTGGTCGGCTTTGCCGCAGCAAAGAAACTGAACAGTGATCCGATAATTGCGGCTGTAATCGGTGGGGTGTTAGCCTATCCCCAGATCGTTACATGGGGGAAAGGATTTAAAACAATGTTTGAGATCGGCGGCTTTCACTTCCAATTCTTAAACTACACATATTCAATTTTCCCAATGATTTTAGCTGCTTGGATGGCAAAGATCCTTGGAGATTGGCTCAATGATCATATGCCGAGCTACTTGCAAATGATTTTTAATCCATTGATCATCGTTTTAGTAGTTTCAGCAATCACACTTGTTGTTACAGGACCGATCATTCAAGGGTTTGCGAATGGTTTAGCAGACTTTATCAACTGGCTGGTCAAAGCATCCGGCTGGGTCGGCGGTCTGCTTATCGGCGGTTTTTATCAGATCCTGGTTATTTTCGGATTGCACTGGGGAGTTGTTCCGTTGGTTACGCAACAGATCTCCGGCAGCGGTCAAAGTGCTTTAAACGCGATCATCTCCGTTACGATGGCTTCCCAAGGAGCTGCTGTTCTGGCAGTGGCCATTAAGACCAAAAAAGATGAACGTAAAACGTTAGGTATCGCTGCAGCTATCTCAGCATTTTGCGGGGTAACTGAACCTGCAATTTATGGTGTTAACTTACGGTTTCGGCGGGTATTCATTTCAGGCTGTATCGGGTCAGCATTTGGCGGCTTGATCACTGGAATAATGCACGGCTCGATGTATGGTTTCACTGGATCTTTGATTGGCTTTTCATCTTTCTTTAATACGCAAAATCCAGGAGACCTCACCAGCTTTTATGCTTTCTTGTTATCCAGCGCTGTTGCGTTGTTAGTATCCTTCTCTGTCACCTGGTTCTGGGGTTACAATGACCAGATGGCAATGGGTAAGAAGGTCGCTAAAAAGAAACGCCCAGGAACTGCTAAAACAGCTTAAAGCAATGCCTTAAGGGGAAAATATTTAAAACTAAAATGCGCCAGGGCTCAACTTTCTAAAGTCCTGGCGCATTTTTGTGTCTTGTCATAAAGATAGACGCCTACCTTAAAATTTACAACGGACGACGCGAAGGTAGAGGCATCATTGTCGGCTGGAGTTTGGGCAGCTTAGTCAAAATATTTCCGGTTAAAGTTCATAATTTTATATATTCTCAAATTTTGCTAATAAAAGCATCTCGCTGTCTTGTAGCAAGATGCTTTATTAACAATTTTTACTTATTAGCCAAGGCGCTATAAAATAAAATCACCGAAGCGACCGCCATTGTGGTTCCTAAAGCTGTTAGAAACCAGCTGACTGTTCTGGCCGGCTCATTAAGACGGGCTTCATGACGATGATAACGCAACAAGCTCATTGAGCCTTTGATAATGTCCCAGATGCCAGAAAGTAAGAAAATAACGGCGATCACTAATAACAAGATGTTATGTGAAGATGCAAACTGAACTTGAAGCACTAATTGGTCTCCTTATCAATTTGTTTATAGATGTTGATCAAACCTTGAGTCCCTTCATCGCCAAGACCGTACACATCGACCATCACTTCATATAAACGTTTAGCGTTAGCTGTTGCCGTCAGATCCAAACCCATCCGGTCTGATTCTTCCAACGCGATCCGCAAGTCTTTAAGGAAGTGCCGTGCAAAAAATCCAGGCTTAAAATTACCCTGTAAAACGCGGGGTCCGTAGTTGGTCAGGCTCCAATTTTGAGCACCGCCGCCACTTAAAGCGTCCAAGACCTTGTTTGGATCCAAACCGGCAGCTTTAGTATAGAGCAGCGTTTCTGTTAGGCCAGTCATCGTTCCTGCTATCATGATCTGATTAGCCATTTTAGCGTGTTGCCCAGATCCCGCGGGTCCAAAGAGTGTCACTTTTGAGCTGATCTGTTCGAAAAGCGGTTCGACTTTATGGTAGGCTTCTTCATCTCCGCCGACCATGACAGTCAATGTACCTTTTTTAGCGCCCACATCACCGCCGGAAACTGGTGCATCAAGCGCGTCTACTCCGTGTTCTTTGCCATAATCCCCAATTTTTTGAGCAAGTAAAGGTTTGCTGGTCGTCATGTCGATCACGATAGTGCCCTTGTCAGCTCCGGCAAAGATGCCTTCTTTGCCAAAATAAATTTGTTCCACATCGGTTGGAAAGCCAACCATAGAAAAAACAACTTCACTGGCAGCAGCAACCTTCTGTGGTGAATCTGCCCAAGTTGCTCCGGCATCAACCAACTTGTCCGTTTTAGACTTCGTCCGGTTAAAGACGGTCAATTCATTCCCGGCTTTAAGCAGATTAGCGGCAATCGCAGCGCCCATAACGCCAGTTCCGATAAATCCCATCTTCATAATATATCCCACCCTTTAGTTAATTGTCCTGTGAGTAATACTGTCTACTTTGAGCAAATGGAACAAAAGAAAATACAGCTAAGATATTTTCCTTTTCTTCATTCACATTCCTCTTTTATCATATAACGAAGCTTCGCCAAGGAGCAAAAATTTCGTGTTACCATAGCTGGTTTTTTTAAGTTGATTAAAATTAAGGCTGATCTTAGTAATTTGAACCTGTTTCATTTTCTAGATAGACTTTCCATCTTGTCCCCTGCTATACTATTTGATTAGGGACATTAAGGGTTGATTTAATAGGCCTGGTGTAATTAATAATTGATTTATTTACAGCGTTGTCATACTGGTATTTTTAGGCTAGGTTAAATTTAATAGCGTTTAATGACCCTTGTCTGCAGCATTTCGTTAGAAAGAAGGGAGGCGGATAAGTTGCCAAAAACAATCAAAAAAGCTCTTTTCATATTGATCTTTAGTGAATTTTTGGTCTGCTTAGGGATAAGCATCGTTATTCCGGTCATGCCTTTCTTACGAAATGAATTGCATCTATCCGGCTTTGATATGGGGGTTATGAACGCACTTTTTGCGTTCGCACAGTTTGTCGCTTCGCCTATCATCGGCCGGATCTCTGATAGGCTAGGAAGAAAACCGATCTTGGTTTTGGGATTATTCTTATTCACTATTTCTGAATTTTTATTTGCTATCACTAACAAATTATTTCTATTTGATGTTTCACGGACGATCGGTGGTATCGCAGCAGCTATGATCGTTCCGACTGAAATGGCACTAGCGGCTGATATTACAACTAAAAAGTATCGTGCCCGGGTCATTGGATGGCTGTCGGCAGCTTTTTCCGGTGGCCTGATATTAGGGCCAGGGCTAGGTGGTTTATTGGCTAACTTGGATTATAAATTCCCGTTTTGGACGGCTGGTATCTTGGGGATCATTAGTATGATCGCAATGTATGTCATTCTTCCGGCAAATATAGAAAAAGGAGAAGCAGTTGATCAAGAATACGTCACTGAGAACAAAGGTGCCATCGGCCAAGATAAAAATATCCTGCAAGTGATAGGCAAGTCTGGGGTCATTTTGTTTGGCTTGATCTTTATTTCCTCTTTTGGCTTGCAGGGCTTTGAGAGCATCTACAGTTTATTTGTCAACCAGGTATACCATTTCAGTTTGGGTAATATTGCTGTGGTCCTAACGATAAATGGAGTATTATCCCTCTTTTTACAAGTAGCTCTTTTTGACTGGCTGGTTGCGAAATTTACAGAAAAATTATTGATCCGTTATTGTTTTTTGATTTCTTTGGTTGGGACGATTTGGATCTTAGTAGCCGCCACCAAAGTCGAAGTTATTTTGGCCACGCTGTTGGTTTTTGAAGCATTTGATCTGATCAGACCAGCGATTACGACTATGTTGAGCAAAATCAGCCATAAACACCAGGGTTTGATCAACGGATTAAATATGTCGCTCACTAGTGTTGGCAATGTTGTCGGTCCCTTGATCTCAGGGGCTTTATTAGACTGGCATCCAAGTTATCCATATATTATCGTTGCTGTATTCTTAGCCATTTCCTATGCTTTCACATTTGCAATCCGTTCCGTCAAGAGTAAAGGAAAGCATGGAACAACAAAAAGATAAGCAGTGAATTAAGCTCAGCAACTGTTGAGCTTTAAAGTTTTTTTCTTGAGTTTCCCTCTTTATAAATATAAACTTCAGTTGAAGCAACATAGTTTGAAGGGGGATGTCACTATGAAAATGTCGGAAAATAATCAAGGCCATAATGACCAGAGTGACCATTCGGGAATGGAAATGGGAGACAACCACGGTTCCATGGAACAAATGGACATGGATCACGGATCTATGCAGCATACAGGACAAAACGACATGATGATGCATGGTGGTCACATGATGCATATGGGAAATTTGAAACGAAAATTTTGGGTTTCACTTGTATTGACAATACCCTTAGTTCTAATGTCTTCGATGATGGGGATGAATCACCCGCTTATTTCGTTTCCGGGCAGTGATTGGGTGGTCGCTATCCTTGGCACGGCCATTTTCTTATATGGCGGAACACCTTTTTTCTCCGGTGCAAAGGGTGAATTAAAATCTAAAAAGCCGGCCATGATGACTTTGATCACGATGGGCATCGGGGTAGCATATTTTTATAGCATTTATTCAGTGATCGCTAATGATATTTTTCAGGTCACTCCAAGTGTAATGGACTTTTTCTGGGAGTTGGCTACCTTAGTAGACATTATGCTCTTGGGCCATTGGATCGAAATGAATGCGGTTATGAATGCCGGCTCCGCACTCACTGATCTGGCAGAATTGCTGCCGACTAAAGCTCATTTAATGGATAAAGATGGCCACACTAAAGACGTTGCTCTAAAAGATGTTAAGGAGGGTAATACTTTGCAGGTCCGCGGGGGAGAAAAGATCCCCGCTGACGGCACGGTCACTACCGGAGAATCAGCTGTTAATGAAGCTATGGTAACTGGCGAGTCAAAACTGGTTCAAAAAAAGAAAGATGCTAAGGTTTTTGGCGGCTCAGTCAACGGCGATGGAACTTTTCAGATGAAAGTGACGGGCACAGGAGAGAATGGTTTTCTGGCACAGGTCAGTAAAATGGTGCAAGCCGCACAAAATGAGAAGTCAAGTCGCGAAAATATAGCAGATAAAGTTGCCTCCTGGCTATTCTACATCGCTGTGACGATCGCAGTGATCAGTTTTGTGATCTGGCTGATTACATCGGGCTTGGCCACTGCCTTATCACGAGCGGTGACTGTCTTGTTGATCGCTTGTCCTCATGCGTTGGGTTTGGCAATTCCCTTGGTCGTGGCCAGAAGTACCTCGTTGGGTGCCAAAAATGGGTTGCTGATCAGAGACAGAGGTGCGATGGAACAAGTTGGCGACCTCAAGTATGCATTAATGGATAAGACAGGAACTTTGACCGAAGGCGACTTTAAAGTTAATAAATACGGAAGTTTGACGTCCGATAAAACAGATGACGAAGTTTTAGCTACAATGGCAGCTCTAGAGGCTGGATCTTCTCACCCACTGGCAGTTGGCATCACTAAGAAAGCTCATGACCGGCACCTGGACTATTCAAGCGCGGATGATAGCAGTCAAATTAAGGGTGTGGGACTAGAAGGAACTATTTCTTCCAAGAAATACTTGATAGTATCCCCAGGGTATTTGGAAAAGAATTCAATTTCTTACGACAAGAAGCGTTTTGGTCAACTAGCCGGTGGAGGGAATTCCTTGAGTTTCTTGTTACAAAACAAGAATGTGCTGGGCTTTGTTGCCCAAGGTGATCAAATAAAGCCAGCGGCACGCAAAATGATTTTGGAGCTCGACAAACAAGGAATAATTCCTGTAATGTTGACTGGTGATAATGAAGAAACTGCCAAAGGGGTTGCAGAGAAGCTGGGTATCAAAGATTTTAAGGCGCAATTACTGCCGGCAGATAAAGAAAAAGCGGTGGAAAATTATCAAAATGACGGCAAAGTAATGATGATCGGTGACGGAGTTAATGATGCCCCCAGCTTAGCCCGGGCAAATATTGGAGTTGCAATCGGCAGCGGGACCGATGTGGCTATTGAATCGGCAGATCTGGTGTTAGTGAAAAGTGATCCGAATGAAATTATTGAGTTTATAGAACTGGCCAAGAAAACAACCGGTAAGATGACTCAAAACTTATGGTGGGGGGCTGGTTATAACATTATCGCCTTACCATTGGCAGCGGGTATCCTAGCACCGATCGGTTTTGTACTGAGTCCGATGGCCGGTGCTGTGTTGATGTCGTTAAGTACTGTCATAGTCGCTGTAAATGCTATTACTTTGAAAATCTGAGTAGGATTTTGCATAATGAATATGCAGCATGAAGAGTTATTATTTACACGGATCACAAATTCGGAAGAAATTTTTAACACCGTTTTTAATACGTCATCACCAGAGGAGCGAGGAAGAAATGTCACAGACAATTGAAGATTTTGTAAATGATTTGGCTTCGGATTCACCAACCCCGGGCGGCGGGTCGACTGCTGCTTTAGTCGGGGCTTTGAGTTGTGCTTTGGGGGAAATGGTTGGCAATATTAGGCAAGAAAAGGTCGACAAACCGCACTTAGCGAACTTGCTGGCAGAGATGACCGCTAGTAGGAATAAAATGATAGCTTTGATCAAGGAAGATGAGAATTCTTTCGCAGCTTTTATGCAAGCATTAAAGTTACCCAAAGAGACGGAAACACAAAAAAGCATTCGGGCTTCGCAGCTGTTGCAAGGACTCATATCTGCAGCTGAACCCCCCTTAAAGATTGCACAGACTGCGACTATGATCTTACACCAGTTAGAAGAGATGAAGGAGTATTCCTCAAAGTCATTACTGAGTGATATTGGCAGTGGAACGGCTTTGGCCGAAGGAGCCTTAAAGTCTTCCGTCTTAAATGTGTATGAAAATACACGAATGATGAAGGATAAAGACAAGGCCGCCGAACTGGATCAGCTTACTAATGCCGTTTTAAATGAAGGCTTAGAAGTGAGTGGGCGACTCTATCCTGCAATGACAAAAGCAGTTCGAGGTGAGGAGCAGTGAGCAAACTGCTGCGAGGAAAAAACGTTGCCGGACCACTTTTACAGCAAGCTAAGAAAATAGCTGGTTCTTTACCTAAAAGGCCTAAAGTCGCTTTAGTTCGCGTCGGGTCTGCTCCGGCCGCCAAGGGGTACCAGAAAAGCGCAGCTAAGGTGTTAGAAAGAGTAGGTATTACTCCTGAGCCATACATTTTTGACAGTCAGATAAATTTTTCGAGGTTTAAGCGAGAGATTCAACGACTTAATACTGACGATTTGATCGATGCCATTTTGCTGCTCGATCCTCTTCCTCCTCGTTTACCTTTAACTCGGGTGCAAGATCTACTTTCTCCAAAGAAAGATATTGATGGTATTACGCGAACGAATCTGGGACGAACACTCTCCCCTAGGACAGGGGATCTTGTACCATTGACAGCTGGGGCAGTAATGGAGCTGCTCAAGTTTTATGAAATTCGCCTTACTGGAGCTCAGGTCGTTTTGATCGGTGCGAGTTTAGCAGTAGGGAAGCCATTGGCCAATCTACTGCTCCATAAACACGCTACACTGACGGTGTGCGATGAGTACACTGATGATGTCTCCTTTTATACTCGCAAAGCAGATGTGGTGGTCACCGCAGTAGGACACCCTAAATTGTTGACTGCTGAAATGGTGAAAAATAAAGCTGTTGTGATCGATGTCGGAACTAATTACACCAGTTCCGGCAAACTTGTGGGAGACGTAGATTTTGAAAAAGTGTCAAAAAAGGTGCGAGCTATCACACCGGTGCCAGGAGGGATCGGAGCGATCACTACAGCGTTACTCGCCTACAGAGCAGCAAGAGTTGCTGAAAATTTTACAAGTAAAAAGAAATAGCTCCCGTAAAGTGAAACACTGGACTTTACGAGAGCTATTTCTTTGTTTAACTGCTATTTAGTTATAACTATCTTGCCGATAGTATGTCCATTTTCAATTAAACTGTGCGCATGTTTTAAAGTTTGAGCATTAAGTCCTTGCAACGTCTGATTTAAAGTACTCCGTAAGACTCCAGTATCAAATAATGCGGCGGCTTTTTTTAGGATCTCATGCTGTGAGGAGAGATCTGAAGTATGGTAGAAGGCTTTAGTAAACATCCACTCCCACGCAAATGTGACCCGTTTTTGTTTAAGCACGTTCATGTTTAACGGATCTTTACTACTTGTGATAGAACACATTTTGCCATTAGGTGCGACCAGTTCGACCATTTCGTTCCAATGTGCACCTAAATTATTTAATTCAAAAATATAGTCTACATACTTGAGGCCGGCGTTATGAACTTCTGTGCTCAAATTAGTATGATGGTTGACCACTTCGTCTGCTCCATGGTGCAATGCCCAGTCCTTTGTTTCTGGTCGTGAGGCTGTGGCAATCACGTGCAGACCTGCATAGTGAGCTAACTGTGTGGCTATTGAACCGACACCGCCAGCACCGTTGATGATCAGGATCGATTTTTTCTCGTTTGTTCCAGCGTCGTCTGGGTCGATCCCTAACTGTTCAAATAGGGCTTCCCATGCCGTCAATGTGGTTAAGGGCATGGCGGCAGCATGGGGATCATCAAGCTTTGCCGGAGCCAGCGCAGCTATTCTTTCGTCCACTAATTCGTATTCGCTGTAACTGCCGGGACGACTGTATGAACCAGCATAGTAAACTCTGTCTCCGGGAGAAAATAAGGTAACAGCTGAACCGATTTCCACGACAGTGCCGACAGCATCAAAACCTAAAATATGGGGCGTTGAGGTGATGCGGCTGCCATTTTTGCGAGTGGCTGTGTCAACCGGATTAACAGAAATTGCGGAGATCTCGACCAAGATATCGTGATCAGTTGCAGTGGGACGATCTAGCTTTACATTCTCCAAACAGTGAGGATCACTTAGAGGAAGATGTTTATAAAAACCAACTGCATTCATTTTTTCAGTCATGTATAACAGCTCCTTTTTAAAAGGCACCAGAGTAATAAGGTTTGACAAGAACAAACATAAGAACCAAGAAAACTTTTATATCTGAAACATAAGAAACGTGAGCACAAGTTTAAAATCATTATCATACTTAATATGACCAAGTGTTTTTTATGGTACTGTGAAAAACTGAAGTAGGGCAGTGTACTGCAAAAGTGATGTATCACACTCTCTTTTACTGTATTGGCACAGAGTCAGCCACAAGTTTTTTTAACTTGAATCTTTGCAGTTTTCCTCCAGCGTTGCGGGGCAATTCAGAAACTTCATAGAAACTTTTGGGAACTTTGTAGTGCGCCAAATGTTTGCGCCCATAAAGATTTAGTTTCTGGGAAGAAACGTGATTGCTCTTCGGAATGAAGAAAGCAACTGGCTTTTCACCCCATTTTTTATCTTCAACCCCAATAACAGCAATGTTAGCAATGAGCGGGCAGTCGGCATAAGCAGCCTCAACCTCATCTGGGAAAATATTTTCCCCTCCAGAAATAATCATATCATCACTTCGGCCGTCAACATAAAGAAAACCATCCTGGTCGAGTCGGCCAACGTCTCCGGTCTTAAACCACCCGTCAGGAGTGAGCTTTTCAGCATATTTTTCAGGCTGGCCGAGATAAGTTTGACTTAATGCAGGGGTTTTGACCTCGATCTCATGTGTATTTGCGGCTATTCTCAACTGCGTCAAAAATAACGGCTTGCCGGAAGAACCGATATGTGTCGGTGCATCGGCAAACGACAAGGCAACAATTTGCGAACAAGTTTCTGTCATTCCATATGATTGAACAACGGGAATATTTAGCTGTGAACAGTGCCGAAGAGTAAGTCGATCAATGGGACCGCCTCCTAGAAGCATTCCCCGAAATTTTGCCTGGTAACTCTCACCGGTTGTTTGCCTGATAGTCAGCAGTTGTTTTAGCATGTAAGGAACTACCGAAATCATAGTGACGGGTTCTGTGACTAACATGTCGTTGATTTCTTGTGGATCAAAATGACTTGCTAAGCGCACAGTCATACCATAAATCAACCCGCGCATCATGATCGAAAAGCCGCTAATATGAAAGATTGGGACAACACATAACCACTCATTGCCAGGCAGGAGTCCAAGATTTAGGGCAGAAGCCGTGGCAGAGCTAAAATGATTGCCAAAAGTTTGTATGACGCCCTTGGGCTTTCCTGTGGTACCAGAAGTGTACATGATACTGGCCGGAGCATCTAAAGCGAACTCATCACTAGGTGTGAAAGTTTTTTTTGAAGCATTAAAAAGTTTGGTAAAGGAAACCGTTTGACAATTTAATTGTGTGACATTCAGCTGATCTTCGTATAAGCAAGTCTCAACTTTGCTATCTGCCAATTGATAATTTAACTCAGCCGGTGACAAACGCCGGTTTAGCCAGACGATCGTATTACCAGCATTAAGGACAGCCAATGCTGTTAAATAACCATCCATGGAATTAGTGGTCAAAATAGCGATCCGCTGATTTTTAAGTGGGTTTAAGTAATTTAGCTTAGCGCTCAGTTCACTGACTTTTTTATAAAGCTCAGCAAATGTCAACTGTTTTTCTCCATCGGTCACCGCGGATCTATCAGGGGCCAACTGAGCTTGTTTTTTTATCCAATTATCCATGTGCATACCGCCGCTTAAGGAAACTTCGGGTATTTATCGAAGTCCGGCTTGCGTTTTTCGTTGAAAGCATCGCGGCCTTCTTTGCCCTCGTCAGTTTGATAAAACAGCATGGTGGCGTCGCCGCCTAATTGCTGGATCCCGGCTAAACCATCTGTATCCGCGTTCATGGCAGCTTTGATAAAGCGCAGAGCCGTTGGTGACTTCTGCAGGATCTCATTGCACCAGTCTAGAGTAACTGATTCAACGTCTTTCAAAGGAACTACTTTATTGATCCAGTTCATTTGAAAGGCTTCTTCAGCAGTATAGAAATGACCCAGGAACCATACTTCTTTGGCACGCTTATGCCCGATAACCCGCGCAAGGTATCCCGAACCGTAACCAGCATCGAAACTTCCGACTTTTGGACCGGTCTGACCAAATTTGGCATTATCAGCAGCAATGGTTAAATCACAGATCAACTGTAATATGTTGCCACCACCGACTGACCAACCCTTAACCATAGCGATGACTGGCTTTGGGATTATCCGGATCAAATGCTGTAAGTCCAAGACATTCAACCTTGCAATCTTATCTTTACCAACATAACCTCCGTTTCCACGCACGCCTTGGTCGCCGCCAGATGAAAAAGCTAAGTCTCCGGCTCCTGTTAGTATAATCACCCCAACTGTGCTATCATCACGGCAGATAGTAAAGGCATCGATCATTTCTTGAACGGTAGTTGGAGTAAAAGCGTTCCGCCTTTTTGGACGATTCATCGTGATTTTAGCGATCTTACCTGCTCTTTCAAAGATAATTTCCTGGTAGTCTTTGATCTTTTCCCAATTAACAGATGTCATTTAACTCAATCCTTTCGAAAGTTGGTAAATTATTATGTCAGATCTATTGAAAACACTCGGAATCAAAGTGGTTTCCGTCAAGCCTAACGAATCTATTATATCATTAGCAATTTCGGATGAAATAAAACAGCCTCATGGCCTCGTACATGGAGGTATCAACGCTGTATTAGGCGAGACTGCGGCTAGTTTGGGAGGGGGACAAAATGTTCCTGTCGGTTTCAATGTTGTTGGGATCGATATTACGACTCACCATTTGCAGGCAGCCAAGGAAGGAACTTTGATTGCCAGAGCAACACCGCTCCACATTGGTAAAAAAATCCAGACCTGGCAAGTCGAGATCCATAATGGCGAACGTTTGACGAGTGTGAGTGACGTGACTCTAGCCAGGGTAAGCGAGGTTAACAGGAACCCGAGAAAATAGCTGATTTTCTGGCCGGTCAGATATTAGTTATGTTGATTTGTGCTATTAGGAAGATCAAGTTTGCTGGACATGGTACAGAATTTGGTAAGATTGTACAAAGTTTGTTGGACATGGTACAGAAGTTAGTGAGATTGTACAAAGTTTACTGGACATGGTACAGAAGTTAGTAAGATCGTACAAAGTTTACTGGACATGGTACAGAATTTGGTAAGATCGTACA
>CAKPZY010000010.1 GCA_934215475.1 uncultured Ligilactobacillus sp.
AAATACCACCAAATTTTCAAAAAACAGGAAAATATGGTGGTATTTTATCGGATTATGGAACGTTTTGTCCCAACTCCCTTTTTGATCTTCAAAAAGACATCGTTGTTAAATGCTAAAAAACATCGGAAATACTGCACTAAAACAAATTTACTCATTTTTTACAAAGCCAACATTTGTGCTTTACATTAATACGTTATTCTAATCCATGTAAGACATAACAGTGAAAAGGAGCTTTTCAATGAAAATCAAAAAATTGGCTATAGCTACAATAACTACCTTAGGACTTGTCAGTGTTGGCCTGGCAGGTTGCGGTTCTAATTCCCAGAAATCATCATCAACCGGTTCTGAAACAAAAACAACTGCTGTTGGTTCTACAGCACTTCAACCACTGGTAGAAAAAGCATCTTCCCAATTTAAAAATGATAATGCTAACGCCAATATCACAGTTCAAGGCGGAGGCTCCGGAACTGGCCTCAGTCAGGTCCAATCCGGTTCTGTCCAGATTGGTAATTCAGACATCTTTGCCGAACAGCAAGATGGCGTTCAAGCTAGTAAACTGGTGGACCACAAAGTGGCTGTTGTTGGTATGGCACCAGTCGTTAATAAGAATGTTGGCATAAAGAATATATCAATGGATCAATTACGTCAAATCTTTATTGGTAAAATAACCAACTGGAAAGACTTGGGCGGAAAAGATGAAAAAATTTCTGTCATTAACCGTGCCAAAGGTTCTGGAACGAGGGCAACATTTGAAAATGCCGTCCTGAAAAAAGGCGACACGACTATCAGTGCCCAGGAACAAGATTCAAACGGCACTGTCCAAAAAGTTGTTGCCCAGACTCCTGGGTCAATCAGTTATCTGGCCTTTGCCTACGTAAATAAAGACCTGAAGGAACTGTCAATCGATAACATTGCTCCAAATTATAAGAACGTATCTGATAACAAATGGAAGATCTGGTCATATGAGCATATGTATACCAAAGGCAAACCAAAAGGCACAACAAAGAAATTTATCGATTACGTAAAGTCTGATAAGGTGCAAAAGGCTTTGGTGTCAAAATTAGGCTATTACAGTATTAATAAAATGCAAGTAACCATGAGTCCAGATGGCAAAGTACAACCAAAATAATTAGTTGGATCACTCAAAGCAAAAAAGTCTATCTGTGACCGATCAGTATCTCAGAATAATTTAGCTGATCATAAAGATACGAATCAACACAAAATAAAAACCAGTCTCACAGTTAGCAAATAGCGGCTATGAGGCTGGTTGTTTTTTTTGCTATTAAAAAGATAATTGGTCTATAAGGCCACTAAAATTTTGTAATTTATGCTAAAGTTAGTGAAAATAAGATTAGCGCCAGCAACAATGACAATTGGAGGTACTCAAGTTGAGAGTCATAATTTCTCCGGCTAAGAAGATGGTTGTTGACCAGGACAGCTTTTCTCCCAAAGGAAAACCGGAATATCTACAAGAAACTAGTGAAATACTGCGGAAGATGCAGAATTTATCTTATCAGCAAGCAAAAAGCCTCTGGAAAACCAGTGATAAATTGTCGCGGTCAAACTATGCCCATCTTAAAAAAATTGATCTGACCCGCCATTTGACGCCGGCTATTTTTAGTTATTCAGGGCTTCAGTACCAATATATGGCAGCCGATATTCTCACTGGACCCGCCTTAAATTATTTGCAGCAAACTTTACGGATCTTATCTGGTTTTTATGGGGTCTTACGCCCATTCGACGGGATAGTTCCGTATCGTTTAGAAATGTGCGCCAAATTAAAGCTTGGCCGTTCTCGTGATCTTTATTCGTTTTGGAAAGATCGTCTCTATTTGCAAATTAGTGGTCATGGGCCAATCATCAATTTAGCTTCTAAAGAATATTCCAGCGCTGTCATTCCATATTTGCAAGAAAAAGATGAGTTCATTGATATTACATTTGCCCACCTCATAAACGGCAAATTAAAGACCCGCGCCACGCCCGCGAAGATCGCACGCGGTCAGATGGTACATTTCATCGCTGAGAAGCATATTACTTCCGTTGGCGAACTGCGCAACTTCCAATCACCGACCTATTCTTTTTCGCCTGAAAGATCCAGTCCCACGAATTTGGTGTTCGTGAACGAAAACAATTAAAAGTACCTATGCACAATAAAACAAGCACTCAACTTGGTTAAAAAACCACTTTGAGTGCTCGCTTGTCTCATTTTATTCACAATTACTATTATTTTTTATAGGCGTACTTGTAACTCCACTGAGTGCCGGCGGTATTATGAATGATGCCTTTCACATCAGATTTCTGCAAGTAGGCGGTGACCTGCTGGTAGACCGGAGTCATACCTTGTTCAGAGTTTAAGATCCTGGTAGCTTGAACCAGATCGCTCCAACGCTTATCTACGTCATTAGCATCTTGGTCTTGTGCCCGATTTACTAATTCATCAAACTGCTTGTTGGAATACTTTCCTTGATTATAGGAGGTATTGCTCTTTGCTGTCTGCAAGAAAGTAATTGGATCATTGAAATCCCCGCCCCAACCAGATAGATACAGGTCAAAATCACCATCATCAGCACTTTGCGTCGCACTATGACTTGGAATATCACGAACTTCAATATCAAGGCCCGGCAAGATCTTGTGATAACGTGACTGCAAGTACTCTGAGATCACCTTACCGTTGGCATCATCATTGCTGGCCAGGAGGGTCAATTTCAAATTCTTTTGTCCAATTTCTTGGAGACCCTTTTGCCAGTGCTCTTTAGCTAATTTTGTATTGGTATTAACCGTGTTTTTAACATACTGCTGATCTGCAAAATCTTTTCCAGTCTTAGGATCTTTAGCCAGGTTGGAAGCAACAAAGCCCTTAGGAGTTTCAGAACCGTCGCCTAAGATCTTTTTAGTCAAATCATCACGGTCAATCGCAAGCGACATTGCCAGCCGGATATTCTTATTATTAAGAGCTTTTCGCTTAGCAGCATCTTTATCTGCAAAATTATATTTAACATAGGTTACTAAGGAATATGGATATTGCTTGAACTCTTTTTTGTTCTTAAAATTCTTAACTTGCTGACTTGTCAATGGAGTCAGGTCAAGCTTGTTTTGTTCATACAGTTCCTGCCCGGTCGTCGGATTGGAAACCACAGTGTAGTTGACCTTTTTTAGTTTAACTACCTTGTGATCCCAGTAATTGTCATTTTTCACAAGCTGCCACTTGTTACCAGTTCCCGTCCAATTTTTTATCTTGAAGGGACCTGAATAGACCATATATTGCGACTTTGTTCCGTACCGTTGGCCATACTTATCCACGATCTTTTTGTTTTGCGGGCCAAACAAAGGATAAGCCATCAAGACCTTGAAATAAGCGATCGGCTTATCTAATTTAATGACGACAGTTCTTTTATCGGGCGCAGAAATGCCGACAGTCTCCGGTTTTGCCTTACCATTGACGATCGCATCAGCATTTTTTATGCCGCTAAATAAGTAGGAATATGGTGACTTGGTCTTAGGATCCAGTGTCCTTCGCCAAGAATATACAAAATCTTGGGCTGTTATTGGATCCCCATTACTCCATTTGGAATTACGCAGCTTAAAAGTCCAGGTCAGTCCATCGTCTGAAACAGAACTACTCTTAGCTAAGCCGGCATTGACCTTTCCTTTGTTACCTAAACGATAAAAGCTTTCAAAAACATTTCCTGTCTGGCCATAACCGGTAGATTTTGAAATATCGATCGTATCTAAGGGTGCTGTGGCGCTGAGTTTTAATTCCTGTTTATCACTTTTATTGCTAGAACTTCCCTGGCCGCAGCCGGCTAAAGTGAATACTAAAGCGGCCGTGAAAGCAGTAAGCAGTAATTTATTCAGATTTTTCATCAAATTTCTCCTTTGTATTACACTTAAAAAACAACATTTGGAACTTATCGCAATAAAAAAGACACGAACAATTCTTTAAGAATTCTCGCGTCTGGGCTTTGTCCATGATCACTTGCTTGAGATGGACTTTTCTTACCTCAACAATGCAAAAGTCAACACCTAACAAACTGAACATCGCACCAGACACGACATACAGCAGCACATGTTAGTATTAACAAATTTACATGTCACAGCGAAAACCTCCAGTTATCTAATAGGTCAAATATAAGCAAAGAAAATGATAAAGTCAAGCATAATTAAGATCACCGTCCAAGCTTTGCCTAAATGTAGTTAGCCATATTTTCTATGATCGTGGCCTAATAGACCTTCGCATTGAGATAATCATCAACTGCGTCTTTGAATGTTTGATTTATCCGAACAAATAATAAACCATAGCTTTTGCAAAAAACGGCATCGTCCCATTTTTCAGGATGTCCTATGTCGCTGGCTTTAAACTTTGGCAGCTCCCCAAATCTTCTAACAAAAGTGTTCACTGAGATGTTTAACTTTTCTGCCACGTCACGAGCATCACAAAAATAACCGTTCTTTATTTCATCACCCAAATCCGAACAGCTATTCAACAACTCCCAGTAATCATGCATTTTAAGTACCTCCTTACTTATATTTTACGCAAAAATTCCATTGATTTATGCATGTACTCTTTTTATAGTGCCTTACACCGCAATTATAACATGTTGCTTATTATTTATAACATTTAAAAAAAATGGTTTTTAAAGTTACATCCGTATGACTAGCAGACATAATTATTTTGAGAATATGAAATTACAATTTATGTCTATATATTTCAATGTTTATCTTTTTGCTTTAGGCATATCCGCAAATTTTGCCAAGAAGAGTGTGCATCGCTTCTGCCTAACCCTTGTTTTTTCAACAGAATACTCGCATAATTGGAAAATAGAGTTTAGATTTATCCTAAGATTATTAATTCAAAGTAAGGTTGTGGAAGTATGTGCGGATTTGTTGGTTTTATAAATCAGACAAATACAAATAAAGATACCATCGTTAGTATGGCGAATCGGATCAAGCACCGTGGTCCAGACGATGAAGGTTATTACATCGATGATCACGTTTCTATGGGGTTTCGCCGTTTATCGATCATTGACCTAGATCACGGACAACAACCAATGAAAAACAGCAATAATTCCAGTGTGCTGACTTTTAATGGTGAAATTTACAATTATAAAGACATCCGTCAAGAACTAGAACAGCTCGGTTATCAATTTGATACAAATGTTGACTCTGAAGTTCTCCTGCACGGTTATGATGCCTGGGGCCCCGAACTCTTGCAAAAATTACGCGGTATGTTTGCCTTCGTGATCTATGACCAGAAAAACAACGAAATTTTCGGCGCCAGAGATCATTTTGGTATCAAGCCGCTTTATTATTATGATGACGGCTCTACTTTTATGTGGGGGTCTGAGATCAAGGCTTTTCTTGACAATCCTAATTTTGTGAAAGAATTTAACGAAAAACTTTTACCGATCCATCTGAGTTTCGAATTCATTCCTTCTAAGGAAACGATGTTTAAAAATGTCTATAAACTTGTCCCTGGTTATTACTTCATCCATAAAAATGGCCAAACTGACTTGCATCGTTACTTTAAATATAACTACGATCATATTGACAATAGCCAAACCATTAAACAAGACGCGCAAACTATTGCAAAAAAAGTTGACGAATCAGTTGACGCTCACCTGATTGCTGACGTCGAAGTCGGCAACTTCTTGTCAAGCGGGATCGATTCCAGTTATGTTTTGAATGAGGCCGCTAAAAAACAGCCGATCCAATCCTTTACTTTGGGCTTCAACCATTCCAAGTATAGTGAGATCGATTGGGCCAAAAATTTTTCTAAAAAAATCAACCAGCGAAACACTCCGATCACGATGGATGGCGATGACTATTTTGACATTTTGCCGACTATTATGTACTACATGGATGAGCCCTTATCCAATCCTTCAGCAATGCAACTGTACTATCTGTCTAAAGAAACAAGCAAGCACGTTAAAGTAGCCTTGTCAGGTGAAGGTGCAGACGAATTTTTCGGTGGGTACAATACTTATCTTGAGGCAAGACCATTTGAACGCTATCAAAAATACATTCCTGGTGCCATTCGCAGGTTATTGAGCAAAGCTGTCATTGATCGCCCACGTTTTCATGGCCAACGTTTCTTGGTCCGTGGTGCTCAACCGTTAAGTGAACGGTATTACCGCGTCAACTACGTATTTAACAAGCATGACCGCGATAAGATCATGAAACACCCGGAAAATGATGTGGATTCTGGCGAATATACGAAACACATTTTTGATGATGTCAAAGATAAAGACGAGATCACACAGATGCAGTATTTTGACATCAATACTTGGCTCCCATACGACATATTGCACAAGGCTGATCGAATGAGCATGGCAAATTCATTGGAAGTCCGTACTCCTCTGGTAGATAAAGAGATCGCCCAGTTTGCCGCAACAATGCCCACCAAAACCAGGATCAGCGGTAATGAAACCAAAGTTTCGTTACGTACCGCCGCTGAAGAAGAATTGCCGCGTGAAGTCGCCGATAAGGAAAAGCTTGGCTTCCCATCGCCGGTTGCTTCGTGGATCAAAGAGGATAAGTACCGTAAACGGATCGAGGCGGCTTTTAAATCTGCAACTGCTAAAAAATTCTTCAATACTGATGAATTGATGAAGATCTTACAAGCACATATCAATGGAAAATCGAGCATGCAGAAGATTTTTACCATGTATACCTTTATTTTGTGGTACCAGATCTGGTTTCCAGCAGACAATAGCGTTGTCCGACCTCCAAAGAAGCCCGTTAAACAGGTTATTCGCTAAGACTGCACTCTTTAACAACTAAAAAATCTTGGTACACAAACAGTCTCCTATCCTTGATGATAAGAGACTGTTTTTAAAATACAATACGGTGACTTTTCCCTTTATAATATAGTTCAAGGCATTATGCTTAATTGAAATCAGAAATACAAGCTGAATTTTAGCTACAAAAAAGCCTGGGCATAAGGACCCAGACTCAACTAAATTAATTAATTATTTAATTTATAATCGATGGAAGTTTAAGCGCACTACCACACGAAGATGCCCACCATCGCAGCAGAAAGCAGCGAAACTAAGATACCAGATAACAACATATAGCCGACATTAGCTGCGATCACATCATTCTTTTCTTTGTTGACCAAGCCCTTAAAAGCGCCAATGATCATGCCAACTGTCGAAAAGTTGGCAAATGAAGTAACGAAGACGGTTAAAATTGCCCGGTAGTGCGGCGAAAAAGCAGCTGTTCCAATAGTCTTTGTGACCTTGCCCATCACTACGAATTCATTAGTTACCAGCTTTTCTCCCATGTATTGGGCAAACTGAAAAGCATCGTTTGCCGGTAAGCCCATTAACCATGCAAATGGATACATAATGATTCCTAAAATATGTTCCAAGGATAACCAAGGATTAGCCCAGCCCAACACTTTATCGATCAAAGCTGCCAGTGCAACAAAGGCGATCACATTGGCGGCAATGATCAGTATCAGACGGCCTGCGCCTAAAATAGAATCTCCTAAGAAAGAGAAAAATGGTTCTTTTTTGCCAGAAGCGCTGCTGTCTCCTGACTCGACGGCTGCGGAACCATTCATTGTCGCAATGGTGTCTTCATTTTCCGGGACCCCGACTGGATTAAGTATAGAAGTCACGATCAACGCATTGATAACGTTGATCGGGATCGCCGTCAAGATAAACTGTGCCGGCATCATTTGTGTATATGAACCCACGATCGACGCTGTCACACAACTCATCGACATCATTGCAATGGTTAGATTCCGCTTTGCTTTCATTTGCTTAAGCTGCAGTGATGAAACAGCCAAAGCCTCAGTATTCCCCAAAAACATCATTTCAACCGCAAAAAAAGATTCAAATCGGGGCTGTCCAGTCAGCTTCGATAAGCCTCTTCCCAGCCATTTGATGATCCATGGCAAAATTCCTATATAAGTCAAAATATCAAATAATGGCACGATCATTAGGATCGGCAAAAGAACTTGGACAAACCAATCCATTTGCTTAACATGTACCATACTGGGTACAGCAAACGCGATGCCGGTGTAAGCTACATTCACTAATTCATTAAAGCCAGCGGCTGCAACGTCTACGATACTTCGTCCAATAGAAAAGCTGGTTAGGAACCAGGCTAAAAAGAGGTTGACCAAGATCATAACAATAACAGCACGCAAATTAATTTTCCGTTTGTTTTTTGAAAACAGCCACACCAAAACTAAAAAAATAACTAACCCAATAATATTTACGGTTAAGTACAAAAAATCCCTCCTAATTGCCTGGCCCAAAAGTTACAGCCTACTTTTTCAAAATCATGCAGGACAAATTCTTGGAAAAAAGGAACATCAGCTCCCAAACCATTAGAAAAACAACTAGTTTTAAGTATAATAATTTATTCATCTGTTGTAAACAAAACACGAACATTTGTCATTTATCTATCAGCTTTTTCTCATCAAAAAACCGCAAACATCAGGGAAATAAACCAAAAAACGTATTTCTGCTTTGCCGACCCGGGTTCTTGAAGTATAATTAAAGTCATCTAATTTCTTTTTTATGAAGCATTTAAGGAAGGTGTGAGCATTGAAAAACAAAGCGATCGACGTTGGTATTTTGGCAGGTAAAATTTTGGTTGAATCCGGTTCTGAAATGTGGCGGGTGGAGGACACTACTAAACGTATCGTCGACCACGCATCAAATAACAAAACCGAGGCTTTCACAAGTTTGACTGGACTGTTAGTTAATTTAAAGGATACCCCGTATACTCGTTTTATGCAGGTAGAAAAACGTGGGATAAATATGGCAGACATTAACTCTGTGAACTGTTTATCCCGGAAGTATACCACCTACAAACTTACATTAGATGAATTAGAAACTGAATTACTGAAGTTACGAGCCTCCAAACCCCAGTATCCATTATGGCTGCAAACTCTCGGCGCCGGGTTCGAAGGAGCCTTTTTCATGTTCATCTTTACTCAGACTTACGACTGGGCTGATTTTCCACTAGCTTTTTTTGCTGGAGCACTCGGATATCTCGTCACTTTATTTATTGCCAAGCGTGTCCGCGTCCGCTTCATGAGTGAATTTCTCGGCGCCTTAACGGTCGGCCTGTGTGCCGTGATCGGGGTACGTTTACACTTAGGAGTTGATGTCCAAAACATTATCATTGGGGCTATCATGCCTCCGCTGCCTGGAATACCGATGATCAACGCCATGCGCGACATCTTTGAAGGAAATTTGCTTTCCGGGCTGGAACGAATGATGGAAGCATTGATCATCTTAAGCGCGATTGCTTTTGGTGTCGGTGTAGTTTTACGCTATATGTGATAAAAGGAGCAGCTTATGACAATATATCATTTATTAATTCAAATTGTATTCAGTTATTTAGGGACATTGACCTTTGGTTTATTTATCAATATTCCTAAAAAAGCCTTGAATTCTTCAAGTCTGATCGGCTGTGCCTGCTGGATCACCTATTGGTTTATTTTCAAATTGGGGTATGGGACCATTCTGGGTAACTTTCTAGCTGCCTTTTTAGTTGGCATTTTTGGGCTTTTTTGTTCCCTTAAAAAGAAAATGCCCAGCACCATGTTCAGCTCTGCTTTAGTTCCACTAGTACCAGGTGCAAGCGGTTATCAAGCGCTGGCCGCTTTTATTAACCATGAAACAGTTATCGCGATCAGTAAAACGATCCATGTGGCTATGGTGGCAGGAGCGATTGCTTTAGGTTACGTCACAGCTCAGATGTTTGCTGACATCGTCTACAAAAAGAAAATGCAAAAAAATCGCTAGTTGCCATCCCTTCGCAAATAGCACCAGAAAATATGGACATACATAAAAATTCATAATTACAAAAACAACGATGGTATGTGTTGATCATTTCCGAAAAAATTACACTGGTTGCGAACTCAAGAATAAGGTCTGCATGTTAGAATAGAACAAATGACCACCGCTGAACTCAATTAAAGCAGCGATAAAATATCCGGACACAAAGTAAAACAATATTTTGGTTGAACACACAAGCTTTTTGCTTCCTGCTGTCCGGTGGATCGGAGGAAATAGTATGCCTAACTCTATGACATGTCGGCAAACCTTGGCTGTGACTAGTCATCGCATTTTAGCAGGCGATTTAAATGAACACGAAACAGTTTATGGCGGACGATTATTGGAAATGCTTGACGGTACTGCCTCGATCTCGGCAGCACGATTGGCCAAAAATGTTAATGTCACGGCTTCAATGGACCAAACGAACTTCATTGCACCATTTGGTTTACAAGACTCTTTTTGTATCGAAACTTACGTTAGCGGGTGCGGCAAACGTTCGATCGAGGTTTTTGCTAAGATCGTTGGTGAACACTTACGAACCGGAGAACGCTACATCGGCTTAACTTCTTTTTTCACTTTTGTCGTTACGAATAAATCTGTGACCTTAGGGAAGATAAATCCTGAAACGCCAGAAGAAATTATGATCTGTTCTGGGTACGAAGAGCGTCAAAAACGGCGGATAAATAATTTAAAAAATCAGCGACAATTCAACAGTTCCATAAGCACGGGCTATCCTTGGGATTTAAAGTAAGAAATAAATAAGGTAAGGAAATGCTGTTTTTACACGGCATCTGCCCTACCTTATTTTTCTAACTTTTTATCTGGTTCATTGAATGCGACGTGAATTACATTGCCGTGTTCTTTCTCAACTACATGAGCTGGCGAGCCGACTACCGTTCTTTTGGCTGGAACATCATTTAATACGATCGCACCCGCACCAACCTTACTAAAAGCACCGACTGTTACCGGCCCCAATATTTGCGCGTGGGCCCCAATAAAAGCCCCATTTTTAATTCTGGGATGCCGCCGCGCACCAGACCCGGGGTACCTGGACCCCAATGTCACTCCATGAAGAATAGTGACATCGTCTTCGACCACCGCAGTAGCACCAATCACTACTCCAAGACCGTGATCGATAAATACCCGGGCACCGAGCTTGGCTTCAGGAGCTATCGAGATCCCGGTCCGAATGGCAGCGTGTCGACTGACCAAGCCTGCCAAAATATGGTGCTGGTGACGACTCAAAAAATGTGCGATCCGATACCAGAAAAGAGCATGGACCCCTGGATAAGTCAAAATCACTTCCAACAGACTGTGTGCTGCTGGGTCTCTTTTAAGAATTGAGCGCGCCGTTTGCAACATGATCATGGCTCCCTTTCAAATTGGCAAATCCCTGTTCTAGGTCTAATAGCAGATCTTTTTCATCTTCGACTCCAACTGACAAACGGATGAGCTCATCCTTGATGCCATTTTTTAATCTGATTTCACGTGGGATCGAACCATGTGTCATTAAAGCGGGGATCTCGATCAATGATTCCAATGCCCCTAAACTTTCTGCCAGAGTCACTAAATGGAGTCCTTCCACAAATTTGCGGGGGTCCAACCCATCTTGCAATTCAAAAGAGATCATCGCTCCAAATCCATGCATCTGTTTGCGGGCCGTTTCATAATCAGGGTTATTAGGATCTCCCGGGTAGTAGATCTTGCTGACCAATGGTTGATGGGAAAGATAGTCAAAAACCTTTTCGGTATTTGCCAAATGTGCCCGCATTCGCAAGGACAGTGTTTTGATCCCGCGCTGCAATAGCCAGCTTTCTTGCGGACCTAAGACACTGCCGATCGCGTTTTGCAAATAACCTACTTTTTCAGCTAACTCATCGCTCTTAGTAACAACAAGGCCTGCAATCACATCACTATGGCCCCCCAAATATTTCGAGGCACTATGCAAGACAATATCAACGCCTAATTCTAATGGCCGTTGCACATAAGGAGAAGAAAATGTGTTGTCTATAATGCTCAAAATACCATGATTACGGGCTATTTGGGCCACTCCAGCAATATCAGTCACGTGCAGTAACGGATTTGTCGGAGTTTCAAGATAAATGGCCTTGGTGTTTTCCTGCACAGCATTTTCTACGGCCCTCAGATCTCGAGTATCGACAACTGTGAAGGTCATGCCAAACCTTTTCAAAACTGAATCGATCAACCGAAAGGTGCCGCCGTATACGTCATTGCCAACGACAAAATGATCCCCAGCTGAAAACAAAGAAAACACAGTGCTAATAGCAGCTGATCCAGATGAAAAGGCAAAGCCCGCTGCTCCACCTTCCAGGTCGGCAATCAATTTTTCTACTGCTTCTCTGGTTGGGTTGCCCGAGCGTGAATATTCATATTTATTGCCGCCGACTTTGTGCTGGTGAAAAGTTGATGCCATATAGATTGGGATCGACGTCGCTCCAGTATATTGATCCTCACTAATTCCTGCGTGTAATAATTTTGTATCAAACTCCATAATTTATCGGCCTCTTTCTCTTATTTATTCGTAGATATTTTCACTCATATATCGTTCACTGCTATCGGGAAAAATCGTAACGATCGTGCTTTTTTCGGGCAAATTTTTGGCAACTTGGAGGCTGGCTGCTAGTGCCGCCCCGCTTGAACTGCCAATGAACAATCCTTGTTCTTTAGCCATGCGCTTAACTTCAGCAAAGGCGTCATCATCAGAAACGGTAATGGTTTGGTCGATATGAAGACCCGAGAAAAATGGCGGGATAAATTCCACTCCAATTCCTTCTGTTCTATGGGAATGCTCAGGGCCACCATTTAAAATCGATCCTTCCGGTTCAACTACGATAGTCTTAGTGTTTGGGTCTTGGTCTTGCAGATACTTGGCAATTCCAGCGAAAGTCCCGCCGCTTCCCGCTCCAGCTACAAACGCTGTAATAGGTTGTTTAATTTCCTGGACTAGTTCGGGGCCAAGGGTATGATAATACGTTGCCGGATTGGCCGGATTTTCAAATTGCATCGGAACATAACTATTCGGCGTCTCTTTGGCCAATTCACGCGCTTTTTTGATGGCACCTTTGATCCCGTCTTCGCTCGGTGTGTGAATCAATTTTGCACCCAAAGCTTTCATCAATTGCTGTTTTTCAAAACTAAATTTTTCTGGGATGACTAAAATGGTCGTTAAATGATGCAATTGTGCTGCTAAAGCGATCCCGATGCCCGTGTTGCCGGCTGTCGGTTCAATAATGGTCGTATCTGCGTTTATTTTTCCCTTATCAATACCATCTTGCAACATGTATTTACCCAATCGATCCTTGACACTACCCCCGGGATTGTACATTTCCAACTTGGCATAAATGCGGCTATGCTTTGGAACATCGATCTGCAAGTCGATCAAAGGTGTGTGGCCAATTAGTTCTGAAACTGACTTAATAGTCATGTATGCTTTCCTCCTAAAAATATCGTCAGCTATGTTGATCTTAATTCGGCAAGAAATGCAGTTTGTTTTTTTGCTTTTGTCCAAGGTCAGCTAGTTTATGATCATGTTTTTTTAACTCACTTTTCGGATACAAAAAAGCGCGGGATCCTGTTTACCAGAATTCTCGCGCTTTTAGTTCAAGTCCAATCCAGATGGACATTGAATGTTTTAGGTCATTATTACCCAAAAAATGTCAATGCAAAGTGGTCGAACATCGCCAAAAACGCGTTGCTCGACAACAGCATGTGTTTGCATTAAACATTATCTGTTTCATAATGACACCTCCGAGTTGAATTAACCTTAATATACCTAAGCCATAGACAAATGTCAATCATTTCAGAGGAAATAATCAAGTTCGTTAATTAAATAAAACTGTTTGTTTCCAATATAAAAAGCACTGACAGACAGACTGTCAGTGCTTTTAGCTGATCAGAAATGCGCTGCTTTTTTCAGCACCTGATTCATCACAGCGTAATAAATATTTACTACTCTCTCTTGCTAGCTGTATTAGATACAAGCTAATGTTTTCTTAAATGATACCAACGTCAAATACCTAACATATGAGCAAAGACAGGTACGACCATGTTATCAACCAACCCGATCACAACGACCGCAACAGCCGCCATTGCGCCTTCAACAGAGCCCATTTCCAATGCAAACGCCGAACCGATCGTATGGCCAGCGGTTCCAAGTCCTAAACCGGCACCCACTGGATCTTCTTTTAACTTGAACCATTTAACTAATTTTTTACCTAAAGCATAGATGATCACAGCATTTAAGATGCAAGCCATGGCCGTGACTGACGCATTGCCGCCGATTGCTGTTGAAATAGGTAAGGCAATCGCAGTCGTTGCCGACTGGCTCAACATCGAGGCTACCCCAACCTTATCCAAGCCAAGGGCCTTGGCCACAATAGTGATGGCAAATAGTGAAACTACCGTGCCGATCACTAAGCTAGCAAGAATGATGGCCCAGTTTTTCTTAACTACATCATTTCGCTTGTACAGCGGAACAGCGAACGCAATCGTTGCTGGAGTCAGGAACCAAAAAATGATGTCACCGCCCGGTTTATAAGCCTTGGTATACATTTGAGCGGTGCTCATATCAAAGAAT
Organism: uncultured Ligilactobacillus sp.; assembly: GCA_934215475.1. Lineage (GTDB taxonomy): Bacteria > Bacillota > Bacilli > Lactobacillales > Lactobacillaceae > Ligilactobacillus. The sequence goes on from CAKPZY010000010.1 coordinate 14,398, forward strand.
TTGCTCAGGATAACTAAAAGTGCGATTCCAAGAACCATCGCTACAAATAAAGGTTGAAATAAGAAAAAGCCTTTAGATTTTTTAAACATCCAGGAACCTAACATAAATACTGCTAGTGATAAGAATACTCCAAAGAGTGGATTTGAAAGATAACTCATTGCTTATTCCCCCCTGTCGCATGGCTTGAAACCCGATTTTCTGCCCGCCGTTCTGCAACCTTGTCTTTTACCCAAACTAAAGCCCTGGCGGTATAGGCTGTTACAACTAACAGGATCACAGTCGACAAAAGGATGACTAATACTAGCTGGACACCCTGTGATCTCATAATGTCAAGGTTAGCAGCTAATGAAATACCAGAGGGAACGAACAAGAAACCGATCAGTGAGATCATCGCACTTCCAAATGAATCTACCCATTCCAACTTGATCACGTGGGTAGTCAATAAGATGTACAACAATACCAACCCGATCACCGGTGTTGGTAAAGGAAATGATGCTGGCATCATGGCTGAGATCATTTGCGAAACAAATAAGATTGCCGCGTAGATCATCATTTGAAATAAAATTGGGGCCGAGTTACTTTCTTTTTTTCTACCGTTCCTCATGATAATTCAGATCCTTTCTTCATACATTGTTTCACTCTCTTGCTTACGAGTTTATAGTATGACTAAAGTCTCGTTATGCGGGCAAAAATATGCTGAATTGCAAATATTGAGAGTTCAACTGCCAAGAGAGTCACCTGAATGTCACTCAAACGGTTACATAAACGATAAATTTATGTATGCGTTTCCATCGTTGACATATCAACAATAAAAATAACCCCAGCCATGTACCTAGCTGAAGTTTTCTAGCTATTTATGCATTTGTTGGATCACATTCCAAGCTTTTGCCCTAATGCTTTTTGGTAGGAACGTCCAACTTGAATTTTGTCTCCATTGGTCATTATCAGTAATGAAGTATGGTTGAACCAAGGCTGGATCTCTTTAATGCTCTCAATGTTCACCATAGCATTGCGGTGAACTTGAATAAAGTTAGGATCATGCACCTTGTCTTTTAACCAAGCCAAGGGCCTTTTCGTTTGATATTTGTCAGCTGCGGTAGCAATAGTCAGGATACCATCGCTGATCGTCGCAGCTACTAAGTCTTTTTTCTTGATAACAACATTTCTGTCGGCGAGTTCAACGCTTAACATATCATTGCCAGTTTTCTTCTTCTCGGTCACTGCGTTCTTGACTTGCAAAGATTTCACTGCCTTACTTAGAGCCTTGTCTATTCTTTCTTGTTCGAAAGGTTTTAAAACATAATCTAAGGCATCAACATTAAAAGCTCTGACGGCATACTCATCATAAGCGGTCGCAAATATAATCAGCGGGGAATACGAAAGTTGTTTTAATTCGTCGGCTAATTCAAAACCGTTTTCTTCATTCAAAGAAATATCCAGAAAAATCAAGTCAATATGCTCTTTTAATAAGTAGCCTTGAGCTTCTTTCAAGTCTTCTGCTTGAAAAACAGAAAAAGAAATATTTGCCAGACTAGGACTTTGTTTGACTAGATATTCAAGTTCTCTTCGTGCCAAAGGCTCATCGTCTACCAGCAAGATCTTCATTCATTGTTTCCCCCTTCCTTAAAATTCAAAGGAATAATTGCTTTAAAAGTTGTTCCGTGTGGATCGGTGTCGATTTTTAGCTTACTGTTCGTGCCATATAACCCTTGCAGACGCTGATTTAAATTATATAGTGCTGTCCCAGTTCCTTTTGATTCAGTGAAAGGCTTTTGCCCGATAGTTGGCAGCATATCTTTGTTGATCCCTTTACCATTGTCTGTAACTGCGATCTCAAAGTGTGTCTGATCCACCTGCTTGATTTGGATAACGATCTGATTGTTCTTTTTGCGTGGACCGAATGCGTGCCTGACAGCATTTTCAACAAATATTTGCAAACAAAACGAAGGCAGCAATACATTGTCAGGGACACTAACCTCATAAGTGAGGTTAAATTTGTCAGGAAACCGCATTTTCTCAATGCCCATATATGCGTCAACATGCCTTTTTTCCTGTTCCAATGTGACTTCTTTTTCCTGTCCATTTTGCAGACTGGACCGGAAAAAGACACTCAGCTGCATCAGCGCTTCGTGTGCTTTATCAACATCGACCCGCATTAACGCTCCAATAGTATTGATGGCATTAAAGAAGAAGTGGGGGTTGATTTGGACTTGTAAAGCCTTGATCTCAGCTTCATTCAACAAACTGGTCTGCTCTTCAGCAATCCCAATCGCAAGTTGTCCTGAAAAGATCAGTGCTAAACCATCCACTAGGTTTTCCTCAACCACAGTCATTTTGCTGCGGTCGGTAAAGTATAGTTTCAAAGCACCGATGGTCTTTTCGTTAACGCGCAAGGGAATCACGATTGCGGCCGTCAATGGGCAATCCGGGACTGGACAACCAATTTCTTGTTTAGAAAAGGCCAGCTTTTCTTCGCCCTTAGCAATGACATTTTTAGAGAGATCTGTCAGGACCGGCTCACCAGCAATATGGTGGTCCTGCCCCGCCCCAACATGGGCTAAAACATTTTCGGTATCAGTGAGTCCGACCGCGTCAAAATTAGTATAATCTTTGATGATCTGACAAACGTGCCTAGCTGAATCAAAATTCAACCCGTTGCGAAAATACGGTAGAGTCTTATTGGCTAGGTCAAGCACATCTTTGGTTTGAACGGCTCGTAACTGCCGTTCATTTGAGAGGTATGTTTTTAAAATCTCAATAAACAAACTGGAACCAATGGTATTCAATAATGCCATCGGTATAAAGATCAATCTAACCAGTCCAATACCATGAAAAGCAAAAATAAACGCCATTTGGATCATTTCTGCAGAAAAAGCGAGTAAGGCGACCCAGGGAGTTGAGGGATAGAGCTTATCTCCCTTAACTTTATCGCCCCAAACTCCAATCAAATATCCGATCAGTACAGAGCTAATTATGTAAAAGTAATCGGAAAATCCACCAAAAACAACCCGGTGCAATCCACCAACTAAACCTACCAGCATTCCAACGATGGGACCGCCTGTTAAACTGGCCGAGGTGATAACTACCATCCTAGTATTGGCGATCGAGTCAGACTGGGGGAGCCCAGTAATTATGAATGGTGTTACCACTTCTTTGGAGCTCGTGATCTCGACTCCAGTCAAATTAGCGATCACAACAAAGAGTGAAAAAATAAGTGTCAGCCAGATCTTGGTCTTAGTTGTTCTTTTTTCCAACAACGCTCTAAAAAAACGCGTGTTTACCAGTAGGAAGGCGAGCACCATAATAATACCCAACCGTTCTGACAACAATATCAACAGATTTAGCATTTTGCACCCTCCATAACGGCAATTATCATTCTTTATTATCTCACAGGTGGGCTATTTGCTGTAGGGTTTACCTCTAATAATTTACAAAACTAATGGACACTCGCTAAATTCTAATTTTGCAGCAATAATTAGTTTAGTATTCATGAGCAATATACTTTTTTAAGAGTCTTCAGGGCATTTTTCGTTCTTATTCTTCTACCTGCTTATTAACAACTGTGTTATTAAGCAAAATATTTAAAATGACTGCTACAAAGGAACCCACTACCATTCCATTCCCAAGCAGCGTTTGTAATTCTGCTGGCAAAAATTGAAATAAAGCCGGCTGTGTCGTAACGCCCAATCCCAAACCGATCGAAACGGCCATGATCAGCAAGTTCTTATTATTCATCCTAACTGCTAATAGCATTTTGATCCCTTGTGCACCAACCATGCCAAACATCACCAACATTGCTCCTCCTAAAACAGAACTGGGAATCAAAGTCGCGATCGCTCCAAACTTGGGGATCAAGCCTAAAACAAGCAGTAAACCTGCCGAATAATATACCGGACGCAAGGTTTTAATTCCTGATAGTTGGACGATGCCGACGTTTTGGGAAAATGTCGAGTATGGAAATGTATTAAAGATGCCGCCCAAAATTGCGGCGATCCCTTCAGAACGATAGCCACGTTTCAGATCTGGCGTTGCTAATTTTTTCCCAGTGATATCCGACAAAGCGTAGTAAACTCCAGTCGATTCGATCATACAAGTGATAGCTGCCAAGATCATAGTGGCAATCGAGGACCATTCAAATTTGGGCACCCCAAAATAAAATGGCACCGGTAACTGGAACCACTGCGCCGCACGGACGGAGGACAAACCAATGGTCCCGAGTGCGAGTGCCAGAAGTGTCCCCAGCACGATACCGATCAAGATGGAGATCTGCTTAAAGAAGCCTCTCCCCCAAATGTTGATCGCCACGATGATCAAAGCTGTTGAAAAGCCAAGTACTAAGTTGACAGGAGTTCCATAGCTTTTGGCCGTGGTATCACCACCGCCCAAGTTCTGAAATGCCACCGGTATCAGCGTAAACCCAATCAAAGTAATCAGTGAGCCGGTTACCACCGGTGGGAAAAAGCGACGTAACTTTGCAAATGGACCGGCAATCAGAGCGATAAAGATACCAGCTGCAATGATCCCGCCATACATATAGGGCCAGCCGAAATGATTGCCAATATTTTGCAAGGGGGCAACGTACTCCACCGCACAACCTAAAACCACAGGTAAGGCGATCCCAGTCAAGGCCGTACGTTTAAGCTGCAATAAAGTAGCGATCCCGCACATGAAAATATCCATTGAAACGAGGTATGTCATTTGTGCGGCATTAAAGTGCAAGGCTGCGCCAACTAATAAAGGAACCAATATGTCACCAGCATACATTGCCAGCAAATGCTGCAATCCAAGAACTAAATTCTTGGTGATCGACTGGTCAGTATTTTTCAAAATTTCGTCTCCTCGTTCGTAATTTAGAATTTTATAACTAAATTCTACCACCCAAATATTCCTTTAACAATGTAGATAAGAATTTTTATTTTGCGTAAATAATTATCGTTCGCTTTTTCAATCAACGGCTCTCAGCGTTTAAATGCACATATGATTACTTTTTCGTTTATAATGAAAGTGAAGATAGTTAACTGTGTCACAATTCAGGATAAGAGGTGTGTTAAATGACACAGGTCAAAGATAAGAATTCCGTCCAGAACAAAATTCCAACTACTATGAAGGCGTGGGAAGTAACTAAACAAGCCCCCATAGATTCTAGCCCATCTCCGTTAAAATTAGTGACTAAAGATGTTCCAAAACCAGGTCCAGATGAAATACTGGTCAGAGTTTTAACATGTGGGGTGTGTCGGACGGATCTACACGTAGCTGAAGGTGATCTGCCACCACACAAGGAACATGTTACACCTGGCCATGAAATCATCGGAGAGGTTTGTGCGTTTGGGCCTAATACAAGTAGATTTAAGCTTGGTCAACGCGTGGGAATTCCTTGGTTACGGCACACATGCGGTAAATGCAGCTTTTGTCGGGCCGGGAGAGAAAATCTCTGCCCTAATTCGACCTATACCGGTTGGGATGCGGACGGCGGATATGCAGAGTATGCGGTAGCAGATGAAGCCTTTGCATATGAGATCCCCGATTCATTTGATTCAACGGTGGCTGCTCCATTACTTTGTGCAGGCATCATCGGTTATCACGCTTATGTTAAAGCAAATGTCCCAGCCGGCGGGACCTTAGGGCTTTATGGTTTTGGCGGTTCGGCTCATATCACAGGTGAATTAGCCTTGAAACAAGGTATCAAAGTCCATGTTTTAACTCGTGGAAAGAACGCCCAGAAACTCGCCCTAAAGTTGGGCGCAAGTTCAGCTGCGGGCGCATATGATCTACCACCGGAACCGCTAGATTCAGCGATCATCTTTGCTCCAGCAGGCGAGATCATTCCTAAAGCATTAGAAGGTTTGAAGCCAGGCGGAACTCTAGCTTTAGCAGGTATCCACATGAGCGATGTTCCTACTTTAAACTATGAGAAACATCTTTTCCATGAAAAAATGATCACCAGTGTGGAAAGTAACACCCGTAAAAATGGCGAAGAATTTTTGCGGTTAGCGGCACGGTTAAAAATTCAACCGCAAATCCGGGAATATTCATTGGATCAAGCTAAAGACGCACTCAGTTATTTGGCTGCCGGTGATGTCCAAGGTGCCGGAGTACTCAGAATAGCGAAAGATTAAAGATGTGTCGTGCTTCATGAATTGCTTGCATAAAGCATGCAAATTAGATTATATAAATAAAGTCGTGAATGTGCTGTGATAGCAACACGTCCACGACTTTATTCATTAATGTCTGTTAAATTGCTAGGCCGTATATTTACAACTTAGGATAAAGACATATCTTTTTGCGCAACCTTATTTTTCATAGCGTTTGGGGTATGACAGGATTAGTATTCACATGCATGTACTTGTTTTGCTCGGTCTAAAAAAGTGACAAACAAAAAGATGGCATCCCTGTAATAAGGAATGCCATCTTCAAAATCTGTTTTAACTAACAGGATGTTCCAACGTAGAATCTCCCGGTCTCCAATCGTGATAGCCCTGATAATCAGCGCAATGCAATAATTTCTGTGCATTGGCGACTCGTTCATCAGAAGGCGGTTCAATACCATCCAAGCGATATTTAATACCCATTTCGGCGTACTTATGCACACCCATCGTATGGTAAGGCAGAACCTCAAACTTCTCCACGTTATGAAGAGTCTTGACAAAATCACTGGTCTCTTCCAAGAACTTATCATTATCAGTGATGGTCGGAATCAAAACCTGCCTGACCCACATTGGCTTGCCTATTTCAGAGAGATAACGAGCCAGATCTAGAATGTTAGTATTCGGATAACCCGTCAACTTACGATGTTCCTCTGAGTTGATGTGTTTAATATCCAGCAAAAGAATATCCGTGACATCCAATAACTTATTGAACTTACTGAACCATGGCTCACGCCGAGTAAATGGCTGACCACATGTATCTAGACATGTACTGATCCCCAATTTTTTACACTTAGTGAACATTTCTGTCGCAAATTCGATCTGCAACAAGATCTCACCGCCGGATAATGTGACTCCGCCTTGTTTACCCCAAAAGTCTTTATAGGACACAGCCTTATTCAGCATCTCATCTGAAGTCATTTTGGTTCCAACGTTTTTCTTCCACGTATCAGGGTTGTGGCAGAACTTGCAGCGCATGTTACAGCCCTGCATGAAAGCAACGAATCGAATACCTGGCCCGTCGACCGCACCAAAAGTTTCGATCGAATGCACATATCCTTCAACCTGCCCATCCCGCATCGGCAACGGCCGCAAACGCGGATTTCTTTTTCTTCTGGTTCTCGTTCTAGTTTCTGTGCTCATAATTCTCTCTCTACCCCCAAACTTCTAATAACTGTGACAGCAATTACATTGAAGTATGGAACGTTCTTGAAATAACATCGTCCTGCTGTTCCTTAGTCAAATCAGCGAAGTATACGCAGTAACCGGAAACACGGATCGTCAGCGTTGGATACTTCTCTGGGTGCTTTTGTGCATCGATCAAAGTCTCACGCTTGAAGACATTGACATTGATATGATGTCCGTTGTTCTTCATGTAACCGTCGATCATGTTTACCAAAGTATCTTCCTGTTCATCTTCAACTTTACCAAGAGTTGTTGGTGTTACGGCAAATGTGTTGGAGATACCATCTGTTGCGTACTTGTAAGGGATCTTGGCAACTGACAACAGTGATGCCAAAGCTCCAGAAATATCTGCGCCGTATGCTGGGTTAGCACCTGGTGCAAATGGTTTACCTTTTTCACGACCATTAGGTGTTGAACCAGTATTCTTACCATATACAACATTGGAAGTGATCGTCAATGCAGATGTTGATAACTTAGCACCCTTGTACAGATGATGTGTATTCATCTTCTGATACATTGTCTTAACTAACCAAACAACAATATCGTCAGCGCGGTCATCGTTGTTGCCGTAACGAGGATATTCGTGATCTGCCTTAAAGTCGACTGTCAAGCCATCATCATTGCGAACAGCCTTAACATGTCCATACTTGATAGCTGAAATTGAATCCGCAGCAACTGACAAGCCTGAAAGGCCAGTAGCAAAGGTGTAATCCAAATCAGAATTCTTCAAAGCAAGTTGAGCTGATTCGTAGTAATACTTGTCATGCATATAATGAATGACGTTCAAAGCATTAACGTATACATCGGCTAACCAGTCAAGCATCTTATCAAGTTTCTTCATGAATTCATCGTAATCAATGTAATCTGAACTCATCTTCTTAAGTTCTGGGCCAACCTGTTGACCAGTGATCTCATCGCGGCCACCGTTCAGTGCGTATAACAGAGCCTTAGCTAAGTTAGCCCGGGCACCGAAGAACTGAACTCCCGAATCTACTGGCTGAGCAGATACACAGCAAGCAATACCATAGTAATCTGTACCCCATTGTCTCTTCATCAAAGCATCGTTTTCATACTGAATAGTTGAACTTTCAATAGAAACGCTGGATGCATAACGCTTAAATGGCATCGGCAAGTTGTCTGACCAGAGTAAGGTAATGTTTGGCTCTGGCGCAGCCCCCATATTATGCAGTGTGTTTAAGAAACGGTAAGCAGTCTTAGTAACATGATGACGTCCGTCCAAGCCTGTACCTGCCAATGAAAGTGTGGCCCAAATTGGATCACCAGTAAACAGTGAGTTGTATTCAGGTGTCCGCATGAAGAAGACCATCCGTAATTTCATTGTGAATTGATCGATCAACTCCTGAGCTGATTTCTCATCCAAAATGCCGCGTTCTAAGTCACGATTAATGTAAATATCAAGGAATGTATCGATCCGGCCAATAGACATAGCAGCGCCGTTTTGAGTCTTGATAGCAGCTAAGTACCCAAAGTAGAGCCATTGAATCGCCTCTTGTGCATTGGTAGCTGGTTTCGAAATATCAAACCCATATGACTTTGCCATGGTCTCCATATCTTTCAAAGCACGGATCTGATCTGAAATGTGCTCACGTTTTTCAACCACGTCGCTTGTCATTTCGCCATCACCGGTCAGATTCAGGTCACTGATCTTGTTTTCGATCAAATGATCGATACCATACAAAGCTACCCGCGGAAAATCAGCAATGATCCGGCCACGGCCGTATGCGTCAGGTAAACCTGTCAGGATCTTGTTATGACGAGCATGACGAATATTTGCATCATAAGCATCGAAGACACCTTGGTTATGAGTCTTTTGAATCTTGGTGTAGAAATATTCTACTTCAGGATCAAGTTTGTAGCCGTTTGTCTCCAAAGCATCCTTAGCCATCCGGATACCGCCTTGAGGCAGCAAAGCACGTTTCAATGGCTTGTCTGTTTGTAAACCGACGATCTTTTCAAGATCCTTATCAAGATAACCTGGTGCATGTGACGTAATAGTAGAAACAACTTTAGTGTCGGCATCAAGGACACCAACCTTACGCTGTTTCATCTTCAAAGCTGTCAATTTATCATTTAACTTAGTCGTTGCTTCTGTTGGGCCTTGCAAGAAGGACTCGTCACCATTGTACTGGACGAAGTTTTGCTGAATGAAATCACGAATGTCGATTTCACTTTGCCATTGGCCCTTTTTGAAACCATCCCAAGCAGAAGACTTTTTTTCTTCAACTTTGTTCATCATAATAAATAACCTCCCTTTTCCGAAACCGTTTTATGAAACGCTTTCTTCTACATCATAATACAACAGTTTGTGATACTTTTCAACAATAAATGTAAGTGTTTTTTTAGTCACATTTCACAAATCTTTAGGCTATATCCAATATTTTCTATTTATAATGTTAGCGCATACATAGCCTTTACACCAGCAAGTTAAAATTTTAACAAACTGTCAAACATGTTTTTTCACATATTCTATTGTTCACAATATTTTACAAAATATAAAATACCTTAACCTTTTTGTATCGTTTTCACATATAAATATAAAAAAATACTGGGATAATTTAAAAACCATCGCCAGATTTTTTTATGTGTATCTATGAGCCGGATCTCTGTGCGTAGTGCAACAAAAAAGAGATAGCTTCTTCATAACTACAGGAACGCGTCCGCATCACTGTTTCAACCAATTTTTCTGTTGAGGTTTTAGCTGTTAATGCCATGCAACATTCCTCCAATGTTGAATTATTACGACGTTCAAACGTCTGTTCCATTTTCCTAACACTTTATTATTTTAACGCCCTTGATTCTCAATTAAAAGTGCGAATATAACTCAAATATTTTACTTGACACCTTCCCTCCAAGCATATCAGGATTCATATACATATAAATTTTTTTGCCTGCGTAAATGTCCTCTATATTGATGCATAATTGCTTTTTAAATACATTTCTCGAGGGAAAAATATTGGTCCATCACTGTTTTTCTGAGCTTTTTTTATACATATTTCAGCTTTTTAACTTTTTTGTTTCAATCATTGTAATTCTTTCTCGCAAACTTTTTGCTGAGCAAATATAATTATGCGCAATTCATATTAGCATGACCCTTTATAGTGGACACATGCAAAAGTTCAGCCAAAAAGAACCGCTGGGGATCTCTTGAGCTGAAAATTCAAACTATAAAAAAACGTCATCAAGAAATTTAATTTTTCCAGAAGGGATAAGTGCAGTTCATGATCTACTGTAAAAACCAATTTTGGGGGATATTTTCACTGTAAGAAATTCAAAAGCAACATTCCCTCACTGCTATTATTAACCAAAAACAGCCGCATGATAACAAATATCATACGACCGTCACTTAATTTGATTATAAGCCATTGGTTATCTTAGTCAGGATCACATTTAGTTAAAGGCCCCAAACATTTTCCAAAACATTAGTCTGACTTCTGTCTGGGCCAACAGAAAATGTGGAGATCTTAACGCCCACCAAATCTTGTACTCTGTGCAAATAACCTCTTGCATTTTCGGGCAGATCCTCAAGCGTCCTGCATGAAGTAATATCTTGTTTCCATCCCGGCAGCGTTTCGTAAACTGGTGTGCAAGCTTGCAAGTCTTTTAAATTAGCCGGGTAATAATAAATTTTTTTACCTCGCAACTCATAAGAAGTACAGATCTTAACTTCATCTAAACCTGTCAAAATATCTAAACAATTCAGAGAAAGATTAGTCAAACCAGACACTCGTTTAGCATGCCGCAAAACTACGGTATCAAGCCAGCCGATACGCCGAGGACGTTTAGTAACTGTTCCATACTCGTGGCCGACTTCTCTGATATGATCGCCAATATCGTTAAGCTGTTCTGTAGGAAAAGGTCCATCACCAACTCTTGATGTGTATGCCTTGCAGACACCAACGACCTTTGTGATCTTAGAAGGTCCAACCCCGCTGCCGATCGTAACTCCGCCGGCTACTGGGTTAGATGAGGTCACATAGGGATACGTACCTTGATCAATATCGAGCATCACACCTTGTGCACCTTCAAATAAAACACGTTTACCTGCGTCCAAAGCGTCATTTAACACCACCGATGTATCAGTAACATGATCCTTTAATTTTTGACCATAACCATAGTATTCATCAAATATATCATCAAAATCAAGCGGCGCCTCTGTATAGCCATACATATTTTTAAACAAACGATTCTTTTCTTCTAAGTTTGTTTTTAATTGCTTTGCAAAAATATCTTTATCCAGTAGGTCAGCCACTCGGATCCCGATCCGGGCTGCTTTGTCCATGTAAGCTGGGCCAATGCCATGAGCAGTTGTACCGATCTTATTGCCTTTCTTAGATTTTTCTTGCAATTTATCCAAAATAATGTGATATGGCAAAATGACATGCGCACGATCTGAGATACGCAAGTTTTCAACAGAAACCCCACGACTTTTCAAATAATCGAGTTCTTCTGTCAATGTCTTTGGATTCAACACCACTCCATTGCCGATCACACTGATCTTATCCGGATAAAAGATACCGGAAGGTGTCAGGCGTAATTTATATGTATCTCCACCAAAGACGATGGTATGCCCAGCATTATCTCCGCCTTGGTAACGAGCAATAACTTCAGCATCACGACTCAGAAAGTCTGTGATCTTACCCTTTCCTTCATCGCCCCATTGACTGCCAACTACAACTACTGATGACATTTCATTCACCTCATTAAAAATAATTGTTAAAATCCGTTTGCATTTATTATTCGCTCACACGTTGATAATTGTAGCAAACAAGCCACTATCATACAAGGCTAAAACCGAATATTATTTTAATTAATTGCACTTTTTTCATATATTGCCGAACTTTTAAAGCGATAAAAACTAAAAAGCAGCAATATTAGTGATGAATATATCAGTGAAAATTATGCATCTTCGCCAATTTTGGTATATTTCTGTGCAGGATTAATTTATTGGGTTTTGACGATTACTACCAGCAAGGCCCTAAAACTTGCTGAACATAAATCTAGTAAATTTCTCTATACGAAGGGAGACAGCCAATGAATGTAAGTATCTTCACACATGATTTAAAAGGAATTTGGCTGGTAGTTCCTGATACTTTATTAGTATCAATTGCAATCCTTGCTTTAGGAATAATCCTGGGAATGATCCTTTATGTTTTACAACAGCAAAATAATAATATTATTAATGCACTCTGCAGGCTTTATATTTCATATTTTCGCGGGGTACCGTTACTAATTCATTTACTTATTTTTTACTATGGATTACCAGTGGCGGTGCAAGTGATATCGTCAACATTTAACCTGCACCTTGACTCGCAACATCTTGCTCCGATCTACCCCGTGCTGTTGAGTTACACGATGTATTCGTCCTCATTTCTCAGTGAAATAATCAGAGGATCGTTCAAATCCGTGGGAAAAGACCAGATTGAAGCTGCAACTGCATTGGGATATAGCAGAGTCCAAGCGTTTTGGAAGATCAAGTTGCCGCAATCTTTGAACGAGTCGGTTCCAAAGTTTTTAAATTACTATGTTTTGTTAATTAGACAGTTGTCTTTGGCATTCATGGTCTCCTTTGTCGATATTTTTGCAAAAGCAAAACTTGAGTCGGCAATTAATTACAGATACATTGAATCGTTCTGTGCAGCAGCAGTAGTTTACTGGATCCTGTGTGTCGTATTAACGTTTATATTTAAAAAATACGAGATTTACCTGAGAAGATATGAAAAAGCGGTGGTTTCATAGTCGACCATAAACTTTGTATGAGTGCTTTAGTATTTTCCTCTGAGCATTTAGTATCACATCACTCAAAGAGACTTATTGGTATCGCTGCATACCTGACTGTTCCATCATTAATAACTGACAAGATGGTGATCTTGTCAAAAAGATCCCACTCAATTGAACTGCAATGTCTACAGCTCCAATTGAATTTTTACTGCCATCTTATAATCAAAACTAAAAATCAACGCTAGTATAACCTTGTACTGCTTTTATGGACAATTACCATGGATCATAAGGCCTAAACGGCAGCCAGCTCTTGACACGAGACAGTTTTTCCATTTCTTTTAAAGTATTATAAGTCGGACCGCTGATCCTAATTATACCCTCATGATTGAGGGCATAAGCAACAACTTTTTCCATGATAGTTTGGGGAGCTATTTGCCGCTCGTCCAGTGCTTTTTTCGCATAATCCAGCACCCGTTGCAACTGCGGCCCACAGTCAGCATTTTCGACCATGAATACCGTCACCAGACGGTTTGCTTTTCGGGCAATACTTTTGTTAGATCTCATTCAACTTCATTCCAATCTTGCTATGCTTACCATTTATAAAAACCCTGTTTATCTTTTACACCCACTTTAAATATCTAAAAATATTAACTTTAAAAAACAGCTTTTATTGCTCCTTCTCTTAATTCAATATACCAAATGCTGTGGCTAGATATTTGAATTTATAAAAAAAATAGTTTAACCTATTAAATACATAAGAAAAAAGAGGGTTTAAAATGAGTAAAAGTAATCAAAAGGGAAGTCTCAGGTTTTTGATCCTGGTGACTTTAGCTGCTGGTATGGCTGGTTTGTTATATGGATATGATACCGCTTGTATCTCCGGAGCAATCGATTTTTTGAAAGAGCTTTATAACTTAACCCCTGCCGAACAAGGGACGATCACATCTGCTATTATGATCGGCGGTGTCGTGGGGGTCGGCTTTTCAGGATTTTTAAGTGATAAATTTGGCAGACGCCGCGTTTTGCGGTGGGGAGCAATTATCTTTATGATAGCGGCTCTGATATCAGCCTTTACACAAACTCCTGGTCAATTGATCGCTGCCCGCATTTTTGGCGGCTTAGGGATCGGCCTGGCTTCATCGTTAGCAACCACTTATATTTCTGAAATCGCTCCCGCAGACATTCGCGGTTCTCTTTCATCATTATACCAGCTGCTGACTACGATCGGGATCGCACTGACTTATTTCGTTAATCTATACATCGTAAATCTAGGAACCCACAGCTGGAATGTTGGCAGCGGCTGGCGCTGGATGTTGGGTATTGGTGCTTTGCCTGCTTTGCTATTCTTCCTCGCATTACTGTTTGCGCCTGAAAGTCCCCGGTGGATGATCGAACAGGAACGAGTAGAAGAAGGATATGATACTTTAGTCAAAGTTAACGGGCAAAAAGATGCGCAAAAGCAAATGAGTGCCATCGCCACTTCCATCAGACGTGATCGTCACTCATCTTTGGGAAAACTTTTCCAGCCTGGGTTGCGTAGAGCGCTGCTGATCGGGTTCTTCCTAGCCTTCATTAATCAAGCTGCTGGGATGAACGTATTAATGTATTATAGTCCGACCATCTTCCATAATGCAGGAATGTCAGGCAACAACGCTAACTTTCTTGCGACGGCAGGTGTCGGTGTAGTCAATGTTATCGCAACCATTGTTGCCACTTTGACTATCGACAAAGCCGGGCGGCGCAAATTATTGATGCTCGGTGCTAGCTTGCTGACTTTCGCAAGTATCTTGATCGGTGTAGGTTTTATTATCGGAAATACGACGTTATTGTTGTTCAGCATATTTCTCTTTGTTATTTCTTTTGCCATTTCAATGGGACCGATCCCGTGGATCATGATCCCCGAACTCTTCCCGACTTATTTGCGGGCAAGAGCAGCTGGAATCTGTACGGTCCTTATGTGGGGTTGTAACTGGGCGATCGGACAGTTCTCACCTATGATGCTCAGCTCTTGGGGCAATCGCAACACGTTTTTCTTTTTCGCCGTTGTCAACTTTGTGATTTTAGTTGGAGTTTATACATTCGTTCCCGAAACCAAGGACAAAACTTTGGAAGAAATTGAAGACTTCTTCTGGCCAAAGGGAACCAAAAAAGAAAAAAATACAGATAGTGAAGATCACCATGAGGAACCAAAAAATGTAGCGGACATCAAAAAAGAATTACACCAAGATGAATAGCTGACCATCAAGCTATGCTAAAAAGACACGCTTGGTTAGATACAAACAGATGTATCTGGCCAAGCGTGTTTTTTGTCCTTTATCTACGGAAAATAATGATAACTAATAGAAGAATGAAGATTACGGCTGTAAAAACCAAATTCTGGTATTCTTTAAAGCGAAAATGAGTTGCCATCGCACCAAGCATTACGATCCCCAAACCGATCGCCGCCCAAACAGTCAAAAAAGGCAGGATATTTAATGCCCACGGCAAGACCAAACCAATAGCTCCTAATATTTCCGCTGTCCCTATAAACTTGATGAAACTACCATTTTCTAAATGGTCCATCTTTTTTAAGTCTGCTTCTTTTTTACGATATTGAAAGGTCTTTGTGTACCCAGAGTTCAAAAACAATAGTGTAAGTAAAATTTGCAAGATCCATAAAAATATGTTCATGCTGCATCAGTCCTTTCCGCTGATCCCTTTTTGCTTTAATCTAATCCCCCTACATCTAAAAAGCAACGAAATGACCCTCCTGATGTAAAAGTATTTCCACAACGGATAGCTAGATGAGAAATTTAAATACTATTATTACTTTTAACAAAATCGATCAAAGCCTGGCTGGCAGCATTTTGATAGTGCTTTTTTAAAGTTGCCATATAAATAAATCTGTGCCACTGTGGAAAATCAATGGAAATGACAGAAAGCGGCAATGAACTCAAAATATCCATCCGTGGGATAACAGCGATCCCAAAGCCTGCGGCAACCATTCCAGCGACAGACTCATCTTCTTCTACCTCACAAACAATGTGAGGCTTTTTGTCAAATAAAGAAAAAAGTCTTTCTAACTCAACGTGAATACCAGTATTGGTCGTAAAACCTACTTGATCATACTTCAACGTTTCCTCCAAATTGATCCTGGTCCGCTTAGCTAAAGGATGATTTTGGGGGGGTGATCAAGACTATTTCTTGCCTAACAACGGGAAAATACGTAATGTCATTCATACTGTCCACTTTTGAGCAAAAACAGATATCGATTTTTTCTTCGCGTAATGCTTTGATCATTTCTTGAGAATACCCGTGCCCGGCAGCAAATTCAAAATCCACTTTTTGTGGCCGAGGAACTCCAGATTGATAAAAATTACTTATAATGCGTGGGAGCCATCGCCGGCTGATCGTTCTTAAAGAAGCAATTTTAACAGTATCTCCTTCACTCTTTTCCTTCTTAACTTCCTCGACTGCGTGATCTAATAGATACAATACATTTTGAATATTTTCACTAAAAATTTGGCCATTTTCAGTTAACTTGACATTACGCCCTTCTTTTTTGAAAAGTTCAATGGCTAATTCTTGTTCAAGGTGCTTAATGCCATAACTTAAGGTTGGCTGTGTGATATGTAAGATCTTGGCAGCTTTAGTATAATTCTGTGTCTGAGCCAAGACAGCCAAATATCGTAACTGACGTAAATTCATTTAGCTCTCCTCCTTTCGTTCGCATAAATTATCTTATTATTAATTATAGATATATTCTATATAAACGGCAAATACCTCAATTGGACGCTATAAAAAAAGTTTTATATTAACCTCATTAAGCATGTTAAATTTTGCACATAGAAGGCCGAAAAGTGACTGCTAATTGACCAGTCACTTGGAGTCCTGGACTTTAGGAGTTAAATGTACATTTGAACAACTCTAGTGTCCTGTCATTCAAACTGACTACGACACAAAAATTGCACCAAAACGAACTGCAATTTCGTTACGGTGCATTTTTGTCATTTATTTATTAAAGTGAATTTTTCTTCTTAAGCTTTTAAAGCAGAGACGATCTCGTCTTCCATTTTTTCTGGTTTGGTCATTGGAGCGTAACGGTGGATCAACTCTCCGTTTTTACCGATCAAAAACTTGGTATAGTTCCACTTAATCTTACCATGACCCGAGGAATCCTTCAAATAGGTAAATAAGGGATCCTCCCCAGAGCCATTCAAGACTACGCGCTTGGTCATCGGGAAAGTTACCCCGTAATGAAGTTGGCAATAATCATTCGTTGCTTCATCATCTTTTAATTCCTGATGAAACTGATTGGATGGAAGGCCCAGAACTTCAAGCCCCTGGTCATGATAGTCTTTGTATAGCTTTTCCAAGCCTTTAAGTTGCGGAGCTAAACCACATTTGCTAGCGGTATTAGCGACGATCACAACTTTGCCTTCGTAATCCTTCAAGTCGATCTTCTTGCCGCCCATTTCGGTTTCTTTAAAATCATAAATCGTTGCCATGATGATCCTTCCTTTCATTATAACTAAGTTAATAATTTTATTGCACGTTGGTTGAAAAACTCATCCATATTATGCGGACTGTTTAGCTTCTTTTTTGTCGTTAAGAGAAGCAACATATTGATAAGCAGCCTGTCCTGCAATGCCGCCATCACCAGTGGCAGTGACGACCTGGCGCAGATTTTTCTGGCGAACATCACCGACGGCAAAAATGCCTGGAACGCTCGTTGCCATCTCTTCATCGGTTTTGACCCATCCATGAGTATCAGTAATACCCAGATCATCAAAAGCATCAGTCATCGGCTCAAGGCCAACATAGATGAAAACACCGGCAGCGTCAAGCCTAGAAGTTTCCTGGTTTTTATTATTTATCAGCTTAACGCCAGTCACCTTGTTATCGGAGCCAATAATTTCTTGAACATTGCTATTCCAGATGAAATTCATCTTAGGATTCTTAAAAGCACGCTCCTGTAATATCTTTTGCGCACGTAACTCAGCACGTCTGTGAACTACGGTAACTTTATCGACTAAATGCGTCAGATATTCTCCTTCTTCGATTGCTGAATCGCCGCCTCCAACTACAACTACCTCTTTGTTACGAAAAAAAGCACCATCACAAACGGCACAGTTCGAAACGCCGCGTCCACGGTATTCTTCTTCACCAGGTACCGAAAGATTACGATACTTCGAACCCGTCCCGATAATCACAGCTTTGGTTTCGTAATCGCCAGAATCAGTTTTTATCTGTTTGTAAGAACCATGATCAACAACTTCTCGAACTGTTCCATATGCGTAATCAGCACCGAAATTTGTTGCTGAATCATACATTTTTTGGGATAAGTCTGGACCTAAAATCGACTTAAAACCAGGATAATTTTCAATCTCAGCGGTATTATTCATTTGACCGCCATACGCTCCGCGATCCAGTAATAAAACCACTAAATTAGCTCGTGAAGCATAAAGTGCTGCTGTTAGGCCAGCTGGACCTGCACCAATAACCGTAACGTCATATTTTTTAACCATAGGCCCTCCTTATTTAATATTTTCTCTGTTCTTCTTGTATTCAATCGTTCACGATTGATTAACCACAGTGTACAATGATATGCCGCTGATTTCAAATGTTTAGTACGAAAACCCATAAAAACTTTACTAAAACATTCCAAATGACAGAAGCCACTTACTCTATAGCAAATCAAAGGGCTGGACAAAACGTTTCCTGATCCGACAAAAATAACACCAAATTTTGTGATTTTTTTAAAATTTGATGTTAATTTTTTTTGCCTTTGAACTGCTTTAAAGAAAATGATTCCGTTAATGAACTTGACCAGTTGCTAATGTTCAGACCCATCAACATTGATTTTAGTTCGTTTGAAACTTGTTCTTTGCTACGAATGTGATCACGACGAGACGCAAAATCACCTTTCAAGTTTCCCAAAACTCTTTTGGTCAGCTTGACAGATTATCTTTAAGAATAGTTGTTAATTTTTTTAGACTTGTGAGAATTTCATTTATGTCTTTATCACTCAAGGAATCCATAACCTGGGACATAACTTGCTCGCGTGTATTAGTAATGGTTTTAAATAAATCTTCCCCTTGCTTGGTCAACAACAATTTATGGATCCGCAAGTCATTTGGCACAGTTGATGATTTTAATAGGCCCCTTTTTTGTAAACTAGCTATCTTTCTACTCATAGAAGAATGGTCTCTACCTAAAGATCGAGCAAGTTGGCCCACAGTGTTAACCTTTTTAGAACCAAGCAGCACAATAATTGGTAGCAAATTTTCAGAATATTGAATGCCAGCTTTTTCCAGCATTTTCCTATCGTTTGTAGGATCATTGAAAAATGAAACTAAATCCTGAATGACATCAATAATCTCTAATAATTTTTCAGCTTTCATGTTGTAAGTATAACATAGGCATGCTATTATATGTGCATATTGCACGTATAATAGAGGAGTAAATAAAATGGGAAAAAATAAAATAGGAATCATCGTGGGGAGCACACGCCCACAAAGAATTAGTTTTGATATTGCTCAATGGGTAAATCAACGGCTTAAAGGAAAACGATTTGTAACAGAAATAATTGATCTTGCTGACATCGATCTACCTTTGTTTGATGAGCCTGAGATCCCAGCGAGTGGCCATTATCAGCACGAACACACCAAAAAATGGAGTAAGTTGATCCAACAATTTGATGGATTTGTATTCGTCTATCCCCAATATAACTGGGGATATCCAGCAGTTTTAAAAAATGCCTTAGATTTTCTTTTTCAAGAATGGAATTATAAACCAGTCAGCCTTATTCCTCACGGATCACACGGCGGCTTTCAAGCACAGATCGGCCTCCAATTGGTGATACAAGGTTTAAAAATGAAACCAATGGCGGTTAATCCAGCTTTAACTATTACTCATGAAATGTTCAATGAAAAAGGAAAATTTATTGATATTCAGTCGGCTTTTGAAGATAAGGAACCAGCAATTCAATTATTAGGCAAAAAATTTGATTCTTTATTCTATAAAAATGCTGAAGTAGAGCAAAAATGATTTTACCATAATAAAATAGAAGCCTGTTATTCACTAATGAAGCACGTCTTATTTACCAAATAGGCGTTGATAGAATGCTTTTTCAATTGTTTTGGTTTCTTGTAACTTCAGCTAAAAATCTCGGTTTTCCTTATTTTTAAGCGCATTTCAAAAGTTTTAGTGAGTAATTCAAGAAACCTGTTTTACAGTTCTTTTCGATAAAATGCTCCTATGTCAAGTTTTTTTATGATAAATTTTTTCATCTACCCGCCTAGCAGGTGGTTTATTGCTTCGTACGCTATCGCGAGCTCAACTCGGTCTAAAGACATAATAAAAAATGCCAGGAAACAATATTTTAGATCGTTCCTAGCATTTTTAAAAACTGATCCAGAGGAAGCAAAGTCTCACGTAGTTCCGTTTTTCGCGAAGATAAATATGTTTGGAAATTCCTGCATCATAAGCCTTTTGTCTAGGCAATTACTGTGCAAATTCTGTCTCTTATTCTTTCCAATATCCATTTTCTAACAACATTGCAATTCCTTGCCCACCACCTATACATGCCGAAGCGATCGCATAGTGGAGCTTTGGATGGTTCTTAAATTCATATAAAATTTCGGTCAAAATTCTTGCACCGCTCATCCCTAGCGGATGTCCCAAGGCCACTGCCCCGCCATTGGGGTTGAATTTGTGATTGTAAAAATATGACTTGGTAGATATTCCTAACTTTTTCAAACAACCTAACGTTTGCGCTGCAAATGCTTCGTTGATCTCCAAAAGGCCAATATCTTTTTGGAGGTTCATTCCTTGGCGCAACAAAAGAGCTTTGATCGCATAAACCGGCCCCAGTCCCATATACTTGGGATCACAACCTGATATCTGATAATCGACGACGCTTCCCATGATATCTAGGCCATTTTCTTTAGCCGTTGTTTCAGTTGTCATAAGTTCAAAAGCAGCACCATCGTTTAAGCCTGATGCGTTGCCAGCAGTCACAGTTCCATTTTCTTCAAAGACGGGCTTTAACTTAGCCAACTTCTCAAGGGTGGTATCAGGACGTGGGTCACCATCCTTGTCGACTAATGTCACCTCGCCCTTTTTCCGCTTTACTTCTACAGGTATTATTTCTTGGGCAAACCGACCGTTGTTTTGCGCTGCAACTGCTTTCATATTGCTCCGGTAGGCAAATTCATCTTGCTCTAGCCTACTTATCGAAAGCAGACGCACAATATTTTCTGCCGTGTTACCCATATGATCAATTTCTGAGTTTTTACCTGATAATGACCGATGTCCTTCTTTAATTGAATCAATCAGTCGATAATCGCCGGATTTCAAGCCCTCATACCGCATTGATTCCGGCAAATAATAAGGTGCACGGGAAAGCGACTCAGCCCCGCCTGCCGCAATAAATTTTTTGTCGCTCACCAGCAACTCAAGTGCAGCAGACACTGCTGATTGAATGCCGGAACCGCAGACTCGATTGACTGTCATGCCGGTGGACGTCTGCGGTAAGCCCGCATCGATCCCGATAATGTTGCCCAGATTATTATTGCTTTGAGAACCGATAACATTGCCGACTATCACTTCATCAAGTTCTTCTTTAGTGATCGATGAACGTTTAATTCCTTCATTCAGTGCTATCACGCCCAGGTCTTCGACAGGAACTGTCTTCAAATCTCCTAAATATGAGCCGACAGGTGTTCTCGCTGCCCCGATAAACACGATGTTATCATTTTTTGCTTTTAACATTGTTGCTGATCCTTTCTAAACGGCATTGTGTACCCAAGATTGAAATTATTAATGCCTTTAAAATTGTAAATTAATGGATATCACTATTATCTCAGTACCATAACAAGGTACACCGTTACACAATTACTTTCCATTATATGAATGAGTTAAGTCATGACTGCAATTTGTGGAAAAATCATTAAGAATAACAATTTCTTATATTAACCTAACTGATCAATTTTTAAGCAGTTGCACAGCGACACAATTTAACTCACAATTTGTTGCCCTAACCATTATAACAAAGGTTAACCATTCGCATTCGAATCTTTGCACTTTGCAGTATAACAAAAGCATTGTACTTTAGCCCAATTCAGAAACCATTAATTATTCAAAAAAATAAAAAAGCCGTCCTGGCAGTTCACCACTACCACAACGACTTAATTTTAATTGATAAAATTTTATCTTACTTCTACTAAGATTACTCCAGTATACGAGTTGTCAGCAGACTGAAAAGCAAAGTGATAATAACCTGCTTCCGGATAGGTTACTTTGTTTCCTTCTTGGATCGGCAGGCCTTCTTCAGATGTGATAGTTACTGGTGACCCATTGGGAGCCTTAACATCCGGTAATGCTGCTGTTTCACCAGGCTTAGCATCTGCCCCACGTATCTGGACCGGATAGGTATATTCTCCGCCACCAGGTACAACAGCTCCCCCACCGTAATCTGAACCTGAGGTCTGAGATGCATTGGCTAAACTAGAGCCAGCGAAAAGTGATAATAACATGACGATCATGGTAGTTGCAGCGAACAACAAGTGCTTAAGATCTATAGTTTTCCCCATCAAAATGACTTCCTTTCTCTGAACCTAATATTGTCAACTTGATTTTATATTAACACTTACTTTATGTAAGTCAAATATTTATTCTGTCTCCTGTTGGTCTTTATTCTTGTCGAAAAAATAAACAGTGATTAAGTGGTGATGACCCTCATTGACTTATTTCCGTCGAAGGCTGCTATGCGTTTTCTACTCAACCTTAAAAAGGATTTTAAAAGTCGTAGTAAAAATAGATGTTGTTTTTTCCCGCTTGTGCTGTGTGATCATAAATTTTAGTATTTAAACCGCCAATTTTAAAACCGATAGCCAAATAAAATAGACAGGCAGTAACATTATTACTTTGCCCGATCGTAAAAATACCGGCGTACCCCCTTTGTCTGGAGATCTGACATGCTTTTTGTAAAATACCTGTAGCGATGCCGTGTTGACGATAACTTCCCTTAACTTTTAAATCATCTAAATATAAGTATTGAAATGGTTGATCTTCAAAAATGCCCAAGCCCACAGCTTGTCCTCCATCAAAAGCTGCAATTGCAAACCCCTGAGTGTTGATGTCTGATAATTTATACTTTTCATCCGGAAATGTTTGCAAAGCAACTTTGTGTAATGGATAAAATTCAATATTATAGCACCAGTTGTCTGTAAATCTAAAAATATTTAAATCGCCAATTATTTTAAACGACTCGTTTCTAAGTGCCAGTGCTGCTTGATTACTTTCACTGACCAGACTGATATTTATCGTGATATATCCCTCTTTCTTAACGTGTTGCCACTCTCATTTAGTTGGTTCTTACTGTCTGCGAAGAGTCCGTGACAATATCTATTTTATCAGTTAAGAATAGCAGTTAATGTTAGTGCACGTCTACTCAATGTATTATTAGTTCCTTTTAGGCAGCAAAAAACTCCTCAGACGGTAAATACTAACTAGGTTATTTCTGCATTTACTATCTGGAGGAGCAAAACTTTCATTTTATACTTCAAATAAACTATCCGGAATAAACAAGTTTCCCAGTGTGACTGCCATAATAGCTTTGATCGAATGCATCCGATTCTCGGCTTCATCAAAAACAACTGAATGGGGCCCATTAAAGATATCATCAGTAATTTCAAGCGCATCCATGTTAAAAAGCTCTCCCAACTGTTTACCCACCTTGGTTAGGTGATCATGGTACGCTGGCAGACAGTGCATGATGATCGTATCATCTTTTCCAGTTTGAGTCAGCAATTCCTGGTTGATTTGGTACGGCTGCAATAATTTGATCCGCTCTTTCGGGTCTACTTCTTCACCCATCGAGATCCACACGTCCGTATATAAAGCATCTGAATTTTTGACTGCTTCAGCTGGCTTTTCCGTCAGCAAGATCTGACTCCCACTCAATTTAGCTGCTTTTTGTGCGAGTTGGATAATTTTCTTGGCAGGCCACAACGCTTTAGGTGCGCCGATCCGAATATTGACTCCTAACTTGGCTGCTGTTACCAGGAGAGAATTTCCCATATTATTCCGCCCATCACCAAGGTAAGTTAAATTCAATCCATGCAGGTGTCCAAAATTTTCTTTTAAGGTTAGGAAATCAGCGATCATCTGAGTAGGATGCCAATCATCAGTCAGTCCATTCCATACCGGAACACCACTATATTTAGCAAGTTGTTCCACTGTTCCTTGTTTAAATCCGCGATACTCTATGCCGTCAAACATCCGCCCCAATACCTTAGCTGTATCTATAGTCGATTCCTTTTTCCCAAACTGAATGTCGTCTTTGCCCAAAAATTCCGGATGTGCGCCTAAGTCATTGGCGGCCACCGTAAAGGAGGAACGTGTTCTGGTTGACGTCTTTTCGAACAGTAACGCAATATTTTTCCCCTGTAAGTATTGATGAGGGATATTTTGTTGCTTTAGTTGTTTAAGAT
The DNA here is from genome assembly GCA_934215475.1 of uncultured Ligilactobacillus sp. GTDB lineage: Bacteria > Bacillota > Bacilli > Lactobacillales > Lactobacillaceae > Ligilactobacillus. Next base: position 38,942 of record CAKPZY010000010.1, read on the forward strand.
GTCCGGCAAAATCCACCAAGTAGTTTAACTCTGTCGCTGAAAAATCGATCTCTTTTAAAAATGAACGGTTCTGGAAATGATCCATACCTTATTTCCTCCCTAAAATGGTTAGCACAGTTTTGATTTTCATCATCCCTGCCAACAAGTCTTTGGATGACATTACTAAGGGCGGCAGCAAGCGTAAGGTATTATAATTCGCCGACAACGTCAAAATGCCCTTCCCTTGCAAGTGTGCGATGACCTGTTTAACATCAAGCACTTCGCTTAAATGAATTCCAATCATTAGTCCTTTTCCTGAAATACCCTGAACAATTGTCAATGGCTGGATTTCTTTACTTAAAAATTCCCAGACTGAACTGCTCTTTTTGCGCACATCAGCCAAGAAATCTGGTGTTAATTGTGCTAAAACACCTTTAGCAGCAGCCAGGGCAAGTTTATTTCCTCCAAAAGTCGTCCCGTGACTGCCAGGACCAAATGCACTTGCCAGCTGTTTTTTACTGAGCATTGCCCCCAGTGGAAGACCATTAGCGATCCCTTTAGCCACCGTTACAATATCAGGATCAAGGCCAAAGTTTTGGTAGGCAAACTTTTCTCCCGTTCGGCCCATCCCGGTTTGCACTTCATCAATAATCAACAAAGCGCCTGCTTTGTGACAAGCAGCTTGAACTTGCTGGAGCCACTCTGCTTGGCCATCCACTACGCCACCTTCGCCCTGGATCACTTCTAAGATCACAGCACCAATACGTTTATTAATTTGTTTGAGCGCAGACGGATCATTATAATTGGCAAACTTAATTTCCGGAACCAAAGGAGCAAAGCCAACCTTGATGCCAGGGTTTCCCGTTAGTGACATGGCTCCATATGTACGTCCGTGAAAACTATTGTTAAAAGCTAGAACAGTTGGCTTGCCAGTCGCTTTCCTTGCTAATTTCAAAGCTGCTTCGTTGGCCTCTGTGCCAGAATTGCAAAAAAAAGCGAGCATCTCCGGTGCGCATAAAGCACCTGCGACCTCATCGACCAGCGCACTTTCATAGAGATTCGATGTATGCCAGATACGGTCCAGCTGAATTTTCACATTGTTTATGATCATCTCGTTGCTGTAACCAAAATTGCACACGCCAATGCCGCTGGTAAAATCCAGGTATTCATTTCCTTTCCGATCGGTCAAATGCCAGTCGTGGCCGTCTATGATATCAATTGGATACTGTTGATACGTGGGAAAAATATTTTTCATATACTTACCTCCCTTAATTAGCTGTGAGCATTCGCAACTGGACTTTGGTGAAAAACCGTACCTGAATCATTTAAGTCATTAGTAATAAAAACTTTTTTGACTCCAGCATGCAATGCACTAAAGACGGCGTTAATTTTGGGTACCATACCTGCCTTAATTTGCTTTTTTTCAACCATCTTTTTAGCTTGTTTTCGGTCAAGGATCGGTACTATATTACCAGCTTTTAAGATCCCAGGCACGTCTGTCAAAAAGACCAGCTGATCTGCCCCCAATTTTGCAGCAATCGCAGCGGCTGCCTCATCAGCATTCACATTGACCATGTTTCCAGCTAATGTTTGGGCAAGCGGCGCTACCACTGCAATTTGATCATTCAAAATTGTTTGCAGCCAGTTCTCATTCACACTAGTAATTTTCCCAACTTCACCGTACTTTTCCCGCTCAATATAATCACCGGTCAACAAATAATTATCACTCGCGTTAAGCCCGACCACTGGGAGATTATACCGGCTGAATTGTTCACAAATAGCGGGTTGAACCGCTCCTAATAATACAGCTTGCGTCACCGCAAGGGTCTGGGGATCAGTTATCCGAATACCATGATGTTTGTGAACTGTTAATCCCAGCTGATTAGACCACTGGCTGATTTGAAGGCCGCCGCCGTGGATCACCAAAATATGCTTTCCTTGCGTATGCCAGTGCTTTAGTATCTGAAAAAATTGCGCCGGCAAATGTTTAGCAGCATTGCGGCCCACTTTAACTACGATCGTTTCTATCAAGACCTTCACCCTCCGCTTTCTTTAGCTGTGGTACGCAGCGTTGATTTTAACGTATTGATACGTCAAATCACACCCCCAAGCCTGGCCGCTGTCTTCTCCGTAATTTAAATCAACTTCGACTTTAACAACTTGTCCGCTTAAACTAGTCTTCATTTCAGTCTCATCAAATAATACAGCTTGGCTGTTCTTTACGATCGGCATTCCGTTCAACCACATTGAAACGTGCTGGACATCTAAATGTTCATTCGTTTGACCCAGTGCCCCCATTAAACGGCCCCAATTAGGATCTTCCCCAAAAATTGCGGCCTTCACAAGGTTTGAACCGACAATGGATTTAGCAACCATTTGTGCTTCTTCATGGTTGAAAGCACTAACGACATCTACCTCCACTAATTTTGAGGCGCCTTCTCCATCCTGTGCAATCGACTTTGCCAAAAAAGCCAGCACCTGATGAAATGCAGACTGGAAAATTTGGTAATCAGCACTATCAGAAGTTAAAGGTGCATTGTCAGCCATTCCGTTGGCTAGTGCTATGACCATATCATTGGTCGACGTATCACCGTCGACAGTAATTTGGTTAAATGTTTCGTTGACTTCTTCATTTAAAAGATGCTGCAACTGGGCTCCGCTGATCTTAACATCAGTTGTAACAAAACCAAGCATAGTTGCCATATTAGGATGGATCATTCCTGAACCCTTAGCAAAACCGCACATTGTTACCGGCTGACCGCCAATCTCAAATTGGACGGTGATCGTTTTAGGGTGTTTATCCGTCGTGAGCACAGCTTCTGTGACAGCACTATTTTTAGTCAGCTGTAACTGAACGATCCCTGAGCGGATGAGCCCCATTGGCAAATATTCGCCGATGATCCCGGTTGAGGCCACACCCACCAGATCAGGTGTCAAATTCAACTTTTCCGCTGTCAAATTTTGCATAGCCTTAGCATCACGCATCCCTTTCGTGCCTGTGCATGAGTTAGCATTAGCGCTATTCATTATAATTGCCTGTAATTCATGCTTGATATTGATCGTTTGTTTCGTCAGTTGTGTAGGAGCTGCTTGAAATTGGTTCGTTGTATAGACTCCCGCAGCTGCAGCAGGCACTTCAGAATAGATCCACCCCAGATCCTTTTTGAATCGTTTCAATCCGGCATGTAAGCCATCGCTATAAAAGCCTTGCGGCCACGTATATTCAGTTAATTGTTTGATGGTAGAAGTTGTTGTTAATGTCATTTTAAAATCTCCTATTATGGCAACATAGCATCGGTTGGCAAGCCGTCAGATCCAGCAAAACCATACATTTGATTGAAATTTTGTATGGCCTGACCACCGGCACCCTTGACTAAGTTATCGATCACACTTACAACCATGACGGTATTGGTCACTTCGTTATAAATGACCCCCAGATCACAATAATTCGTACCCACAACTTGGGTGACCATCGGTAATTTTTCACCAGTATAACGAACAAATGCTTTGGAAACACAAGTCGTCTGAAAGGCTTCAGCTATTTTTTTCTTAGTAGTGTGATAGTTTGTTTTGGCGTAAATCGTGGCCATGATCCCCCGTGTGATCGGCAAAAGTGTCGTACTAAATTGAATCGCATTGACATTGGTATCCCATTTTTTTAGCTGCTGGACAATTTCTGGAATATGTTGATGCTGATTGACCTTGTATAGCTGGAGGTTATCATTGACCTGGAAAAAATGAGTCAGCGAAGACAGAGATTTACCAGCACCCGAAGTACCTGATTTAGCATCAACGATAATAGAATCAGCGTCTACCAGATGATTACGGATCAAGGGTGCTAAACCCAAAAGAACTGCGGTGGCATAGCAGCCTGGATTTGCAATATATCGTTGAGTCTTAGCATCATTAAACTCAACTAGGCCATAATGGGCTTGCTTTAGGTCCTTCAGTCTCGCGGCTGTTTTGTGATACCACTTTTCATACTTTCCTGGTTCTTTCAAACGAAAATCACCAGAAAGGTCTATCACCGGAAACTTATGGTCGATAAACGGAACTGCCAGGTGCGCCGTTACCCCTGATGAAGTTGCGAAAAAAACCAAATCGTTATTTTCCATAATTTTTTGGCTGTCATAGGGCAGGACTTGATAAGGATCATCATTGATAAATGATGGTACGACCTCTGACAAAGGCAATGGCTTAGCTAGCTTATGGCCGTACAGAGTGATCTTTGTAACATGTGAATGATGTCTCAGCATTTGAAACAGGACCATTCCGCTATATCCTGACACACCAACTAATGCAATTTTCATTTTTTTCATCTCTCAGATCTGCAATTTGTGGATATTTATGGATTGCCAATAGATTACAATGAATGTTTGAAAAAAGCAAGCCTCTTTTTAAATTTTTATTCGTTTTTACAGTTTTTATTCACTTTAATAAACTATTTATACATTCTTTTCCTGTTTAATTTAGTTTTTTATGCATTTTAGTGTTGACGCACCCTCGCTGAGAAGTTAGTATATAGACTAATAAATTGAATCAAAATTTGAAGGGGTGTCAAAACATGAAAAAATATCTCAGCTTATCAGATGGTACCGTCTTTCAAGGTATCGCATTTGGTGACATCACCGCAATGGCATCAGGTGAACTTGTTTTCAATACTGCCATGACCGGTTACCAAGAAGCGATAACGGATCCATCATACACTAACCAGCTGTTAGCTTTTACCTTTCCATTGATTGGAACATACGGGATCTCACACGACCAAAACCAAAGCACGCAGTCGACTTGTCAAGCTGTCTTAGTGCACCACCTGGAAAATGAAGCTGGCAATGATCAGCTTTCATTAAGCAACTGGTTAGCCCATCAGCATGTTCTAGGTTTAAGTGAATTTGACACTCGCAATTTAAGCAAACATATTCGTGAGCATGGCACCTTAAACGCGATCATCACGAACCAACCGCTGTCACCAGAGGATTTCAGCGCACTTTATCCCGTGTTAAGTGCTAAGTTAAGCAAAAAACCGCAAATTCAGCAGCAAACTTACCATGTTCCTCACGCAAGCTATCATGTTGTTGTGTTAAACTTTGGCGTTAAGCAAGCAATTATCAGTGAACTTTTACAAGCAAATTGCAATGTTACCGTGGTTCCATACACCACTAATGTAACGGACATCAAAAAATGCCGCCCCGACGGCATTTTAATTTCAAATGGTCCTGATGATCCACGGGAATATACCAGCTGCATCCCGCTTATTCAACAACTGGAAACAATTTACCCTGTCGCTGGCATATGCCTGGGACATCAATTACTCGCTCTGGCCAACGGAGCTTCGACCTATCAATTACCATTTGGTCATCATGGACTTAATCACCCCGTAAATTTACTGAACACTAACCAAACCATCATGACAAGTCAAAATCATGGATATGCCGTAGATCCCGATTCACTTGATTGCACCGACTTAGTTGTTACCGCGATGGAGGCCAATGATAATACGATCGAGGGGCTTGCGATGAAGCATTTACCGGTGATCAGCATCCAATTTCACCCAGAGGCAAACCCAGGACCGCTAGATGGGTCGAGTTTTTTCACACAATTCAAACAGATAATGCATAGTGAGGTGAAAGAACATGCCTAAAAATAACTCGCTGCATAAAATCGTAGTTCTCGGTTCTGAGCCGATAGTGATCGGACAAGCAGCCGAATTTGATTATGCAGGCAGTCAGGCATGTCTTAGTCTCCGGGAAGAAGGTTACCAAGTTGTTCTGATAAATTCCAACCCAGCGACCATCATGACCGATGATGAAATCGCAGACCAGGTGTATTTAGAGCCGCTGACAGTGACCTCATTCAGCAAGATCCTAGCCAAAGAGCAGCCAGATGCCTTGTTACCTTCACTAGGAGGTCAAACTGGTTTAAACTTGGCAGTTGAACTCAAGGATGAAGGAGTTTTGGATAAGTATCATATTTCGCTTTTAGGTACAGATCTTTCAACCATCGAACAAGCCGAGGACCGGGAAAAATTCAAACAGCTAATGCAAGAAATCAAGCAGCCGATCCCAGCCAGTTTGACTGTCCATACGGTATGTGAGTCGCTTTCGTTTGCCAACCACATCGGCTATCCGGTGATCGTACGTCCTGCCTTTACTCTTGGTGGGACGGGTGGTGGGATCGCTAATGAGCCCAATGAACTGACCAAAATCGTCAGTCGGGGATTAGCCATGTCACCAGTGAACGAATGTTTGATCGAAAAAAGCATCGCGGGCTTCAAGGAAATTGAATTCGAAGTTATGCGCGATGCTAGAGGAAATAAAGTCAGCGTATGCTGCATGGAAAATTTCGACCCCGTTGGTATTCATACTGGTGATTCTATTGTTGTTGCCCCAAGCCTCTCACTTGACGACCAAACTTATCAGCGGTTACGTTACGCCTCGTTGGCAATTGTGGAAGCCTTAGGAATTAAAGGAGGCTGCAATGTTCAGCTTGCCCAAGATCCCAATAGTAAACAGTATTATGTAATCGAGGTCAATCCTCGCGTGAGCCGTTCGTCTGCACTCGCTTCTAAAGCAACGGGATATCCGATAGCTAAGATCACGGCTAAAATTGCGGTTGGTTTAAATTTGACTGAAATTATCAACCCAGTGACCCAAAGCACCTGTGCCGACTTCGAACCAGCCTTAGACTATGTGGTCGTTAAGATCCCACGGTTCCCATTTGATAAATTTATCAGTGCTGATCATCATCTTGGTACCCAAATGCAGGCAACGGGTGAAGTGATGGGGATCGGAGCAACCCTCGAGGAAGCACTTTTAAAAGCAGTCAGCTCATTAGAAATTAATTCTCAAATTCAGGCGACACTCTTACCCCTTATTTCTCAAAATGACCATGAACTAGAACATGCTCTACAGTTTCCCACAGAGCAACGGCTTTTCGAACTTTTTGAAGCTCTAAAACGAGGCTGGTCAACTGCTAGGTTGGCAAATATAACAACAATTACGCCAATTTTTTTGCATAAACTCGCACACATCTGGCAGCTTAAAGAGCAATTATTCAATCACCCTTTGACACCGTCTTTACTATCAGCCGCCAAACAATATGGTTTTAGTAATAGTATGATTGCTAACACTACTGGTAAAACAACAGCTGAGATTGAAACATTGCTAGATCAAAACACCATCAAACCTGCTTACAAGATGGTCGATACTTGTGCTGCTGAATTTGCAAGTCAAACACCATACTTTTACAGCAGCTTTTTCCCAGCAGAAAATGAAAGTCACCCTCTCGGTAAGAGCATCATCGTTTTAGGGTCTGGACCAATTCGTATTGGTCAAGGGGTGGAATTTGACTATACGACCGTTCATTGTGTTCAGGCCATTAAAGAGGCTGGTTATCATGCCATTGTGATCAATAATAATCCTGAAACAGTCTCAACTGATTTTTCAGTTTCGGACAAGCTGTACTTCGAACCTTTGACAGTTGAGAGTGTCATGAATATCGTTAAACTTGAAAAGCCGATCGGTGTGATCGTTCAATTCGGCGGGCAAACGGCTATCAATCTAACAAAGTCCCTGGTTGATCACAAGGTTAATATCTTAGGGACATCGCTTAAAGGCATCAAACAAACAGAAGATCGTCAGCAATTTGGGAAACTGTTAAAGAAACAGCAGATACCCCAACCAGCTGGTGCAACTGCCATGAACCTGGCAGAAGCCAAGGAGATCGCCGCACAAATCGGCTATCCTGTCATGGTACGTCCAAGTTTTGTGTTAGGCGGCCGAGCAATGTCAATAGTTCATGACGAAACAGAGATCGAAGCATATGTTGCTAAAGCAATATCCGCCGCTCCTCGCCAGCCAATTCTTATTGATCACTATGTAACCGGAATTGAATGCGAGCTCGATATTTTGAGTGACGGACAAAATGTGTTCATACCAGGAATAATGGAACACCTGGAGGGAGCCGGTATTCATTCTGGTGATTCTATCGCAGCCTATCCAGCGCAACACCTAACCCAATCACAAAGGTCCGCTATCATGACTACTGCGAAAAAAATTGCCCAACAAGTCCATTGCGTTGGTATCATGAATATTCAGTTTATTGTTGGTGACCAAATCTATGTGATCGATGTCAACCCACGAGCCAGCAGAACAGTCCCATTTATGAGCAAGGTCACTGATCATCATTTGGCCAAAATCGCGACCAGTCTGATTTTAGGCAAAACACTGAGTGAACTGGGCTTCACTTCAGCTTATGAACCTGAACCAGACTACGTTGCTATCAAAGCACCAGTCTTTTCATTTTCAAAATTAGTTAATATGAATACTTTATTAGGCCCAGAAATGAAGTCTACCGGTGAAACTATCGGTATTGCTGACACATATCGAGGGGCTCTGCAAAAAGCGCTGATTGACAGTTACCACCTAAACCCAATCAAAGAAAAACAACTAGTGGTCTTAGACGAAACCGCTGGAGATGATGGTGTTCTATTAGGACTGCTCAAACAGGCCGAGATCCCTGTTGAAATTATCCATGATTCAGTACAGTTGGCGGCCATAGACCCAAAAAATGTCTGGCTCGTGGCAAACAATTCAACCGAACAGACCACCTCAGATCCCCTCAATTATTTTGCTCTGAGTGCTGAAATTCCATTTTTCAGCACCACTGAAACTTTAAAAGGTATTTTAAAGGTACTTGAACCTGCAAGAGTAAGTTAATTTGGTAAAAAATATTAGCATCAGCAAATTAAAATCTGCCTTTAATATGCCTTTAAAAAATAAAGATCAATAAAAAACTAGTGAAGCAAGTCTAAATAAAGACTGTTTCACTAGTTTTATAAATAATTATTTTATCAGTCATCCTCATAAGAGCTTAATTCCCGACTATTTCTGACATCTTCAAGCCTAATGCGATTCATTTTACTACTTCATAAAGAAATAAGACAAGAATATAGATAACAGACAAATTATCAAAAAGACAAGGGAAAATATAAATACTATACCGACCTTTTCATAAAAGTAAGAAGCCTTATCTCTCTTATTTCTTAATTCATCGACAGGTTTGCCCTCAGAAAAGGGCACGATCTCCGCATATGTTTTAATGTCTGCTGATTTTTTTAATTTTTCCAGTTTAAGCGCGCCGAGATATACACAAATATATAAAATGACGGGAATGAATAAAGGCAACACGGATTTTTGCAGCAAAAAAATTACCGGGCCTAATGATAGTGCCGTTAGCGTCGTGAAAATTACCATGATCCACGAATACTTATTCAATTGTTTGTTGATCGACTGGTTCTCTAGTTGTTTTTTTCATTAGTTTCAGATCTCCTTTAACTAATTTGTCTAAGGAAGTATCGAAAATGGAGCTCAGCAGCAAAAGACTGCGAATATCGGGGTAGCTTCTGTCAGTTTCCCAGTTAGAAATTGTTTGCCGTGAAACATAGACCTTATCTGCTAATTGTTCCTGGGAGTAACTATAAGCGGAACGGTATTTTTTAATTTGTTTCCCCAGCTCCATTTGTCTTCCTCCTTTCTCTTTACCTTAATGTAAAACAACTAGAATTGTTGCTCAGTCAAAAACCGTTATAATGGCTCTTATCCGTTGTCAAAAAGCTTTGACAACGGGCGCTAATTGTAGAATTTTCTTGGTTTTATTTATTTTTCATTTACTTCATCTGGCTCATAGTCTAAGATGTCTCCTGGCTTACAATCTAGAACTTGACAGAGCTTATTTAAAGTTGAAAACCGAATGCCTTTGGCTTTTCCAGTTTTTAAAACTGAAAGATTGGCCGGAGTGATCCCAATTTTTTGAGCCAGTTCCTTACCAGATATTCTTCTTTCTAACATGACAAAGTCTAATTTTGTCTGAATCATGTGATCGCCCTTAAATTATTTCGTTATTTTCTTTTTTGATTTCTAAACCGGATGCGAAAACTTCATAAACTATGAATAAAGTAACCAAAAAGATAACTTCCACTAGCCACGTGACAAACTCATGATTACGATTTAAAGCTGAGCTAAAGCCATTTATCGCGGCGGCCCAAGGATAAACTGCAATGATTTGGAGAAATTGTGCCAAAAGGCCTACAGTTCCTGCAATCAACATGGTTTTTAAAGCTTTCAAATTAGCGATAACAAAATATTGGCTTTTCTTAATATTTTTATGCATGTTACGCAGGTAATGCATGATCAAAAAAATTGCGATAATCAGCATCAGCCGCAACACAACCACGATATAACTCAAAATTATTTGTCCCTTAACATTAGGTGATACTGTATAAAAGAAAAGGACAAAAAATTTGCTGTACATAGCTTCACCATGGATAGCCATTGATATGGCCCAAAAAACGTACTGGATCACACCCAAGACCGCTCCCAATTGGATCAGCCACGTAAATCCATTAGCAATATTTAAAAAATACTTTTTTCGTTTCAACGTCTCACCTTCCAAATAATACTTACTATTATTGTGTAACAGTGACATTGTATTGTAAAGCAATATTTAGAACACGCGCAAAAAGTGGCAAAAGAAACCACATAAGGATTTTCTGCCACTTTTATTTATCATATGCCTTGTTTGCCTTCTGGTGGCATAATCAACCACAATGCTAAATAAACAATTAAACCTGGGAAAGGAGTCACCGTGGCAATCACCCAATGATCCTTAAAAGTGTAGCATTCCAGCCAAATTGATCGACAATTCCTCCTAACACACCCGCAAAACCTTTGTTGTTGCTTGAACGTTGTAATGACATTCTCTCATTTCCTTTCTAGACATTTCTTTTACTAAATACGATCGAGCCGAGCAGTAAGAAGATTCCGATAAAAACTACATTTCCCGTAAACATCTGTGGTGCCGATAATTTATCCAGGTGCGAAACACCATTGCTAATCAAGGCTGGATAATTCAACATGGTAAACGGATTCCACTTAAACCCTTCCCACTTGCTAATGAATGAACCAATAAAGGCGGAAGCTAGTATAGTTGAGAAATAGCCAACAATTCCGATAGATACGGCAACCGCACTGTTAGTAAACAGGTTAGCCACCAGCAAGACTAGGCTCACCAAAAGCAACGTAGTTAATAATTGAGCTCCGTGCAATTCTAAGAAATATGAGAGACGATTCAGGCCACCAAAACCGATTTGCTCAAATAAACTTACCTTAGGGAATAAAACGACTTTTAACCCGACACTGATGATCGTTGCTAAGATATACCAGTAAATGGAGTAACATAAGATAGTGAGCCATTTTGATGCTAAAATTTGCCCACGATTATATTTTTGATAAAGTAAATTTTTTATCGTGCCGTATTCAAATTCCGACGTAATAATTGTCGCAGCTGCCGCAATCAGAAAGAATACTATCAGTTCAAAACCATAATAACCTTGCTTAAAAGAAAAAGTTAAGCCCAAATCAGGATTATTTTTGACTCGCAACGCAAAGGAGGTTTGGACGATCAACAAAAAAATCATTTCTAGCCAAGTGCTCTTCTTTTTGGATAATTTAAATAACTCTTGTTTGACTAAAGTAAGCATTATTTGTCCTCCCTTGTTTGATCCTCAGACAGCAATTCCAATAAGGAATTTTCTAGATCTGAACTTTGGTGACTAATATCATTAATTTCGATGTCGTGTTTCTCCAGTAACGAAATTATCTCCGAGACCTTTGTATCTGCATCTTCCTTGACCCTGATCTGCTCGTCTGGCAGCAGTGAAAAGCCAACACTGTTTAACAGCTCTTTGGCTTTGCCATCACTATCAGTGGAAATGCTAAGATAGCTATTAGCCACTAAAATATCGGCCATGGAAGCTTCTTGAATGATTTGCCCGTGGTTGATTATGAGCAAGCTATCCGCAACCTTCTGCAGTTCCGACAAAATGTGTGAAGAAATCAAAATCGTTACGCCTGCCTGTTTTAATTTCAACAGTAGGTCTCTGAAATCTTTGTTGGCTTGGGGATCTAACCCATTCATGGGCTCATCTAAAATAACCAATTCAGGTTTGTTCAATAAAGCTAAAGCAATACCAAGCTTTTGTTTCATACCCAGCGAGTACCTTTTGGCTTTATTCTTGATGTACTTTTCCATTTTCAATGAAATTACCAGCCGGTGAATATCTTCTTGAGTGGTAGTCTTAGCGGCAAATAGGTTTAAATGATCTAGACCCGATAAAAATGGGTAAATTGCCGGAGCTTCGATTAAAGCACCAACCTTAGATAATACCTTATGCGAAGAAAGGCTGATTGATTCGCCTAAAATTGATATCTTGCCTTTGCTTGTGGTTAAGGTCAAGATACTCTTCATAATAGTGGTCTTGCCCGCGCCGTTTGGTCCAACTAGGCCGATGATCTTTCCTTTTGGAATAACGAAGTTGATGTCTTTTAAAACAGGCTTATTATTGAATTCCTTGTTTAAGTTGTTGACTTGCAAAACATTTTCCATTTGAATTTCCCTCTTTCTTGATGTTGAAATTATTGTAAGGCGATAATTTATACTTGTCAAGGGGGAAAACTTATAAAATAATACGATACACTTTTCTGTCTTGTGACTGCCTATTTAGAACAACTTTTTAAACCCTAAAATTGTTTGAGACACAAAAATTTGGTCCCCAGAAGATAGTCACTGGGAACCAAATTCATTTTATTTACTTGTCAAAAATTACTTTTAACGCGTCAACAAAGTAAAATCATTTCTTGTTTTTCTGCCTTTGCCAACTCGCAGCCAGTTCTGATATACATAACAACATGATCAGTATAAGCATGATCAGCACAATGAAAGGATGACTTTCTAGCAGGATACCACTCAAACAAGTTAATACGGCAATCAAGGCAAAACCAGCAGCGATTTGTTTTTCCATTGGGTAAACTCCTTTACAATTTTAAAATTAAATATTCTTGTTGTTATAAGTTTACTCTTCATCATAATTTATTCCAAAGTACATTCTGCTTAATCTCTGTCACAATTCAACACAAGAGCAAACCACCCAATTAAAATAAAGAAAATAGTTGTTAATAACAGAACTGTACTAATGCGTGGAAGCCAACGATCAAAGCAAAAAGATGAATAGAACATAAGCCGATTCGATTGTACTGTTAACTTTTAAGGGAAATGACTGTTCTTGTTCGTATTTGAAAAATAAAGTTCATCCAAAGGGATCTTTTGGAAAATGTGATATTTTTTGTGCAGTATCACTGAGTACTTCACAATTCATTGACTTAAATTTGAGTAAAAAAATAAACCCTCGCTAAAACGAAAGCCATTTAATTGAAAACTATTCAGTTATTTCATTTAACCAAGCTTCTAGTTGTTGCTCTGTACTGATTTTTTTACTAGGCTTGTCAGCAACAGTATCATACAGATCCATTGTAACAGAATTCTTTTTGTATTTTGACTGAGCTATATTTACACCCCCCCCACAACTTTTTGTACCAAATAATACATCTGATCAATTCTTTATAACTTATAATAATTATAACACAAATCTGCAGTCATTCCAGAATTCCGGGAAATTAAATTACAATTTCGACTTAATTATTTAAAGAAACAGACATTTTTTGAATATCTTGAAGAATACATAAAATGTTAAAACATGGTAATTGATTTAATATATGTCAGATTTTCTGAAGAAAAAATTGACTGATGGATGGACTTAGGATGAAGTTGTAGACACGATTTGATAGAATTTCTTTAAGAAAGGATCGTGTTGGCCCATGAGCAGG
>CAKPZY010000011.1 GCA_934215475.1 uncultured Ligilactobacillus sp.
ACCAAATTTTCAAAAAACAGGAAAATATGGTGGTATTTTATCGGATTATGGAACGTTTTGTCCCAACTCCTTTTTATGTGTGTAAATTGACGTGTTTTCCTATTCAGCTGGTCAAAAAGGCGAAATATCGCCACTAAACCGAAGCTTAGCAGAAATTTGAGAGTTTTAGTAAATCTAAGCATTAAACTATTAAAGTTTAGCACGTTAAATTGTATAATTACTCTGTGAAAGATGCTGAACTTTTATTAACGAGAATGAATTCTCGCTAGGAGCAAGAGGGGGTGTAATTATTGGCGAATTCTCAACTCAAAGAAGACATCATGAAAGCAAGCCGGGAGATAGGTATCGATAAGATTGGTTTTACGACGGCTGAAAATTTTGAGCATTTGCGTCCAAGCTTAGTTGCCCAGAAAGAGGCCGGTCATACTTCAGGATTTGAACACCAGAATTTGGATGAACGCCTAGATCCGTCACTGATTTTTGACAAACCCCGTTCGATCATTGCGATTGCATTAGCTTATCCCACAAAAATGAATAGTAGACCAAAAAAGACTCCCTATAAGCGGGGCCATTTCGCTCGCGCTTCCTGGGGAGATGACTATCATTTAGTTTTGAGAAAGAAAATGGATGCTCTGATAGCGGCAATTAAGGAACTTGCTGGGGATGAACTCAAATTTAAGCCAATGGTCGACACTGGGGAACTGATCGATGTTGCAGTTGCTCAGCGTGCCGGCCTAGGTTTTATCGGTAAAAATGGTTTATTGATCACCCAAGAATTTGGTTCCTATGTTTATTTGGGCGAGATCATTACGAACATTGAATTAGACCCTGATGAACCGCAAAGCTGCCAGTGTGGAGATTGTACCCGCTGTATCGATTACTGCCCGACCGGAGCCTTATTAGGCGATGGAAGGATCGATGCGCAAAAATGCCTGTCGTATCAAACCCAAACTAAGGGCATGATGCAAGAAAAGTATCGTCCTTTGATCAGAAACGTGATTTATGGTTGTGATATTTGTCAATTAGTTTGTCCATTTAATCGTGGTAAAGACTGGCATTTTCACCCTGAAATGGAACCAGAAGCTGACAAAGTGTCACCTGAGCTGGTGCCGTTATTGACTATTTCTAATAGGAAATTTAAGAATACATATGGAAAAATGGCAGGATCTTGGCGGGGCAAAAAACCTTTGCAGAGGAACGCATTAATAGCCTTAGCAAATCTTGGAGATAAAGGTGCATTACCACAGATCCTCTCAGTGATAGATAACGATCCGCGTCCAGAGATCCGAGCGACTGGAGCATATGCTGTCGGTCGCTTGGTTCGTTACTATAATCCTGAGATCGTAAAGTTTTTAAAGAATAAGTGCCATGCAGAAGAGGCTGCTGGACAAAAAGAGGAGTATATCAAAGAGTACCGCCAAGCCATTCAACAAATTAGCGGGCTCGTTTAAAAAGATTGCTTTCTTTTTAATGATTTTGTTGTTGGCTGTCAAGACAACGGTCCTATCCGGCTTGAAAAGTGTTTGGTCGGTAAAAATGGATCAATACATGGTTACAGAGATCGCTGGCCATTCATAGAATACTGATCGGGACCGCTATTGGTTTTATATAGCCAACGTTAAGAAAGTTGACAAGGGCGTCAAAGAGCAAGTGATGCATGGTAATGACAAGATAGTCTTTTTTTTTGAACAGATATTACCAATGACACTCTTATTAAATTTAACAATAATATTCGTTGAACTGTAAAGACTAGTGTTATAGGTCGCTGGTCTTTTTTATTCGACAGACGTTCAGAGATATAAACTGCTTTGGTTATGATGCTCAAGGGATAGGCAGCAGTCCGGCCTTAAATTTTTTGTTTTTTTAGACCTGAAGAGGTTAGCCACTATTTTTTATGAAGAGCTTTTTCTTTGAAAAATTCGAATATTTATCATTTAATTAACTTGATAATTCATTACAAAGAAGGGATGTGGCATGAGCGTGATCACGATCGAAGGAGCCATCGCGGCCGGTAAAACCAGCTTAACTGAATTACTTAGCGAGCGGCTGCAAAGCCAACCCTTTTATGAACCTGTTTCTGATAACCCGGTATTGCCCTTGTTTTACGACGGTAATAAGCAGGTGGCCAGCGGCAAATGGAAGACAAATCCTTATGCTTTTTTGTTACAGATCTTTTTTCTAAACAGCAGATTTAAAATGATCAAAAAGGCTTTTCAGAATGAAAATAATGTTTTGGATCGTTCTATTTACACTGATGCCATATTTTGTAAGATGAATTATGAGCGCGGTAATATGACTAAAGTTGAGTGGGAAACATACCATGATTTGCTAAATAATATGATGGAAGAATTGCCGGATGCCGCACACAAAAAGGCCCCCGACCTTATGATCGTCATCAAGGTTTCCTACGATACTATGCTCAAACGGATCAAACTTCGTGGCCGCGACTATGAATTGCCAAAGCAAGACCAAGGCTTGAAGGATTACTATGGCGATCTTTTACGGCGCTATAATGATTTTATAAAGAATTATCAAATTTCTCCGCTACTGGTGTTGGATGGTGACCGGTATGATTTTGTATATTCTAAAGCGGATCGTCAGGCTGTGCTCAAACAGATCTACCAGAAAATTTATGCCCTGCATAAACTATCATCCACAGAATATAAACGTCTGCTAAAGGAAGGGATGGACTAAAAAACTTTTTGGTTGCAGTAATGCTTACTTTTTGTTAGAATTATTAGAATTATAATATTGTTTTCAAGCTTTTATTATTTTGAAATGGTAATTGATCAAGGAGGTTTTCAAATGACGTTAGATTTCAAAAAAGCAGTGGGAGCCGGTATTGCTGCAGGCTTGATCTCTGGGCTGGTTAAAATGGGTTGGGAAAATGTTTTTCCTCCAAGGACTGAAGAACGGGATGCACAAAACCCTCCCTACAAGACCATGAAAATGCTTGGACTGCCCGATAGTTTGATCCATCAGAGTTATACTTATTCCGGGCATAAGCTTGAGTGGCCAGGGTTCATAATTCACTATGGTTTTTCGGTATCAGGGGCGATCGTCTACGAACTGTTGCGGCGCAAGTATCCGGCAATCACTAAGGGGCATGGTACCTTATATGGATTAGGGGTTTGGTCTGTTTTTCATCTGGGCGTCATGCCAGCTTTGAAAGTCGTACCTTCTGCTAAAGATCAACCAACTGAAGAGCATCTTTCAGAATTGGTTGGTCATATGGTTTGGATGTGGACCAATGACCTTGTAGGCGGGAAGGTTTACGATGAACTGACTTCAAAAGATGACTAAATTGACAGGAGGTTCTTATTTGATTGTTCGAGATCCGGGAAAATCGGTCGTTACCCGGGTCTTTTTGGGTCATCAGAGTGAATTGTTAGCTAAACATGTTACCCCGTGGAAAGTGCGTTAAAAATTCAAGGATAATTGCAATACATAGCGGTGTGTTGCTTTCTGTTATTTAGGAGGTCAAGTTGAATGAAAGACAGTCGTTACGAGACGGGGTGGGTCGAGCGCATTAGTTATGGATTGAGCGATGCGGCAGATAACCTGATCTTTCAAATGATGAGTTCTTATCTGTTATTTTTCTATACTGATGTTTATGGTTTAAGAGCAGTCGATGTGGGTATCTTGTTTGCGATCGCGCGTGCTTGTGATGTGGTCGAAAGCGTTGTTTTAGGGTTGATGATCGATCACACACATTCTAAATATGGTAAAAGCCGGCCATTTTTCCTGTGGTATGCGGTACCCTATGTGGCTGTGGCTATTTTGACTTTTGTGACTCCGGATTTTTCGGGCGGCGGAAAGTTAGTTTGGGCTTATATTACATATCTCGGCCTTGGTTTCTTATATACCGCAGTGAATTTGCCGGTGACATCGATCTTGCCTACAATGACCAAAAACGGGCGGGAGATCACGATTTTGGGAGTTATCCGTCAATTTGGCGGGAGCATGGTCCAAGTGATCGTGGCGACATTTACTATTCCGCTGGTTAAAATTATTGGTCAAGGCGATCAGCAAAAAGGTTTCTTAGGAACAGTAATCATTTTTGGCATTATTTCTTTATTTTTAATACTTAACACATTTGTCCAAGTCCGTGAGCGGCATACGAATCAAGAAATGGTCCATCAGCCGATCGGCAAGGTTTTAGATATGCTGCGGCATAACAAACCATGGATCATTTTATCGATCGTTGTTTTTCTATACTGGTTGTCGACAGCCATCAAGAATCAAACCGTGATCTATTATTTTAAATATGTGTATAATAATGCCGACTTGGTCGCTGCTGCTAACAGTTTTACTTTGGCTTCTCTGGTTGGCGTATTGCTCATTTTGCGTTTCACACAAGTCAGAAGCAAAAAAGCGACCATGTCTTCTGGGATCATTATAGAACTGATCGGCCAGGCGATCATCGGCATAGGTGCTTACACGAAAATTCTTCCGTTCACTTTCACCGGGATCTTTGTTAATTCTATTGGAAATGGCATCGTGATCGGGCTTGTTTCCATTATGATCGCTGATACTATCTCATATGGCACCACAATGGGCATTCAAGCTGAAGGATTGTTAGCCTCGACCAGCGATTGGGGCGTTAATCTGGGGCTAGGAATTGGTGGGTTAGTGACTGCCGTTATGTTTGATGTGTCTGGTTATGTTCCTAATCATGCACAGAATGTCGCAACGATCCAGATGATAGATATCAACTTCGTGTGGATCCCTATGATCATCTATATCGCAATGTATTTTATCTTAAGAAATTATGATGAACATGTGATGGAGAGTCGCTAAGCAAAAGCATCTTCTGACCCTGCAGGAACCTTGCGGCCTGCATCTGCGCTCCTATGATCTGATGCATTCAGATTTTTTGCTCGCCTGTACGTAATGTTTTGGCAGTACTTTTTGAAATAAGCCAAATGTTTTTAAAGAAAGGAAAAAAGACGATGTGTACGAGTATTTTACAGGTGGCACAGGATGGGACTCATTTATTTTCTCGCACGATGGATTGGCATGAATTAGAATCCGGTCCGCTTTTTTCACCCCGCAAGTACCACTGGGTAGAAGATTTCGATCGGCGTGTTTTGACTAATAAATACGCCATAGTTGGAGTCGGACGCAAAAAAGAAAATGCCATCGATATGAGTGACGGGATCAACGAATGCGGCCTGAGTGTCCAAAAGCTGACCTTTAGGAACGGGACAAAACTTTTTGATCAGCCCAAACCAGACTATGAACAATTAGCTCCTTATGAAGTGCCGTTTTTCATGCTGGGCAGATACAGCTCTGTCGCAGATATTCTCGCACACCTGGATGAGATTCGGTTAATGAGTGGCAAAAATGCAGCTATTCCTTACGGCTACCCGGAATTGCATTATGCTGCGACTGATCCAACGGGAAGGATCGTGATCATTGAACCGACCGTACAGCCAATGAACGTCATCGAAAATGCGATTGGAGTCGTCACTAATGCTTTTGATTTCCCACACCAAGTCGAGCGTTTGCAAAAATACTTGAATTTTAAACCTGATCTGTTCAGTAAGAAGGTCCCTACAGTGCAAGCTAGGATCAGCACAGGAAGCTTCGCTGGAAAGAAAGTTCCTCCATCTTCATACACACCGACAGGTCGGTTCATGAGAGCCGCCTACTATAAGGAAAAGACCGATCAGCCTATCAATGAAGAGCAGTCTTTGATCAGCAGCTGGCATTTATTAAATAGCGTCACAGTACCGAAAATGTCCAAGTATCAACAAACTTATTCTGTTTACCGTTCGGCTGCGGCTATTGAATCGCGCAGTTATTATTTTGAGCCCTATAATCGATTGGGTGTCAGCAGGTATCGTTTAACTGATGATATGCTGGAGTGGAAACACCCGCACTTTTTTGACATCAACGATCAGTTGGACATTACAGAAGAGCAGAATTAAAACGCGAAAATGAAGGTTAGCTGTTTTTAGCTGCAACTATCAAGCCGCACTCGTGTTTTTGCAATGACTGGCAAATACGGGTGCGGCTTTTTTGTTTAAGTCTGAAAAGATCTGTGAAAAAAGATCAGCGTAAAAGATAACCTCCATCAACCGGGATCATTACTCCATTTAAATAATCTGCCGCCGAACTTGCCAGAAATACTACTGTTCCCATTAACTGTTCTGGTTGTGCCCACTTTCCAGCTGGGATGTGGTCCAAAATCTCTTGACTGCGGACAGGGTCTTCTTGTAAAGCTTTCGTCATGGGGGTGTCGACATAACCGGGCGCAATTCCGTTGACTTGAATATTATCTGGTGCGAGTGCATCTGCATAAGCCCTGGTAAGCCCCAAGACAGCATGCTTACTTGCAGTGTATGGGTAGATCCTCTTGCCAGCGCGATATGATTGCATTGAACCGATGTTTATGATTTTGCCGCTCTTTTGTCTTACCATCAATTTAGCTGCTTCATGCGACAAATAATAAAGGGAGTTTAAATTGATGTTGATGACAGCCTGCCAGTCTTCATCCTTAAACTTTAGAAGATCATTACGGATCTGCAGTCCTGCATTATTAACTAAAACGTCCAGGCGGCCATATTTTTTCAAGCACTCTTTAACCACATTTTACGCCGCATGCGGTTTCGTCAAATCTTGTTGGAAGAAAGCTATTGTACCGCCAGATCCTTCAATTTCTTTTTTTAGTCCTTCCCAGCCGTTAGTGGAGCGAGATATTACCAAGACACGGGCAGGTGCAGCGCAGAGGGCTAAACTGTAGTATCTTCCCAAACCGCTAGCCCCGCCTGTAATGACGGCTGCTTTGTTATTTAAGGAAAATTGTGACAAGGAAAAATTTTTCATAAGACAATATCCTCCTGTATGTTATTAGGTCTAGGTTACCATACCTGTTGGTGTTTTCCGCAAAAGTGTTGATATTAGGAAAGCATTTTCTTTGCGTGATGATGCCGTATCGTTGTACTCTTCAGGTGGAAAAGCCTCAGCGAAGGTGGAAATTAAAAAGTTGTATCACGTAAATTTTCCCAGCTTGTTTTGCTGTGCTCTTTGTCTGAAAGTGAAGCTTTAAAGTTTGCACATTCGACTAAATTTTATGACATCTAAGCGGAATTCAGTTGTTTAAGCTGGTGATGCTTATTTTCACAATATTGTGGTACTTTGTTTTTTAGAAAGGAGTTAGATCTATGTCCGACAGTGGTTTTCAATATGACGTTTTATACATTGGTGCGGGTCATGGCACTTTTGATGGTGCTATTCCTTTAGCTGCTAAGGGTTATAAAGTAGGTGTCGTAGAAGCTGATAAAATAGGCGGAACATGCCCTAATCGGGGATGCAATGCTAAAATCACCCTCGATGCGCCAGTTGAACTTCTGCGCTTTCAAGAACGCATGAGCAAAATTGTTAGCGGCGATCTTTCTTTGAATTGGTCACAGAATGTCAAACATGAGCACGAGGTCATTGATGGACTGCCAGATTTCATTACTGGTTTGTTGAAGGATGCGGGAATAAAGATCATTAAAGGCTATGGCACGCTGACAGGGCCGCATTCAGTTACGGTCAATGGAGAAGAAAAGACGGCCGATAAGATCGTGCTTGCAACTGGGCAGCGACCGCATCATTTAAATATTCAGGGGGCAAATTTAGCCCATGATAGCACAGAATTCATGTCTTTGACTGAATTGCCGCATAATATTACGATCATAGGCAGCGGCTATATTAGTTTGGAATTTGCCACGATCGCGAATGCTGCCGGCGCAAACGTTACTATCTTGATGCATAAAGATCGTGCGCTTCGCTCTTTTTATCAGCCTTATGTGAAACATGTTTTAAGTGATCTGGCCAAACGTGGTGTAACATTTGTTAAAAATGCAAATGTAGAATCTTTTGCCAAAGTAAATGACGGCTATGTTGTGACGTATGGCGGCGGACAGTCACTTAAGACTGACTGGATCTTAGATGCATCCGGCCGGATCCCCAATGTTGAAGACCGCGGTTTGGAAGATGTCGGTGTTAAATATGATAAAACCGGGATCAAAGTTAATGATCATTTACAGACTACGGTCCCAAGTATTTATGCTTCGGGTGACGTTATTTCTAAAAAGCAGCCTAAATTGACACCGACAGCCATCTTTGAAACAAGTTATTTGACTAAACTCTTCAGTCATGAAACTGTTGAGCCTATCAAATACCCTGCGATCCCAACAATTGTTTTTACTTCTCCACGCATAGCACAGGTCGGAGTAGATCCAGCTGTTGCTGCTTCTAATGAAAACTACTCTGTTTCAGAAAACGATCTGTTGGATGGATGGTATCGTTTGGTCGACAATGAATCTTATGCTAAAAATACCATCGTCTATGACGCAGATCATAAAATAGTCGGAGCGGTTGAAGTGAGTGAAAAAGCTGATAACGCGATCAACTATATTTTACCGGCTATTGAATTCCAGTGGGGTCAAGAAGAGTTGAGCCGCTTGGTTTACTTGTTCCCATCACTAGAATCCGATACAAAAGATCTCCTTTAAGGAAAGTTAGCTCTTTGTTCAAAATGTATATTGTACAGTGATTTTATTCTTAGCAGCCCCGGAGGATTTAAGTCAGGTCTGCTAAGAATTTTTAGTTGATCGACTTCTATGTATTATCTGCGATAGATATACAAATATTTTACCAAACTTGCAGCCAAATTTTGGATGTACTTAAATTTCGGCTTGGTATATTCTCTGTGTCCTAAGTGGTTCTTCGTTTTTTGATGAGGAGTGGAACAAGCAACTTGCATTTTGGACAATATTAAATTACTAAGATAATTGGTTTTTCCCTATATTCGGTGTATAGTAATTATGACAATTTAAAATTTTTATAAAGGAGGGGTTGTGAATGACTATTCTGGATTTGGCACGCTTTCAATTTGGGATGACTACGATCTTCCACTTTTTTTTCGTACCGTTTTCGATCGGCACAGGGCTGGTTGTGGCAATTATGGAAACAATGTGGGTTAAAACCAAAGATAAGATGTATTTACGAATGACGAAATTCTGGGGGAATATCTTTTTACTTAGTTTCGCTGTCGGTGTGGTCACAGGTATCATTCAGGAGTTCCAGTTTGGAATGAACTGGTCTGATTATTCTAGATTCATGGGAGACATTTTTGGTGCACCGTTAGCAATCGAAGCGCTGTTAGCTTTCTTTATGGAGTCAACTTTTCTAGGTTTGTGGATGTTCACTTGGAAAATGGTCAAACCTTGGCTGCATGCAGTTTTCATGTGGTTGGTGACCGTTGCTTCGATGTTGTCTGCTTTTTGGATCATAACCGCTAATGCATTTATGCAGCATCCGACTGGCTATGCGATCAAGGGCGGTCGGGCTGTCATGACCAGTTTTCCTAAACTGATTGCTAACACGCAAGCTTGGTACGAATTTGGCCATGTTCTTGCTGGAGCGATCGCAATGGGTGGTTTTCTGATTGCAGGGATGGCTGCTTTCAAACTTTTGAATAAAAAATTAAAGGAAAAAGATTTTTTCAAGCGTTCGCTTAAAGTGGGGTTAGTTGTGGCTTTAGTCGGATCCGTGGCTGTGTTTGCCGCTGGAGACCGTCAGATGTCCGCCTTGATCAAAGATCAGCCGATGAAATTTGCGGCAACTGAAGGTGAAAAAGTTACGACGGCTGACCCAGCTCCCTGGAAATTGGTAGATTTTATGGATACCAAAACACATGAGGATAAATTTTCCATTGAGATCCCTTATATGCTGAGTTTGTTGTCGTTCCATAAACCGCATGGCTCGATTGAAGGAATGGATTCGATCAATAAAAAATTGCAGGCTAAGTATGGTGATCAAAATAATTACTATCCGCCTGTTAATACCTTGTTCTGGTCTTTTCATATCATGGCACTTTTTGGTATGGCAATGTTAGGTGTCTCCATTTTAGGTTTATTCTTTGCTCGTAAGAAAAAAGAAACGCTTTTCAAGCAGAAATGGATGTTATGGATCGTCGGACTCTTTACTTTTGTGCCATTCTTGACTAATACCAGTGGGTGGCTGGTCACTGAACTAGGACGTTATCCGTGGACTGTTTACGGTCTATTTACGATCAAGCAAAGTGTTTCACCTAACGTATCAGTTGGTTCGCTATTGACCTCTAATATTATTTACTTTTGCTTGTTCTCATTCTTAGCTATTGTGATGGTTGCTTTAGTGATCAAAGAATTGAAGAAGGGGCCGGAAGATGAAAACCCGCAAAAAGCGAAGGCTCCAGGAAGCTCCGCTAAAGATGTGGATCCTTTTAACAAGGAGGCGTTTGAATAATGACAACACTTCAACTAGTTTGGTTCGTTATTATCGGTGTTCTCTTTGCAGGCTTCTTTTTCTTGGAAGGTTTCGACTACGGTGTTGGAATGTCATCTTTAACGTTGGTCAAAGATGAGGATGAAAGAGATCAAGTTATTGCAACGATCGGCCCAGTCTGGGATGGTAATGAGGTCTGGCTGATCACAGCGGGCGGGGCTATGTTTGCATCTTTCCCATACTGGTATTCAGCATTATTCTCAGGATATTACTTGGTTTTGTTCTTGATCTTGTTTGGTTTGATCATTCGTGGAGTTTCTTTTGAATTCCGCGATCGGACAGATCCTGGTAAAAAGCATATCTGGGATTGGACTTTAGGTATCGGGAGCTTTATGGTCCCATTTCTATTTGGGATCATGTTTATTAGCCTGATCCAAGGCCTGCCATTGGATGCTAAGGGTAATGTTTGGGCAGGATTCACGGATTTTGTTAATCTTTTTTCTGTGGTTGGCGGAGTTGCATTGACTCTGTTGGCATACCTGCACGGCTTAAATTATATTGGTTTGAAAACAGAGTGGCCTTTACGAGGACGCGTCAAGAAATATGCCGAATTTTTATACCCGGTTTTGTACGTTGGACTGGTAGTTTTTGCTGTATTGTTGTATTTTAAGACAGATTTCTTCCAACTTCACTTTTGGGGAACTCTTTCCTTGTTAATCGTGATCGTATTGCTGTCCTTGATTGCTCATCTTGCAGTCTTGAATAATCGTGAGCGCGTGGCGTTCCTTACTAGCGGATTGACTCTTGTTGCCTTAGTTGCTTTATTGTTTCAGGGGTTATTCCCGCGCCTCATGATCAGTTCTACCAATTCAAAATATGACTTGCTGATCACAAACGCTTCATCTTCGCCATATACGATGAAAGTAATGACGATCGTGGTTTGCATATTTCTGCCGGTCGTATTGATTTATATTGGCTGGACCTATTATATTTTTAGAAAACGTGTCACTACTAAGAAAAGCAGCTCTAAAAGTGTAGGTTATTAACAGTTCTTTTCGAGATTCATATGGAATGGTGAGACAATAAAAAATGTTAGATAAAAAGATAATGGAACTTCCTGGTGCAAAAAGTATCATGGCTTTATTGATGCTGTTAACTTTGATCCAATCTGGTGCGATCATCGGCCAGACCATCACAGTCTCACGAGCTATCGTGGGTCTGTGGAATGGACACCCATTGTCTGCACAGATCTCGTGGCTCGTATGGTTCGTAATACTATATGGGCTGCGCCATTTGTGTACGTACATAAAACAGCAGAGGCTGGATAAATTCGCCAGCCAGCAATCAAAAGAAATTAGAAATCGGCTGTTAGGCAAGATCTTTAGAGTAGGACCTGAGATCACACAAAAAGAGGGCACTGGGAATGTGACTACCATGGCGCTCGAAGGGGTAGATCAAGTTGAGGACTATCTCAGTTTAAGCTTGTCCAAGATCATCAACATGTCCATCATTCCCTTCATGGTCTTGCTTGGTGTGGCATTGTTTAGCGTGAAAACAGCACTATTTTTACTGATCATATTGCCTGTCGATGTGATTTTCATGATTGTTTTAGGGTATGCCGCTAAGGAAAAGGCTGATAAACAATACAAATCATACCAGATGTTATCCAACCATTTTGTCGATTCCTTACGTGGGATCGATACTCTTAAGTTTTTTGGACTTAGTAAAAAATATGGACGCAGTATTTTTAAAACAAGTGAAGAATTCCGTAAGGCGACGATCGATACATTGAAAATCGCTATTTTATCGACTTTTGCTTTAGATTTCTTTACTACTTTATCAATTGCTGTCGTAGCTGTATTTCTGGGCTTAGATTTGATCGGTGGTAAGATCTTGCTTTACCCGGCACTTGTGATCTTAACTTTATCGCCGGAATATTTCCTGCCGATCAGAGACTTTTCTAATGATTACCATGCAACATTAAATGGGAAAAATGCTTTTTCTGCTATTAATGAAATTTTGGATTTTGATGAAAACTTGCCGGCCAAAAAGACTTTACCGAAATGGGATAACAGCAGCAGGTTGAAAATTAAGCAGATGGATTATTCTTATGCCAAGGCCCGTCAGAATAATCAGTTTTCTTTTGAGCTTTCTGGTTTTGAAAAGGTAGGTGTCGTCGGTCTGTCCGGTTCTGGCAAATCCACTTTGATCAACTTATTGAGCGGGTTTATTCAACCGGACCACGCCAGGATCTCGTATGATGGGGTGGATCTAAGTTCGTTTAAACAAGCCGATTGGCAGAAACAATTAATATATATTCCACAAGACCCCTACATTTTTCACGCCACTTTGCGTGCTAATATTGTATTTTATCAGCAAGATGCCACCGATGATCAGGTTGCTTCCGCTGTGGATGTGGTTGGCTTGACGGGCCTTGTTTCTGACCTGCCAAACGGACTAGATACTGTGATTGGGGAAGGTGCACGCGCATTGAGTGGTGGTCAAGCGCAACGGATCGCGTTAGCACGCGCCTTTCTGGATCAGACTCGCAGGATAATTTTGTTTGATGAGCCGACCGCCCACCTGGATATTGAAACTGAAGTAGAATTAAAAGAAAGAATGCTTCCGTTGATGCAGGATCATTTGGTAGTTTTCGCGACGCATCGTTTGCACTGGCTCAATGAGATGGATAAGATCCTTGTTTTAAAGCATGGTCGCATCGTAGAAGCAGGGGCCCTAGATGATTTGAAGCAAAATAATGGAGCGTTGGTCAAATTGCAGCAGGCAATGGGGAGGGTCTAATGAAAATTTTTGAATTATTAAAAAAAGACACTTGGATCAGACCATTTCTAGGTAAGTATGCCAAGATAATGGCTTTAGCCTTGTTTTTAGGCTTCATGACCTTTTTTTGTGCCGGTGCTCTAATGTTTAATTCAGGTTATTTGATCAGCAAGTCAGCCTCATTGCCGGAAAACATTTTATTAGTTTATGTGCCGATCGTGTTGACACGGGCATTTGGGATCGGACGGCCGGTCTTTCGTTACTTAGAGAGGCTGACAAGTCATAACTGGGTATTAAAATTGACCAGCGAACTGCGCTTGCGGTTGTATAATATTTTGGAAAAAGATGCCGTCTTCTTTAAAGAACGACACCAGACGGGAGACATTTTAGGTGTCTTGTCCGAAGATATCGACCACATTCAAAATCTTTATCTGCGCACGATTTTCCCAACTATTGTTGGCTGGTTGTTATACGTTGTAATAATTGCCTCACTAGGATATTTTTCAGCGTTCTTTGCACTGGCGATGTTATTGCTCATAGGTATTTGGACCATTTTAATGCCTTTGGTGGCGGTGATCGTGAATGGCGCCAAGCGTGAGCAGCAAAAACAAATCAAAAATGGTTTATATACCGGCTTGACTGATAATGTGTTAGGGGTTTCAGATTGGATCTTCAGCCAACGCGGGCAAGATTACGTTGACGCAAATGACGAGGAAGAAGAAAACTTGCGAGCAGTCAATCACCGGTTAAATAATAATGAAAACTTGCGCAATCTGATTGTTCAGTTGGTAGTTGCAGTGATCACCATTGCCATAATTTGCTGGGCAGCATTCCAATTCCCAGGTGATCATGGTGGGGCAGCTAACTGGATCGCGGCTTTTGTCTTGGTCATCTTTCCTTTGAGTGATGCATTTACTCCGCTTGCTGGCGCAGCTCAAGAAACAAACATTTACCAGGATTCCTTAGTTCGTTTAAATCACCTTTCTGAGAATTCCGGCCAAACGGATAAAAAGTCCATGGTCGAAAGTAAAAAATTAGCTGCTAAACTCACTGGGCCATTTGAGATCAAGGCCAATCAGGTCAGCTTTCATTATCCTCAGAGTGAGCAAAACGTGCTAGGTGGATTAGATCTAGATATAAAACAAGGAGAGAAGTTGGCTATCTTAGGGCGCAGCGGGTCAGGAAAAACGACTCTTATCCACTTATTGCGTGGTGACTTGCAGCCAAGCGGGGGAAACATTCTCCTAAACAATACACCTGTGCAAGATCTAGGTGATGAAGTCAGCCGTTTTATAGGTGTAATTCATCAAGATCCTTACTTATTCAACACGAGTGTTAGAAATAATTTGAAAATTGGCAATGAATATGCCTCCGATGATGATATTTGGTCTGTGCTGCAACGGGTTGGTTTAACCCAGATGGTCATGCATTTGCCTTCGCAGCTGGACACGCAAGTAGATGAAGCGGGTCACCGTTTTTCAGGAGGCGAGCGCCATCGAATGGCGTTAGCGCGGATCTTATTGCAAAATGTTCCAATCGTTATTTTAGATGAACCGACAGTTAGTTTGGATCCGGTTACGGAACAAGAATTGATTGAAACGTTTGTCAAAGAGTTGTCAGGTAAAACTTTGATCTGGGTGACCCATCATTTGCAGGGACTTTCCTTAATGGATCAAGTAATTTTCATTGAGGATGGCGAACTGAAATTAAACGGCAGTCCTGCTTTGTTGTCAAAGGAAAACGCATATTATCAAAAATTGCTGCGGATCGACCGTGGAAACATATAAAAGGGCGGCTGTAATGTAAAGTGAGCCCCTTCAATTAGATTTCTCCAATTCAAGGGGTTCACTTTACTACTACACAGCTGCTTTTTGCTTTACGATTCTCTGCTTAATAATCTGAGTGCGACAGCATGGATCTGACGGGCTGCTCCTTGATCACTTAGGGTCTCGATCTTAGCTAAAGCCAGATCAGTATAATGCTTAGCTAATTCACGGGCTTCTGTTATACCGCCATATTCGCTGACGAGTCGGGCAACTTCTTTGACTTCAGCATTGTTTATGTCCTGCTTTTTATCCAGAAACGGTTGAAATTTCGCTGGGGCCTTGAAAAAGGCGAATAACAAAGGCGATGAATAGACGCCCTGTGCCACATCTTCTAAGACTGGTTTTTTTAGGTCAGAGCGGTTTCCAGAGTAGTCTAAGATGTCGTCGTAGATTTGAAATGCTATCCCAATATTTAAGCCGATCTCACCGGCAATTTTTTCCTTTTCTTCGTTAGGATCAGTGAAATGGACGCCCTCCATGCAAGCTAATTTAAATAAGGCTGCCGTCTTTCCCTTAATATTGTCCAAATAATCAGCGATCGTTTGGGATTGAGAATACCTGAGATGCATTTGACTCAGTTCGCCCACTAGCAACCTATACATAGCTTGTGAATTATAGGCCATGTACTTTGAGCCATTCATAGCCTCTGTTAATAAGTTGAAAAAGACGGTAAATAGCAGATCGCCGGAATAAACAGCCACGTCTTTGCCGTATTTAGCTTGAATAGTAATTTTTCCACGTCTAAGAGGTGAGTCATCTATAATATCATCATGAATCAAAGTTGCTTTGTGTAAGATCTCTATGGACGCGGCGATCTTTAGCAATTGGTCTTCATTATGTATGGTTTTACTGCCTAATTGTGTAAATAGAAGAAATAAGCCTGGGCGTAACTCTTTGCCCTTATCATCCGAAAGAGAACGCAACAGTTCTTCAACATTTGGATTGTTAGTGTGTATCCTGTCCTCTATCAATTTATTTACGCGGTTTAACTGTTTGGCTATCTTAGGATATTTATTCCATAATGTAAACATGAGTTTTTTCCTTCCTATCCTAATTTTGGAGACAAGTTTATACATCCTATTAAACCATATTTTAGTATGATGTGAAAAACTTTTAATTTAGCATTATTAGTATAATGTATCTTTGTGGCCGGCATGGCAGCTCCTGTTTTTGAGATAAAATCACGAGCAAAGAAAAAAGCTGCGGTTGGGCTAACCGGTAAGAGGCCTTTTCTGAGGTGAGAAAATTCACCTTGCATTTTTAGTAATTAAATTTTTCAAATTTGCGTTATAATAAAATATGACGTACACAATATTCTGCGATATTATTGCAGTACTCTTAATATAGCGATAAACTTCACTGTCTTGCAAAAGAATGGTAACCTCGGCTAGGATCAGAATAACTAACGGCAGAGTTTTTTGTTGATCAAACCTGATCCGCTGGATGTCATCATTTGTTATATTATTTTTGAAGGGAGGTGTTATTGTTGCCGATCCCAGTTTTTTTGGAATTAGTTGAAATTAAGGCTAAAACGGCTAGCGTTTTACCTTTTATTCTGGGAGCTTGTTATAGCTGGTATAATTTTCGCTCACTTCATCCTGGATTATTGGTAACATTTTTTGTAGCCATGTTTTTATTTAACATGTCAGTCGATATCTTGGATAACTATAATGATTATCATCACGCTGTTGATGAAAAAAATTATAAGCAAAATACTAACATTATCGGGCGCGAACATCTATCATTAAGATTAGTATTTGGGCTGATGATAGGAATGATTTTCTTATCATCCATAATAGGAGTGATTTTAGCTTATATCACTGGCTGGCCCGTTCTAGTGATGGGCATTTTGTGTTACTTAGTAGGATTCTTTTATTCTTCTGGTCCGCGACCACTATCAAGCCTGCCATTGGGAGAGCTGTTTTCAGGCCCAACTATGGGGTTCATGATCACGTTGTTATGTATATATATTAATACATACCAAGATTTTACTTGGAATTGGCCCACTGTGCTGGGAGTATTGTTGATCGCGTTGCCGGATACTTTATGGATCTCTAACTTGATGTTGGCCAATAATATATGTGATTTAGAAGAAGACGAAAAGAATCATCGCTATACTTTGTCTCACTATCTTGGAAAAAGGAATTCTGTTACGTTATTTGTTATAATGAACGTTGTAGCAGTAGTTTCGTTAGCAGCGGCCGTCTTTGTGAAAATTGCACCTTGGACGGTTTTGTTATCTTTGCTGGTTTTACCAGTTATTATCAAAAATGTCTTGATGTTTAAGAAAAGACAGGTCAAAAAAGAAACGTTTTCCTGTGCTGTTAAGATCTTAGCAATAGGTGCAACAGCGCAAGCTTTATCTTATTTAGTCTATATTTTAATTACACTTTAAGGAGAGATTCAAATGAAAGAAATCGTTATTTTAGGCGGCGGGTACGCTGGTTTACGCGCTTTGAAGTTCTTACAGGCAAGTAAAGGCGGCTTCCACATCACTCTGGTCAACCTTAATGACTATCATTATGAAGCTACTGATCTGCATGAAGTTGCTGCAGGGATCCAACCCGCAGAAAAGATCTTGTATCCGATCGAGGACGTTGTGGATCCAGACGTAACAACTTTTGTTCAGGCAAAAGTTGAGAAAATTGACCGTGATGCTCAAGAGGTCAGCTTAGATAATGGTGAGGCCGTTTCATATGATTACTTAGTGGTTGCTTTAGGTTTCCGTTCTGAATCTTTTGGTATCCCAGGCGTTGATGATAATGCTTTGCCGATGGTCGATGTTAAAACGGCTATTGCCGTTCATGACCATATCATTGCACAGTTAGAAGATTACAAGGAAACTCATGATCCTGACGACTTGAAGATCGTTGTCTGCGGGGCTGGTTTCACCGGCATCGAATTATTGGGAGCTTTGAATGATTCTAGAGAAGAGTTTGCTGAAATTGCCGGCGTTGCCCCGGAACGGATCGAGCTCTACGTGGTTGAAGCTTTAACCAAATTGTTGCCGATGTTCCCAGAGGAACTGGCAGACTACGGTGTTGCTAAATTAGAGAGTTGGGGCGTGAAGTTCTCAACTGGCAAGCCGATCAAAGAAATCAAACCAAAGACAGTTATTTATCAAACAAATGCTGACACAGGCGAAACCGGTGAATTGACCGCTAATACTATCATCTGGACGACAGGTGTTTCTGGCAGCAAAGTGATCGATAAATCTGGTTTCTCTGCTAAACGCGGGCGTTTGATGGTCGACAGTGATTTGCGCGACCCAGAATATCGCAATGTTTATGTTATTGGTGATGATTCAGCTGTCTTGGATCCCGCAGCCAACCGGCCGTTTCCTACGACTGCTCAGATCTCACTGGTGATGGGCGAATTAGCAGCTAAAAATATCCTGGCACAACTGGCAGGTCGTGAGACTGGCGATTTCACCTATTCCCCCTTGGGTACCGTTGCTTCGCTTGGCAACACCCATGCTTTTGGCGTCTTAGGTACAGACAAGCCGGTCAAAGGGTACCTTGCTTCAGCTTTGAAGAAACTTATTATCGATAAATCATTGCTGGAAACAGGCGGTACTAAAGAATTATTTGCTAAAGGACGCTTTGATCTATATCATTAGAAATAAGGAACTGACAATCAGAAGAGAGCTGCTGCCATTTGGCAGTGGTGCTCTTTTTTTGCAAGTCAAGTTAAAAGAGATAATCATAAATTTGGTCTATACTTGGTTCTGCAATATAAATAATACCATTGGACACTGTTTCGAAAATTCAGCCAATCAATATTCAAAATAAATGATAGAGGTGTTGTTGATGAATATATTAAGCCTACAGAAGTTGAGTGATAAAGACACGAAAACTATCACAGCTGCTGGTCACGTTGATTATCGGTATCAAGTTGCTAATAACGTTACTCTTGGTGATTTGGCTTGGGCGGATGTTCTGTTAGGTTACAATGACGAGCTCACAGACAAATTGGCTAAAAACGATTCTGTTCAGTGGGTCCAAGCCTGGTCTGCCGGTGTCGATCAATTGCCGCAACAGCTTTTCGCACAAAAGGGGATCACCCTGACAAACGCCTCTGGTGTGATGGTCCCCGGATTAGCTGAGCAAATCATGGGCGAGATGATCACATGGGACAGAAAATTACAGCATTCATTTGGTGCTCAGTTAAAACACACTTGGGATGAACTGCCCCATGAAAAATATCAGGAATTGGGGGACAAAACTTTACTATTGCTGGGCGTCGGCCATATCGGACAGCAGGTTGCACAGCTGGCAGCGGCGTTTGGCATGCATGTGGTAGGTGTAAGACATAGCGGCAGGTCAGCTCAAAACGTGGCAGAAATGCATACAATGAAAAACATAGTTAAAGCGGCCCGCGGTGCAGATTTCATATTAAATACTTTACCTGTTACCACGGAAACGACTTCTGTTATCGATAAGAACTTTTTTGAACATTTAAAAGATTCGGCGGTTTATATCAATTATGGCCGTGGCCAAACAAATAATGAAGCTGACTTGCTTGAGGCCTTGCAAGCCAAGCAAATTGGCGGAGCCATCATGGATGTTTGGCAAACCGAGCCGCTTCCTAAAGACTCGCCGTTTTGGAAGCTGGATAATATTTTGATCACCCCGCATACCGGGGGAGATACTGCCTTATATGATTCGCGGATCGCTGAGTTAGTTGCCCGAAATATTCAAAGTATGAAAACTGAGCAAATAGCACCGACCGAAAATGTCGTTGATCTTGATCTTCGTTACTAAAACAATTAGAGTTTAAACGTTGGTATTTTATTAAGTCTTGAGAAACTTTTATGCATTTTATGGTGGATAGGTACTCCAAGTGGTAAATTTTTAGTGCAAGTTGTTTAAACAGCGACAGTTATCCGTTTATACTATTGAATTGAACTAACGTTTTGGACAAGACCAAGGAGGAGTAAACATGAAAATTATCTGGCACGGGCATGCCTTTATTGAGATCCAGACCGCTGGTAAGCAGCTTCTGATCGATCCCTTTATTGAAGGCAACCCGTTTACGAATACCAAAGCTACCGATTATGACCCGGATTATATTTTGTTGACTCACGCGCATAAGGATCATGTTGGCAGTACAGAAGAAATTGCAAAGCGTTCTGGGGCCAGCATCATCGCGATGACTGACCTGGCTAGTTATTTCGCAGATAAAGGTTATCAAACGTATGGGCCTAATATCGGCGGGAGCGAGGACTTGGATTTCGGTAAGGTCAAGATCATTCCAGCATGGCATACCACCGCGGCTCCAGTCAAAGGAGTGAATCTGCCTTTGGGTGTTGCCACAGGCTTAGCTTTGACCATCGAGGACAAGCTGATTTATATAGCCGGTGACACCGGCCTATTCTTGGATATGCAATTAGTGGGCTGTAAACAGCCAGTTGATGTGGCATTTTTACCTATTGGAGACCATTTCACAATGGGCATTGATGATGCAGCCTATGCTGCCAAATTATTAGGCGCTAAGACTGTGGTGCCCGTTCATTACAACACTTTCCCGCCAATTAAACAGGATCCTCATCAATTTTTGGATCTACTTGAAGATCATAATGGATATTTGCCGAAAGTAGATCAACCATGGACGCTATGAAGTAAAGAAAACTGTAGTTGCAGTCTTAAAGACGAGCCTCTTCAGATGTCCTTGTAGTGAGAAATTTAATTTGTTTTGATTACGGTCATGCAAAAATGTGTGTCCTAATTGAGCGGTTAAATTTCTTTTTGTTTAGTCAGCGCTATGTTTTATACTTCAACTTAATTCAGAGCATCGCCATGCGGGAAAAATGAAACAGAATATTGACTCACGATCACCGTTTGCGTGGTAAGTACATGCATGAAAGCATTTGTCAAATTGAAAATCCTGTCGGATAATAGAAACAATTTCTGTGCTGGTTTGCGCAATGGAATGTTTTACAAAGGAAAGTCGGAAAGGTATTAGGATATGGAAGCTAAGAAACCTGTGAAACTGCCACTCTGGAAGAGAAATTTATATATTTTGTGGTTTGGTGTGTTTATGACCGGCGTTGGGATGAGCGAGATCATGCCTTTTCTTTCGCTTTTCATCAACGAATTAGGAAATTTTACCAAGGATCAGTTATCTTTTTACAGTGGAATAGTTTATTCCGGGAGCTTCTTATTCATGGCCATTGTTTCTCCTTTGTGGGGGAAACTAGCCGACCAAAAGGGCAGAAAATTGATGCTGCTGCGCTCTTCCATTGGGATGGGTATAGTATTCTTTTTGATGGGTTTTGTTCATAACGTCTGGGAATTGCTGTTTTTACGTTGCCTGCAAGGCGCTTTTGGCGGCTATGTTTCTAATTCTAACGCTTTGATAGCAGCTCAGACGCCGCGCGAACATGCCGGCCATTCACTTAGTATTTTAGTGACTGGGATCACCGCTGGTAATTTGTTAGGGCCGCTATTAGGAGGTTTCTTGGCTGATGCCTTCTCTTATCGGATCTCGTTTCACATTACAGGAGTTATCATGCTGGTGGTCTGCTTGCTAACGTATTTATTTGTTAACGAGAAGCCTGTCAAAAGGCCTAAAAAGACCGAGACACCGAAAAAATCTTTGACGTTTAAGGATATTCGCAGCGATCGTGTTATTTTTTTGCTGATCACCACTACCATGCTGATCCAGGTCGTTACCATGTCGATCAACCCCATTTTAAGTTTATTTGTCAAAGAACTTACAGATCCAGGACAATCAGTAACTTTATTGGCCGGTTTTGTCGCGGCAATGCCTGGGATCTCCACTGTTTTGGCTGCTCCAGCTTTTGGCAGGCTTGGTGATCGCATAGGAACCCACAAATTACTGATTTTTGGGTTTGTTTTTGCCATGCTGACCTTTGCTGCAACGTCATTTGTTCAAAATGTGTATGTTTTGATGTTGTTAAGGTTGTTGACTGGAATTTCAGACGCTGCCATTCTGCCGTCCGTGCAGACTTTGTTGACTAAAAACACGTCTACAGAAAACACGAGCATAGTATTTTCTTACAATCAAAGTTTTCAATCTTTAGGTAATATGTTTGGACCACTGCTTGGATCAGCAATTGCGGCGCTTTTCGACTATCGAGAAATATTCTTGTTTAGCAGTTTCATTATGGTAATTAATTTTATTTCCTTTACTCGCAGCAAAATGTTTGGTGAGAATAATTAATGGGTTTCAGGGACTGAAGAGGACAGAACTTTTGTTTCCGCTTTTTAAAAAGATCTTTTTGAGACTGATTATTTTTGCGTTTGCCATTTTTGGATTACAATGAAGGGAAATTGTTTGAGAGGGCTTTTATAAAAGCTTATTAGTCCTTCATTCTCAGGTGTCTTTAAAAATGAAGGGGGGATAACGATATGCCAGATAAGTATACGAAAGAAGATCTATTAGATCTGAAGAACGAAACAATGCGCGGGTATGCTCATCAGTTTGAGAAGCATTATGCGGCCGGATTGGCTAAGGTTTTGAATGTTCCAAAGATCCACGCTGTTTTAGCGCAGGAATTCGAAGATGTGTTATTAGATGAGTTGAAAAAAACACATGGTGACCGGAGTGTCATGCTGCAAACCAATGGAAATGTACCTCCCTATGCTTTGATCATTTATTTGGGAAATGACCCGCTTGTAGCATTTTCTGAGGGACTGTATGCTTTTGCAGAAGAATCGGGACTAGAAAATATTGTGCGGCAGCTTGTTGACCGAGAAACTAAGCGCAGCGCAAAAGAAAAGGGTGTGTTGGAAGATAACTTGCTGCTTGGCTTGTGTACGACATTTTTGCTGGCTAGTGTTTATATGACTGAAGATCCAATTATTGGCAAGTATTTAGTAAAGCCCGAGCCGCCGCGAGTTGATGAAAATATTCTGGAATATGCAAATAACGGCCGGAATATTGTGAATATTCGGACAGTGCATCATTTAAATGAAAATGAACGTCAAACACTGGGCGTTATCTTAAAACTGCGTCCCGAAATCGATGAAACAACAGTCGATGTGCAAAAAGACCGCGCGCGTTACAGTGTTTTTGATTTTTAATTTGAAGATTTGCAGTCTCATGCTTGCCTGGTGGTGTCATAAATTATTGGGGGAGCATGTTTCTATTCTCTGTATAGAAAGAATAATAAAAAGCGGTCAAAACATTTTAAAAGGATCAGCAATCGCATGTAAAATGTTAATTATTTAGCGTATAGCAATTTCAGGCACTTTGCTTGATAAACTTACAAAAGGTTAGTAAAGTGTAATT
Organism: uncultured Ligilactobacillus sp.; assembly: GCA_934215475.1. Classification (GTDB taxonomy): domain Bacteria; phylum Bacillota; class Bacilli; order Lactobacillales; family Lactobacillaceae; genus Ligilactobacillus. The sequence goes on from CAKPZY010000011.1 coordinate 23,127, forward strand.
GTAAGGATTGAAAGGGGAGATATTAATGTATTTGAAGGTGGAACCAGAAGCACAGAAAAAATTACAACCACTTCTTGATGAAGGCAAAGACTTGTTGCTTGATTTTGATGATGGCGTTGGTCCACTGTCCAATGTTGGAACTTGTACTTTAGCTTCGGTATTTAGAATTGTTGCAGTTTCTCCCGGCGCAGAAGAGAAGGATTATAACAAGTCGCTTAATTCCAATATAGGCACTTTTAGATACAAGGGTTATAGTGAGATGTATATGGATGATCAAATGCGTTTAGAGATAAACCCAGTTAATAAAACGTTGAGTCTACACGGCAATAGTGGTGGCGAATTAACAGGGATGGTCAACCTCGAGGACCTTTCTGAAAAAGTATAATATAACTGATCCAAAACTTTCCAATCATAGCTGACGTTGATGCTATGGCTGGAAAGTTTTTTACATGTTAAGATGAAAAACATTCATTATAAATTGAATAAGTTGAATTTTACTAATCTTACAAATGAGTGTATGCTTATTTTGACTCAAAAAGAACAATGAAACGGAGGAAAATGATATGTTACCAAAAATTTCAGAACGGATCTCCCAAGAGCCATCAGCAATGGATGAATTACTAGCACTTAGCAGTCAGAGCCAAATGATTTCATTTGCTGCTGGATATCCTGCTAAAGAACTCTTCCCGCGCGAAGAATTGGAAAAAGCATTTGTCCATCGTTCACAGAAAAGCGATCCTGATCTTTATCAATACGCCTCTGTTGCAGGCTATGCACCCTTACGACAAAAATTAGCTGACATGGCTGCCCGAACTGGTATTAAAAATGTCGGCCAAGAAAATGTAACTTTGACTCAAGGAGCCCAGCAAGGGATCAGTTTGTTGGCGGATCTATTTTTAGACATCGGTGACGGTGTTGTGGTAGAAGGGCCAAGTTATATTGGTGCCTTACAAGCATTTGAAGCGCGCAAGCCTCGTTTTTACGAGATGCAGATGCAAAATGATGGGCCTGATTTGGATCAACTTGAGTCGATCGTCTCCACTCATTCAGTTAAATTAGTATACACGATCCCAACATTTCAGAATCCGACCGGTGTTTGCATGTCGATCACTAAACGTAAACGGATCGTACAATTAGCACGTAAATATGGTTTTTTGATAATTGAAGATGATCCATACCGTGAGCTGCGTTATGCTGGCCGGGAACTGCCAAGCATCAAGTCCTTTGATAAAACCGGCAATGTAATACTTCTGGGCAGTTTTTCCAAAATTTTGTCACCAGCGTTGCGCGTAGGGTGGATGGTTGCCGATCGTGGCCTGTTAAAACTGGTGAATAACTTGCGCTCGGCGTCAGATTTTCAACCTTCCAATGTCATCTTGCAGATGATCGATCAATTTATGGAAGAAAATGATCTGCGAAAACATATTGACCATTTAAGAAAGATCTATGGTGAACGCAATCAAGCAATGCAAGGTGCTTTGAAAAGATACTTACCACATGGTTGTACATTTTCCAAACCGGAAGGGGGTTTCTTTATCTGGGTGACATTACCGCGTGGTGTTTCTGCCAAAAAAATACTGCAAGACGGTTGTTCGATCACGTACATTGAAAGCTCCCAGCTATACGAGACGACTCGGCAGGAAAATCAAATGCGGTTAAACTTTACCGGAGTCTCGGAAGAAAAAATTAAATTGGGCTGTAAGATGTTAGCCCAAAGCATCCGAAAAGAAAGTCTTGCTCTAACAGCATAAAAACTAAACAGCAAAAAGAAGAAGGGGAGAGAGTCCTTCTTCTTTTTGCTTTTAATTTGAAAACTAATAGTTCCATGGTATGAGCAATTACGAGTGAAATTGCAAAAGGATAATGTTTCGCAAATCAGTTAATTGTTCTAAAATGTATTGCAAAGAAGAAAATTTTAGGTTTAAAATTTCAAAAATAATTTTTCGTGTTTATTGATGCTAATGAGTGATCAAGAGGCCTGGCTTTTTCGCTTCTTCATAAATAGATTAATATTTCACAAAACTAAAATAAGTATTCTTTTAAGTATTTACTTATGATAATTTTAGCGCTATTTTTGATAAGGCTATTAGTTTCTGGTTAAATAGTGTATTTTAGCAGCTTTAAATGTATTAACAAATTCATATCATTTAAAAAAATCATAAGAGTATGCTAACCTTTTAGTGAGCGCTGTTACAAAGTAGGGAGGAAAAATAACAATGGAAGAACCTATTTTAGTCTTTAAAGACGTTAAAAAGGTTTACCGAGGTGGTAGTGTTGGCGTTGAGGGTGTTAACTTGACGATCAACAGGGGGGACTTCGTGTGTTTGATCGGTACTTCCGGCTCAGGTAAGACAACAACGATGCGAATGATCAACCGTATGCACGATGCGACTTCTGGTGAGATCCTTTTTCACGGCAAGGATATTAGAAAGATGGATCCAGTCAAGTTGAGAAGAGAAATCGGTTACGTGATCCAAAACATTGGCCTGATGCCGCATATGACGATCTATGACAACATTACTTTAGTTCCGCGTTTGTTAAAATGGCCAGAAAAAAAGAAGCGGGCGCAGGCTAAGAAACTCTGTAAAGAAGTTGAATTACCGGAAGAATTTCTGGAGCGGTATCCGTCTCAGCTCTCTGGCGGCCAGCAGCAGCGTGTCGGTGTTATCCGCGCGCTGGCCGCTGATCAAGACTTGATTTTAATGGATGAACCTTTTGGGGCCCTCGATCCCATTACTCGTGAATCATTACAGGATCTGGTCAGTGATCTGCAAAAACGCCTTAAAAAAACGATCGTTTTTGTGACCCACGATATTGATGAAGCTTTGCGTTTGGCTACCCGCGTGGTGATCATGGATAGTGGTAAGATCATTCAAAATGACACCCCAGAAGAGATCTTGACGCACCCAGCCAACAACTTTGTCAAGAATCTGTTAGGTGAAGAGCGCTTGAGCCAAGCTCGGGCTGACCTATATACGGTAGATCAGATCATGGCGAAAGACCCGGTCAAGATCACGCTTGAGCGGTCGATCCCCGAGGCAATCAAATTGATGCGCGAACGTCGCGTTGATACCTTGTTAGTCGTCGATGAAGATAACTACTTCAAAGGCTACGTTGACATTGAATCGATCACTGATCGTTATAAACGTGCTACCAGTGTTTCTGATTTGTTGAGTACAGATATGCCGACCTTGGAAAAAGATACCTTAGTTCGGAAAACTGTTCGTAAGATGCTGAACCGCGGGTTTAAATATTTACCTGTCGTCGATGAAAACAATAAATTGTTGGGGATCGTTACTCGGACGACCATGGTCGATGTTGTTTATGATACTATCTATGGTACTTCAGAAGACAGTAATACTAATAGCACATCTGAGGCTAAACAAGAAAGTTATTCAGATAGTGATCACGAAAATGACTCAGTTACCACCAAAGGGGAGTGATTATAATGATGACTTTCTTAAATTCACATGGAACAGAATTAATAACCAAAACCTGGGAACAATTATATATATCGGCGATTGCCTTGGGCCTTGGCGTTCTTGTTGCTGTACCTATTGGTGTGACTTTGACTCGGTTTCCGAAAGTAGCTAAGGTCGTCGTGGGGATCGCAAGTATGCTGCAGACCGTACCATCTTTGGCTTTATTGGCATTGATGATCCCAATTTTTGGAATAGGTAAAGTTCCAGCGATCGTTGCTTTATTCATTTATTCCCTCTTGCCGATATTGCGCAATACGTATATAGGTATGAACGATGTTGATGAGACATTAAAGGATAGTGCTAGAGGTATGGGAATGACAACGATGCAGTCCATCAGGACAGTGGAATTACCAATGGCTATGCAGGTTATTATGGCAGGTATTCGTTTGTCTGCTGTTTACGTTATTGCTTGGGCGACCTTAGCTTCGTATATCGGTGCTGGTGGTTTAGGTGACTTTATCTTTAATGGCCTGAACTTGTACCAGCCAGATCTGATCATTGGCGGTACGATACCGGTCACTATACTAGCCCTGGTCGTGGACTTCCTATTAGGCAGGTTGGAGTATCGTCTTACTCCGGTCTCACAGCGATAGGAGGGGTAGATAATGCTAAAGACTGTCAAAAAGCGAACTAAATATTTGGTGATTTTTGGTTGTTGCCTTCTCTTGGCGGCAATCGGCGGCTGTTCATTCCCAGGATTAAGTGGGACTGGTGCCTCACAAGATACAGTTCGGATAGCATCAGTCAGCTCAACAGAATCACAGATCATCGCAAATATTATTTCTGAGTTGATCACGCATGAAACAGATTACAATACATCTCTGGTAAATAACCTTGGTTCATCTTCAGTTTCGCAAGAAGCGTTACAAAGAAATGATGCTGATATTATGGCAACCAGTTATACGGGAACTGACTTAACCGGAACTTTGCAGCTGCCTCCGGAAAAGGATCCAGACAAAGCAACCAAGATAGTAGATCAGGAATTAAAAGATCGATATGACCAGATCCGTTACCCAACGTTTGGCTTTTCTGATACTTATGCTTTTATGGTGACTCAAGCAACAGCTAAGAAATATAATTTAAATACCGTCATGGACATGAAGGCACATGCGGACCAGATGAATGCTGGTGTTGATAGCTCGTGGATGAACCGTAAAGGTGATGGTTACAAAGAATTTTCAGAATTTTATGGTTTTAATTTTAAACGGGTTTATCCAATGCAGTTAGGTTTGGTATACAGTGCGGTAGAACAGGGAAAAATGAATACGGTCTTAGGATATTCTACCGATGGACGGATCAAAAGTTACAATTTGAAAGTTCTGAATGATGATAAGCACTTCTTTCCGCCGTATGACTGTTCTTTAGTTGGCAATGGGAAGTTCTTACGGGAACATCCTGATCTGCGCAAATTATTGCATCGTTTAGATGGAAAAATAGATTTGGAACAGATGCAGGATTTGAATTTTGAAGTTGATAACAATTTATTAGAACCGTCCGTAGCAGCTAGACAATTTCTAGTTGAACATAATTATTTTGAAGGAGCTGAACAATAATGAGTAACATGGGATTATGGCAGCAGTTTTGGTACTATATGGCCCATAACGGCTCATATGTACTTGAACAGTTCAATCGACATTTTTTGATTGCTATTTACGGTGTATTGATCGCTGCGGTGATCGGGATCCCGCTGGGGATTTTTATTTCACGCCATCATACACTCAGCTCATTTACAATAGCTGCAGCTAATGTCATTCAAACAGTGCCGTCATTAGCAATGTTGTCAATTTTAATGTTAGCCTTGGGATTGGGTGTTAACACGGTAATCGTCACAGTTTTTCTGTATTCTTTGTTACCGATCCTTAAAAACACGTATACCGGAATGATCAGTGTCAATAAGGATGTGATAGATACTGCCCAAGGTATGGGGATGACCAAGATGCAGCAACTTTTCTTGGTTGAATTACCACTGGCAGTTTCAGTTATTATGGCTGGTATTAGGAATGCTCTTGTGGTTGCGATCGGGAACGTTGCGATCGGAGCCTTCGTGGGCGCTGGTGGTTTAGGTGACATTATTATTCGCGGAACTAACGCCACAAATGGTGGGGCCATTATTTTAGCCGGGGCGTTGCCAACAGCTTTCATGGCGATCATTTCAGATCTGATTTTAGGCTGGGTCGAAAAGAAACTGCAACCACAAGGTGCCGCTTAAGTTCGCGTATGTTATAATGGTGCCGCAATTAAAGACTTTTGGTGAGAGTTGAATTAGATGGGGATCAAGCGATGAATTTATTATTTGCGGTAAATGATAATTTTGTTGAACAAATGTTGACAGTTATATATTCTATCCTGCAAAATTCTAAGATCGATCGGCTTAAAATATTTGTTTTGCAAGGTGAAAAGTTGAAACAGACTGCGAAAGTGCTGCGTTTTTGCAAAAAATTAAACATAGACTATTTTCCGGTTATCGTCACAGGCAGTGAATTTAAACAAGCAAAGATCACTGATCGTTACCCGGATACTATTTATTATCGTTTGTTAGCTCATAAATATTTGCCGCAAGACTTGAATAAAATTTTATATTTGGATGCGGATCTGTTGTGCATTAACGATATCGCGCCGCTATACGAAACCGATATTCACAGTTATTTGTATGGTGCATGCAGTCACAGCCGCTTAACCAATGTAACAGATGTTGTGAATAAGGTCCGTTTAGGGAATGATGACGCCGAAGCCTATTACAATTCAGGTGTACTATTGATGAATTTATCAGCTATCAGGGCAGAGGTGGACCCGCAGGATATTTTTAACTTCATTGACAAAAATAAATTTAATTTACTTTTACCTGACCAGGATGTTCTTAACGCACTTTATGGTCACCAGATCCTCGACCTGCCTGATGAAATTTGGAATTTTGATGCGCGTAAAAACAGAACTTACGAGATGATAAGTCTGGGTGAATGGGATCTCAACTGGGTGATGAAACACACGGCTTTATTACATTTTTGCGGGCGTGAAAAACCGTGGCGACCAGGATACTTTGGAAGATATTCGGCGTTATATAAACATTATGAACGACGCGCGTCTTCCTATTGGTTAAAGGAAGGTAACGGCGATATGAATGCTGATTCAACGAAGGCTATTAATGGCGAAAAACTGTGAGGCAAAATAAATTAGCGACATTCGAATACTTAAGGCACTTGAAAAAATATTCACTGGAGTACCAGCAAGTTCCTGATGCTCTAGCTAAAATTACTGCCGTTAAAGAAACTGTGGAGCATCTGCAAGCAAAAGCTTTGCCCACACGTCCTTTACCAAGGTTGGAATTCTCCGAAACACGCCTCTTTGATCTCCTGGGAAAGCATCCCGATGTGTTGCAAATGGTCAGTTTTCTCAATGATTTGCGGGAATGCGTTATCGAGAATTTTGGAATTTGGCATATTTTCTCGCGGCAATGGGTGAACGATTTGCAAATTTATTTAAGAAAGCGGCCCGTACTGCAAGTTATGGCTGGTAACGCTGTTTTGGCTAGTTACCTGGAAAATACGATCGCGACAGACGATTTTGATTGGCAAGGCCAAGACATTCAGCGGCCTAAACCGTGGACCACAGTTCAGCGTATGGATGCTATGGCAGCCGTCCAAAGATATTATCGGGACGTGAAGGTCATAATTATGGAGTGGGCACCGGATGGAGATCCAATCGACTATCAGATCCTCCGGATTTTGCGTGAGAAGAATTGGTCTGGCGAATTTATCGTGATCGGCGAAAAGAATGGGGCGACTAACTCCAAAATTTTCTGGAAATCTGCAACACTCACACTGGTGAAACAATTAAATAAAGACCACCAGCCGTTTGATTTCATTCGGGATCAAGTTTTTAAAGTCGAATGATGATCGTTAGACAGTTTGAAATTTTATTAGATTGAAGTCAGCTCCTAAAACGGGAGCTTTTTTGATTTAGAAGTAAAAAACTAGAATGTTAGGAACGGTCGTTTTGATTGAATTTAAGCAATTCTTTAGGTACGATGAAGAAAAAGTTTGCTATAATTACGATTAATGACAGCGAAAACAAAGTTTCAGGATTAAACATTTGTCCACAGTTTCTTTAGAATGGCGCAATGTTTTAGGTGCGCACAAAGTATAAAGGTTTAACGACCGGTGCACTGCAGAAAGACACAACTTTCCTAATAAGCAGGGCATTGAGAAAAATAAAGCTGCTGTTATGATACCTGAAACATGGTCGAAAGATCAAAAAATTGTGGGTATGCTTGCAAGGAGAATAAAACATGAAAATTTTAGTCGTTGATGATGATAAAGACATCGTTGAATTATTGAGTATTTATATCCAAAATGAAGGTTATGAGGTGGAAAAAGCTTTCAACGGTAAGGAAGCATTAACTAAATTAAATACCAATTCTGATATTGGTTTAATGATCTTAGACATTATGATGCCACAAGTTGATGGCCTTGAGGTCGTTAAACAAGTGCGTCGCGATTCGCAGATCCCGATCTTAATGTTATCTGCAAAAACAGACGATATTGATAAGATCCATGGCTTGATCCAAGGTGCTGATGATTATGTTACCAAACCATTTAACCCGCTGGAAGTCATGGCACGTGTCAAGTCCTTGCTGCGTCGGTCGCAGCATCAAGTTCAAAATGAAGAACCTGACCAACTGAATATTGGGCCATTAACGATCCAAAAAGATTCACATGAAGTGACAACTGTTGACGGGAAACCTGTACAGCTGACGGCATTGGAATTTGGGATCCTTTATTTACTGGCCAGTCATCCTAACCGGGTATTTTCAGCAGATGAAATATTTGAAAGGGTGTGGAAACAAGAATCTGTGGTCTCGGCTAAAACTGTTATGGTGCATGTTAGCCACCTGCGGGATAAGATCGAGGAGGCAACAGGCGGTGAAAAGGTCGTCCAAACGGTTTGGGGAGTCGGGTATAAAGTTGAGACTCGTTAAACCGTGCAAGGAGAGTGACTTTATTTGAAATTTCAGTTGACCGGCCGCGAAAAAAGTGAGCTTTTTGGCGAGGGTATAGTCACTGTCATAATACTTCTTTTATTGAACATGTCGATATTTTTAATAGTTGATCAGATGATCGATACCAATCCAGGCATAGAAAACGGCATTTTTCAAATTAAGATGTCACTTTCTTTTGGACCGCAGCATCTTCAATTATGGAGCTGGGGTTGGGTCTTTACTTTACTAATGCTGATCGGAGATTTTTTTATTGTGTATTGGCGTCTGATCCGGCGTTACCGACAAATGCAGCTGCGGCATGTAATTGTGGAATTGCATTATATTGCTTCTGGCCATTTCGACCACCGTATTCCTTTTACTTTACGCGGACAAATGCAGCGAGTGGTTGAAAGTGTTAACGCATTAGTCGATAGTACCATTAGATCATTGGAAGAAGAGCGGGCAATTGAACGCTCTAAGGATGAATTGATCACTAATGTCAGCCATGATATCAGAACTCCTTTGACGTCGATAATTGGTTATTTGGGATTGATCGAGGATAAGCAGTATCAGACACGAGAAGATCTGCTCAAATACACTCACACAGCTTTTTTAAAATCCAAACAGATGAAGTCTTTAGTAGATGATTTGTTTGAATATACTAAGGTTCGACAAACTGGAGCGAAAATTCAGACTGTCCAGATCGATTTAAATGCAATGTTAGAACAACTCGGCGCCAGTTATGAATTGGAAGCCGCTAAAAAAGGTCTGCAAGTGAGCGTGAATGTGGGTGATTCTCCATTAATGTTTGATGCAGATCCGGAGAAATTGGCGCGAGTTTTTAATAATTTGATAACCAATGCTTTAAAATATGGCAGTGGTGGTAAGCATATATATTTATCAGCTAAAAAGTTTTCTGCTCGTGAAGTTGAAGTAGTAGTAGCTAATGATGGACAAAAGATCCCGGAAAAAGAGTTAACACAGATCTTTGAACGTTTTTATCGAGTGGAAGGCTCTCGTTCGAAGGAAACAGGCGGGACTGGACTTGGCTTGGCAATAGCATTGGGGATAGTCGAGTTGCATCACGGATATATATATGCTATGTCAGACGACAAATTGACCAAGTTTATTATGCATTTTCCGATCAAGCACAGTGATACGCTTAAGGTTCCAGAAAATATTCGAAAAAAAAATGTTAAAGATAATATCGACGCAGCTAAGCGGTGATAGACAGATTTAGTGTTGACGAGTGTCAGCACTTTTTCTTATAGAAATAGTTTATTGAATTGGAGCCAAGCAGCAAAATAAAGCCGTTGTAATCCATGTTTTGTTTTTGAGTGAACTTGCTTTCACTTTTCGACTTGGCTGATCAAGCATCAAGAAAGTAAATCTGTTGTTGCAATCTGTCCCACTTTATGTCAAAGTTGATATGTTTGTTAAATTTAAAATCATTAATATCGGTGAGAGGATCAGTTTAGTTATGAAAATTTTTTGTCATTTGAAAAGGGCACTAGTTGGTATGCTCGCAGGGGTAACACTTTTTGGGGGTGTATGTTTATTTGCTGGTTCACAACAAGATGAAACAGTAGCGGCTGACGGAGTGGCTAATTTGAACACTTCAGCAGTTAATTTGGACGTGAAGTCAGCTGTGGCAATTGACGCTAAAACAGGACAAGTTTTATATGCCAAGAATGCGGATGAACAGAGACCGACGGCCTCAATGAGTAAGTTAATGACGATCTATCTGATTTTAGAGGCAATCAAAGAGAAAAAAATAAATTGGGATCAGAAGATCACGCCTTCAGAAACCGTCGCGAAAGTCAGTCAGAATACCCATTATTCCAATGTGCCGTTAAAGGTCGATCATGCATACACAGTTCGTGAACTTTACAAGGCCACGGTGATTTATTCCGCCAATGGGGCGGCGATGGCGCTGGCTGACCAAATCAGCGGATCGCAAGAAAAATTCGTTGATCAAATGGCTAAAAAGGCACAAGCAATGGGAATCAAGGGCGCTGAATTTTATACCGTAAATGGTTTAGACAATGGTGATGTTGGCCAAGACAAGTACAAAGGTGCTCCAGATAATGCTACCAATAAAATGTCTGCTCGCGGTATGGCACTTTTGGCAGAAAATTTGCTTAAAGATTACCCAGAAGTTTTGCAGACGACTAAAATCGCAAAGGCAAAATTTGATAATGGAGATACTATGACTGATATGCAAAACTGGAACTGGATGCTCAAAGGGTTGACGAAAGCATACTCAGCTTTGCCTGTTGATGGATTAAAAACCGGGACATCTGATGCTGCCGGTGCTAATTTCACTGCTACCGTAAATAAAGATGGTCACCGTTTGATTACCGTCGTTATGGGTGCTAGACACCAAAATGAGCAAGATACTGCGCGATTTGAACAAACACAGAAATTAATGTCTTATGTTTATAATAATTATACTTATACCAATGTTCGTTCAGGGCTGAGCTTTGGCAAGAATTCCATTCTTCCGGTATATCATGGCCAGGAGTTGACTGTACCCACTAAAACCAAGGGAGCTGCGCATATATGGCTGCAAAAAGGGACAAATAGCGGTTCTCTGGTCGGTAAAGTCAAGGGTAATAGTAAGTTATATAAAAAAGACGGACTAGAGGCTCCAATCAAAAAAGTGCAAAACGTGGGAACATACACATTGACAGTCAAAGGCCAAACAGTGCCGTATATTAATGGAACTAACGGGCTCACAGTCGATGGTGCTGCAGCTAAGGATGATAAGAAAGCCAATATATTTGTTATTGGTTGGCGAGCATTTAAAGGATTATTTTAATCAATGAAACTGCTGTTTTTCAAAAAAGGACAAACAGCAGTTTTTAGTTGTCTAATTTTTTATTCAAAATTTTTAAACTGGAGGTCAGCGTTTTTAAACAGAGTTGTAAAAAATCCCACGTTGTTCATTTTTTTGTTAATAATAAATGTAGTATCAAGAGGGACAACATACGACTCATTGATTAAAGTATCTAAATCTAAACGGTGAAAAGAAGCGCTGACCCGTGAAAAAGATATAAATACATTGGAAACATATGTTATAATTTATTTTGAGGTTTCACATTTGGAATTTTGGAGGCATTTCTGTGAAAAAATCCAATTTACATCTGAGGGAAATCTTCCAGATTGCTTTGCCGCTCTGTCTAAGTTACATCCCGATCGGTTTAGCCTGCGGCATTTTGCTGCATGCAGCTGGGTTTGACTTCTTATTGACCGCGTTGGTTTCTATGCTAGTTTTTTCGGGTGGGGCCCAGTTTTTGATTGCTTCTATGCTGACTGTCCAAGCTCCCATGCAAACCATTCTATTGATGCTGCTTTTTTTGGAAATGAGATATGCCTTGCTGGGTTCCAGTTTATCTCAATATGTCCGCGGGACACACAAAAAATTCTTGCTGATTTTTGCCGCGTCGATGAATGATGAAAACTACGCTGTTAATTATTTGAAGTTCGCCACTGATAAAACATGGACGCCGAAAAATGCTTTATGGGTCGAGCATCTATCTTTATTATTTTGGACTATTTCTAATCTGGTTGGAAGTTTAGCAGGTGGCTTTATTTCAGTTAACCTGACCATCGTGGACTTTGCTCTCACAGCACTATTTATTTACATGATAGTTATGCAAGTCAAAAATAAGCTGAGTATTCTTGTCAGTATCATCGCGGGAATGATAGCCGTCCTCACAATGGTTTGGCTAAAAAGTACGATGGGTCTAGTTGTAGCTACTGTTATCGCTTCGCTTATAGGATTTGGATTGGAAGATTACTTAGTAAAGAAAGGCAAAAGACGTGGTTTTTTGTTAAAAAAGATCAAGCCAAATGCTGGACGTAAGGAAATCAGTAAATCAGGAGATTAGTTTTTATGAGTGTAACAACTAATATGGACCATTTTATCTTGATCATTCTCTCGATGATCGTTGCCTTTGTACCGCGTTATATTCCTATGAGGATCTTTTCTAGTCGCAAGATCCCTAACTGGTTCAATGAGTGGATGAAATATGTACCTATTTCGCTTTTTACTGCGCTGGTAGTTAAAGATGTATTTATGAACACGGAAACATATTCTTTTGTTGGTTTGAGCAATGTGGCCAAGATCTTAGCAGCTGTGATCGTCATTATTGTAGCTTATTATTCTCGCTCTATGGGTTTAGCAGTCGTTGTCGGGCTCATTGCTGTGTCTGTATTGTCAATGATCTTACCTGTTTAATAATTAATTGAAAGTAAGACTGTCTCAAAGATAGTCTATTTTTTTGCATTAATTTCTAACTTTTGCTCATTTGGATACTTTTGTTTACTCTGCTCTTCTTTAAATTTTAAAATTGAATTGCTATACTGAATATAGCAATTCAACTGGCGGCATTTATGCCTGTTGGACGATTGCATGCCGCGTCTTCGTGAGCGATGATTTTGAAAATTTTATAGAAAATATTAATAATTTTGAGGCTTCTTGTTGAATTGACATGAATTTTAAGTTGAATTGAAGGGTGGAAATTTTGGTGACAAAAATAATTTTAGACTGCGATCCGGGACACGATGATGCCTTTGCACTAATGATGGCTGTTGCCTCTCCGCAGATTGATTTGTTGGCGGTAACTACTTCAGCGGGCAATCAGACACCTGATAAAACGCTGAATAATGCGATGAGGATGCTAACTTTGCTGCATGCGCAGAATGTTCCGGTAGCTGGTGGAAATCAAAAGCCTTTGTTGCAAGATTTAATGGTCGCTGACAGTGTGCATGGTAAGACGGGACTAGATGGTACAAAATTACCCGAGCCAGATTTTGATGCACAGCCCATTCATGCTATTGAACTCATTGCTAAGATATTAAGAGAGTCTAATGAAAAAGTAACATTGGTAGTTACTGGACCCATGACAAATATTGCTTTATTTTTAAGTGTTTATCCGGAATTGAAGAAAAAGATCGCAAGAATTGTCTTTATGGGTGGTGCTAAGGGCTTTGGTAATTGGTCTCCTTCCGCAGAATTCAACATTGCGGTAGATCCGGAGGCAGCCAAAATTGTGTTCAATGCTGACATACCCATGGTTATGGCAGGATTGAATGTTACGCATCAGGCTCAAATCATGAAAGAAGATATCGAGGATATTAGAAACGTCGGCAATCCGGTTGCCAAGGCTATGGCAGAGTTACTAGATTTTTACGGGATCTATTATGGCCAAGACAAATGGGGATTCAAAGGCATTCCAGTCCATGATCCAGTAACGATCACCTGGTTGTTGCATCCTGAGTACTTTCAAACGCTCACGAAAAATGTTGACGTTGAGTTAACCGGGGAATTAACACGTGGTGAAACGGTTGTAGATCAGTGGAACCTGACGGATAAAAAAGAAAACACGAAGATCCTTCTGAAAATTGACCGTAAAAAGTGGATAGCTTTGGTTAAAGAGTGTCTCCATGTATTTGATTAGGTATTTATTGTCAAAGGTGTAAAAAAGTTGCTTCACCGCAATTGGAGGGGATTGTAATGAAATGTTTTTCTGAAAGTATAATGGCTCCGCTAAGTACAAATGCGACTCTTTCTGTGTATGTTCTAGACAATAACCCAGAAGTAGATGAAAACCGGGTCAGACCGGCAGTTTTGATTTGTCCTGGAGGAGGATATCGTTTTACATCGGAACGAGAAGCTGAACCGATCGCAATTAAGATGAATTCCTTTGGGTATCAAGCATTTGTCTTGTGGTATTCTTATGCACCCGCCAAATATCCGACCGCTTTATATGAGGCGGCAGCAGCAGTCCGAAAGATACGTCAAAAAGCGGGCAACTATCATGTCGATCCGGATAAGATCATCATAATGGGATTTTCAGCTGGCGGACACTTGGCCGCAGATTTAGCAACTATGTGGGATCAGCCTGTTTTGACAGACGTTGGTTTTAAGCCTAATGACATCAAACCAAATGCTTTGGCACTGGGCTATCCGGTGATCACAACAGGAGCTTATGCGCACGAAGATTCGTTTAGGGCTTTACTCGGCGAAAAGGTTGCTGAAGACAAACTGGCTGAGCTGTCCATAGAAAAGCAAGTAACAGAAAACACAGTTCCGGCTTTTATCTGGACAATTTATGATGATGAAATTGTACCGGTTGAAAATAGCCTGTTGTTTGCTCAAGCTTTGAAAAAAGCCGGAATAAGTTGTGAATTACATATTTTTGCACATGGATTTCATGGTATGAGCCTGGCCAATAGTGAGACGACAAACCCGAATAGCCAGGAACAAGCGTCTAAAGCTGTGGCTGTCTGGCCGGAGCTGTTTTCAAATTGGGTCAAAGAAATTTTTAACTAATTCAAAAAAATACCAGGGTCAAGTTATTTATACTTAAGATCCTGGTATTTTACTGCACTCAAAAGGGAAACATTTTCTTCATATGACAAATAATGCTGATTTATGTTTCTTCATACAAACCTAAGCGAAAAATTTTCAGCTTCTTCTACAAAATAGAAAACATTATGGTGAGCACTGACCAAAATACACTGGTCTGGTCGTTAACCCGCTAAATAATTTACAACGACAGCTCCACCGCTAACTGTTTTTAATGAAGGGGGTTATCGCGATGATTTTCCTGGTGTACTATTCTTCTGTAGTTTTGTAATTTGACCCAACCGCACATTAATTGCCATGATCCGCTCGCCAGTAAAATACTGCCGATCGTGTCACTCAAAAAGTGAACATGTAAAAATACCCTGGTAAAAGCAATTAGAAAAATTAAACTCCACCCGCAAAAGGCCAAGCATACATATAGCCGAGTGGAATAATGGAATTTCCTAACTAAAGCCAGTAATAAAAATACCAAGATGACGGTGGCAAATGTGTGACCGCTCGGGAAGCTAAAGCCACTGATTTGCACTAGCTTGTGGTGAGGCCGCGGACGTTCAATAATAGTTTTTATCAAGTGGTTTATCAGGTTGAACAAACAAAAGACTAACAAAAAATTTAATCCAGAACGTAGATGGGTTCGGGAGGCTAAACAGATCGTGATCATGATGGCGTATGTCGTCATAATGGCTGGACTTGCAAGATTTGAAATAGTGATGATTATTTTAGTAGTTAGCGGATCGATCAAAGGACGGAGCAAGGTAGTAGTGCCATTATCAATTTTTGAGACAATAGCGATATGTGCGGCCACTAAAAATGATAATAGCCCAAAAAGCAGTAAAAAGATGGTGCTCAATAAAAAATTTTCAGTACTGCCTGCTTTATTTAACATGAAAACCACTTTCCTAAATAATTTTTCAATATATTATAACTTAAGATAAGGCGGAGGACAAAGCAAGTCAGAAACTTAAGGTGGATCAGTCTGATAATGATAACGAGCTAGGAAGGAAGAAGTCGATGTTTTGATGATCAGCCTCGAGGCAGTGTGCTATTATTAAGGCAATAGGAATAGTTGAAAAGAAGTGATAATGTGGCTTATAGAAATGATGGAATGAAGCGTCAAGGAAGGGCACGTTTTACTCAGCCCAAAAAGCCTTCACGCGGTTTCAGTCAGTTAATTGCTCTTTTATTGGTAGTATCCTTGGCTGCAAGTTTGCTAGGTTTAGGGGCTAAGCACTCGATTTTAGATCGCAACTTTACCACCAAGCAAATAGTTACCACCGGAAATGTGGCCGAGCTGCATAAGGGACTTTCTGGGACAATAAATTCTTTTATTACTGGTTCAAATGTTCCAGCACAGTTGCAAGGAAATTTAATAACGGAAGAACAGATCAAGAATGATCTGCAAAATGCTATCAACAATTTATACGATGGCAAGAGGGTCGTCTTGAATCCTACTCGGGTCGTGAAGCAAGTCTCTAACAATTTTATGAACTTAGCAAATGAAAAAAATATTCCAACTCAAACAGAAGAATTCTTGAGTTACAAGAGTAATTTTATCGCGCAAGTGGAAACGGTCGTTAACAACCAGTTTCAAAATTCTTTGTTGCAAAAAACTGCTTCTTTTATGGCTAAAGCAAAAAAGGTGTTTCCGGCAATGTATCTGGGTGGAACTGTTGTTAGTGCTATTTTAGGGTGTCTCTTATTATTTCAAACAAGGTCGCTTTTTAGATTCGCTCATTATGCTGGATTGGCATTTGTTTTCAGCGGAGCGATCGTTTGGCTCTTATTTCAATTTATTAAGATCAGTGGCCTCATCACTAATGCTTCGGAGTCAATCGGAATGTATCAAGACATAACTACTGAATACGGCACTAAGGTGGTTGCAATTTTTGTCCGTTATGCAGTTATTTATGGATATATCGGCTTGATTCTGGTGCTGGTCGGGATATTTGGTGCGATTTTTCGTAGATTTATATTTAGACAAAGTTAAAGAGAACACCCAAACGTATAAGATCGGTTGGAGCGAAGAGAAAGATTTAGCAATTAGCCAGTAGCAGCAAATTGAAGAGAGTTTTTAAAAAATAGCAAACATTTTCATTCACTAGTTTGAATATTAAAACTTTCTGCTATAATTAGTAAATATCCGTTCTTAGTTTGATTTGTTATCCTTACTTGACACAAGGATGCTTGTTTTGACAAGAAAGGTAGTTTTGAATGAGGTTTACGTGGCAAAAAGATGACTCAAAACCAGAAACTGTTAAGCAATTTTTAACCAGTCATGGTGTGAGCCATCGCATGTTAAGTTCTGTCAAGCACGGCCAGGGGAAAACGCTGGTGGGCTATCATAATAAGAAACTGGGATACGTTTTGAAAAAGCCTGCTGAGATAACTTTGCTGCTTGATCCTGAACTGCCAGACCCTTCAGTTCCACCCAGTGACGGGAAGTTGGATATCGAGTATGAAGATACTCATTGGATAGTGGTCAATAAACCAGCGGGTTTAAACAGTGTACCCGGTCCAAGCAATCGTAGCGACACTTTGGTCAATCGTATTAAGGGTCATTTGTTGAAACAAAATTCACTAGATTTGGTACCCCACGTTTTGACCAGGCTGGATCGTTTTACTAGCGGCCTGGTTCTGATTGCCAAACATAGGTTTGCGCAGGGATTGATCAATAAGCAGATAGAATGCCATATTATTGAAAAGAAATATGTTGCCTTAGCTGAAGGACGTTTAGCCTCTGATCATCAGGTGATATCTCAGCCTCTAAGTCAAGCCCCTAATAGTTTTGCTCAAGAAGTAAATCAGCACGGCAAAAAAGCTCTGACAGAATATTGGGTTTCTCGGCGGTATGGTGATTTTGCTACCTTAGTCATAGTTAAACTACATACAGGCAGAACGCACCAGATCCGTGCGCATTTCAAATATTTGGGTCATCCATTAATAGGGGATGAACTATACGGAGGCAAGATGGAATTGGGCATGACACATCAAGCCTTGCATGCGCAAGAGCTTCGGTTTACTGATCCATTTACCAGCAGACAGCTAGCTTTTAAGTGCCCGATCCCCACTGATTTTACTGCGGCATTGGGGCACGTATCCAAATTGGCTGGAGCAGATCAGTAGAACATTGGGTTTTAATTTGTCAAATTTAAATTTATGAGGTGAAGGGTTTTGACCCCTAAAAAAGAAGATTATCTTAAAATAATATTTGAATTGGGCGGTAAGCAAAGAAAAGTTAGCAACAAGCAGATCGCCTTGAGTTTAAATGTGGCGGCTGGATCTGTGACTGAAATGGTTGCCAAATTGGTTAAGGAAAAGTTAGTGGAACATTCACCTTATGCTGGAATTTCATTGACACCTTCCGGGATCAAAGTTGCGGAAAATTTGATCCGCAGGCACCGCCTGTGGGAGACTTTTTTAGTTGATAAGCTGAATTATAAATTGCAGGATGTCCATGATGACGCGGAAATCTTGGAGCATGCCACTAGCGACAATCTGGTCGGACACCTCGATGATTTTTTGGGTCATCCTAAGCGCTGCCCCCACGGAGGAATGATTCCAGGCATAGATGGAAGTTATGAAGAAGAAAGCTACGAACTGTTGGCTGACGCGCAATCCGGCAGTGAAAAGGCAGTCGATCGTTTCGTGGATAACCACGAATTATTGACGTACCTAGATGAGATCAAACTCAATATTGGTGACAAGTTTATCGTTGAAGAACATGTTCCATTTGAAGGACCAATAAAAGTTCGATTATTAAGTACTGGTCAACAGAGAAATATTAGCTATAAAGCTGCTCATTATATTTTTGTTAAATAGTTTAAAATATCTGTATCAATTACTTTGTGCGTGTGCTATAATGATTCTTGTAGTTTGAATAGGTTTTTTTGGTAAGGATGTTTTACGATTTCCTCCATAAAGCGCCGATTAGAATTACAATTATATAATTATCTGTGCCGAAGGGTGCAACAAGGAGGATCCATTATAATGGAACAAGGAACAGTTAAATGGTTTAATGCAGACAAAGGCTATGGCTTTATCACACGTGAAGACGGCAGCGATGTATTCGTACATTTCTCAGCTATCCAAGGCGACGGCTTCAAGACTTTGGACGAAGGTCAGCATGTCTCATTTGATGTTGAAGACAGCGATCGTGGCCCACAAGCAGCTAACGTTGTTAAAGACTAATTAAAATAAAAAATTGTTTTAAAACGGGTCCGTTGAGGGCTCGTTTTTTTTTGTAAACAAATAGGAGTGCGATCGAGGAAAAGACTTGATCACACTCCTGTTTCATTATTAGGTCACATTCAATTGATATTTATTTTGTTATTTGAACTTAAAGTATTCCCAGTTTGAGCGGGCGTCAACTCCAGTGCTTTTCGCAGAAGATCTGTGATTCGTTGTTTCTCGGTGGGCTCCGGAACTTCAAATGACTGACCATTATCCATTTGAGGATCGCCCTGTAAATGAGTCGAATCCATGTGATGAGTCGCTTTGCGATATTTTGCGGCCACGAGCAGCAGATCGTTAAATTTCAGATCGGTCGTCAATTGACGGGAAACAGTGTTTAAAAATTTATCATTAAGTAGACTCTGAGGTTTTGTAGCGTGCATTGCCAAAGACATCAACACTTGGCGTTGGCGCTCTTGGCGTCCATAGTCTCCCTTGGGATCTGAGTACCTCATTCGAACATAGGCCAGAGCCCGCTTACCATTTAGATGGACTTTAGTTCCCTTCGTAAATGAATATCCTCCATAGGAAAAAGTTAGTGCTGGAGTAACATCTACGCCGCCGACTGCGTTGACCATATTTTCTAAACCACCCATATTGATGGTTGCATAGCAATCGACTGGGACATTTAAATATTTTTGAACGGTTCTTAAAGCAGAGGCTGAACCGTCATATGCATAGGCTGCGTTTAATTTTGACGGAAAGTCAGATTCATGGCCGTAAATTGCTATTTTAGTATCACGTGGCAGGCTCACGAGTGTCATCGTGGAAGTCATCGGATTCAAAACGGCGATCACTAGCGTATCAGTCCGCCCTTTAAATTTTCGTCCTAATGCACCTGTATCTGTACCCATCAATAATATCGAGACAGGCCGTCCTTTTTTTAGGATCCTTTCAGTATCTCGAGCTTTTTGGATACCTGTTCCATGGTAGATCGTATTCACAGTAGAATGTGCGGTTCGATACTTATGATAAATTAAATTTGTGCCGGTCACTAAAACAATGACGATTATAAGTAAAAACCAAAAAAAGCATCCTTTGAGCCTATGATGAGGCGGTCGATGCTTGACCCGCTGTAAATGCGGCTGGTCATCTGATATTTCTTCTTCTGAGTAATATTGTGACCGACGTTGTGACATAAAAAGAGCCTCCTAAAGAGTATTAGAGCAGCAAATGGTATCAAATAAATAAATGCCATCAGATGCGAGCTAATAAAAATGAGCGGTTGAACCAGTGCTTCAGCGCAAACTTTCGCTTCTCTATATTTGACGCAGTTAAAATGATAGAGCTTTGAGAATTGGACAAAGAATCAGACCAATATAATTTGGATGTGCCCAGACTTTTTTCTCAGCTCGGGTAAAATAAGGGGCAAAACAAGTCAGAACTGCTTTGCTTTTTTAACAACATGCTATAATATAATGAAAGCAGCTGATTTTCACCAAAATTACATACGTACATTCTACCTTGTTTTACTTTGTTTGAAAAAAGAAAACTACTAGTCGTGTAAGTAGAGTATGTAGTGTGACATGGCTGCCCATCAGAAAGGATGTTATATTACCAATGTTTTATTGCCAAAAATGTGGTAAAAAAAATAAGGCAAAGAGCGATTGGTGCTCATTTTGTGGGACTTTACAAGAGATCTCACATACTGGTATAGAAATGAAGAAATGCAAACGCTGTGGGAGAAATATCCCTGTTGCGTCTAATTACTGTTATTACTGTGGGATGGATCAGGCAAAAATACTTCTGAACGATCTAAAAGGCCCTTCTGAAGAAAAAAAGAGTGAAAGTAAAAAAGAAAAAATACCAACAGTGGACATCAGTGATCCAAAAAAACTAAAAGAATTCATTAAGTTGGCGCAAAAAGAAGGCCTAGAAGTCCATATCCTCGGCAAAAATGAGTCTGCCTTTCCAGGTTTGCTCACTTCGACCAAGTTATTTTTGAGAGATTGGTTAAATGTCAACAAGCGGATGGGCCGAGCGGATTTTTGGTTTGGATTTTTGGGGATGCTGATCCTATCGATCCCAGCTGGTATGTTGATCAGTTTTGCAGCTAGTATTATCCCGCATTTATTTCCAGTGGGAACGATGGCAGTCGTCAAATTTGGTATGGCTGCTTGGCTGGCATTTTATATTGTAGCTTTGCTGACGGCTTTGATCCGTCGGTTACATGATGTCGAATTACCGGCTTACTTAGCCTTGTTGCTGTTTTTTCCTTATACAGATATAGTTGCCTTGATCCTTGCGGCCTTACCGCAACGGCACAATAAATCCACATACACGTTTGAGGGAACAAAAAATAAAAAAAAGCGGCATAAAAAGTGATTGTTCTTTTTTAACACATTTTGAGAAAAACAAAGGCGGATGCCATATTTTTAGAAAAAGATTTTTAAAAAACAAAGAGGTAGATCATGCTTGAGACTAACAGATTGTTGTTGCGCCATTTTCGTCCAACTGACTGGCCCGATGTTTTAGAATATGGGTCACAACTGGCAGTCGCGAAAGGAGCAAATTTTACACCACTCAAAAACAAAAAGGCCGCGTGCTCTTTTGAAAAGATTTTGCAACGTGATGGCGTTTTTGCTTTACAAGAGAAAGATACTTCCAAAGTCATTGGAAATTTGGGCTCGTTTCAGATAGTTAGGCCAGATGGTGTCATTGAAAGTCGGGGTTTTGAAATTGGGTATGCATTAAATTTCAACTTTTGGGGCCATGGTCTTATGACTGAAGCACTAACTGCACTATGCGAGTATGAGAAAAAAAGGGGTACAAATTTTTTATTAGCCCGTGTTTATGCAGATAACGAAGCGTCTAAAAATGTTTTGGTTAAGACAGGTTTTAAACTTCAAGAGGAAAGACAAGTCGTCGATGTGTTGGCCGCCGGCCAGAAAGTCTCAGAATTAATATATAAAAAAACCTTATGTCAAAAAAGAGAAGGGTTTTGAGAAAATGTAATTAACAAAACGGTTTAAGCAAGCTGCAAGCATTGTTGCATTATTGGCTACACAGAAGAGAAACATACCTGTTTCATCAAATTAAGCAGCCGAAAATCTTTTGACTGGATCTTTAAGAATAGACAGTTAATGATAGGTTAGGAAACTTTTCAAGATTTTTTCATTATTTCTGATTGATAACAGATGGGAGTATATATATGGTAGACAAAAAAGAAAAATATTATGGCTCAGATGCAGTGGTTGATAGTTTGATCAATCACGATGTTAAATATGTTTTTGGGATACCAGGAGCGAAGATCGACCGGATCTTTGAAAAACTGGATCACCCGACAGACAAAAATGCACCACAATTTATTTTAACGCGTCATGAACAAAATGCTGCTTTTATGGCTGCAGGGATCGGGCGGATCACTGGACACCCTGGGGTTGTCATAACTACTTCAGGTCCGGGTGCATCGAATTTAGCTACCGGTTTGGCTACGGCAACCACAGAAGGAGATCCGGTTTTAGCGCTTTCGGGTCAGGTTCAAAGAACGGACCTCTTGCGTCAAACACATCAAAGCATGAACAATACTTCTGTTTTTTCTGGGATAACCAAATATGATGCTGAAGTCCAAGATCCTGATAATATTTCAGAGGTGATTGCTAACGCTTATCAAGAAGCAGAGGCTTCCAAACAAGGAGCAAGTTTCGTTTCGATTCCACAGGATGTGACCGACGGTGAAGTGGCAACTGATGTTTTAGCTCCAATTCCTGCCCCGATCCTCGGACCGGCTAGTCCAATCGAATCAACTTTATTGGCGGCTCGGATCAAACAGGCAAAATTACCTGTTTTGCTTGTGGGTATGCGGGCTTCTGACCCGCAGTCAACAGGTGCGATCCGTAATTTGATCCGCGACACGCACTTACCTGTCGTCGAAACTTTCCAAGGTGCAGGGATAATTCCCCGGGAATTAGAGGACGATTTCTTTGGGCGTGTTGGGCTGTTCCGTAATCAGCCGGGCGATAGGCTGCTTAAAGAAAGTGACCTGGTAATAGCCATCGGGTACGACCCGGTTGAATATGAACCGCGTAACTGGAATACTAACCCTGATAAGAGTTTGGTAGTCATCGATTCTATGAGGGCACAATTAGATAAGAACTTTCAACCAAAAAGGGAATTGGTCGGTGATATTTCACAGACACTGGAATTTTTGCTGCCATACATGAAAGGTTTTAAATTACCGGATGAATCTAAGCAGTTTTTAGACAAATTACGTGATCAATTAAAATTACGTGATGAACCGCCGACTATAAAAGATGGGCAAGTTCATTCCCATCCTTTGGCAGTGATCCAGGCGCTACAAGCTCGTGTTTCAGATGAAATGACGGTCACCGTCGATGTCGGAAGTTTCTATATCTGGATGGCTCGTCATTTTCGCAGCTATGAGCCGCGTCATTTGCTGTTCAGTAACGGGATGCAGACTCTGGGAGTTGCATTACCTTGGGCGATTTCTGCAGCTTTGGTCAGGCCTGAAACTAAAATCGTCTCTGTTTCTGGGGATGGAGGTTTTCTGTTCTCAGCCCAAGACCTCGAAACCGCAGTGCGTCTGAATTTAAATATTGTTCATTTAATTTGGAATGACGGCAACTATGATATGGTCAAATTTCAAGAAGAAATGAAATATGGGGAGTCTGCTGCTGTAAAATTTGGTCCGGTCGATTTTGTCAAATACGCTGAAAGCTTTGGTGCTACGGGCTTGCGTGTTGCAAAAGCTGCGGATCTGGCAGATGTTTTGGATCAAGCTTTTCAAACGCAAGGGCCAGTTGTGGTGGATATCCCTGTCGATTATAGTTTCAATCATGAACTTGGCAAACAGTTATTGAGTGACCAGTTACGTTAAACTTTAAAATGGGCAGAAAATTTGCAAAATGATTTTGTTCGCTGATTATGTGTATCGACTATGGTAAGGAGGATTTAGCTTGACTACAGATTATTCTAAGATGTATCAACATGGCACACTTGCAACTCTGGTTCCTGGACTGTTCGAAGGTACAGAAACACTGGGTGAAATTTTAAAGAATGGTGACACCGGTATTGGGACGGCCACGGGCCTAGGCGGTGAAATGGTCGTATTAGATGGCAAACCATATCTGGTTAAGAGTGACGGACACATTGATTTGCTTCCCAAAGAAACCCAGGTCCCATTTGCGACGGTCCATTATAGTGATCCGAATTTGAAGAGTATCACAGTTAGCAACCTTAAGCAGCAAGAACTGGGTCAAAAGATTTTCACACACCACTCATGGAAAAATGTCTTTTTTGCGGTAATGCTAAAGGGAAAATTTTCTCAGGTCAAGACGCGCGCTGTGGCAGCACAGACGCGTCCTTATCCTCCTCTTTCCGATGTTGCAGATCAGCAGGCGGTGTTTGAAGAAAAGGACAGCCAGGGGACGGTCGTGGGCTATTTTGCACCAGACCTGTTCCAAGGAATGGCTGTGGCAGGTTTTCATTTACATTATTTAAACGATGATAAGACTATGGGCGGTCATCTCTTAGATTTTACAGTAGGATCTGGTACATTAACGGTGCAGCCGTTTGCGACTATCGAACAACACTTTCCTGTGAATGATCAGGAATTCATGCAGCATGATTTTGATCTGAGCCAAATGGATTCAGAAATTAAGCATTCTGAATCTTAAGAATATCAGTGAGAAGGCTGAATGATATACCAAACAATAGCAAATTTAATTTATCATGAAGTTTTAACTTATATTTCGATTTAAAAAAGTTAGTAAGTTTTGCCATCTCTGATGTCGCTAGTTTTGGGCATAGCAGATGCAACTTTCAAATATAGTTAAAATATTTTATTTGTTAGTTGGCATCACTTAGCTTTATAATGGTTGAGGTCGAAAAAGAGGTTGCAAACTTCATTAGTCGCATGATTTAGTTGGGAAAACAGTGCAGGTCGTGTAAAAGGGAAGTTTGCCGAAGGTGTTAAAGTTTTTCCACTTTGGCAGCTGGGGCTCAGTTTAAGAGGCTGGGAACTGTCGTGGGTTAAAGCTCACGGGGCGCTATCGAGATGATCATGACCGTTTTTCGTGCGGCCTAATTGTTGATAAGATGTTAATTCAGCGTGGTTTTCGATTATGAAGACTACGCTTTTTATATTTTATTAGTTTTTCTTGGTCGCCTCCTCGAATGAAATTTTTATTTGGAGGGAACTATTTTGGAACAACAGGATGTTACAGGAGTCAATACGAAAGGACATGCACACGGAGCTGCCCGGGATACCAGCATTTCTGAGCATGTGGTAAAGGATAGTCAAGGGACAGGTGTCAAAAGGCTGCTTAAAACTAGACATTTGTCCATGATCGCTTTAGGAGGAAGTATTGGCACCGGCTTGTTTGTTGCCAGTGGTTCTGCTATTTCTACTGCCGGGCCGGGCGGATCTTTAGTAGCTTATATTGGCATTGGGGTCATGGTTTTCTTTTTGATGACATCCTTAGGTGAAATGGCGACTTTCTTGCCGGTTACCGGCTCGTTTGCAACGTATGCGCGCCGCTTTGTTGATCCGGCACTCGGATTTGCAATGGGTTGGAACTACTGGTTTAACTGGGCTATCACTTTGGCGGTAGATATATCAACAGTTGGTTTAGTTTTAAAGTTCTGGTTCCCTAATGTCCCTGGCTGGACTTTCAGTTTGGCAGCGTTGTTGATCATATTTTTGATCAATGCTTTATCAGTCGGATCCTTTGGTGAAACTGAATACTGGATGTCCTTGATCAAAGTTGTGACAGTCGTGATATTTTTAGTAGTCGGTTTTTTAACGATCTTTGGCATCATGTCCGGACGTGCTACATACTTGGAGAACTTTGTTTATAAAAAAGCACCTTTCGTAGGTGGTGTGCCGTCTATTTTAGCCGTCTTTGTCGTTGCTGGTTTTTCGTTCCAAGGGACGGAATTGATCGGCATCACAGCCGGTGAATCGGAAACACCTGAAAAGAGTATCCCTAAGGCTATCAAACAGGTTTTTTGGCGTATTTTACTATTTTATATTCTGTCTATATTTGTCATTGCAGCCTTGATACCATATACGAGTCCTAATTTATTAGGCTCCAGCGCATCTGATGTTACTATTAGCCCATTTACCTTAGTCTTTCGACGCGCAGGTTTGGCTTCTGCGGCAGGTGTGATGAATGCTGTGATCCTAACAGCTGTGTTATCAGCAGCAAATTCTGGGATGTATGCTTCGGCGCGGATGCTTTTCTCATTAGGAGTAACTGGCGATGCTCCTAAGATCTTCAAGCGCGTGAATAGTCGGGGGATTCCCATGCCTGCTTTGTTAGGAACAACCGCTATTGGTTTACTGACTTTTTTCACCAGTATTTTTGGAGACAGGATCTATAACTTTTTAGTTAGTGCTAGTGGTTTAAGCGGATTTATAGCCTGGGTCGGGATCGCAATTTCCCATTATCGGTTCAGGCGAGCATTTAAGGTACAAGGTCATGACTTGTCCGAGTTACGTTATCACGCCAAGTGGTTTCCCTTTGGGCCAATCCTAGCATTGATTTTATGCATCCTCGTGATTGTCGGGCAAGACATGCATTCTTTTGCTGCTTTTGATTGGCAAGCGATATTTTTCTCATATATGTCGGTTCCACTGTTTTTAATATTATTTATTTATTATAAGATCAAATATAAAACCAAGTTGATACCATTAGATGAGGTTGATTTGGCAGCTCATCATGTTGAACGGAAGAAAAAGGGCAAGAAAGCTTGAAATTTGTCTGATTTTAAACTATATTGAAATTATTAAAGAAGACAACGTCATGGTACATTTAAAGTAGGTATTTAAGAGACACAGTGGTTGGTGTAAACTGTGGGGCCGAAAATTCCAATGTATCGTTTGGATGGGCAGGCAATGCTGCACGGGAGACCGTTACCTCAGTTGAGTGCGAATTCATTTTCGAACTTGGGTGGTACCGCGAAAAAGCAAGTTTTTCGTCCCAATAGTGGGACGGAGGGCTTGTTTTTTGTTTAAATGGTTCGTTGGGTAGATGGTAGTGGATATTACAAAAGAGTAGGAGTGAATTTTTATGTTAGATGTTAAAATGATCAGGCAAGATCCTGAAAAATTTAAGGAACGTTTGGGGACCAGAGGAGTTAAAGAAGAAGAAATCGATGATTTGCTGGCTGAGGATCAGAAACGGCGTCAGCTATTAGGAGAAACTGAAGAATTAAAACGCAAACGAAATAATGTTTCTGGCAAAATCGCCCAGGCTAAGCGCAATAAAGAAGATGCATCAACTGCAATTGCTGAAATGCGTGCGGTTGGTCAGAAGATCAAGCAGTTAGATGAACAGGCCGACGCTGCGGTTGCTAAAGTCAATGATATGGCGGCGCGCCTCCCTAATTTGCCTAATGAGAGAATTCCGGTAGGTAAAGACGAGAGTGCCAATATAGAATTAAGAAAAGTTGGGACTCCACGAAAGTTTGCTTTTGAACCTAAGGCACATTGGGACCTGGGCGAAGACTTAGATATTTTAGACTTTGATCGTGCCGCTAAAGTTTCTGGTGCCAGATTTGTTTATTATAAAGGATTAGGTGCTAAGCTTGAACGAGCTTTGTATAACTTTATGCTAGATGAGCATGCCAAAGAGGGTTATACGGAAATGATCCCGCCATATATTGTCAATGACGCTTCAATGTATGGTACCGGACAATTTCCTAAGTTTAAAGCAGACGTTTATCAGATAGTCGGCCAAGACATGACGATGATCCCAACTGCTGAGGTCCCATTGACTAATTATTATCGAGATGAGGTCATTCCAAGTGAAAAATTACCTGTTTACGTGACGGCAATGAGTCCTTCTTTTAGGTCTGAAGCAGGAAGTGCTGGTCGTGATACCCGTGGCTTGATCAGAATGCACCAGTTCCATAAAGTGGAGATGGTCAAATATACTAAACCGGAAGATTCTTATGCCGAATTGGAAAAGATGACTCTCAATGCCGGAAATATTATGGAAAAGCTTGGCTTGCCATACCATGTTATTACTTTATCTACTGGGGATATGGGCTTTAGTGCTGCCATGACGCATGATTTGGAAGTCTGGATGCCTGCTCAAGACAAGTACCGGGAGATCTCAAGCTGTTCTAATTGTACTGATTTTCAGGCAAGACGTTCACATATTCAGTATAGAGATGAGAATGGAAAGCTTCATTTTGTCCATACACTGAATGGGTCGGGCCTAGCAGTAGGTCGAACAGTTGCAGCTGTTTTAGAAAACTATCAAAATGAGGATGGCTCTGTAACTATTCCAGAAGTTTTACGTCCTTACATGCATGGAGTGGAGAAAATAACGAAGTAAAAAATTAAACAGTTGAGTGTTTTTAATTCACATTACGTGGTGTTAATTGTATCTGTGAATTAAAAACACTCTTTTTTAATTTTCTATTTCATCATGTGTGATCGATCTTGAAGAGAAAGATAAAATATTTGATATGATTAATAAATTAAAGAGAAAATCTTTAACAGCTATATACGAACAATCTGTCAATTCTTACCGTTAGATATGGAGAAAAAGCCCTTGTAAGTTTGAAATAGCTATTTAAAATTCGGTTATAAACAAAATATCCTATATATTAAAAAAAATGTTGACGTCAGGGTGCATGGTTGGTATGATAGTAACCGTTGCCTGAAGGAAAGAACAATTTTTTCTATCCTTCAAAACAATTTAAAATATTTCTTGACTACATTCGGAAATATTGATACACTTAAAAAGTTGTCATTATCGTTAGTTAATTGTTGACTACTTATTATGACAATGATATACTTTAGAAGCTGATTCTTATAGTAGATCTTTGAAAACTGAACAAAGTTTCGACAAATCAAATGTGTGAGGTCGCTTACCGTGAAGGTAAGTGCAA
>CAKPZY010000012.1 GCA_934215475.1 uncultured Ligilactobacillus sp.
ATTGGCTGCAGAAATCAAATATCGATTTCTGCAGCCAATTTTCTATCTAAACACTAGTTTTGTCCCAGCCCCATTTTTTTGCATAAACGGTTGTTATTTTCATAAGTGTTATGTAAATCGACCTATTCAGTTGAAAAAGCTAAATGGAAAGTGAAAACCAACCAGCTAAGTGAAACGAAACCAAGTACGCTTCATGCATATTATTTATTTTTCTTGATCTTTATATCAATATAGATGGCTATTATTTATTGATTACTATTTTGAATAGTTTGTTGTAAAGTGAAGGCAGTTGAATTAGATGGTATTTTTACTAATTACTCTGGCTCATTTTTAATTTTTTCAGAGCCTTGTGTGGGTGGAAAAATCTTGCATAGACATACAGAATGCTTTATTTTTCATTATTTTTATGGACAAAAATTTTCAAAAATAGATTGTAACGAAAGCTTTTAGTATTAAATGTGACGTGAAAACGTATCCTTATTTCAGTATCCCTAACTTTTTATTTTCATATGGGAAAAACTAGTGTACAATAGGTTTGTTTCAAAAAGAAAGGTGGTTTTTAAATTGAGCGAAAATGAGGCAAAAACTCATAAACAACATTATTTGATCCATTATGCCAATGGACCTTCGCTAGAAGAGATCAATGGTACTGTAGAGGTGCCAAAAGGGAAAGGTTTCTGGAAAACATTATTCATGTATTCTGGGCCAGGTGCACTTGTAGCTGTTGGTTACATGGATCCAGGAAACTGGTCCACATCTATCACTGGTGGGCAAAATTTCTCATACTTATTGATCTCCGTGATTTTGATGTCGAGTTTAATTGCAATGCTACTACAATACATGGCTGCTAAACTGGGCATCGTAAGTCAGATGGATCTTGCCCAAGCAACACGTGCCCGGACAGGGAAAACTTTAGGCATCATCCTTTGGATCATGACAGAATTAGCTATTATGGCGACCGATATTGCCGAAGTTATTGGTGCCGCGATCGCGTTATATTTGTTATTCAACATTCCTTTGGTTATCGCTGTTTTCATAACGGTGCTAGATGTTTTGCTTCTGCTTGTGCTAACTAAGGTTGGTTTCCGCAAAATTGAAGCAATTGTTGTTTGTTTGATTTTAGTTATCTTGGGTGTATTTATTTATCAAGTTGCTTTATCTAACCCTGACTGGGCATCCATGTTTAGAGGATTTGTTCCGACAGGAGAGACTTTTGCTAATCATCCGGAAGTCCATGGGATGTCTCCGCTTTCTGGGGCTTTGGGAATTATCGGTGCTACTGTTATGCCGCATAATTTGTATCTACATTCGGCTATTTCACAGACTAGAAAAATTGATCATAAAGACGAAGCTGACGTTGCACGGACTGTCCGTTTTTCAACTTGGGATTCAAATATTCAATTATCGCTGGCCTTCGTTGTTAATTCACTTTTACTGATCATGGGTGTTGCTGTGTTTAAATCAGGTGTAGTCCAAGATCCTTCTTTCTTTGGATTATATGAAGCTTTGTCGGACACAACTAAGTTGAGTAATGGTGTCTTGATTGCTGTTGCACGTTCTGGTGTTTTATCCGTTCTCTTCGCTGTAGCTTTGCTAGCTTCAGGTCAAAATTCTACGATCACTGGTACTTTGACAGGGCAAGTTGTCATGGAAGGCTTTATTCACATGAAAATGCCTTTATGGGCCCGTCGTTTAGTTACCCGTTTAATTTCAGTTATTCCAGTGTTGATCGCGGTGACGACTACAAGTGGTGAAAGTGTCATACAGCAGCATACTGCCATTAATAATTTAATGAATAATTCTCAGGTCTTCCTGGCGTTTGCCTTGCCATTTTCAATGTTACCGTTATTGATGTTGACAAATAGTAACGTTGAAATGGGTAAACGATTTAAAAATACTCTTTGGGTGAAAGTCTTAGGTTGGGTTTCAGTTGTGGGCTTAACTTATTTGAATATGATTGGCCTTCCTGGTTCAATAGAGGGTTTCTTAGGTGAAAATCCGACTGCTGCGCAGGTCGCAACTGCTGACAACATTGCTTACGTTATCATCGTATTGATCATTGCCTTGCTTGTATGGACAACTGCTGATCTATATCGCGGCGACAAGCGAATGGCAAGGCAGCGTGAGCTCGAAGCTCATCAAGATCACAAGGAGGCTTGACGTGAAATGGAAAAACCAAAAACAGATTTTCATCGTCTTTTAGTAGGTACGGATGATTCTCATGATGCGCAGTTAGCTTTTCATTATGCCATTGACTATGCTCTAGCCAATGACGCAGAGCTTTTCATCGTGACTATCTGGGAAAGTGATGAGATGAATATTTATCAGGCGCTTGATGACGATTACATTCATGGAGAACGTGAAAAATTGGTCGAGCATGTCCAAAAATATAAAGAAGAAGCACAGGCTGCTGGGGTTAAAAAAGTTGAAACTGTAGTTGCAGATGGCGACCCTGGAAAGACGATCGTAAATGAAGTTGTTCCGCGCATTAAACCTGATTTATTGATCGTTGGTTCCCTGGACAAGAAAGGAATCGCTAAACGCTTTGGCAGTCAAGCGGCTTATATTGCCAAATATGCTTCAACTCCAGTTTTAGTAATGCGCTAATTACTTGGAAAATGAATCTTTAAATACTTATTAGGGAAAAGGAATTGTTTACTTTCTTTTTATAAATGGAACACTAACGAAAGGTACTTTAATGATGAATGAATATAATTCTTTACTGAACCATTGTCGAGAAGTTGGAGATGCAGTAAAAGAGGAACATTTTAGCTCGATTCTGGACCTTTCAGAGTCGCTGGGAATTTCTGAAAATATGTTTGCTATCAGATTTGGAGATCTGCCGAAATTTGACCACGTAGATTTAAAAAGCCCCGAAACATGGGGTGATGCCGCTTTGTGTAAGAGTTTTGGGATCGGTTTTGTTAGAATGAATGCGAATACCAAAAATCGTTTGGATCAATACCTCGATAGCAAGGTTTTCTAAAAGATAATAAAATGAAAATTAGTGAAAAATAACGATATCTGTTTATATTTACAGAAATCGTTATTTTTCCTTTATTAGCAGTTTTTTTTAGCTCTAATTGAAAATGCTTCTCATTTAGAATTATTTTAATTAACAGTAACCATTATTGATGTTATAATACTCGTGAACTTGAAAAAAGAGGTGGTTATTATGAAAAAGAAGGGATCATTGGCATCAAGAATGAACGTTGTTCGAGCTGCTGTGATGGGTGCTAATGATGGTATTCTTTCGGTTGCAGGCATCGTCTTAGGGGTTGCCGGAGCGAATTCCAGTAATTATGAAATTTTTTTGGCTGGTATTTCCGGAATGATCGCCGGAACAGTTTCCATGGCAATGGGTGAATATGTTTCGGTCAACACACAAAAGGATTCTCAGGCCAAAGCAGTGGTTAACCAAAAAATCGCTTTAGGCGAGTCATATGAACATGAAGAAAATTTTGTCCAGCAGAAATATCTAGACCAGGGCATTAAACCAACCTTAGCATTGAAGGCCACGAAAGAAATGATGAAAAAAGATGCTTTGCAGACTACCGTCCGTGAAAGATATGGCTTTAACTTGAACGAATATTCCAATCCTTACTCAGCCGCGATAGCTTCTATGATCTCATTTCCGCTTGGTTCGATCTTACCGTTAGTCGCGATCACTACAGCACCGGAAGCTTGGAAAACGGCGACAACTTTTTTAGCCGTCGCTTTCGCATTAGCTATTACCGGCTACAGTGCGGCAGCTTTGAATGGCAGTAAAAAAGCACGTGGTTTGTTAAGAAACATCGTAGCCGGTGCGTTTACCATGATCATAACTTTTGTTATTGGTAAGATCTTAGGCTGAGGGAGGGATGGGCAATGGCTTCAAACAAGAAACAAACAATGAGTGAGCGGCTAAATACTCTGCGTGCTGGTGTTTTGGGGGCTAACGATGGTATCTTAACGGTGGTTGGGGTGTTATTTAGTGTCGCTGTGGCAACGAGTAACAGATTTACGATTTTTATTGCTGGTTTGTCAGATCTATTGGCTTGTGCTTTTTCGATGGCTTCGGGGGAATACGCATCCGTCAGCACCCAAAGAGATATTGAAGAAACATCTGCCATTAAAGAAAAGGGCTTGCTCAAAACAGATTTTCCTGGTGAGTTGAATTCGGTCCAAGCATATTATGAAAAGCGCGGTGTTACAAAAGACACGGCGGCAGAGATCGCAAAAGATCTGATGGCTAAAAAGCCACTAGAAACGGTATTGTCCATTAAATATGACGTTACTGAAAACCATTATATGAATCCATGGTATGCTGCTTTTGCTTCTCTGATATCGGCTTCCAGCGGCGGTATTTTACCTCTATTTGCAATGACGGTCTCAACAGAAAGTTTCAAATGGCCTTTCACAATTTTGGCAGTGTGTTTCTCAGTTGCCTTAACAGGATATCTCAGTGCTCGTCTGGGGGATGGAATGGTTAAACTTGCCATTAAACGTAATGTGATCATTGGGATCATTACGATGATCATTCACTACGCAGTCGGGCGGATGTTGTAATTTAAATAATAAAAAGTCGCATTAACTTATTAAAGTCACTGATTTTTTAATATTTAAATTCAAACAAAGCAGCAACTAATTGTCGATATTTTACAGAGGAATATTATAATTATTCACATGAAACCTGTTGAAGGCTATTCCCTTTGTTGAGCCAAGACGCGCTTCAATCAAGCAGTTCATCTTTAATTTGAAACATTTAAGAGCAGCATAATTTGCTGCTCTTTTTGAGTAGTCTGCTGAAGGTGTCAAGCTTATAAGCGGTCACCAATTAGGATAGGATTAAATTATGATAAAGTTCGCTGTGTCAGTGAAAATGGCTGAATAAGGGGGCTGTCTAAGTGAAAGGGAAAACAATAACGATTTTCGGAGTACTGGTATTAGGAATTTCTTTGTTTGGCTGTGGGACATCGAACGGTGCGAGCCAAGACAAAGGATCTCCGTCTAAAACTGAAAAGAAAGTTAATTCCAGTCACAAAGACAAGAAAAAGAGCAGTCAGAGCTCTTCTGAAGTCAGCAGCCAGAGTGAGTCAGTTGTATCTTCTGCATTAAAGTCTGACTCGTCTAGTCACAATAATGGTTCAGGGATCGACGACACAGGATTCAAGAGCAGAAATTTTCCAGCCAATATGCAAGGAACTTGGTATGATTGGGATGAAAATAGCAATTCCGTTAAAACCGTTACGTTTACGGCTAATAAATGGAGCATGCAAAGTGAGCAGCCTTTCACTTATTTTGCTTACGATACAGATGTGCGGACGGCGCAGGACCGGGCTGCATTGCAAAACCCTGATAAAGGCGACCGCAATAAAGAAAGTAAGTGGGCCGGTTATTCCGAACTTTCTGTGACCAAATTCCCAATCAGTCAGAGCGGTCAACCTGTTAAGGTCGTTAATTTGCAAGGTTGGTATCAAAGCGCAGGGGCTGGAACATATTATTATGTCACGGACCCGAATATCAATGGAAAAGCAACGCAGGTGTTGACTGAAGCAGAAGGTGCAGGGATCTGGGTGTCTTTGCATTATTACCGGTCGCAGGCCCTGGCAAAACAGCAAGAAGGCCAGGAATTGCCAACTGATTCGAAACGGATAGAATAAATAGGAGTTATATCGATCCACATAAATGGCCAAATAAAACTAAGGCCTCCAGCAAAAGATAGTACTTTTGTTGGTCTTTTTAGTGATAGATGTGTTAAATCACTTGTTTTCTCAGCAGATATTTTTTATTATAATGAGATAATAAAACAGGGGGTATAAAGATGAGTGGGAAAACGATAAGACTCGTAGACCAACAGTGGCAAGGCGGGATGAACGAAGACTATAGTTTTGGTTCAAGGCTTTTATCACATATCGTCCCGCCAAGTTATTCCAAAAACACCGAGACGATTTTTACTCCGATCAGTTCACGAGCAGTAGCAGAAGGGTCGATTGCAGGTGGAAAGAGTGTTCTAGAACAAATGCAAGCGACATTTGACATTTTGACAGCCAAAGCTCCGGCACGAGTGGTCACAATTGGTGGAGATTGTGACGTTTCCGAAGCTCCATTTGACTATTTACATGGGAAGTATCCTGATAATCTAGGAATTATTTGGTTGGATGCTCACCCAGATGTTTCTGATCAGAGTAATTCTGAGCATGTTCATGAAATGGTACTGGCTAATTTGTTACAGCAAGGGGCAAAGGCATTCAACGATGCAACAAAAAATCCGTTTAAACCAGAAAATGTACTCTTAGCTGGATTACAATATAAACAATTACGGCCGATGGATGAAAAAGTTGACCAGTTAGGATTGAAATATGTCATCCCAGATCAGTTACTTCACGACAGCCTCGCTATTACTTCATGGGTACGCGAACATAATTACAGCCATTTAGCGGTTCATTTAGACCTAGACGTTTTGACCCCAAATGACTTTCATTCAATTTTGCCAGCTGAACCAGGACTGGATCTCGCTAACTTTGATGCCGCAGTTGGAACATTGAAATTAAGCCAGGTTTTAAGGACCTTACGGGATATTTCCGCGACAGCCGATGTTGTCGGTTTGACACTAGCTGAGCACATGCCTTGGGATGCTTTGCGCTTAAGAAAAGGACTTAGTGATCTGCGGATTTTTGAATAAAAAATATAGTCTCGGGTATGGGCTGGGAGACGTTTTAGTTTCTGCGGATCAATTAGTTAAATGAACTATTTTTAACTGAATTAGGATACATTTAAGGAATAAGTTTAGCCTATTTTGCTGAGCCGTCAATTAGTATCAAAAAAAGATTTTTAGGGTAGTGATGTCTTACTGTTGTTAGCCATTTTTGGCACAGAAAAAGTAATAAAGGAAGGACAATCAAATGGACCGTCGGGCGCGCTTAGATTTGATCAAGGAGATAATTCACAATAAAAAAATTTCCACCCAGCGAGATTTGCTCGAAGAATTGCATAAAAGTGACGTTCAAGTCACTCAAGCTACTGTTTCTCGGGATATTAGGATGCTTGAGCTAACTAAAAAAAGAGATAAGGCAGGGAAAAGCTACTATACAACTGCCGACCAAACAAAACACGAAGAACAATATGCTAAGATCTGTCGAGCCGTGAATGAAAACGTGCACGGGATAGACAGAGTAGCCTGGTTGAACATCTTGCATTTGCCGTTGAATTCTGGTTACGCCGATGTTTTGGGTGCTTTGCTGGATGATTTGGGATCTTCTGTCATTGTCGGTACTTTGGCTGGTAACGACACTTTGGTGATTATAAGCAAAGATGAACAGGCAGCTGCTGAAGTTTATTCTTTCGTTACTGCACATATGAATGAACAATGAAAATCGGCGGCTGTAACTTTGAAAGAGTTCTTTATTTTTGGCATATTTTTTATGTTTGCAAGGCGAGTCACAGTTGAATTGAGAAGAGGGTAGAGAATGAAGATTCGAGATTTTGGTGTTGAGTCCTGGTTGAATAATTGGGAGAAAAAAGCAGCCTACGATATTTCTCAAAGTACGATCTCTTCTCTGACCATGGATAAGCTATTTGCCTTATGCAAGGATGATCCTGTTCCTTTTTTTAAGCAGCTCTCTGGTTTGAAAATGAACTACGGCTGGATCGAAGGCTCTCCAGAATTTAAGCAAGCAGTAGCTGCCCGCTATCGTCAGGTGGTTCCCCAGCAAATCTTGCAAACAAACGGTGCCAGCGGGGCTAATAATCTTGCTTTCTATTCTTTGATAAAGCCCGGAGATCACATCATTAGCGAGTACCCCTCCTATCAACAGTTGTATGACATTCCGCAGTCTTTGGGAGCACAGGTTGATTATTGGAGGATCCGTGCAGAAAATCAGTGGCAGCCTGATCTAACGGAACTGGCCGCGATGATCACTCCACACACTAAGATGATCTGTTTAAATAATGCAAACAATCCGACAGGGACTTTGTTATCGCGGCCTTTTTTAAAACAGGTGGTAGAACTAGCCAAGAAAGTCAACGCTTACGTTTTGGTAGATGAAGTTTATCATCCGCTGGTAAAAACCGCTGACTGTGCCTCGATCGTTGATCTTTATTCTAAAGGCATCGCGGTCGATTCTCTCTCAAAAAGCTGGTCTCTTCCTGGGTTGCGCATCGGTTGGATCATTGCAGACAAAAAGACAAGCGATGTTTTTCGCAAGTATCGGGATTATACAATGATTAGCGCAGGAGTATTGAATGACGCGATTGCGGTTTATGCTTTGCAGCATACACAACAAATTTGGCTCCGTAATCAACAGATAGTCCAGGACAATTTAAAGATCTTTTTGGATTGGGTCCAAAATGAACCGCGTGCGCAAGTAGTGGCTCCTAAGTTTGTTTCCGTTTCGTGTGTTCATTTGGATATTCCAGTCAGCACCGAATATTTTTGTAAGGAACTATTGGTTTGTAAGGGGGGGTTATTGGTTTCTGGCGAGAGGTTTGATCTGCCAGGTTATGTCAGATTAGGATACTGTGCTGATCGAAAAGTGCTGATCAAGGGTTTAAGTCTGTTATCGGAATTTTTACGACAGTACGACTAAAAGATTTGCTAATAAGTTTTTGAACGAATACTGACCTCTTGGAATAAAATTTTCGATGATCGGCATGAATCATATGTACGATCTCCTTATTATTGATTGCTTAGAAAACTCATCAGTTGATGAACTTAAGCCACATATATTTTATAATGGGGCACGTATAGAAAAAATGAGAGAGCAACGGCTGGGACAAAGCTCAGAAAAATAATTTGTAGACAGTAATAAAAATTGGGGCATAATGAGAGTTGAAATCTGCCATTATGCCACGATTTTTTAAATTTTAGAGTTGGATTTTTCATTTCTCTCCAGTCCATTTGTGGATCATCATGGTCATTTTATCCATTGACTCGTTCATTGGGTAAAACTGCACTTAGTTTTTATCCAATAGCTGCTTCATTGGGGAAAACATCGCTCAACTTTTACCCAATGGGTGTTTCATTGGATAAAAAACGTCCGCCGTTTCCCCAATCACCTTCTCCCATAGATTTATTTCTCCAACGTATCAAATTTACATGGCAATTTATCAAGATAAGGTTTTTTATGGCTAAACCAATACTCAAATTGCTTCGCTTTGTTCTGATCGGACTGGGGCAAAACTAGTC
This sequence comes from uncultured Ligilactobacillus sp., assembly GCA_934215475.1. Classification (GTDB taxonomy): domain Bacteria; phylum Bacillota; class Bacilli; order Lactobacillales; family Lactobacillaceae; genus Ligilactobacillus. Next base: position 9,167 of record CAKPZY010000012.1, read on the forward strand.
TGATTGCTTGCAGGACCCGGCCGATGTTTGATCTCTGCAGCCAATTTTTTCATTTAAAAAGCAAAGACCAAAAAATACCGGCAAAATTAAAAGAATTCAGAAAATTTGGTAAAACTTTATCGGGCTTTCGAACATATTGTCCCAGTCCCTTTTTAATTGGATAAATTTTGGCTTCTTGCTGTGGGAAAGTGTACGATCTGCAAAATAATTTTCGCTTGTTCTACAAATTACGGTATAATTTGAGATGTAAAACTAAAGAGATGGAGCAGCATAATGGCAGGAGAAAAGCTAAATTTTAAAGACAAGGTCAATAATTGGATAAAAAACCCAAAAGCATATCTATTGGTTGGACTGGTTTTGATCATTATTGTTGCCTTAACGATGGCGTTTAAAGGCAGGTCTGAGAAGTATTACTTGGATGATCATGGCTGGCAAGTTGAGATCAATGAAGGCAATGAAAAATCAGTCGTCAACGTTTTTTTCAAAGGGAATAAGGCATATGGGTTCGTCAAGGGTAAAACTGTTTTATCCAAAGATAAAGCCTCACGTCTCACATATGACCCAAAGTATCATACGTTCAACGTTTACGGCTCAGAATCTGCCTTGAAATTTCATGTGGCCAAGAAAAACAAAGATCAAGTTGAAGGGACTGTAATGTCGAGCCACAGCAGTGCGGAATATTCGTATAAAATGATTAGGGATGACACCATTTCGCTGCAATAACCACGATGTTAAGCAGGCAGCGTTCAAACTTCATAGGGCAGATGGCAATAAAAGTATAGTATTGGGAGGAGGCATTGCAATGAATAAAGACGCTTTTATCGGTCAGGTCCATGGCGGATTGATCGTTTCTTGCCAAGCTTTACCAAATGAGCCGCTTTATACTGAAACGGGCGGTATCATGCCTTTGATGGCTCGTGCTGCTCAGCAAGGAGGCGCGGTCGGGATCAGAGCCAATTCTGTCAGAGATATCCAGCAGATCAAACAAGTGGTAAATCTCCCGGTCATCGGGATCATCAAACGCTATTATCCGCCTGAAGAACCCTATATTACACCAACGATGACAGAAGTAGCTGAGTTGGCACAAGCTAGACCAGACGTGATCGCATTGGACGCTACATTGCGACCGCGTCACGATGGGCTGACTTTGGAACAATTCATTGAGCGAATAAAGCATAAATACCCGGAGCAGTTGTTGATGGCAGATATTTCCAATCTCGCTGAAGGACTGAATGCGGCAAAGTTAGGCGTTGATTTTGTTGGGACAACTTTGGCCGGGTATACTAAAGAAAGTGAAAGATTGGCAGGGCCAAACTATAAACTCATCAAATGCTTAGTTAATGCCGGATTAAATGTAATTGCGGAAGGAAAGATCCATACTCCACAGGAAGCACAAAAAATTCAAGCAATTGGTGTGACGGCATTGGTCGTTGGCGGTGCGATCACACGCCCGCAGGAAATTACCGCTAGATTTGTCAATGAATTACATTGACATCAGTAAATATATTTTGAGAATAAAATTTCCATTACAAATGTTGAAATGAATGTTTAGCCGCTGCTAAAAATTGAGGAGTCGAGATGAAAGCAAAAATCAAAGAATTTTGGAAAGAATTCGCTGTTGAGCATAATTTTCCGCAAGATCCTGTGCCCGAAGCCTGGAGTTTTGGATCGGACGCCGACAAATTGGCACAGTTGGTCAAACAGGGGGTCAAGACGGCAACTACATCGGGGTATGAATTGTATGCTTTGGATGATGATCCATTGCCGCAGGCAGGAGAATATAATATTATTTTGAATAGCAAGGATCAGCCGGTTTGTGTGACAGTGACCAAGGTCGTGGAGGTTTTGCCTTTTAAGTACATTTCGGCAGAACATGCTTACCATGAAGGCGAAAGTGATCGTTCATATGCGTACTGGCATCGAGTCCACGTTGACTTTTTTACTCGTGAGTATGCCGATTATGGCGTTTCATTTTCTCCGGAGTCGAAGTGTGTCTGCGAAGTATTTGAATTAGTACCGTAAACAATAATTAAGTTGGCGGCACTAAAGCGGCTGATAAAGTCTGAAAATTTTGGCAGAGGAGGGAATAGGAAATGGAGTTTATAACCAACGATGGAATGCGGTTAGAGTACGACGATGTTGGTAGTGGTCAACCGGTGGTGATTTTAACCGGGCTCGGCGGAAGCCGTGTCATTTGGGGTGAGCAAGTCAAAGCCTTGATAAGTGCGGGCTTTAGAGTAATCAATATTGATGCCAGAAATCAAGGTGCCTCGCAGCATACAACAAAGGGCATGCGGATTTCTCGGCACTCAATGGACCTCTGGGAAATTATGCAGAAACTGGAATTGGAAAAGCCCATTTTGCTGGGTAATTCTATGGGAGCGTCAACGATATTTGGTTATGTTTCCTTATTTGGCTCCAAAGACATCAAAGCGGTGATTGATGTTGACCAAAGCCCTAAGATGATCTGTGAGGATCATTGGACTTATGGATTTAAAGGTATTGTCACTTGGAAAAATTTTCCGGATATTTTAAAGGCACCGTTTGGACGGGCCACCTATCACAAGTTAAGTGACGATGTTTATCAGAGCAATAAGCGTGCACAAGCGGAACACCCATACGATGCGCAGCTCAATCTCCCCTTTTTGAGGGATCATGCTTTTCAAGATTGGCGTGACGTGATAAGTGAACTGGAATGTCCTCTCTTGATCATCGCAGGAGAAAAATCGCCATATTTTGATCACAATTTTGCCCCGGTGACTGCCAAAATTGCACCGAATGGTTCGTACCAGATTATTCCTGAAAGTGGGCATATGGTGATGGCAGAACAACCGTCTTCCTTCAATGCAGCCTTATTTTCATTTTTCAAAGAAAATAATTTATAAGTAAAAAGTTTTGTTAGCGGGGATGATGAAAAGCTGATCCTGAGGCAAAATTTTTGTGTCTTAACCGCTAAGAGTGCGATAAAAAATCCCGGGTAATAACACATAAATGAGTTTAATTAGGGAAATCGCAAAAAAATGAAAACGAATACATAAATCTGTAGCTATTTGTTAACAGGTTGTGGTATACTTAAGATTCTAAATATACCTGGAGGTGTTCAACCTATGAAAATTGCCGTTTTAGCCGGGGGGCGTAGTACCGAGCGGAACGTTTCAATTTCTAGTGGTTACCGTATTACTAATGCTTTAAGGAATATGGGCCATCAATCAACTTTTATTGACCTGTTTCTTGGTTACGATCTGCCGGCAGGTGCGAGTGCCGAATCAGTTTTTGAGGATGCTAATACGAGCAAGGACCTTAAGATCTCAGACGCTATCCTCACTGATGACGACATTAATGCCCTGCGCGAAGATGGTTCGACCGAGTTATTCGGGCCGCATGTTTTAGAGATCTGTAAAGCCGCAGATATTGTTTTCTTGGCATTGCATGGTGGCGATGGAGAGAATGGTAAGGTGCAGGCTGTGCTTGATCTCAATAATATTCGTTATACTGGCAGCGGTTCGACCGCGAGCGGTATTTGCATGAATAAGGTTTATACGAAGGAACTTTTGTTGTACAACAATATTCAAACAGCTGCGTTTGTCGAGATCAAACGCGACCAAGGAGCTAAGGGACACAAGCTGCCGTTTGACTATCCTGTTGTGTTAAAGCCCACTTCTGGCGGTTCATCCGTCGGTATGCATATCGTACACAGCGATGAAGAACTGGAAACCGGCTTGGTTGACGTTTTTCGTTTTGACAACAGTGCGATCATCGAAGAATTTATCAGCGGCCGCGAGTTTTCACTGGGTGTGGTGAATGGATACGCCTATCCAGCGATCGAGATCAAAGTCCATGATGGCTGGTATGATTTTGAACATAAATTTCAACCAGGCCACACAGATTTCATCACCCCACCAGAAGATCTAGATCCGGCGGTCCATGAAGAGATGAAGCGCGTAGCCGTGGAATCAATTGACGCAATGGGGCTGCAAAATTACGGGCGGATCGATTTCTTTACCAACGATCGTGGTGTATGGGTCATTGAAGGCAACAACCTGCCTGGTATGACCCCATTGTCCTTATTGCCGCAAGAAGCAGAGAATGACGGGGTACCTTACGGTGAACTGGTTGATAGTATTGTTAAAGGCAAGATGAAGATCTACGACGAAGGTATGAACAATTAGTATTTTACGGACAGGGATACTTAGCACCAACTAAATCGTTGCATTTGAAATCAGACTGTTGTAATTAAAAAAGCCAAGAGTGAGCTAGTTTTGCTTACCCTTGGTTTTTTTGCATCTGCTGCTCATTTATTTATTAAAATAAATTAGTTTTCTAGTTTGTGAAGTCCATTTGAATTTGGTGATACCAGCATTGTTTGGCTCACTGAGCTCACTCACATCTTTATTCAGCAGGAGTAAGCTAAGAATTATTTTGATTGCGTAGCCATGACTGACAAGCAGAACTTTTTCGGTGGGATACTTGACCCACGTGTCAGCTAAAAAAGAGCTTAATCTTTTTTGAGCTGCAACATTTGTTTCGCCATGTGAAATTTTTTGCGAACCGGGTAATAAATTATGAGCATCGTCAAAGTATTGCGCATAATCATGCCAAAGCTGGGGAAGTTTCTGTCCATTCCAATTACCGTAGTCAAATTCACGCAAGCGCCAGTCATAGGTTGTCGTCATCTGTGGGGCAAGTATCTGTGCAGTTTGGGCTGCTCGCTTTAGGGGACTGGCGAAAACATGGGTAAAATCTTGCTGTTTAATTTTATCAAATGTTTTTCTGGCTTGGCTCTTTCCCAGCGAGGTCAGTGGTGTGTCGATCAGCGCCCCTTGCATGATTTGAGCGGCGTTGGCTGCGCTTTGGCCATGTCTTACAACGTAAAAGGTAGTCAATTATACTGCTTCTTTCTTTTTTATCATCTATTATACCTTAAAGGTGAAAAAGTGGATGTTTTTAAGCTTTATTGTGGTCTATAATAGAGGCGGTAAATTTTGGTAAAAATTAGGAAAAAGCGTTCAAGTAGCTATTTTCCTAAAATTCTGCTACATTATAGAGAAACGTGTACATTATTTAGTGCATAAGAATTTAATGATCATCAAGGTATCGCTTGAAGGTTTTGACAGATCAAAGGGGAGAATAAACCTATGATGCCAGAAATGCTACAAATCGAAAATGGTTATAATTTTAGAGAGCTTGGGGGATACGCTACTTCTGACGGCAGGTATTTAAAGAAGCACAAACTATTGCGTTCAGCTGCTTTAAATGAGTTGTCTGAACATGATCTCGGCTATCTTGACGAATATGGCTTGCGTTATGATATTGATTTTCGTTCTCCAAGTGAGAGAAAAAAGCAGCCTGATCGTCTGCCGGTTCACACGGCTTATCATTTTGCACCTGTTTTTACCATTGATGAAACTAAGAGTCAGGCAGATGACAGGGCCGAAGATAATAAGTATATGACAGAGGAAAACGCTGGCTTTAAGCAAATGCTTAATGCATACAACGACATTGTTTTATCGGCTAATGCAAAAAAGGCTTACCGCAAGTTTTTTGACCTCTTGCTGGCCAACGACAGTGATAATGAATCAGTTATTTTTCATTGTTCAGCAGGCAAGGATCGGACTGGAATGGGGGCTGTCTACGTGTTAACAGTTCTAGGCGTTGACCCAAAAGTGGTCAGAAACGATTACCTCGCTTCAAATTACTTTTTGCAAAAACGGCGTGGTTTTAAACCTTCTTCACAGAGAATGCCTGTCGCTGCGCAAAATGCGATCTACCTAGAGAATATGAAAGCATTAAGCAGTGTTTCAGGTGCTTACTTAGAATGCGCACTCGGAACTATGCAGCGGGAATATGGTACTCTGGAGCATTATATAGAGACTGAGTTAGGGATCACAAAGAAACAAAAGGCAGATTTGGAGAAGATCTATTTGACTGATCAAGGGTAGCGCAAGCACCCTTTTTTTGCCTGATACACCGGTGAAAAGTAAACATTTCTACCATAATTAGCTGCATTTATTTGTGAAGATAATTTCCTGTCAAAAATCGAATACTATCAAGCTATTTATTTTGGTTGATCGAGCATGTAAACTGATCACCATCTAGGCCTATCATGTGTAGCGCCCGCATAAATATGGTTTTATGAGAATGGGTGTATAGGGCACGTAAATTTAATTGGAGGTGGCTACATGAGGATCTTGTTTTGTTTAGAAAATCTAAAAATGGATGGTGCGCATCGAGCAACGATCGTTGTTGGTAATTACTTGTCGCGTATCTATGATGTTTCTTTTTTTTCGCTGTCGACCATTAAATCTTATTTTGAATTAGATGCTCCGCTGATCACAGCTAAGCACCCGTTTGATACGGGGAAGAGTTACCGTGGATCCACACCATGGGAAGACTTTGCTGAGCAGATAAAAGATCTAATTGAGGTCCTTCAGGAAGATAAGTTTGATGCAGTAGTTCTGACCGCGGGGACGCTGACTAGTTTTGCACCTTTTATAAAAAAAGAATGCCCTAATGTTGTCCAGATCGCATGGATGCACAATAATTTCAAAACTTACATGAATCAATATTACAAGGGTATGCAAAAGGAGTTTCAAGCGGGCTTAGAGGACGTTGACACGATCGTTGCCCTAACACAGTCCGATACGGATCAGTTTGTGCAATATAATGAGAATACAGTTTGCCTATACAACCCGTTGACTTTGGAAGCTAATGAGCAATCCAAATTGAATCAGCCTGTGATCTCGATGGTGTGCCGAATGGATATAGCTCATAAGGGGCTTGACTTGATGGTCGATGTGGCAGACTCAGTCCCGGATCCTTGGATCATTCGTGTTGCCGGTACAGGTCCAGACGAGGACGAGGTCCATCGGATGGTGGCAGCTAAAGGATTGGAAGGCAAAGTCGACTTGCGAGGAGCGTTGACTGATGACCAGTTGCAAGATCATTATCGAGAGTCGTCGATTTTTATGTTGACCTCACGCTGGGAAGGGCTCCCTTTAGTCGTTGGCGAGGCGATGACGTTTGGCCTGCCAATAGTTGCGACCTTTAATACGGGCACAGAAGAATATTTGCAAGACAGCCGTTACGGGCGTTTGGCTAAATTTGAAAAAGATTCAGTGCTCCGGGCGCTAGAACCTTTACTGCATGATAAAAAGCAACGTGAGTTGTGGGGCAAAGCTGCTTTGGAACGCTCCACCGAATTTAGCGGTTCACGGATCGTGGAACAATGGGTCCGCTTGCTGGAAATGTTAGTTGGCCGCAAAAAAGTCAAAGAGTGATAACATGTATTTGAGAAATTTTTATCAACGGTCAATTTAAAAAAGAAGGTGGATCTTACTTGATGTTGCAAGGTGTTGATTGGACGATGCGACTGGTAGTAGCGGCCTTGTGTGGTGCGCTGATCGGTTTTGAGCGGTCAAAGTTACGCAAAAGTGCCGGGATTCGCACACATATTGTCGTAGCAGTTGCCGCGACACTGATCATGCTGGTCTCAAAATACGGTTTTTACGACGTTTTGTCAAAAAGCGACATCATATTGGATCCATCACGTATTGCGGCTCAAATCGTCAGCGGGATCAGTTTTATCGGAGCCGGTACAATTTTAGTCCGAAGGTCACAAATCAGCGGTTTAACCACGGCCGCAGGCGTCTGGGCGACCGCTGCCATCGGGATGGCCGAAGGTGCCGGGATGTATGCGATTGGAATAATTGCAACCGTGTTGATTGTTTTGGTGCAAAGATATTTTCATGATGATTCGCTGATCAATTCTATCATGCGTAGTTTTAGGCTTCGTTTGCATATAGAAATTGAACCTGATCAGAAAACTTTAGCCAGATTGAAGAATTTTTTTGAAGAGAGTGATGTGAGCGATACGTCTTTCATTTTACAAGCAGTTAATGATAAGATGATCGTATTGGAATCAGACGCCCTGGTCAATAATAAGTTTGATACGAATGAATTTTTATTTCAAATCAAACAACTGCCGGGCGTCCTTATGGTTCAAGTCTCAAATATGAAAGAATAGACAGACTCAACCATAGTCGAACTTTGGAAAAGACTTGGAGGAAATTTTTACATGTTAGAGAAGACAATTTATAGGAAACTTTTGAGCAACGCGTTTGATATTCCAGTATCGGTTACATACTGGGATGGCAAAACTGAAGATTACGGCCATGGAAAACCGGAGATCAAGGTCAAGTTTCAAGAAGCACTTCCGCTAAAAGAATTGACTTCTTCACCGACTTTAGCTTTAGGCGAGGCTTATATGAATCAAGATCTTTTGATTGAAGGTGACCATGCGATTCAGAAACTTGTAGCTTCAGCATTTCGCCATTCTGGTAGTTTCTTAAAGAAAAACTCTTTTCTAAAGCACCTTCCTAAGATCTCGCACTCGATATCAGATTCTAAACAAGATATCCAAAGCCATTATGATATAGGCAATGATTTTTATGCCATGTGGCTCGATAAGACCATGACTTATTCATGTGCGTATTTTAAACACGAAGATGACACGTTAGAACAAGCCCAGCTTAATAAGGTTCGCCATATTCTAAATAAACTCAATATCACTAATGGTGGTCATTTGTTGGATATTGGCTGTGGCTGGGGCACTGTTTTATTTGTGGCTGCTGAGGAATATGGCGTTCACGCTACAGGGGTCACCTTGAGCCAGGAACAGTATAATTATACTAAACAGCAGATCAAAGAGCGTCACTTGGAAGATAAGATCGACGTTAATTTGAAAGATTACCGCGATGTAGTTAATAAATATGACTTTGTAACGTCTGTTGGGATGTTCGAACATGTCGGCAAGGAAAATCTGGCTGAATACTTTAAAATAGTGAATAAAGTGTTGAAACCTAATGGCCGCGCCTTGATCCATGGTATCACCGGACAGCATGATGGGGCTGGGATCGATCCGTTTATTATTAAATACATTTTCCCAGGAGGATACATTCCTAACATGGTAGAAAATTTGCAGCATGTCATGGATGCCGGTCTTCAGTTGACTGATCTAGAGCCATTGCGCAGGCACTATCAGAAAACTTTAGAAATTTGGCAGTCTAACTTTGCCAAAAACTATGATCTGGTCCAAGGAAGGTACGGGCAAAAATTTGCTCGAATGTGGGATCTGTATCTTCAAGCTTGTGCGGCATCATTTGAAGCAGGCAACATTGATGTTATGCAATACTTGCTGGTGAAGGGCACAAGCGGGACTGGTACGCCAATGACACGCCAGTATATCTACGACGCTGATAGTAAAAAATAATTTTCAAAGAAAAAGATGGGCGAAGGAAACGATCAGCCTGTAAAAAAACGTTGTTTGTAAGAGAAATTTTCTTTTACAAGCAACGTTTTTTATTAAGGGGAACACTGTTGTTTCCTGGATTTTCATTGAGTATGAAAATTCCGCAAGTTTTTTCACTATGAGCAACGAAACAATTAATTGCAGTTGCAGGTCTCTTAATCATTAACTGAAACGAAGGTATTATATTTCATGTACTTATAGTGAAGACGCATCCTTGAAAATTCAAAGGGTGTACCATTATTCAAAAAAAATATTCCTTCCATCACTCCCACCGGTTCGTTGGGATCAAGCCGCAATAGCTTTTGGTCTTCTTTAGTTGAAGGCTCCGCGAAAATCGACAAAAAGGACTTTGAAACTGTTTGCCCAAAGGCTTGAGTGACGTAAGAAAAAATCGAGCCTTCAATTTTTTTAAGGGAGAGGCTAGGCAGGATCTTGATCGGGATATAGCCTGTTTCTATCATAAATGGTCTCTCAGCAAATAAGCGCAACCGATCGATCTTATAAACAAAATCATCAGGTTTGAGGAAGAGATCACGCTGGATCTCCGTGGTGGGGCGGATCACTTCAAAATTGAGGACTTTGATCTGGGGTTTTTTGCCATTCATCTGAAAATTGTCGGAAACACCTAAATTTGAGCTTTCTTCATAATTAAAGACAGATTCGTTTTTTAAATAGAGAGGGTTGATAAAGGTCCCTGCACCTCTTTTTTTGAAGATGACCCCGTCATTAGCCATTCTGGTCAACGCGCGTTTGATCGAGCTGCGGCTTACGGAGTATTGTTCTGCCAGAGAACGCTCGTCAGGCAGACGCAGGTTGGGATATTTTCCTGAGAAGATCTTTTTCTTTAAATCAACAATAATTTGTTTGTAAACGAGTTCAGCCATGTCAATCTCCTTTAATTAATTACCACCGCCAATCGACTTGCGACTGAGGATAAGTAACTTTAAAGTATAATAGTTTTTATTTTCTAAGTTCTAGTTAACCACATGGCCAGAGTTTGAACAAGTATTCCAAAATAATATCACGAATTTTGGTGTGAGTGAATGACAAAAGAATTAGTTTGTGCTGATCTAAATGCAACTTCAAAAGAAAGTCTCCTGCACCGCTGAGAACACATAAAAAGAGGGGGGATTTTTGAATAGCTTGCTGTCATTTGGATGGCTGAAGGCCCTGCTAATTTTTCAAGCAAATAAAAAAGCAGTATCATTACTGCTGCTTTTGAGGCTGGTTTTAAAAAATCGACTGTTTAAGGCTGCAATTCAAAATGACCCTGGATCCCGTTTGGATCGACAAACCAAATTTCACCATTTGCATGTTGCTCAAAGTCAACGCCGGTTTCTTGCATGTGTTGGACGATCCTTTTCAATTCATGAGCATCAGGTACGTAAAAACTATAGTATTTTAAACCAGTTTCATTGTCAGCCAGGGGTTTAGCATTTCGACTCAGCCAGATATTTGTCCCAATATGGTGATGATAACCGCCAGTCGCAAAAAACTTGGCGTCTTTACCAAAATTGAACTTTAGAGAAAGTCCTAAGACTTGAGTGTAAAAAGCTTGTGTCTGCTCCAGGGAAGCTACACTTAAATGAACATGGCCCACCATGGTTCCAGCAGGAAAACCAGTCCATCGCTGGTCAGATTTTTGTAAGACCCCTTCAACATCCATTTCCAAAGTATCAGAAGGGATCTCTCCGTCATCGTTAATGATCCATTCAGAACGAGGTTTATCACGATAGACTTCGATCCCGTTCCCTTCTGGGTCAGTCAAGTAAAGAGCCTCGCTGTAGATATGGTCAGCGGCACCGACCAAAGGTGCATTACCAGTGACATAATGGATCATGGCGTTGCCGAGGTCCTTTCTAGTCGGCAGTAAAAATGCCGTGTGGTACAGGCCGGTACGTTGTGCTAAAGGACGAGTACCTGTGATTTGAAAAAGATAGAGCAACGGTGTGCTGCCTGCCCCCAGTATCGCTGCTTTTTCATCTTTGCCCAGCAGCTTAAGGCCAATGGTCTTGGTATAAAAAGCTGTCATTTTTTGCAGATCTGCAACTTTTAGGGCGACATTGCCAGGATGCGTTTTTTCATTTAACCGAAACTTGGGAATAATTGCATTTGTCATTATATTATCCTTTCTTCTGGGCCAACATAACTGCTTTTAGTAAAATTTATTTTCTTTCAAAACGTCTGTCAGTGTGTTTTGGACAATACCGTGTCCGACTTGATATTCATGATAATGGACGTTTGAAAAATGATCGGCCAAAACATCTGCTAAGTGACGCCCAACTTCCGGCCCAAAAAGCGGATCGAGCAAGCCTTGCGAAATGAAAATTTGCGGTTGCTTTAATTTTGCGGGTAATTTTTCCTCGGCAGCTTGTTCCACAAAAAGCGGCAAGCGTCCGCTGAATAATTCAACTTCTCTGAAAAGGTTAGGATGAAAGACTGTAAGCCCTGCCCCAATGATGGCACCTTGACTAAAGCCCAGGTAGTGAAGAGGATTGCTCGTTAATCCTTTGTCTTGCAACAGGTTTTGTACAAAAGCATAAACATTTTTGAGCACCGTTCCTATTACTTGGACTTCCTTGTCCGATCCGCGGTCAAAACTGGGGGCGAAAAACTCGTAACCGTTTTGAAATTTCAAATCGCCCTGTAATGACAACTGGATCTCGTTTTTGGCGATTTGATCCATGACAGGCTGCAAATCATTATAATCCGTTCCCATACCGTGCAGCGAGATCGCTACGGGAGTATTTTGATCCCACTTTTCTGGGTAATTCAAGCGGTATAAATATTTCATGCGAAAACCTTCTTAATTTAATTTATATATAATTCGTCGTCTAAATGAGTACTAGTCAGTTAATTATAAGTTGAATATACCACACTTACTAAAAGTAAGCAATTCTTGATTTCAGATCTTCTTTGGCGGGTTTGATTTAGGTTATTTTTCCTATTTACGGTAAAAACTGGTAAAATTAACATTAGTCAAGTTAAAGGGAGCTTTTTATTTCTTTTATTCGGAGCTCTCAAACAAACTCGTAACGGGAGGGATAGTTTCATGGCAATTTTAGTTTTGGGCGGAGCAGGCTATATTGGCTCGCATACCGTTGATCGGTTAGTTCAAAAAGGTGAAGAAGTAGTGGTGGTTGATAGTTTAGTGACAGGACATCGTGCCGCTGTTAACGACCAGGCTAAGTTTTATCAGGGTGATCTTTCTGATCAGGATTTTATGCGTCAGGTGTTTGCGGAAAACCCGGAGATCAAAGCTGTGATCCATTTTGCTGCTTTCTCTTTGGTAGCAGAATCCATGAAAGATCCATTAAAGTATTTTGATAACAATACCGCTGGAATGATCAAACTACTGGAAGTGATGAATGAGGTCGGTGTTAAGAAAATCGTCTTTTCCTCCACAGCTGCAACCTATGGCATCCCAAAAACGATGCCGATCAAGGAAAGCGATCCGCAAAAACCGATCAATCCATACGGCGAAAGCAAGCTGATGATGGAGAAAATCATGCGTTGGTCGGATGAGGCTTACGGTATCAAATTCGTTGCATTACGCTACTTTAATGTTGCCGGAGCCAAGGAAGATGGTTCGATCGGTGAAGATCATCATCCGGAAACACATTTGCTGCCGATCGTGCTGCAAGTTGCCCTAGGCAAGCGTGACAAACTGATGATTTTTGGCGATGATTATGATACTCCCGATGGAACTAACGTCCGTGACTACGTCCATCCAACAGACCTGGCAGATGCGCATATCTTGGCAGTTAAGTACCTGCTGGCAGGCCATGATTCGGATGCCTTTAACCTTGGATCTTCTACTGGCTTTTCTAATATGCAGATCTTGAAGGCTGCTCGAGATGTCACTGGCAAGGAGATTCCGGCCCAAAAGGCTCCACGTCGCGGTGGTGATCCGGATACTTTGATTGCTGCTTCAGACAAGGCTCGCCAGGTATTAGGATGGAAGCCGCAATTTGATGATATTCATAAAATTATTACTACTGCGTGGAGATGGCACTCCAAACATCCACAGGGGTATAATGATCAACAATAAGCAGTGAGTAGAGAAAATAGGTGAGAATAACATCTGTTTTCTTTTTTTAATTAACATTTATAATGTTGCGGCCAGGAGCTGACAATTTATGTTTAAGATTTTGCTTCAGCAAGCAGCATTGCATTGAGCTTAAGTGATTTGTTATTGCTTGCTAAGAGGCGTTGAGTAGTTTATTATGAGAACAAATTGAAATGAGGTGATCCATGATGGGACGCAGGTTACAGACACATTTGAATCAAGCAGCTTTTTTGTCAGGAGTAGCTGCTTCTGGTGCAGTGAACGCAGGACTTAAGGCCGTTTCAAAAACAAGGCAGTACGTTTTACATGATAAACCCGACAAAAAGAATTCAGTCATCATTGGTGATACGAAATATCGCCATAACTTTAAAGAACCCGCTGAGATCCTAAATGGGATCAAGTCGGACCTGGATGATATTAAAGACGCATTAGTGGACATTGCTAAAAAAAGCTAGCCCAAATTAGGGCCTGCTAGGCCGTCTTCGGGCGAGATTTAGATGGTTATCGGTGGCGGGTTCTTAGTTCTTATGCTAGAATGTGTCCGACTAACAAATCATTCTCTATAGGCAGCGTAGCAAGCTACGCTGCTTTTTTGTTAAAGCATATAAAAAGCTGCGCCTCATTCAAGGCGCAGCATGTGTAAAGTATTCAGTTGTTGTTTCTTATCCAAAACAACACAATGATTCGCCAATCACCGGATCCTCTGCAGTTTCAAACACATTCAAGGATCTCTTGTTTTTTATCAAGAATGCAAACAAATTCATTCACCAGTGAAGACTGAGTGCTACATCCGAAGATAATAAGCCAAAAATTTTAATCGACTTTCTTAAAAAGTGGTTTGGCCTTTTCAGCAATGAGAGGAAGGTAGGCATTTCCAATCACACCTTCATCAATTTTTAATTCATAATTATCTTTCAACTCTGGAACTATTGGAGAAAGGTTATTAAGCTGTTCTGACTCGAATCTGTTGAACGAAAAATTCCTGACATTCTTCATCTTGTTTTCTAGGTCAACGGAAAAAATGATCCGCAAATAATGACCAGAATCGTTTGATATTGTCCATGCTTTATCTTTTTCTTTACGTGCCTCAATTTTTTCTACAACAGTGTTATTCATGCGAATTCCTCCCATACAATTTCTTTCCTCGTTGATGTAATATACCATACCCCAACTATTCTACAAATGCAAGCCTTTCGTTCAGTTCAATAGTTATATAATCACAAACGCTTAAAACAAAACGCCAATTTAATAGGAATATGCAAGTATTTAAGTGCTTGTAAGTGTAAAAATAAATAAAAACGATTATTTATAAATAACTAGACCAATTTTGCCGGCAGCAACTACAACCATTTGTTTTAATGTAACCGGTTTAAAATCCTGACTAAATGGGGTAAACTGAAAGTGAAATTAAAAAGATCAACGGTCAGAAAGAAGAGGGAATGTCATGGACATATTTCGCAGCGTTGTAGAAAATTTTAAGGGGCACGTAGTCACAAAAATCAGGCTGGTCAACGATGGCGGTACCGAAATATCTTGTTTGACAATGGGAGCCACGTGGAATGAATTTTTGGTACCAACAGGAACTGATGACAAGCAGAATATGTTACTCAATTTTGACAGTGTGCATGAGTATTACGAAAATACCCTTTGCTGTTGCCAATCTATTGGTAGAGTTGCGGGAAGGATCAAAAATGGTCAATTTACCTTAAATGGCAAGGAATACCAGTTGCCGACCAACGAAAACGGGAATACTTTGCACGGCGGCGACCATGGTTATCGTTTCTTGAATTGGGGGTATACGACTTCTCGGGGACAAAATAGTGTGAGTGTGATCTTTCAAAAGCATATTAAAGAAGGCGTTGATGGATTTCCGGGCAATTACTTAGCGACGATTATTTATACTCTGGATAACGCCAATCGGGTCACACTTTCGTATAGTGCTTTAAACGGTGAGCAGGATACTATCTTTAATCCAACCTGCCATGCGTACTTTAACTTAAGTGATCGTAATGACCTTTCGACTCATTCATTGATGATCAACAGTAACGAGCATTTGCAAACAGACGACGAGCTGATCCCAACTGGTCGTGTTTTACCGGTAGACAACACTCCCTATGATTTCCGTAAAACAAAGAGTCTGCAAGAAGCAATCAATGAAAACCACGGTTTTGATGATGCTTTTGTTGTGAATGGACCAGGCATGGGAACCAAGCCGGTGGCGGTCTTGCGTGATAACAAAAGCGGACGCCAGATCACTGTGAAAAGTGAAGGTACTGGTTTAGTCATGTATACCATGCCCGAAGTACAAAAGGGAGTCAAATTTGCGCGCGATGGTGGAGCAGATGCTATTCCTGGAGAAGGCATAGCGCTTGAGGCGCAGCAATTACCTGATGCTATCAATAACGAAAACTTTGGTGACATAGTTTTAAGAAGAAACAAAAAAAGGACTTACCATATTTCATTTGAGTTTGAACAAAAATAATTTTATCTGGCAAAGGCACTATTCTTAGTGAAGATGGTGCCTTTTTTGTGTTTTTACACAAGCTCAGTTCCAATAATTTGCTGGCTTATTTTGCTAACTTTGCCTCGTAAGACATTCATGCGTGTTTTGGTTTGTATTCCTCAAAAAAATACTGCTGATTAACATTTCATTGGATAGCTATTACCAGGAGCATGCTCTGCCAACTGAAGATGGAAATTAAGAAGATCAAGTTGAGAGAAAAAATTGAAAATGTCATAAAAATTCTTAAGTTACATGTTAAGATTAGACTAAATGAATCTGATCATTCAGATATAGGTGCTAGTCAAGACAGTTTTTAAAACTATCTTGACTGATCATCTTTGTTAAAGGATGGAGATATTGATGGAAAGCTTTTTATTTGATTTTGATAATACTTTGGCTGATTCAGGAGAAGCATCGATCATGGCAGTCCAAAAAGTTTTTGCGGCCGCTAAAAAACCTGTCCCGACCAGGAACATGATATTTTCTGACATGGGGCTGCCAATCGAAGCATCATTTCCTGTATGGGCAAAGTTAGATAAAAAAGATCTGCAACTGGAAAAGATGTACGCTTCTTTTCGGAAATATTACTCACAAATCGAGGATAGTAACACTACTCTTTTTCCAGGAATTGCTGACACTTTGAAGGAGTTAAGAGATTCTCACCATAAGCTGTATGTGGTCTCAAGTAAATCCTCCGGGCCGTTGGCACGCAATTTGGAGAAATTAGGTATTGGTCAGTATTTCACTGATCTTATTGGATCGGACCTAGTTGAACATTTTAAACCTGCTCCGGACGGCATTTTAAAGCTGATTGAAAAATACCGGCTCAATAAACAAAATGCTGTCATGATCGGTGATGCGATCTTTGATTTGCAAATGGGTAAAAGAGCAGGGGTTAAAACTGCCGGGGCTTCGTGGGGTGCCTTTGATGTGGAGGCGCTTAAAGCTCAAGCACCGACATACTTATTTGACAGCCCAGCTCAACTGCTGCAAATTTAAGTTTCATAAAATTTTGGTAAAAATTAAAACCATACTGGTTTCAAAGTTTGGGGAGTAATATCCGCTATTTTGTAATTGTTAATACCTGGACCATGCCAAAAACTGTTTTCTATGACTTTGAAGGTAGTTAGAGTAAAATAATGTTACTTGTACATGCGAAGGTGTTTGGACTTTTCGCTTAATTGTCGGCATGGTTTGAGAGGAGAAAGCAATGAGCATCTGGGATAAATTTGTAAGTAATACTCGTTTGCGCAGAGTGGTTGTTTTAGCTATCATCATTGGGATCTTATTTCTTTTTCGCAGCTTGATGAATACTATTTTATTGACGTTTGTCTTCACATTTTTAGTAGTTCGTCTGATAAATTTTATTCATAAAAAAATTCGGATTCCCACTAAATTAATAGTTCTAGTTTTATACATCTTGCTTTTGGTCGGTATTTACTTTGTTGTGACAAATTACGCGCCCAAAATCTTGGAACAATTTGAAGAACTGGTCAAGACGTTGGTAACATTTTATCAACACCCGCCTCGCGGAACTAATGAAGTGGTGGAATATATCAGTAAATTTATGAGCAACTATGATATTACCGGCCAGCTGAAAAGCGGTGCGGCGCTGATCTTTAGTTCTTTGACGACACTGGGCTCTTTTGGCATTTCCATATTTATGGCGTTGCTCTTAAGTTTCTTTTTCACGATCGAAAAAGAAAGGACGGCGGCTTTTTCACAAAACTTTTTTACTGGTCCGTATGCCTGGTTTTTTAAAGATGTTCAGTATTTTGCCAATATTTTTGTCAATACTTTTGGAGTAGTCCTTGAGGCGCAGTTTTTGATCGCAATTGTTAATACCGTCTTAACGGGCATCGGGTTGACCTTAATGAAAATTCCTCAGCTTGATACACTAGTCGTCATGGTTTTTATTCTGAGCCTGATACCGGTAGCTGGAGTGATCATCTCTGCTGTTCCGATGTCGATGGTTGCATACACAGATGGCGGTTTAAAGGATGTGGTTTATGTACTGATCATGCTTTTAGTGATCCATGCTTTAGAATCATACGTTTTGAACCCGCAATTCATGTCTAGTAGAACAAACTTGCCGATTTTTTATACGTTCGTGGTCTTGTTTGTTTCAGAGCATATTTTTGGAACTTGGGGCTTGATAGTTGGTATCCCGATTTTTATCTTCTTCCTGGAAGTATTAGGTGTGAAATCGATCAGTAAAAAGAAAGAGAAAAAATCTCGGAGAAACAAGGAGGGAAAAGCGATTGAATAAAGATGAATTTTTGGCACTGAACAAGGTAGACCGTAGGAATACAAACTCGGTCAAGTGGGACGGAATGGAACAAGAATTCGGCACTGCCGATCTTTTTCCACTTTGGGTCGCCGATACTGAATTTAAGATCCCGCAAAGCGCGATAAAGGCCTTGCAAAAAAGAGTCTCTCATGGAGCTTTTGGATATTCGCTGACTCCCGCTGGCTATTATGAAGCCTACTTTGCCTGGCAAAAAGAGCGTTATGGAACGGAGCTGCATCGAGAGTGGGTCAGGTTAGGGACAGGGGTCGTTCAGTCCTTGAGTACCCTACTGCAATTTCTGACAGTTGCCGATGATTCCGTTTTGATCATGGAGCCCGTCTATCATCCATTTAGGCATGTGATCGAGAATAATGGCTGTCAGGTGGTCGTGAGTCAGCTGGAAAACGACCATGGTAAATATAAAATTGATCTGGAAAACGTTGAACAAAAAATCGTTGAAAATGAGGCCAAGGTGCTCTTGCTTTGCAGCCCGCACAACCCAGTGGGGAGGGTCTGGACGAAACAAGAATTAGGCGACTTATTAGAACTATGCCGCAAAGAGCAGGTGATCGTGATCAGTGACGAGATCCATCATGATCTACTACCGTCTGGCGATAAATTTACCTCCGCTCTTTCGATCAAAAATGGATTTTACCGTGATAATATGATCATGCTGGATTCCCCTTCTAAAACATTTAACATGGCGGGTTTACTGCTGAGCCATGTTGTGATCCCCAATCCACAGCTGCGCGAGCGTTATGACCGGCAACAAGAGATTTTGAGTGCTCCGGCGGGGAATATCTTGGCCTTACTCGCTGGCGAAGCTGCTTATCGTGATGGAGCAAATTGGCTGGACGGCCTGCTGGCAGTCGTCAAAGCAAACTACGATTATTTGAAAAAAAATTTGCAAGATGCTTTTCCGTCCATCGAGGTTGCTGAATTGCAGGGTACTTATTTAGCCTGGATCGACTTGTCACGATTGATCCCTGCCGATGACCTGAAACATGTTGTTCAAGACCAAGCGAAACTAGCTGTTGATCTTGGCCCGATGTTTGGTCATGGCGGTGCAGGTCATATCAGGGTCAATTTGGCAACTACGCCTGAAAACTTGAGGGGAGCAGTTTCATCGCTTGTGAAAACCCTCCGTAGATCTCAAGCGTGAATTTTCACAAAGCACTGTTATTTTTGCATTTTTCAGTGTAAAATAACGATGTAGGAAAAAAATAAAGAAAGAGGTCTGTACGTAATATGGCTAAATTAGTTTTCATCCGTCACGGACAAAGTGAATGGAATTTAAAGAACCTTTTTACAGGTTGGATCGACGTTGACTTGAGCGACCAGGGTGTTAAGGAAGCTACAGAAGCCGGCAAGAAATTAAAAGAGTCCGGTATCGAATTTGACCAGGCATATACATCAGTTTTGACTCGTGCTATTAGAACTTTACACATTGTCTTAGAAGAGACTGGTCAATTATGGATCCCTGAATTCAAGACCTGGCGTTTGAATGAACGTCATTATGGTGCATTACAAGGCCAAAATAAGCAGGAAGCTGCTGACAAGTTTGGTAAGGAACAAGTTCATATCTGGCGTCGTTCTTACGATACATTGCCGCCATTATTGAAAGCTGACGATGAGGGCTCTGCAGTCAATGATCGTCGTTACGCTAACTTGGATCCGCATGTCGTTCCAGGCGGCGAGAACTTGAAGGTTACTTTGGAACGTGTTATGCCTTTCTGGGAAGATCATATTGCTCCAGATCTTTTGGCAGGCAAGAACGTTGTCATTGCAGCTCACGGTAATTCATTACGCGCTTTGACCAAGTACCTTGAAGGTATTTCAGATGATGACATCATCAATTTGGAAATGGCTACCGGCCAACCAGTTGTTTATGACTTGGACGACAAGCTGAACGTCGTTAAGAAAGAGAAACTTTAAAATAAAGTTTAGTTGCGTGTTTAGAAATAAACGCCAAAAATAATGAGTCGCTAATGCTTTTGCATTGGCGGCTCATTTATTATAATTTTGATTCACTGGATCAATCGACAACCATGGACCGATGGGTTGTTACGATCCTTTGGTATTCACTGTGAAGTTCAAATATTTTTTAGTTTTGATTTTTATTCGTTTGTGGTAATTGCGATGGTCTCTTCTGCTTGGTGAGCTGTCCATTGTTTTTGAAAGCGGTCCAGCAGCTCACGGACTTCTGCGGTACTATTGGTATCCATCATGGCTATGCGCAAATCTGAAGCATAATTGAAGTGGCGCACATATATTTTGAAAAAACGCCGCAGCTTGCGAAAGTTTAATGGACCGTATGCTGCATCAAACTGATCATACAAATCAAGTTGCAATCGCAGTAAGCTCAAAGTTTCATTTAAGGAATGTTCCCGCGGAACAACTTCAAAAGCAAATGGATTTTCGAGGATTCCTCGACCGATCATAATACCATCCACACCGGGGTGTTGCAGAACTAATTTGAGACCAGCCGTCCGATCCTTAATATCCCCGTTAATTTGCAGAAGAGTATTTGGAGCGATCTCATCTCTTAACTGGACCAAGCGATCGATGTATTCATAATGGGCCGGTACCTTGGACATTTCCTTGCGTGAACGCACGTGGACTGTCAGTAAAGGAATTTCTTGTTTTAGCAAGAAAGGGATCCAGGTTTCAAATGTGTCCAGTTGGTTAAAGCCAAGTCGAGTCTTGACCGAAACTGCCAGACCAGACTTTTTGGCGTTTTCGATGACGTTTGCCGCATCGTCAAAATGGCGGATCATGTCTGAACCGCCGCCGTTTTTGATGATGGTAGCGGAAGGACAGCCCATGTTGATATCAACAGCTTGGTAACCGTGTTTTTTCAAATCGTCGGTTGCTGTTTCAAAATCGATGCCGCGGTTGCCCCAGATTTGAGCAATCGGCATTTTTTCGTCCTTTGCGACATGCAGCCTAGCTTGGGCGGTAAACTTGGCTTTTGGATGTGTGATACTGCGCGCATTTGTAAATTCCGTGAAATACACGTCCGGTCCGCCAGCGTGCGCAACTACCCGCCTAAATACTGAATCTGTTACAGCTTCCATTGGGGCCATTGAAAAAAATGGGATCTTGGCCAATCCAGGAACTTTTGGATGTTTTTGAGCCTCATTAATTACGTTTTGCCAGTAGGCTGATTTTACTTGAACCATATTGCTTTCCTCTCTGAGTAAAAATTACAACTATCGGTGGGTAACCACCGTAAATTTTAGACTTCATCTATATTAGCTGTATTTTGAAAATTTTTCAAGATGCTTACATTTAAAAAGAAATGATGGTTGTGTAAATTCCAGCTCGAAAAAACGGCAGAGAAAAGATTATTGCGTTGTATATCTGATCCATTTACTTATTTTGTCATACTCGTCTATAAGGATGTAAAATTATTATGATAATTAGACACGTCAGTCTGATACATGGCTATTACTGTATATGATCATCTCTCTTTTTCTTGAGCTAAAGGTATCAGAGCTTAAAGAGCAGGTCATCAAAGCACAGCGGTCCGAAGGGGGAGTAAACTATATGACTAAATCAAAAACACATAATTTGAAAATAAGTAGAGCAGCTTCGGTCATTATTTTGCTCCTGTGTGGCGGTACCTATGTGTTAAAAAAATGGACGAGCATGCTTAGGTATCCGCTGCCGTCTGGTTTGAACTTTGGGAATCGCTGGCGTTTTCGTCAAGTGCTCGCCCGCCAGATACGTTATTTGCGGGCATACGACAAGTGGGACCAAGCGGCTTTGAAAAGTTATATTCGTCAAAGTTGCGCAGACTGTGCGAATTTGTCTTCAATGCCAGCAATTTTCACACACTTAGCGGATATTTTTATGCAAACTCAACAGGTTGGGTCTAGCGTTTATACGCAGATGTATAAAGCTAGCAAGTTTAAGTCTAAAAGGAAACTGCGCTTGGTGTTGCGGCAGCTGGGAGCGGTGATTGATGACGAGGGTTTCTTGCAGCTTTACGGTTCGCATACTTTTGCACCAAAGTTGGCTCCACATGCTGAATTTTATACTTTGTTTCGAACCGATGTTCGACGTGCTTATCACCGGTCCTCAGGTTTAAGCCAAGACTCTCTTGGAAGAAGGCTGCATCTTTTTCGCAGCTGGATCGACCGGCAGAATATTTGTTACGTGCGCCAAAATTTTGCGGGTGCCAATGATTATCAGAAGCTTCAAAATTATTCAAAACGATCTGGTTGTTCGCTGGACTACACTACCAGTAGCACATTTCATAATCGTCAAAAAGGGGAACTTCTTTATCCACACAACATGAAGGTGCAAGTGCCCGCGGCTAATACAAAAAAGGTCAGGGAGACAAATAATGCACGCATGGCGGAGTTTATCGTTGACTTGAATACCGGCAATTTCGTCAGCGAATGGAATGTCTATAAGCTCCGCGGAGGTGGTGTAGTTGACTCTTCCCCAAACCGCTATTCTCTGGGACAAAAGGAACAGATCGCGAATACTGAGTCTTTCAATTACGGTATTCCTCGTGGACAAAGGCATGATCTCAGTCGTAAAGATCAAAGCCACTATCGCTTGGACGTTGTTCACCCCGCAGATCCGCTGGTTCGTCGACAGTCAACTAAGTTATTCAAGGCTCCTACTACGCTTGCTCATGGAGGAGGATATGTAGATTTAATCAAGCGGTCGGCTGATTATACTGCCTGGCAAGCCGTACCAACTTACAAAAGAGCGGAACACTACCAAAAATATTGCGAACTTTGCAAAAAAGAGGGCCAAGTCAAAGGCTATGGTGCATTTGCCTCTGAGATCCGAGAAACATTGGCAGCTAACGATGAAAAATAGCTCCGGCTTTATCAAAAAGCACAAAAAGACTGATTGTAAGAAAAAAGTTTCACATACGCACAAACTGATTTTTTTGAATAACTTTTTTCTGTGTCTTGTAATCATTTAAGTCAGATTCACTCAGTCAGTTGTTCAAACTCGACTGGAATAGCTGTTGTGACAGTTTTAAACTTCCAGTCAAATGGAAGCTGATAGCGCAAACGATATGCATGCAAGTACATCCGTGAAGCAGGTTGCGAACTGTAAAGCGGGTCGCCGAGGACCGGCATATTTCTGCTGGCCAGATGGACCCTGATCTGATGCGTGCGTCCTGTATCCAGTGCCAGTCGCACTAAGGCGAAACGAGAATTATGCTGTAAGACTTTATAATGGGTCAATGCGGGTAAGCCGTCAGGGCGGATCATACGTTTCCGTTTATCATTTGGGTCTAGGCCAATGGGAAGTGAGATCTTCCCACTTAGCGGCTGATGCGGGTCAAAACGAGTAACGGCGATGTATGTTCTTTCTAACGTTTTGGCTGCTAACTCCCGTTCCAATATTGGTATCACTAGCGGATTTTTACCCACCATCAAAAGGCCGCTCGTCGACATGTCCAACCGATGGAGCATTAAAGGTGTGGTAGCTAAGGAAAGGGCCAACTGATTGAAAAGTGTGCCATTTTCACCTGGCTGATTAGGGTGCGTTTTAATACCGGCTGGTTTGTTTACCACCAGCAAGTCAGAATTTTCGGTCACCATCTGGCACGTGCATTCTGGTGCTGGCAGATAATGTTGTGGTTTGATCTGAGCTTGCAAACTCAAGTCGACTTGGTCGCCATTGTGCACTAAATTGTTGTACGGAAGATAACGTTCATTGATCAAAATCGACCGATGGACACGCAATTCGTGCTGCCATTTACGAGGGACTAACCACTGTTTTAGCGCGGCACGCAACGTCACTTGAGCAGGCATATTTTTAATTTGAAAATGTCTTTCTAATAACATCAAGACCGCCCCCGTTGATTTAAAATTACTTACTGAAGTTCTGTGCAGCATACTTTAGCGATACGACTCGCACTCAAAGTGATATTAATTCTGCATTTAATCATAACAAAATCTTTTGGTACATACTACCTTTCCCTGATGATCATGCAGGTATTTATTTAGAGGTCATTATGTGGTCAGCAAAATAATTTTTTGGAAAATCTTCTCAACAAATAACGAATTTCAAGCTATGTTGTGCGGACCTTTAACTTAGACAAAAAGGGCGCTTTATGATAATATTATTAATATAGCCGGTGTTTTAAGACTAAATTATTTCAGAAAATTCAGATTGAGATTTCAGAAAAAGTAACTTGTTCGTGAGGCACTGTATATTTTGTATGGTGCCTTTAGATTATAATAGGAGGTCCGTTAATTCATGGCTAGAGTTGTTCAGCAAATTCAATTATTGGTAAAAGGGGAACCATCTTATTCCGTTTACATGGGGACCAAACAAGACGGTGATAGTGACAATAAGGGTGGTAAGGGACATTTAGTCGTGATTTTCCCTGGCGGAGAATTTAAGCCTGACATGTTGGCCCATCGTGATGGCTCTAAGTTTGAACTGACAGAAGATAATGAAATTTCCAAGATCAAAGTCCGTGATTCATACAGGATCGATGGAGTCCCATACTCAGAGATCATTCCGGATATTGTAGTACAGGATGAAGAAGAATCGTAATTTGGGACACCTATCCTAATGTTTCATTAGGACAGGTGTTTTTATTTAAAAGTTTTTAGGCACAACTATGTTCGTTTGAATATTAATGTGTAAGAGTGAGCCAAATATTTCGGCTTAACTCTCAACATCGTTAAAATGACATAAGTAGGAATAATCAGCGAAATATTAGTTAATAAACTCGCTCTAAGCAACAGTTCCTGATTGCGTATGATAATGTTACAGCAGATGTTTTGAATCCTATTATTTGAATGGAGGAAATTTTAATGGCAAATGTTGCAAAATCAAGTTTAAAAAAGATCGGTCGTCAAGTTAAAGCCGAATCAGGCGGACATTCTATTATTTTGGATGAACCTGTCAGTGCAAAGGGTACTGATGCAGGCGCAAACCCAGTTCAATATTTATTGATGGCACTAAACGGTTGCTTGTCGATCACTGCCCAATCTCTGGCCGCAAGCAGAGGGGTTAAATTGGATAAATTCGATTTGACGACGACAGGCGTTACCCAAAGGTTCCCGGATAAGTCTTCTAAGGTGGCTAAGATCAAGGTCGTCTTTGACGTTGAGACTGACCTGAGCGACAGTGAGCAAAAAGGCTTTATGGATGAGGTGCTTAAGCGTTGCACAGTTCATAATTCGTTGGATAAAGACATTGACTATTCGTTTGAATATTAAGTCAAACGAATGGCTTGGCTGATGTTCTTTACTTGTATGAGTTAAGTTACAAATTTTTGAAGTTAAATTGTTAGGGATCACGGACTGGCCCTCTCCAAATGAAGGCCTGACCGTTTTTGTCCAATTTCAAATTGGGACGTACCAATAATTAAAAAGGTTGACTTTTTATACAAATGTTTTATCATAGTCAAAGGAGAGCGGGAAGTACCGTTTTCTAAATTAAAAGCAATTTAAAGGTTAGCAACTTAGAACAAGGAGTGTGCTTGAAATGCCTGTAAATTATGATTCAGAAGAATATTTAAAATTATTAGACAAATATTGGCGTGCTGCTAATTATATCTCAGTAGGACAGCTATTTTTGCGGGACAATCCGCTTTTGAGACGTCCTTTGGAAGCCAAAGACGTTAAGATCAAGCCTATTGGCCACTGGGGTACGATCGTTTCTCAGAATTTCATTTATGCTCATTTAAATCGTGTGATCAATAAGTATGATTTAAATATGTTTTATATCGAAGGTTCCGGCCATGGCGGCCAGGTAATGGTTTCTAATTCATACTTGGACGGCAGCTATTCCGATATTTATCCGGAAATTTCTCAGGATGAAAAGGGAATGCAAAAGCTGTTTAAGCAATTCTCATTCCCAGGCGGCGTTGCTTCACATGCTGCGCCAGAAACACCAGGTTCGATCCATGAAGGTGGAGAATTAGGGTACTCATTATCTCATGGAACAGGTGCTATCTTGGATAACCCTGACGTGATCGCTGCGGTCGAGATCGGTGACGGCGAATCAGAAACCGGCCCATTGGCCACATCTTGGTTCTCCGACAAATTTATCAATCCAGTTAAAGACGGTGCGGTTTTGCCGATCATTAACATGAATGGTTTCAAAATCTCTAATCCAACTGTTCTTGCCCGGATGAGTGACGAAGATTTGGCTAGCTACTTCAAAGGTATGGGATGGAAGCCTTATTTTGTCGAAGCAGATGCTAATACAGATCATTTGAAAGTTTCTGGTGAGCTTGCCAAGACCTTGGATACTGTGATCGAAGAGATCAAAGATATCCAAAAGAAGGCTCGGATTTCGGCACAAGCAGCCGAAGGAGAGTCAGAATTGCCAAATTGGCCAATGATCATCTTCCGTTCTCCTAAAGGTTGGACAGGTCCTAAGCGTAACTTAGCCGGTCAACCGATCGAAGGCTCATTCCGCGCCCACCAGGTTCCGATCCCGGTTGACGCTGAGCATATGGAACACAAAGATATGTTGACTGATTGGATGAAGTCTTATAAGCCTGAGGAATTGTTCGATGATAATGGCACATTGAAAGATGAGATCCGTGCGTTAGCACCTAAGGGTGACCAGCGGATGTCAGTCAACCCCATCACTAATGGTGGACTTGACCCGAAGCCGTTGAAATTCCCAGATGTACGTGACTATGCGGTCAAGTTTGACCAGCGTGGTGTTGATCAGGAACAAGACATGTTGGAATGGTCAAAATGGTTAAACAGGGTTTCTGAATTGAATCCAACCACCTTCCGCGGCTTTGGCCCAGACGAAAGTGAATCTAACCGTTTGTATGCTTTACTTGACGAGCAAAAACGTCAGTGGATGGAACCAATTAAAAAGGGTAATGACCACAATTTGGCCAATTCCGGTCGTTTGATCGATTCACAGTTGTCAGAACATCAGGCTGAAGGTTGGCTGGAAGGGTATATTTTGACAGGTCGTCATGGTTTCTTTGCCACCTATGAATCATTTGGACGCATTATCGATTCAATGTTGACGCAGCACTTCAAGTGGTTGCGTAAAGCCAAGGAACAGTATTGGAGAAAAGAATATCCTGCTTTAAACATCATCAATACTTCGACGGTTTTCCAGCAAGATCATAATGGCTATTCCCATCAAGATCCAGGTATGCTGACACATTTGGCAGAAAAGAAGCCGGAATTCATTCGTGAATATATCCCGGCTGACGCTAATGAATTGTTGGCTGTCGGCGATAAGGCTTTTCGTGATTACGAAAAGATCAACGCGATCGTTGCGTCCAAGCAGCCGCGTCGCCAGTGGTACACGATCGATGAAGCTAAGCAGATCGTTGATCAGGGCTTAGGTTACATCGACTGGGCATCTACTGACCAGGGAGCAGAGCCCGACTTAGTAGGGGCAGCTGCCGGCAGTGAGCCAAACTTGGAAGCTTTAGCTGCGATCTCATTGTTGAACAAGGAATTTCCAGAATTGAAGATCCGCTTCATCAATGTGGTCGACATCTTGAAGCTGCGTTCACCGAAAGATGACCCTCGCGGTTTGACAGATGAAGAGTTTGATAGATATTTCACCAAGGATAAACCAGTTATCTTTGCTTTCCATGGTTATGAAGATCTGATCAAGAATATCTTCTTTGGCCGTCATAACCAGAATGTGCATATTCATGGTTACCGTGAAAATGGCGATATTACAACACCATTTGATATGCGGGTCTTGAATGAATTAGATCGTTTCCACCTTGCTAAAGATGCAATTGAGTCAGTACCAGAATACGCAGAAAAAGCGGCTTACTTTGCACAACGGATGGACGATAAGGTTGCTAAACACAATCAGTATATTCGGGACGTGGGAACTGATTTGCCAGAAGTTAAAAGCTGGAATTGGGAACCACTGAAAAAATAAAGTAAATTGAATAAGGAAAACGTCTTGCCATTATCTGTGGCGAGACGTTTTTTATTTTTGCAAAAATTATCTTCTTGCGTTAATAACTGAGAACTTTTAGATAAAAACTAATAAAATTTGAGTATTTATTATTGAGGAGGTGGTAAAGTAATGCGCACTAAACCGTTTGAATTACAATACCTTGAAAATCTACAAAAAAGAGTCAGATTAAATAGAAATGAATACGCTGGGTTATTGAGTTTAAAGCGCGGTTATCATGGTGAAATCAGCTTTGACAAGCTGGTGTGCGATTATTTTGGCAGCCCTGAACTTGTATTAGATGATATTAATTTGTGCTGCGAAGATGAGGTCGTTCAAATTGATAAGATCATCATAACAACCGGTACCGCGTATATTATCGATGTCAAAAATTACCGAGGAGAATATTGCTACAGAGAAAATGGCTGGTATTTTAATGGGAAAATAATGTCGCACAATATTTTCCGGCAGATCGACCGTGCTCATGATATTTTAGAGAAGATCTTTGTCAAAACAAGTGTCAATTTACAAATAGAACGAGTACTTGTGTTTATGGATCCCGGTATGAAACTTGAAATTAAACAACAACTGGTTCAGAAAGTAAAAACATTTGGTGAAGTGCCATCATGGCTGCTCGATTTGCAAAATACTGTTGGAACAAATTCAGCTAAACTTCAAAGCACTGTCTCCATGGTCACAGGAGCATTTAACAGGTATGAAATCAAGCGATACAGACCGCTAAAAGATTTAGGATCTCACAAATTAAAAACTGGGATCATGTGTCCAAAATGCGGCAACTTTAGTTGGCAACAACAGCGAAAATATTTTCAGTGTTCCTGCTGCCATTTTTGTGAAGCAAAAGAAAGAGCATATGTCCGGACGATCTGCGAATATGGGGTGCTATTTTTCAAACATCATTTAGCGCGAGGTGATCTGCGCTGGTTTATGGGCGGCATAGTCAATGATAATTATTTGAAATATATATTACACAAGTATTTTACCTTGCTGCACAATAAAGGAAGATATTCTGTCTATCAAAATGAAGGGAAACAATTCGAGGACTGGTTTAGCGATAAAAAGTCATATTTTGATCAATTGCAAAGCAAATTTGAGACATCAGAGAAATAAATCTACGGGAAAAAGTAATTGGGGAAAAACAGAAGATAGTTTTTATCCAATGAAACGCCCATTGGATAAAAGTAAAGAGAAGTTTTCCCCAATGAAGCAGTCAATGGATAAAAACTAAGAGGAGTTTTCCCCAATGAATGAGTCAATGGATAAAAAGAAGGACATGTTTTATCCAATGAAAGGCCCATTGGATAAAATATCGATCACATTTTACCCATTACTCTATCCATTGGGAACAATGATTTTCCGAATCAAAAAAAGAGATCGTTTCTATAACGGTCTCTGTCTTTTTGTTGTTAAGCAAAGATACCTTTGGTTAGTACTTGATGGATCCGAGAAATTTGTCGGTGATTCAAAGCATATTTAGTAAAGACGAAATCATCGATTTGAGCCAATTTGTTTTGTTGCGTTAATTGTTGTTCCACGAGTCCTTCCAAAAACTTACTTTCCTGTTTTGATAATTTGATCAGAGGCAAAGCCTGCAGGTTGCCGCGCAAAATTTTCGGGCTATCAAATAAGATTGCATAAAGATATTGAAACAGTTGTGAGTTCAAGAGAGCCATTACCGTTTTTACACTGTGGGTCAGTACATGCGGGACCAGGATATTTGCGCTGTTTAAAGTCAGCAATTGCTGATCGTCATAGGCAAAAACCAGCCGCTTGTTGATGAATTTGTAGACTAATTTTTCTGGTGTCCTGTATATTTCATTTTTTGCGGCCTGTTGGAATTTCTCACGCTGAAAATTCAGGAAATGCCGTGCTTCTTTGAGCACATAGGGCTGAACTTCTTTACCCGTTATAATTGGTTCTGTTTGTTCAGTGGGGGCGTCTAACACGTGTTTTTTATTATTACCTGTCACGATACCTAAACCCCAAGCGCTATTGGCCAAATCAACCGTTTTTCTCTGCCAAATGGTATGCATGATCTCTAAATCAATATTTTTTAGCGGCAGTAAATTTTCGTTGGGAACATGCAAGTAAGATTCTTGTGGTGTTTCGATTATTTGGCCTTTTTTATAAAAAGTTACTAAGTTATGTGGAGCACGATTTTTTTTGATTATCACCAGTACCACATCTGAAATTACACCTTGGAAAAGATTAGGCAAGTACGTGACAGATTCTAGGCTGCAGTCTTGCAAAATCAAATTTCGAACAGGTTGGTGAGTTGCGATATTTAAGAAAGCGACCGGCAAAACGAATGCCAGCTTGCCACAGGTGGTTAATTCACGTAAACCTTTCTCCAGAAAATAGGCGAATGAATCTGCCTTAGGAAAGTGGCTGGAATTGACGGCGCTAATGTTTTTAGCTCCCCAAGGAGGATTTCCAACGATACAGGAGTATTTGACGGAAGTTTTAGTTTGTAGGTAATCCTTAATTTGGATATCTGGATAGGTGTTATCGAAAGCCGGGGCATGCAGCAAAAGGTTAGCTGTTGCCAGCAACGCCGCGATCGGGTCAATGTCTGAACCATGTAATTTCGCTACAGGGATGTTGAATTTTAAAAGTAATTCGACCAAAAATATTCCAGTCCCCACCCCGGGGTCAAAAAAATCCTGCTGCTGATCAAATTTAATTTTCATCAAAAGATCGTCTGCAACGTAATAGGGGGTGTAGTACAAACCATTTTTGTTTCTCGTTCCTTCTGTCTTGAGTGTTTGAAAAAGCCCGCCGAAAAAATCCGGTTCCATTAATATGGATTTTATCAGGTCACTATCGACCTCAAATGATGTGGGAGCGTATCCTAACTGACTTTGGATTGAATTCAAGTATCTTTTCTTGTTCGTGTTTGAGATCGTGGCAACTTTATTGATGACTGAACCTGCTAGAGTCAAAATAAACTCATCAGTTTTTAAAGAATTATCGCCGACAAAAGCAGCCAGGTTTAAAATGTTCTTTTTGCTCTGTTCATTTTCCACATATTTTTCTGGAAAGATCAGGCGTTTAGAATCTGTTTTGTTTGCGCGATGCAACAGTTGTTTATGCAAATTCCCTAAACGTTGCCAATTTGCGATGGTTGCGCGGCTGACGAGTTGTTTCATAAGTATGCATGCTCCTACATTTTATTAGTCCTTTTTAATTATACTACCATGAAATTACTGGATCCTGGTCAAGTTCTTTCCTGGGACAGCCTGTGTGCTTAACAAAAGCCAGCAAAATAACTTTTTGATGAGATAAGAATAAACGGAGGGCCAAGGAAAATGAGTAACTTCTTCTTTTCCACGCAAACAATGAAAAAATTGTTATATTAGGAAAGGTTGTTCTTTTCTCTCCAATCATTCACTCACTATGAACAAAGTAAATAATTTTCAAACAATTGATAAATTTATAAGGAAGGTAATTTTATTGAATACCAAAAAACGGCGGCTTCATTTTTCCATGCCATCAGCGTATACTATTTTGTTTCTGTTGATCATCTTCATTGCTGTTTTGACTTGGATCATTCCCGCTGGCACTTATGATGTTAATAAGGCTGGGGAGGTCGTCAGTCACACTTACCATACTGTAGCCAGTAAGCCTCAAGGGCTGTGGGATGTTTTGATGTCACCGGTCACAGGGATGATCGGCAACAAGCAGACCGAAGGAGCAATTTCGATCTCGCTGTTTATTTTAGTGATCGGGGGCTTTTTAGGCGTCGTTAACCAAACAAATGCCTTAAACGATGGGATCAAAGTTCTGATGCACAAGTATTCGCGGCAAAAGAAAATGCTGATCCCTTTGCTGACGCTTTTGTTTGCCTTAGGCGGGTCGACTTTTGGGATGTCAGAAGAAACAATGGCCTTTTATCCCTTGCTGATCCCCATCATGCATGCAATGGGTTTGGATGCGCTGGTCGCTGTTGCGATCCCGTTAGTCGGCACACAGATCGGGAATTTAGCTTCAACTGTTAATCCCTTTGCCACAGGTGTTGCTTCTCAGAGCTTACATATTTCCATGGGCGATGGTTTGATTTCACGGTTGATTTTGCTGGTCATTACTTTGCTTGTTGCCATTGGATATATTTATCATTATGCTGTCAAAATTGAGAAAGGCCCAGAAAAGTCTCTGTTATATTCGGGGACCAATGTTGACAGCCAGGCAATGGAAAATGAGGAGATACCCGGACTTACCAAAGGCCAAAAACGAGTCTTGTGGGTTTTTGGCTCAACATTTGTGATCATGATCGTAGGTCTAGTTCCGTGGCAAACGATCAACGATCACTGGACATTTTTCGGTTCATTTCTGAAATGGGTGAAGAGTGTCCCGTTCTTAGGAGCATTTTTGGGTAAGGACATTGTTGCTTTTGGAGATTGGTACTTTAGTGAGATCACCATGTTGTTTCTCGCAATGTCCATTTTGATCAAATTTGTCTATCATATGCCAGAACAAAAATTTGTTGATTGCTTCATGGCGGGGGTCAAAGACTTGGCAAGTGTGGCGATCGTTGTAGCCCTGGCACGTGGGATCCAAGTTGTGATGGATGCTGGAATGATCACAGATACAGTCTTGCACTGGGGCGAACTGGTTTTGCAAGGCTCAAACAAGATCATGTATACAATCGTGACTTACGTCTTTTATCTGCCTATGACTTTCTTGATCCCCTCGACGTCAGGCCTCGCGGCGGCAACGATGGGTATTATTGGTCCGATGGGACATTTTGCAGGCGTTCAGGCTAACATCGTTGTCAGCATTTACCAGGCTTCATCAGGGTTGATAAACATGCTGACACCAACCTCAGCCGTAGTGGTTGGAGCGCTTCAACTGGGCCATATCAATATCTCCACGTGGCTAAGATGGACTTGGAAGCTGGTAGTTGCTTTGCTTGTGATCTCTGTCGGTTATTTCATTATTTTGACGTTGATATAATCTGAAAAATTAGGTGGTCGAGTCCAGTCGAAGAGCTAACTGTCAGGGAAGTGCCTTGTTTTTTGTTCGAATTGCTAAAATTTGTCAAAGATGACTAGCCTGATAGCTTTAAACTACACATGTTTGGTATAATTAGGGATATACGAACCGGCTTAGTAAAAGGAAGGATGAATTTCATGGCTTGGATCATCATTATTGTGATCATAGCGATCATAGCAATTTATTTATGGACTAGTTATAACAACTTGCAACGGGCAACCAATAGTATCAATACTGCGGAAAAGCAGATCGACATTCAGTTAAAATATCGCGCAGACTTGATCCCGAACGTCGTGGAGACGGTTAAAGGTTATGCCACGCATGAACGGGAGACTTTTACCAAATTAACTGAAATGCGCAGCAAGGTGGCCGACTCGAATTTGGATATGAATGAACGTTCCAAAGCTGATCAGCAGATGTCTCACACTTTGGGTAATCTCTTTGCTGTCGCGGAAAATTATCCGCAACTAAAAGCAAGCACTAATTTCTTGAACTTACAAGAACAACTGACAACAGTCGAAAATCGAGTGGCAGCAGCACGTCAAATGTACAACAAACACATTTTGTCCTATAACAACTCTGTTACTACTTTTCCATCCAATATGGTGGCTAAGATGTTTCACTTTGTGATCAAGCCTAACTTAGAAGTGATCACAGATGAAAACCAACGAGAAGCTCCGCAAGTTAAATTCTAAGGCGGCGACTAAGTTATGACCATTGAGGAACAGATTGCGAAAAACAAACGCAGTTCCACTATCGTAATGATCATCTTCAGCCTTTTGCTCACAGCTGTCGGACTTTTTCTGGGCTTACTAGCAGGCTATATTCTAGCGAATGATCCAAACTCTTTATGGAAGATAGCCTTGGGAACGGCAGGCGGATTTTTAGTAGCAGCTTTGCTTTACTCATTGTTTGTTTACTATAATACGACCAGTGTTTTTATGAGTTCTGTTAAGGGCAAGAAGATCACCCAAGATAATTCTTCTCCGGCAGAAAAGCAACTGTTTGACATTATGGAGGAGCTGCAGATCACCGCTGAAATACCGCTACCGGAGATCTATATTGTTGATGATCCCGAAGCTAATGCGTTTGCAACGGGTAGAGACCCCAAACACGCTGCAATCGGCGTCAATACCGGTTTGTTGAAAATGATGAACCGAGAAGAATTAAAGGGCGTTTTAGCACATGAAATGTCACACATCAAAAATTATGATATTCGTTCAGGCTCGATTACCGTTGCGCTAACAGGCTTTATTGCTGGTGTTGGTTCTTTTCTGACCGAAATTGGAGAAGATACTTTGTGGTTTGGCAGCTGGGGAGATCATGATGATGACCGACGTGACAATAATAAAAGCGGTGCTTTGATCGGGATCGCGATGATGATCGGCGGTTTGATCATTCAATTGGTCGGTGTACCGATTGCCCTCTTGCTGCAGTTTGCATTGTCTCGCCAACGTGAGAGCCTGGCGGACATTTCAGGAGTGGATATGACCCAGAATCCGCAAGGCTTGATCGATGCGTTAAACAAATTGAAGCAAGATCAGGTGCCGAGCTCGAATGCCAATAGTAAAGCGGCTGCCTTGTGTATTCGCACGCCGCTAACCAAAGCAGATGTCAAAAAAATGCAAAAGGCGGGACTTTCAGAGCCAAAAAAGCACAAATTTACTTTGGCTGGACTTTTAAATACCCATCCTCCGTTGGATAGACGGATAGAACGATTGAGACAACTGATAGAATAAAATACACCGCGCGAACGAGAAGAGCTGTACTGTTTGCGCGGTGTATTATTTTTGAGTAAAATTATAATCATTATCGGCATTTCGAATCTGGTTAGCTATGTTATAAAGCTTTGTGTAACAGATAAACAGCTGTAAGCATATTGGCGGCTATTTATTTTAATAAAAAATGTTCAAAAAATTTGTCCGTCAGGAGTGATATGTGTGAAGATCGTTATCGCAGATTATGCAGACTCAATGATGCCAGCTCACACTAAGGAAGTCGCGTTTTTGCGTGCGCGGTTGCCTGAGGCTGAAGTCATTACATATGTCTATCAAGATGAAAGGCGCGCTGAATTTTATGATGTGTTGGAAGATGCCACCGCATTACTGACCGGATTTATTAAAATTGATGGAGAATTATTGGCGCACGCGCCGCACTTGCGGGTCATTTCGATCAACGCGACTGGTTATGATAACATTGATCTAGAGCAAGCCAAGTTACATGAGGTAGGCATTTGCGTGGTTGGAGAATATTGTACCGAAGACGTCGCGGAATTCACCTTAGCGACGATGCTTTCCTTGGTCAAAAACCTTCGCTTTTACGAGAATGATGTGGAAAAGCATGAACAGTGGCGCTTTGACTATCCGCCGATCAATAAGAGGCTTCGCGAAATGACACTGGGCATTTTTGGCTTTGGCAAAATCGGGTCGGCTGTAGCCAAAAAAGCCAGGGGACTGGGAATGTCTGTCTTAGCTTATGATCCGTATACCGTTAAAGAAGAAAAAGCCAAGCGAATTGGAGTTTCTATCTGCTCTGATCCAAAAGAAGTGTTGGAACGAGCCGATATTATTACCAATCATATGAATTTAAATCAGACAAACTATCACTTTTTTGACAAAAATAAGTTTGCCGGTATGAAACTTCAGCCGTATTTTATCAACATGTCTCGTGGTGCTTGTGTGATGGAGGCTGATTTGATCCAGGCCCTTGATGATAACTTGTTGAGAGGTGCGGCGTTGGACGTGCTAACAAGCGAACAACCCCAGTTAGCCCACCAGCCACTGCTGGGAAGGGAAAATGTGCTGGTTACACCGCACGCAGCTTTTTATTCGCAGACGTCATTAGAGGCACTTCAGAAAATTTCTTGTCAAAATATTGTTCATTACCTTTTGGGGGAAAGAGACCAGATCTTTAAGCTGGTCATGTAAATAATTGACAATATTTGTCGCTAGATTTGTGTGTAAATAATTGACAAGACTTAGTTTATTTTTGTACTCTAGGAGTCGCATGTTTTTGAGCTTCAAATGTAGCAATCTGGTGTAGGGGGAGAGAAGAGAAGTGAAAACATTTCGTATCCAGAGTTTCGTGCTAATTTTACTGGCGTTCGTCTTAGGATTCAGCGAATTTATTATCGTGGGTATTTTAGATGATATTGCCCGTCAGTTTTCTGTTGGCATTTCTGTAGTGGGTTATTTGGTCACGATCTTCGCGTTGGTTTATGCAATCAGCACTCCCATTGTGACAATGCTTATCAAAGATAACCTTTATCGTGCCTTGCTCTTATTATTATTTATTTTTACTTTCGCCAACCTGCTAACTGCGCTAGCGCCCTCATACGCGGTCTTGGTCTTGTCTCGGGTCATCACCGCCCTAGTTTCAGGGGCTGCTATCTCACTGGCAATGACATTTGCCACGGCGATTGCTCCCTTAGAACGACGAGCATGGCTCATCAGCTGGATCTTTTCCGGCTTTAGCATTGCTTCTGTTTTTGGCGTACCGCTGGGAACTTGGATCAGCACGACTTTTGATTGGCGCTATACTTTTGCCACCATTACTGCTTTTAGCCTACTCACTATTTTGCTAGTCATCCGCTATTTGCCGCGGGATATAAGTCAACAAAAAAGCGGAGGCCTGAGTAATCAGTTCATTATCTTTAAGGATCCGCGCATCTTTTTAAGTGTCCTAGTTGCTACGTTTAGTCTGGCTGGAGTATATGTTTTTTACACATACTTGCGCCCAATCTTGTCACAAGCTTTGCATTACGCACCATCTATGATCACAGCTTTGCTGACGATTTATGGCTTGATGTCACTTTTGAGCAACCAATATAGCGGCAGGATCGCGGATAATGGCGGGTTGAAAGTGATGCCGCGTGCTTATATTATTGAGTTGCTTGCGCTAGTACTGATGCCGCTGCTTTTAAGAAGCAAGGTGGTTGGGACAGTTGACGTAATGCTTGTTGGAGCTTTGATGTATCTGATCAACTCACCGATCCAACTGCATATATTGAATGTGGCTGAAAAGGATTATCCTCAGTCGATGGTCCTGGCTTCATCATTGAACTCGATTTTTTCAAACTTTGGGATATCCCTTGGCTCTGCCATAGGAGGAATCACAGTCAGCCAATTTGGAATTCAAAATGTTGGTTTAGGCGGTGCGGCATTTACCGCCTTGACCTTATTTCTTTTAATGGTGCTCAACCGGCAAAACGAAACATACAGACACGAATTGTAGGTTATGCGTATGTTTGTAATTTAGTGAAACTAGGCTCATTTAAGAAAAAAACATTCTACAAATAGCAGGAGTAAAGTATTCGCCAAAGCATTTGGAATCGAATACATTACTCCTGCTATTTTGTGTTTCAAAAAGATGTGAGCTGCTGATTTTAAGTAAAGTCCACGACCATCCTGCCAACGATCTCGTTGTTCTTCATCTCATCGATGATGTCATTGACTTCGGAAAGCTTACGCGTATGAACGATTGGTTTTACTTTATGTTCAGCCCCGAATTGGAAAGCTTCTTTCAGATCCTGGCGCGTTCCGACTAAGGAGCCTGCAACCTTGATTCCGTCAAGGACAGTCTTAGCAATATTCAATGCCATGTCGCCTTGTGGAAGGGCGATGGCAACCAAAGTTCCATCCGGCCGCAATGCATTGACAGCTGAAGTAAACGAATCTGGACTAACAGCGGTGATCACTGCACTATTGACTCCGCCAACTTTATTTTGTAAGACTTTGGATGCATCTTCTTTTTTAGAGTTGATAGTCAAATCAGCGCCTAATTTTTTTGCAGCAGCTAGTTTGTCGTCATTAATATCGACGGCTGCAACATGAGCTCCGAAAACATTGTGGGCATATTGCACAGCTAAGTTGCCCAGGCCGCCGGTCCCCACAATTTCAGCCCACTGACCTGGTTTCAGGTCACCAGTCTTTAGACCTTTATAGACAGTCACTCCAGCACAAGTTAAGGAAGTTGCCTCGACTGGGTCTAACCCTTCAGGAACTTTCACAGCATAATCAGCAGGAACGATACATTCTTCGGCCATTGCTCCGTCAATGTTGAATCCAGAATTTAAAACATTGCGACAGAGCGTCTCACGGCCAGTCGTGCAGTATTCACAGTGGCCACAGCCTTTATAGAACCAGGCGATAGAGACGCGGTCGCCAATCTTCAAGCAAGTCACGCCATCTGCGACTTTGATAACTTTACCCACGCCTTCGTGTCCAATGATGCGTCCAGGCACTTTGCCAAAATCCCCGGCTGCAACATGCAGATCTGTGTGACATAATCCACAATATTCCATTTTGACTAAGGCTTCGCCGTATTTCAGGTCCCGAAGCGAAACGTCTTTGATGTCAACATAACCATCACAATTATCCCTTACAACAGCTGCTTTCATCGAATTTTTCCTTTTTCCAAAATATACTTTTTAACCATCTCAATTCTATTCAAATAAAATCATATAGTCAAGCGAAAGTAGTCACAAAGAAAGAAAAATAAAAATATATCAACGCATAACTTTCTTTAATCACCGTTAAATAGCGTGTTTGTATCATATTTTTTTATGTGAAAAGGGTAATATAATTAACGAAAAAGCAGATTTAAATCTTTAATGGAAAAAATTATGATACTCGAAGGTTATAGTAACAAAGTAGGTGGAATAGTCAGGGAAATACTATTGTTATAAAGATTTTGTTATTCTACTGAAAAATGTTCCAGAACTTAAAGGATTGAGCATTTAAAATTACGACTGAAATTTTTAATGAAGTTTATTGGGGTGGCGAGTCCTTTTTGGAATATGGATATTTCTCAGTGAATAATCTCATTCATATTTAGAAATTCAATAAAAATTATCTATTTTTTGTCATTTTTTGATATAATATTTATATTATCAGAAATATAGTTAAATATATATTTATATAAAATTTTGTAAAGAGGATTAAAACATGAAGAAATCAAGAATTGAATTACCACAACCAGCACAGTTTAGCATGGGGAATTTGTTTAAAGAAAATTTTTTTAAGGTTCCTATGTATCAAAGAAATTATGCTTGGGGAAGTCAGCAAATTGATGAATTTGTGAGTGATCTGAGTGATCTTGTTGATGATTCAAAAGGAAGTCACTTTTTTGGGCAATTGGTAACATTTAAAGGGCACGATGAACGTCAAGAGATTATTGATGGGCAGCAGAGATTAACAACGAGTTTAATTTTTTTTACAGTGCTCAAAGATATTGCCCAATTTATTATTGAAAAAGCATTTTCAGGAGCTGATATAGTTAAGATAAGCAATAGCGACTCCTTTCTAGAATTACATTCTTTGATTAAAGAAATTAAGGACATAATTGGTGTTGATAATGATACTGCTTTGATAATTCAATCCGGAAAAATAAATGGAGTGGATTTAGAAGAGTATTTTTTGAGTCTAACAACTGATGTTTCAAAAGCAGAATTATATTATAAAGAACATCAGCGAGTAAAACCGATTGAAAATATGCATTCCGCCTATGTGAAGATGAAAGCTGCTGTCATTGCAAAACTAAACAAATACAAAAATTGGAATGACAGAATTAATAAACTACAAACTATTTTTGAATCATTTACTAATGGTTTTTATTTAGTCATGATCTCAACACTTAATTCTAAAGAGGCTTTTACAATTTTTGAAACTTTAAATAGCCGTGGCTTAGATTTGGCAGCTTCTGATATTATCAAAAATCATTTAATGTCTATCATATCTAGTGGAAATGATGCTACAGAGTTAGCAGAAGTTAATGAGTCATGGAATAATATTTCCGTTAAGCTTGACAATGATAGCAAAAGTTTAACTAAGTTCATTCGAACATATTGGTCTGCAAGTAATAAAGTGGTTTCAGAAGCAAAATTATACAGAGCAATCAGCCAAAAAGTTTCAAAAAAAAGATCAAGCTGAACGATTTTTAAAGGAATTAAATGAAGAAATACAGTTATATACTGTACTTCTATCACCAATAATCCCCAAAAAGAACAAGACATTTTACAATCCTGGTTTGTAAAATTAAGTTAGAAATATAAAAAGCCATTTGTGATAGACTTTTGAATGTCAAAATCAAAAGAAA
>CAKPZY010000013.1 GCA_934215475.1 uncultured Ligilactobacillus sp.
TGACTTAAAAAATAGCCTTGGAAACCAAAAAGATGACCGGCAAAACAAAAACAAATAATACTGTTGTCAAAACTACTAAATCATTACCAAGTGCGTAGTTAGAATGCTTTTGTGTGGCTAACACCGGCAAGATCGCCATCACTGGTGTTCCAGATTGAACCAGCCACACCTGACTATCAATTTTGCTGACTAACCCAGGGAAAAAGATATTCGTCACAACAATAGTCAGATACATTAACAACGGGCCAAGCACGAAACGGCCAATTATCCCTAAGATCTTCGCATTATTGAATTTTAAACTTTTGAATAATCCAGCGCTATAAAGCATCATCCCGCTATATAAAAGAGCTAGCGGGGTAACTAATTCGCCAAGGAGCTGGGTAGAATCTAGGATGAATAAAGGCATCGAAGTTCCTAACGCAACAAAGACGAAACTTACCAAGAAAGCCAGCAATGGAGGAGATTCTAGAACGCTTATAAAATTCGCTTTCTTTTCCGAACTGTGATCCTCCAACTGTTTTGGCTGTGGCTCAAGAAAATATTGACCAAAAGCCCAAATCGAAAGGTTATTGGTCAGAAAGTATACCAAAAAACTAGCCAATCCGATTTTGCCAAATAGTATATTGTTGATCGCCAAACCGATAAAGGTCGTATTAGCATTGACGCTTGCATTTATAAAAACGCCACGATCGCCCTCAGCGAAAACCGGCAAGCGAGATAATAGCCAGCTAACAAAATAATTTAACATCGTTGCGATCACCGGTACTAACAATTTCTGAAACATCGTCAACAAACCATCACTTGATATATTAGTAAGGACTGAATAAAATATGATAGCTGGTAAACCTATCAAAGTAATTATCTTGGAAACGTCCATTGAAAAATAGTCAGTGACTATATTCAGACGCATTATAAGAAAACCGACCGTCATAATTATCAATAACACGATCACACTTTGCAAGGCTTCAAAAATCAAAGTCATTTTATTGATCCACCTTCTTTTACTTCTTATATATGCTTATAAGAATAAAACAAAACGACGTATTCTTCAAATTACGAAGCCTAAGATCCGCTTCATAAAATTAAGTAATATCACTGAATATAGTGAAATGATACCAATTAAGCCTGCAAAACTCTACTGACATTATTATACAAAGAATAAGTAAATTTATTAACTTATTAACCTAACAAATACTAGTAGATAAGACGCGCACGATATGTTATATTTAAAATGAAGTAAGCGAATTCATAATTACCCTAAAGTAGGGATCGTTAATCTTTTCTTTTTGACTGTCCGCATTTCATTAGCAATTCAATCATAAAGAGGTGATCACCGTGGAGCAGGCCATTCGAAATATCAACAACATGAGTAAAGAATTAGACCGCATTCTAGACCAATTAGAAAAATTATCTCTTTCGCTAAAATTTGAACAGCAGCTCTTGCGCACTCCGTTGAATAAAATTATTGCTGACCTTGAATCAATGGTCGACCTTGAATATGATGCCGCTTTGATCAAGGACGGAAACTACTCGACTGCGCTCAATGATTTAACGTTTACTGACCAATTTTTTGACCTCGTGATCTCACATTTAATGCACCTGCAAAGAAACACCCAGGTGAAGCTGACTCGTCAACAAGATGCGTTGATCAGCAAAATCAATAAACAACTCATGCATGTGCAAGGCTCCCTAACGCTGGTCTTAAACATGTTTGACACGAACACCGAAGCTTAGAACAGACCCTGTGAATGCATGCTTATTGATGAAGTCATGAAATTTATCTGCTCAGATCAGCGGTAATCTCCAGCAAAAATTTCAGTGGCTGCTGCGCTTAAATATAGTAAATCAACCTTTGTTAATAAAAAAACAAAGGTTATTTTTTATTAATCTGACCAAGAGGGTTATACTTATTCTGTAAACGTTTTAATATCAAATACAAGGAGTGATTCTTAATGGCATACAAAACGACGTATCCATACACTGGCGAGGTTCTTCAGGAATATTCCAACCAAAGTGCCAAAGACCTTGAACAAGCTCTGGAAACTGGACACCAGCTTTATAAGACTTGGCGTGAGTCCCCAGTTGCTGATCGAGCAAAAACTTTGCACAAAGTGGCTGAACTGATCAAGGAAAGACGAGAAGAATTGGCCAAGGCCATGACTTACGACATGGGTAAGCTTTTAACAGAAGCTGAGGGCGAAGTCGATCTTTGTGCAGCGATTGTGGAGTACTATGCACAAAATGGCGAAAAGTTTATGGAGTCTGTTCCGTTAGAAAGCCCTGCTGGACGCGCCTATTATGCTAAACAAGCAACTGGTGTAATAGTAGCGGTAGAACCTTGGAACTTTCCACTGTACCAGGTCGTTCGTGTCTTCGCACCTAACTTCATCGTAGGCAACCCTATGATCTTGAAACATGCTTCGATCTGTGCAACATCAGCTAAAAAATTCGCCGAACTTGTTTTAGACGCCGGAGCACCTAAAGGCGCACTCAACAATATGTTCATCGGCTATGACCTTGTCAGCAAGGCGATCCGCGATCCTCGGGTAGCTGGAGTATGCTTGACTGGTTCCGAACGTGGCGGAGCTTCAGTTGGCAAAGAGGCTGGCGAAGCATTAAAGAAATCTACCTTGGAACTGGGCGGTAACGATGCTTTCATTATCTTGGACGACGCTGACTGGGATGAAGTCAAAAAAGTAGCTCCCGGTGCCCGCCTTTATAATGCCGGCCAGGTCTGCACCTCTTCCAAGCGTTTTATCGTTATGGCTGACAAATACGATGAATTCGTACAGGTCATGAAAGATGCATTCTCACAGGCTAAGGTTGGTGACCCAATGGATAAAGATACAGTGGTTGCCCCGTTATCTTCCCAGAGTGCCAAAGAAACGCTGCAAAAACAAGTTGATGCTGCAATCAAAGGCGGTGCCACACTTGTCTATGGTAACGAGCCGATCGACAGCAAAGGTTTCTTCTTCCAGCCAACGATCTTGACAGACATCGCTAAAGACAATCCAGCCTACAATCAGGAATTGTTTGGTCCAGTGGCTTCGATCTACAAAGTCAACTCCGAACAAGAAGCGATCGATATCGCTAATGATTCAAGTTACGGCTTGGGCAATACGATCTTTTCCAGCAACCGCGAACACGCTCAGGAAGTTGCAGAAAAAATCGAAACAGGCATGTCCTTTATCAATTCAGGCTGGACATCCTTACCAGAATTACCGTTTGGCGGGGTCAAAAATTCTGGCTATGGCCGTGAGCTTAGCGAGTTAGGTTTCGATGCCTTTGTTAACCAACATTTAGTTTTTGAACCAAATAACTAAGTTAGCAAATAATTTGATCTGAGGTTTCCTAATATTTTAAAAACAGTCATCGTTGGCACTGAAACTGACGGTGACTGTTTTTATAAAACGTGGAGTCGTTCGCTTGATTCATTGGCCAACCCACCAATATATGTAAATTTTCTAACCTAAGAAGATAATTTAAGCAGAAACTTCACTTTAAAACAAAGGAAGATGCTATATGAAAGTAAGAAACAAGGTAACCTTAACTATGATGATCCTGGCATTTGGCTTAGCTCTGACTAGCTGCAGCTCAAAGTCTGCCAATGGTTCAG
This sequence comes from uncultured Ligilactobacillus sp., assembly GCA_934215475.1. Taxonomy (GTDB): domain Bacteria; phylum Bacillota; class Bacilli; order Lactobacillales; family Lactobacillaceae; genus Ligilactobacillus. The sequence continues at coordinate 3,617 of CAKPZY010000013.1, forward strand.
GCAAGCAGGTACTCAACTGGAGTGAACAAACAGAACTCTCATCATTGGATCCGTCAAAGGCTACTGATTCGGAAAGCTTTGACATGCTGGGCAATTCAATGGAAGGTCTCTACCGTTTGGGCAAAGATTCAAAAGTTGAACCTGGGATCGCCAAAGCCACGAAGATCAGCAAAAATAAATTACATTATACATTCACTCTGCGCAAGGGAGCTAAATGGAGCAATGGTGATCCGGTAACCGCTCAAAATTTTGTATATTCTTGGCAGCGCACCATTGATCCAAAGACAGGTTCTTCATACTCATATCTTTTTGATGGGATCGCCAATGCCAATTCTATTATCAATGGCAAAAAAAGCCCTACATCCTTGGGGATCAAAGCCGACGGTAAATATACCTTAAAGGTTACTCTGGATAAACAGGTACCTTATTTCAAATTGCTGATGGGTTTTCCTGTTTTCTTTCCACAAAATGAAAAAACAGTCAAAAAATATGGTTCTAAATACGGGACAGAATCAAAATACATGGTCTATAACGGACCATTTTCTATGTCCGGTTGGACCGGTGCTAACTTAAGCTGGAAGTTTATTAAAAATAAGCATTACTGGGATAAAAAGAACGTTAAGTTAGCTGGTATCAATTTTAAAGTGAACAAGAGCCCAGCAACAGCCTATAACTTATATCAATCAGGTAAAAGCGATATGTCACAGTTAAGCACAGAACAGGCTAAACAATTAAGCAAGAAGCCAGGCTTTAGAGTTGAAAAAAGCGGTCAGATGACATACTTGGAATTCAACCAGACCCAAGCTGCGTTTAAAAATGCCAATATCCGTAAAGCTATCTCACTAGCTATCAACCGGAAGCAAATGGCAAGCAAAATAATGGGCCAGGGAACCGAATTGCCAAACGGCCTTGTCTCTCATGGATTGGCCAAAAACAATGGCAAAGATTTTTCACAGCAAGCTAAAACCAACGACTTGCGTTATGACCCAACACTGGCCAAAACTTTGTTGAACAAGGGTTTAACCGAGACAGGACAAAAAGAATTACAGTTCACTCTTCTTGGGGCTGATACAGATCAGAGCAAGGATGTGACAGCCTTCCTGCAAAGCCAGTTAGAACAACATCTGGGCACAAAAGTCAGGGTAAATGTGTCGAACGTTCCATTAAAGACCAGATTGTCGCGTTCGCGTGCCGGCGACTTCGACGTGGTCGTCGCCAACTGGGTCGCAGATTACGCAGATCCGATCACCTTTATGGAGCTATTCACGACTAACAATGATTACAACGATGGTTCTTGGTCCAATGCTTCATATGACAAACTGATCAAGGCAGCAAAATCCACTGATGCACCTGATAAAGATAAACGGTGGAATGATATGATCCAAGCCTCAAAGATCTTAAGTAAAGACATGGGAGTTTCACCTCTCTACCAGCAAAATTCTCCTGAGATGGTCAACCCGCATGTCAAAGGCTTGGTGGAAAATGCAGCTGGCGTTGTGTATAACTGGAAAAATACGTACTTGAGCAAGTAGCCAAGCATCAGTAATTGTGGATTTTGAGCGTTAATTAAGGTCAGCAACAATAATTTTGCAACTAAAAAAGCAGTTGATATTCACTTTAAACCGGTGATCTATCAACTGTTTTTGCTTACATTACATATAATGGCGAAAAGTTTCATTTTCATATTGATATTTTCAGCTTACGCTTGATTGTTTTCTTGCAAAAAACGACTCTCAATTTTATTTTGCAGTTTTTTCAACTTCGAGGCCGGATCGCTCGCTTCTTGATCAGAATTATACCTTCTGATCTGACCCATCAAATTACTAAAATCCAATAATGACAAAACATATGTCCGATCAGTCAGTTTTTTATCTTCATGGTACTTTTTCAAAATCTTGCGTTTAGGACCAACATAGAGATCATAGTCCCGGAACTGCGCAATTAAATCATTTTTTGTCAAAAATATTACCTCCCTTTGTTCAAGTATAATCCTTTTTAGGTTAAATTTTCAAAAAGACAGTCAGTTTTCTATAATTTTCACATGAAAAAATATTAACATCAAGGAAAAAAACAGCATTGATAAATTCTCTTGCGACTAGGTTAATAAGTTCGGATCTACGGTGAAGCAAAGGTTGGATGTACTCGATAAATGGATTCATAAAAGTCTTGCCACAGCTCACTTTTTAAGCGTTACCTTGAAAATTTTTGCTTAGATCACTTTAGGAGCACACTTGCTGCTTTCTTTAACATTTGCGCTGGTTTGTTAGCTGTTCGATGCCCAATACGAATACATGACTGCAAAAAAATTAGGCAAACCATGAAAAATGCCTAACTCAACATTTGCCATCATTTGCCCTAATTCTTGGTCAGAAATTGCTGCTCAATATATTTTTTGATGATCTTGCCCTTATCTGCTTGTGCGTGCCGATACTGGTTAATATAATTCTTTAAATAGGCCAGCGCTTCTGGCGAGAAACTGTACTTTTTATCTTCCCACCCGTACTTTGCAACCATGTCCATACTAAAACGCTGCACCACATTGTCATGCTCATCGGCGTATAACGCAAAATCAGGAAAGTCGATCAATAATTTATATCCGTTTAATTCATTATCTAGTTCATGTGCCATCGTGCTTCGCCCCTTTGTTTCGCGATCCGATCCCCCATTCAGCCCTTATTTTTTAGTTTCATAAAGTCACGTTTCATAATAGCCATAAAATGACTGTCGCGATAAGACCCATTCGCATAAAACTGTTCTTTCATGGTGCCTTCCAAGTGAAAACCAAGCTTTTTATAAATATGGATCGCCGCTTTATTGGCTGTATCCACATATAAATAAACTTTGTGCATATTCAAAATGAAAAATGCATGTTCCAGTGCTTTTTTCATTGCCTGCTGGGCGAGCCTTCTTCCGCGAAACCTGCTCATCACGATCACTTGGATCTCACACGTGCGGGGAATATAATCAATATCTATCAGTTCCACGACGCCTGCAAACTCATCCGCTTCCTCAATCACAAATCGTCGTTCGTGAGTATCATGAATATGTTTCCGGTACAGCTCTTCTAGCTCATCATAAGATTCATACGGTTCCTCAAACCAGTATGCCATAGTGTCTCTTTGATTGTTTATCTTGTGGATCTCTTTTAGGTCTTTCCGTTCTAATGGTCTGATCAGCAAACTAACACACCCCTCTTCATTATTCTAACAAAGGTTTACCTTTTCACAAGAAAAATGTGCTATAAATCATTAAAATAAAAGTTTTTCTTAATCAATCGACATTAAAAAAGGAGCCAGCGGTAATAGCGCCGCCAGCTCCTTTTTAATCTGTTCTTCCATTAACCAATACTGTTAAAGATCAGCCAATTTCAATTTTGTGTCCAGTTTCTTTTTTAGCATCTTTTGCTAAATCAATTGTCAACACACCTTGATCTGACTTAGCAGAGATCTTATCTGCATCAACGTTAGGAAGGTAATAATTACGAACAAACTGCCCATAAGAACGCTCGCTTGCTAAAACATTACCTTTCTCATCCTTACGGTCGATACTGGAATCTCTTTTGGCCTTGATGCTCAAATTTCCATCATGATAAGAGAGATCAATATTATCTTTATCTACCCCAGGAAGATCTACTGTAACTTGATAACCCTTATCACTCTCAGTAATATCGCTCTTCATATCTTTAGTTGAATCGTCTGTCAAGAATGAGTCGCCAAAATCATCTAAGAAACCATGGCCCATATTCATCAATTCATTCAAGTTATTTGCTAATTCATTATTCATAATATCTAGTTCTCCTTTCCTTCTTTACATTTTATATAATACACCATTGGTCAAAGAAGGTCAAACATCTAAATTGACCTTAAAAATGCCCATATATGTTGGGTTAACTATGGTTATAGCGTAACTATCCAACAACTACCGACTAAATTCGTCAAATATTGTCAAACTCCGTTAGCAGCAACTCTGCATCCAAATTAGAACAGACAAATTCCTAGTTTTTTTCGAATCCAGCTTTTAAATAAACGTTTATCCGTGAGCCACGTTTTTCTTCTTTCCACTCAGGAATCCTATTAAATTGTCTACTGCAATATCCAGTAAACGTTTCCTTGTTTCCAAAGGAGCCCATGCGATGTGCGGAGTAATGTAACAGTTTTGAGCCGTTAATAAAGGACTGGTTTCCTCGATCGGTTCGTGCGTGGCTACATCAACGGCCGCAGCGGATATTTTACCGGTAGTAAGTGCACGGGCAACATCCCCCTCATTGAGCAAACCACCCCGGGCGGTGTTCAGAAGTATCACTCCATCTTTCATTTTATTTATACTGGACTTGTCTATCATAGTAGTTGTTTCTGGAGTCTGAGGAACATGCAAGCTAATAACATCGGAGCGTTGAAACAATTCATCTAGGCTGACCTGTTTGAGCCATGTTTTTTCTGCCGGTTTTGGCCGGTGGTTATAATAAATGACGTCCATTCCAAAGGAGTGTCCGATGTCAGCCACTTTATGAGCGATCCGGCCAAAACCAACTAGTCCCAATGTTTTGCCTTTAAGTTCCATTAGAGGCTTGGCCCAAAAAGTAAAGTCAGGATTACTTGACCACTTGCCTGCATGAACTAACTGGTTATGCAAACCAACATGACTGGTGATCTCCAATAATAACGCAAATGTAAATTGTGCTACAGCATTGGTCCCGTATGCTGGTATATTGGTGACCGTTATCCCAGCTTTGGTAGCTGCAGTCACGTCGACCACATTGTATCCTGTAGCCAAAACACCTACGTATTCAATGTTAGGAGCGGCAGTGAGCACTGCTTGAGTAAGCGGAGTCTTGTTGGTCAAAACGATCGGCGCATCCCCGATCCTTTGTAAAATTTCTTGTTCATCATCGTCTGGCGTTCTGTCGTAGATCTTGCATTCGCCGATTTTTTTCACTGGGTCCCAGTCCAAATCACCCGGATTTAAAGCATAGCCATCCAAAATTACTATTTTCAAATAGTTCACAACCTCTCGTGCATATTTTCTTTACTAAACAATGATATGATAATCGGTTACATTGCGCCAAAATAAAAGCTTCTCGTGCCGACAAATTAAGAACAGCAGCTGCCCTCCTGACTTTCGCAACTGCAGTATAGTTGATAAGCAGCCAATTTTCGCCAAGATAAAGCAAGCCTACCGACAGTTGATCGATCACAAATCTTTTCTAGGGAGCATCCGTCCAACAAAAGGTGCCATTATGCAGGCCAGAAAAATCAAAATGGCAAATCCTAAGCTTTTAATAAAAATAATGCTCGTGAAATAAATTTCATATGTTATAAAACTTCACATGAAATCATTGACAATAGGTGAGGGACTGCCTAGAATAAAGTTCAATATATATAAAAATTTTTTTACTGAATGCGCTCAGCAAACTAGGAAAGGCGGATCACCTCATGCAAGATTTCAATCAACGTCGGATCACCGCAAACATCATCAAAGGTTCATTGGGGAACATGGTCGAATGGTTCGATTGGTATATTTACGCTTCATTTGAGGTTTACTTCGCCCATTCATTTTTTCCAGGGAGCAGTAGGCTCGCTGGGTTGATCAGCACAGCGGCTGTTTTTGCTGTTGGTTTTCTAATGCGCCCCTTTGGAAGTTTCATCATGGGAAAATACGCCGACATTAAAGGCCGGCGTTCAGCGCTGACTTTATCTGTCAGTATCATGGCTGCCGGCTCTTTTTTGATAGCTCTCATACCGGGTTACGCGTCTATTGGATTGGCCGCCCCGCTCCTACTGATAGTGATCAGAATGATCCAAGGCTTGTCACTGGGCGGTGAATATGGAATATCAGCCACTTATCTCTCAGAAATGGCCTCGGTTGATCGCCGCGGCTATTATGCTTCATTTCAGTACGTGACGTTGATCAGTGGACAGTTGTCTGCCCTAGCCGTCCAAATCGTCCTCCAGCTATTTTTAAACGAAAATGAATTGTTGGCCTGGGGGTGGAGGATACCATTTGTGATCGGTGCTCTTGGCGCTCTGCTGGTCTTGTATTTACGCTTATCGATGGATGAGACTAAACAATTTGAAGAGGCAGAACAAGAAGTTTCTTCTCGTGGTTCCATTCGTGAATTATTCAAATATCCTGGCCAGGTTTTGACTGTAATAGGGTTAACCCTTGGTGGGACGATTGCCTTTTATACTTATACAATTTATATGCAAAAGTATATGATCAACACTTTGGGCCTGCCCAACAGACTGGTCACAGCCATCAATTTTTTGGCCTTGCTGATTTTTATGGTTGCACAACCGTTATTTGGTTCGATCTCAGACAAAATCGGCCGCAAACCATTGCTATATTGGTTTGGCATTCTCGGGACCCTGTTAACTGTTCCCATTTTTTGGGGCTTAAAACATTTCGACAACCCAGTAGCGGCTTTCTTACTAATGCTGGCCGGGTTAACGATCGTGAGTGGGTATACATCGATCAACGCTATAGTGAAAGCGGAACTATTCCCAACCGAGATCCGTGCGTTAGGTGTCGGCTTCCCTTACGGCATAACCGTTGCTCTCTTTGGCGGGACCGTTGAATGGGTCGCCTTGTGGGCCAAGGACATCGGACATGAGACCTGGTTTTTCTACTACGTTTCCGTTGCGATCTTTATTAGCTTGCTCGTCTATATCCGGATGTTGGAAACTTCAAAAAACTCACGCCTAGATAAGTAACACAAAATGTATAATACGGGTAAACATATCCTGCACCTGATTGATCCTGCCAAGATGGATGTACTTCGAAGAACCTGGCGATTTGACCAATGATAATAATCAATTATCCTGGATAACTATCCAAAAAGGAGCTCCTCTAACAGTGGGGAACTTCATATTTTTTGAGAATTATGTTTAAATAAACATTTTTTGCAAACAAAAACTTTTAGCACTTTTAAGTTGCTAAACTTATGAAAAATTAGCCCTCTCTATTTAGCATACTTCCTGGCAAAAATACCTACAACGTGATCCAGCGTTCCAATAAACGTCAAAAAATACGGTCAACTTGGATGTAACTTAAATTACACCCTAGCTGACCGTATTCTATATAATTTTTTTCGTTTTTATCTGTGACGCTTTACTCAACTTTGATCACAATTTTCCCATGAGCATGGTTGCTTTCACTGCGTTCATGAGCACTGCGCAATCCTGCCGTCGACAAAGGGAAAATACTGTCGATCACAACTTTTAGTTCTCCATTAGTCGCCAATTTTGCCAACTGTTTTAATTCGGCACCATTTGTTTGCAGCCACCAATCAGACGCCCTAGGATGCCCAGTTTGCTGCGCTTTGGTCGGTGCACCGGCAATGGTCACCAATTTACCAGTCGGCTTTAAAACTGCCAGCCCTTCAGTGATCTGATCGATCGTATCAAATACCGCGTCATAATCATGTAAAATATCCGTGATCTTATTTTCGTGATAATCGATCACCTCATCAGCACCTAAATCCTTCAAAGCTTGTGTGCTTTGGCGGCTTGCCGTTGTTGCAACATAAGCACCTAGATGCTTGGCGATCTGGATGGCAAACATCCCAACTCCGCCGGCACCGGCCTGAATTAAGACCTTATCACCGCTGGTAACTTTTAACTGGTCTACTATTACCTGCCAGGCAGTCAAGCCAGCCAGAGGAACAGCAGCAGCTTCTTCAAATGACAGCTTGTCCGGTTTTAACGCTAACTTATCAGCTTTGACAGCTGCATACTCGGCATATGTTCCACGTGTCCCATCTGGATACATATCTGGACGCGCAAACACTTCATCACCCACTTTAAAATCTTGGACAGCGGAGCCTACTTTAGTGATCACCCCGGAAATGTCCCAGCCCAAAACGATCGGAAACTTCCAAGGAAATTTCTCTTGTAAATATCCTCGCCTAGTTTTCCAGTCGATCGGGTTAATACTGGTTGCCTTCGTTTTGATCAAAATCTCGTCTTGAGCTGGCTTAGGTACTGGGATCTCGGCTTCGTGAAGTTCATCAGGGCTTCCATAACGGTCAATAACAATTGCTTTCATGTAAAGGGCCTCCATTTCATTGATTCGGGTCATCAATAATTATCAGTCGTGCCGCTAACTTTGTGACCTATTTTTAACAAGTTTAAGCTGCGCTTCATCCGTAAAATACGGTAGATAGAATGATCGATCTGTTTTTCTGACAAGTAACCTTTTTTGACTGCATTTTTGATGGCAGGTATCCCCGTTGCGTAATTATTGCTTAAAATCATGTCGTTGCCAGCTTTGACGGCCAAGACATCCGCAGAAACATTCTCTTTTTGAGCAAAATCCTTGATCGCACCCATACTAAGATCATCAGAAACTACTACTCCTTTGAAATGCAGCTCCTCCCGCAAAAGTCGGTGTATTCTTGGAGACAAAGAAGCGGGAAACCTGGGATCAATTTTGCGAGCGATAATATGTGCAACCATGATAGAATCGGCCCCGGCACGGATCCCTGCTTTAAAAGGCAAAAAATCGTCGCGCATAAATGCTGAGAGTGGTCGGGAAGTAGTTGCCAGGCCAGTGTGTGTATCCGCAGTTGACCCATAACCAGGAAAATGTTTGAGCGTTGCCCCAACGTTTTCCCTTTGCATTCCGCGCACTGACCGCACAGCGTAAGCGGCAGTCTCTCCATAGCCTTGCCCTAATGTCCGGTCATAAATGAAGCTGTTATGATCTCCAGTCACATCCACGACTGGGCTAAAATTCCAGTTGACTCCTAATCCTCTTAATAACCGGGCTGTCTTGGCCGTCAGATCTTCATTGCCGTTTAAGCCATATTGCTGGTAAATTTGACTGGGAGATGGAAAAGTCTCAGCCCCTGTCAATTGCGGGCCTGCATTCAAGCGAGAAACGGTTCCGCCTTCTTGATCAGTCCCGATCAAAAGAGGAAGATCTGCGGCACGCTGGTACTCAGTCATCCTTTTAGTGAACGAAACGCGATCTTGCCCTGCAAAATCCTGAGCAAAAAGCACTATTCCTCCAAAATGATAGGTTTTTAAGTCTTCATCCAGCTCAACCGGATCGTTGGTGCTCGAAACAACATACATCTGCCCAATTTTTTCACTTAAGCTCATGTGCTGGATCTGCTGGCGTAATTGCCTATTCGTTGGGGAAGATGAACTCCCCCGGGCTTTAACGCTAATGGAAAGCATTGTAAAAATAGCGGTTATGAACAGCAGCATAAATCTCTTCACTTTAAATTCCCCTTTGTTTGCTACGCATCCATAATAACAAACATCGCCAAGTGATAGAAATCATTAGATTTTAGTAGGAGCGCTGGCTTCAAGCCAATAAAAAAGAAGTGGGCCGCATGCCCGCTCCTATATGTACCGCAGTAATTCACTTGAAAAGGTTTATTACTATTTGTGACACTAAGCTCTTCAAAAGGCGAAATGTTGCTCAATTTATTTACAAAGCCCTTATGATATCTGCTGGTGAATCCAATAACAGTGGGTCCGATTTGAAATGATCCTTTGTACCGGTGCCCCATAATGCACCGCCAAATGAAACACCTGCATTTAAGGCAGCCTGTTCATCGGTGTCTGCATCACCAATATAAAATGCCTCATCTCGCCGATACCCCAATTTATTTAGAGCAAATTCGATCGGTTCACCCGCAGGTTTAGGCTTTTTGGTATCACTGGACGTTACGACTAACGCCATCTCTTGGAACCACCAGAAAGACTGGAGATTTTCTTGTGCATCCTCTTTTGTCCTCGAGGTGACGATCCCTAGTTTGATCTCTGGTTGTTTCAACAAGTGCTGAAACATTTCATCCACCTTTGGATAATCTTCCGGTTGTAACGCGGTTCGTTTTGCTGCCGCATTATGTTCAGTGTTCCAATCATCGACTCGGAACTCAGGGATCTTAAAATACTTCACTTCTTGTTCGTCCGTCATGGTAAAGGCTTTGTAGAGTTGAGCTTCGTTTGCCTCTCTGCCAAATTTTGGTAAAATTATTTGCATGATCTTAGCGTAAGACGGGAAACTGTTAACCAAAGTACCATCTACATCAAATAAAATCAGTTTCTTTTTCATTGTTAAATGCTCCCTCAAATAATGTTAGGCCCGATCGACCCGATAGGCCCAAGTAACCGCACCAAAATTGATGATCACCAATAAAGTTGTCATTAAAAAGACATACCTGTAATCTAAAATTCCCGCTGTACCGGAGGCCAACATAGGACCAATCACTGAGCCGATTGCTTGAAAGGATTGGTTATAACTAAAGATCCGGCTCACAGCATTGGCTGGTGTATTGAGCGACATCACTGTTTGTGTGACTGGCATTAAGGCGGCATCTGCAATACCTACAAAGAAACGGAGGATCCCCAAAACAACCACTGTCTGAACAAAATACATTGGGAAAAACAAGACACCCGACAAAATCAATCCGGCTAACAAGACCCTCTGTGCACCAATATGGTCGCTCAGCTGCCCCAAACGTGAAGCCGCCAGCAGTGTTGCAATACCAGGCAAAGCAGCAACGACTCCGCTCGCGAACGCAACATTGCCATGCCCATGCATTAATTGGCGCACAAAGAGGCTAATGATGGGGTTGATCGAATTGGTGGCAGCCTGGATCAGCATCGATGAAATAAACATGGCCCAAACGATATGGATCTTCTTTATCCCTGCAAAAGCACTTTTTCTTGCCTCTTTATCATCCGCTGGCATCGGAATGAAGTTTTCCTTGACACCAAAAAACGTCACAAAAGTCGCAACCAACATTAATAGCCCAAAAGCAAAAAACGGGATCCGATATCCCCAGAAACCAGCGATCGCCCCACCAAAAATTGGCCCGACCAGCTGGCCCCCTACTGCACCGGTCGTCAATATTCCCATTGTTTTTCCGCTGGATTCCCGCGGAACTTCACTCGCAATCAAGGCATAAGCATTATTGATATAACCAGAAAAACCACCTTGGATCAACCGTAAGAGGATCAATATCCACACGTTTGGTGAAAAACCAGTGAGAGTCGCCGTAATCGTCATCCCGATCGACGCCCGCAAGAGCATGGGTTTGCGCCCTGTTTTATCTGCTAGCTTCCCCCACAAAGGAGACACAATAGCCTGGCTTAAGAACACACTCGAAAAAGCCAACCCTGAATATAAGCTCAGTTCCCATTTAGGAAAATTTCCCATGGTACTGATAAACAAGGGTAAGAAAGGCATACTCATGCTTGCCCCTGCTCCAGTCGCAAAATTTCCTATCCATAAACCATACACATTCTTTTGCCATTGTGCCAACTGTTTCTTCTTTGTCATTTTTACTACAAATGCCTGGCTTTCTTCATTTTTCAACTTTTTTTACTGTTTGACCACATAATAACGACAGCCGTGAGTTGAACCGCGTCTGTCTTATCTTTAAAAAATGTAAATATGTGTAACCTTGCCTAATTTAAAACTCCTCATGAAAATGTCGGGCTGTCGCTTTGATCATGTCCATATTTTGTTTGTTCAAAAGCGGCGGCAAACTTTCAAAAGAAAAGTACTTCAAACTAAGAGTCTCATCTGTTTGTTCCTGCAATAATCCGCCACCGGCCGGTTCAACGAGGTACAGCCGACTAATGACCTGTGCCTGATCGCCATTAGGATATGTAGTAAAGCCCTGTTCAAAAGTACCCAACATATCAATAACCTCGATCTCCAGACCACTGTCCTCTTTCATTTCTCGATCCAACGTCTCCAAAAAGGTTTCCCCGTACTCCATGTAGCCGCCTGGCAGACTCCAATTATGAGTATCAGTCCGCTCTTGTAATAATATTTTGTGGTCGTCGTCCACGACCGCGCCCGCAACAGCATTTAGGATGATCGGCATATTACCAACCTTACTGCGAATATCTTTAATATAATTACTCATGTTGTTCACCCATCTTAGCTGATTATTAATAATTTTGATTCAAGTCTACTTTACAATAATTCACCAAAAATAGCATTGAAAGTTTCACAAAATTGAAAAGCCAGTTTGCTATCTGACCCCAATCACATTTGTCAATTTCAAAAGTCACTGCTTTCCTAAACTCAAATTTCCTACTCACGAAGCGCTAATATTTCTAAAAGTTCTGCGGATCCATTCATTCGTCTCCATTCAGTCGCCAAAAAAGCCCTCGATGCTTTAAAAAACACTTCATCACGCACCAAAGGCTTACTTATACTGTTCCATTTTCAAAACTGAATAGTCCTAGTTGTTGACTAGTGCCATATTTTTGGCTTCGTTAATAGCCGCAAAAACTTGCTCACGATCCTGCGGGCTTAATGGCTTTGTCAGCAAAGTTGAAAACCCGCTGAAACTTAATCCCAGCATATCAGCAACAAAATACTGGCTGACATTGCTTTCTGCAATCTTTCTTCTAACATCTTCATTTGGTAACCCTCTTACGTCTGACATAAAAAGCCCTCCTTTAGATGAATCGGAAACGGGGAACCATTACTTCCCGAATCCATAAACAACTGTAACAAAAAATGAGGGCATTAATCAATCTTCATGTTTATAGAAAATGGGGCCCAAACAATAACTTGCAAGAGTTTCCTTAACCAGTCATCTGCCTTTACCGATCCGTTTTAGTCGTATACCTAATTGCGGGGTTACCCGGTTTTACCTAGGGTTGAGTTTGCACATTATTTATCCACTAAAAAACCTTGATGATAATGTGGTGAACACGTTTTTGCAGCTTAAATTAAAACTGAATTCATCAATTATTTTTCTTATGTATGTGGACACAATTTATACTGCAAATCCCCGGCTCAACCATTTTATGGCTTGATACTTGTATAATAGTTTTTTATCCACTCCTTCGTTGCTTGGCAGACCTTAACCTGATGTTGTTCTTCAGGGACAGCTAAATACAATGCCGGAGCTTTTTTGCCGGTGGCCACAGCAAATTGAAATTCTACATTCGTAGCACACGCATAATTTCCTTGATTATCCAGTGCAACATAAGAAAATTCTCCAACCCGCCCGTTTCTTTGCTTTAAAAGATCAACAAAATTATACACGCATTTATTTAAAGCCTCCTGCACGGAATAACCCGCCTGCATTAACCGCAAGGTTTCAAAACAGAGGGGACGTTTCATAAGATCCTCACCCAATCCAGTCGCTGCCGCTCCCCCGATCTTGCTGTCTACATAATACCCATTTCCGGGTTGCGGAGAATCTCCCACTCGGCCAGGATGCTTCATAAAAAGTCCGGATGTTGAGGTGCCAACAGACATAGTGCCTGTCTGATCTAAAGCAACCATACAAACTGTGTCGTGGCCATCATAGGGCGTCAGGTTTCCCGTCTTGCCAGCTTCTCGCTTCTTTTGTTCCCACAAAACTTTGGCCGGTTGAGTCAACATTTTTTTGGCAGGAAAACCTTGTTCATGCGCATATGTCTGCGCACCTTCACCAACTAAAAAGTTATTAACCCTCTCCTTGCTCAAGCGCTTGCTGACTTGGATAGGATTTGCGATATCCTTTACTCCGGCAACCGCACCAATCTGAAATGTATCTCCGTCCATAAAAGCGGAATCCATTTCCAGTTCGCCAGCAAAATTAGGGAGTCCGCCAAAACCAACAGATCTAAAGCGAGGATAATCTTCAACTGCCTTGATTGCTTCTTCAACTGAAATACCGCTTGAGATGCCTTTTTTTAATAAGGGGACCGCTTTTTTGATCCCCATAGTCGCCATCGGCCACGTACCAATGATACCATACATTGCCTCACACCTCCTTTTCTCATATAGGCCATAATTTATTAGAAGAATATTATAAAGTCAAATTATTAAAGTCCCTTTTTAGTCGCTAGGTTCACTATGGTTGAAGTCCAAAAAAAGAATGTCCACTTAAGATACATTCCCTTTATTTCTTGCTTTATGGTTTTATACGTGTTCCTCAAAGTTTTCAAAATCCCAGGCCAAACTTGTCATTCAAAATAAACGTATCTTTATCCAGAGAATATGGCTGGACACCAGCACTGTTATCGGTCATAAAAACTGAATCCAAATCAGCAAAGCAAACATTCTCATGAGCAGCAGCAAAAGCCGCAGCCGCAGCGATTCCTGTTGGCGACTCGATCATACAACCAATCATACAGTGAATGCCGTATAATTCACACAAGTGATTGATCTCCTCTGCCTGACTCAATCCGCCTGTTTTCATTAATTTAATATTAATATAGTCACATGCCCGCTTTTGGAGCAGATTTAGGGCATCTGCAGGTGAAAAAACACTCTCGTCGGCCATGATCGGTAACGCAGAATTTGCAGTGACCTGTTTCAAACCGACAATATCATGGGCGGCAACTGGCTGCTCGATAAAGTCGATCCGGTGCGCTAAATCTGTTAACAAAGCAATTAAGTGCAAACTTTCTTTGGCATGCCAAGCCTGATTTGCGTCGATCCGCAGACAAGTAGTATCCTTAGTGGCTGCAGCAATCGCGTGGATCCTACTACTTTCCGCCGCGATATCGCTGCTGCCGACTTTGATCTTGAGAGCCTTAAAACCGGCGCGCTCTTTTTCCCTGGCTTCATCTATCATAGCCTGTTTTTCCCCGATCCCTATGGTAAAATCGGTGGCCACTCGATTGCTTGTTCCTCCTAAATACTGATAAAGCGGTACTCCATAAAGCTGAGCACGCAAATCATAGAGGGCTATTTCACATGCTGCCTTAGCTGGCCCGTTGCCCTTGATAGAATTGTGGATCGTTGACAATAACCCTTCCCACTTAGTAAATTTCTTTTGAAGCAATTGAGGTTTTAAGACTTCATTGATCACAGTCATCGCTGATCTCAGCGTGTCCCCTGTAACAACTTCATTGGGAGTCGCAGCCCCGTGACCTTCTGATCCGTTGCTTAAACGAATTGTCACTCCGATCGCCGAAATATCTGTGACAATGTGTTTAGCCGTCACAAACGGGTGTTTCAAAGGTGTCTGGGTGATGCTGCTGGAAATATCAGTAATTGTTAACGTCATGTTAGGATCTGCCTCCGCAACTCTGAATTTTCTCTAATTATACACCATCATAAAATGAACGTTGTTTATTAGCTTACAAGTCCCCAGTCCAATTAAGTCTGTGTTTTCCCATGGTGTTTTGCAGGTACGAATTTTCTCAAGGACGTACAAACTTTATTTATTGGCATACCAAAAGCAGTTCAAAAACTAATAAGTTCTTGAACTGCTCCCTTGACAAATAATCCTCAGCTTTCAATGTGACTCGCTGAGGTAGTCGCATCAGCCGTTACACTTGCATTTTGTTCTTTCACAGCTGTCTGTGCTGCTATCCTGCCAAAGGTAAAAATATCCGCTAGTGAGTTGCCGCCCAAACGATTTCCCGCATGGATACCGCCAGCAACTTCTCCTGCCGCATATAATCCTGGGATCGTTTGTCCTTCATCATCTAGAACATGTGTCAAAGGATCGATCTTTAATCCGCCCATAGTGTGGTGAAGTGCCGGTTTGCGCGGGGTAGCGTAGAATGGCGCCTTTTCCACCTTTAAATCAAAAACATCTTTGCCGAATTCTGGATCATGACCAGCAGCCACATAGGAATTGTATTTATTTATAGTATGAACCAGTTCTGCAGGATCGACCTCGATCTGTTTAGCTAGCTCTTCCAATGTGTCCGCACGAAACAGCGTGCCGGCTGCTACTTGTTCTTCGATCTTTTCTTGAGTGGTGTTATAAGCCGTAGCCTTAATATTGTCGTCGGCGATCAAATAGAATAATCCGCCGTTATCGATAGCGGCTTGCGATAATACGTCACGGCTCTCATATTCATCAACGAATCGATCACCTTTTTGGTTGACCATCACAAAGTTTGCCGGTGGAACCTGCAATCCACTGAACAGTTCACCTGTCACCGGATCAGATACCGGCATCATTTGAGTAAAGCCCATTCCAACTAAAGCTGCTCCGACATCTTGGCCTAATTTGATACCATCTCCTGTAATCGCCGGTGAATTCGAAGTAGCAATATTATCGTCAACTTTTGTCCAATAAGTGTTGTACTTTTGTACCATCTTGGTATTAGCTCCGAACCCGCCGGCAGCCAAAATCACAGATGGTGCATGCACAATAACTTCACGACCGTCTGCATCTTCGGCTGTTAAACCTGCCAGTCGCCCATCTTTTTGCAAAAGTTCCTTGACCCGTGTATCCGTGATGATTTTCCCATCCTGTGCTTTAACGTATTTTTGCAACGCAGAAATATAGGCATAGCCTTGATTTTTCAGCGGCTTGTGTCCCCTCCGCCACTTGGCCCCTACAGGCATCGCAACTTCGTTTGGATCAAATTCAACACCAATATCTTCTAACCAATTAACTGAAGCTAGAGCGTTATTGACCAGCGTCTTGACCAATTGATAATTACCGTGGATCTCGTTTCCCGCAAGGTCAGTTCGTTTGCCGCCCAAATAAGTTTGGATCTCATGTAAAAGCTGAGAATCATACAAGAATTTCTGTCCGCTCTCCAAATACTTTTTCAACTGCGCTTGCAGTTTATGAAAGTCACCCAGATATTCAGGATCTATCTTTTCATCTGACATATGCACCAGACCGGCTAATATTGCTTCTTCTCCTGGCAAAGCGGCAAATGTATTTTGCCATTGTGGATCAGCTGCATTCATCGGTCCACCTGTCCTGATCGTATTTCCACCCACAGCTGGAAATTTCTCGACCACAATGACTTTTTTCCCGCCTTGTAAGGCTGTTGCAGCCGCACTCAAACCAGCACCACCACCACCGACAATGACTAAATCAGCAGTGTATTTCACAGGTTTCGCACGGTTCCCCTTTCCTGGTTTAGCACGTTTCTTTAGGATCTCAGGATCTGCACCGGCCAAGGATACAGCATCAGCAACGCCAGCGAGGACGCCATGGCTGGTGACAGAAGCTCCCGAAATTACATCAACATTCAGTGTCTGTCCGGAAACGATCTGCTCTGGGAGACGTTCCCAGACTGTATCAGCGATCCCAGCCGTTTCGCTGCCGGTATCGATATTGATACTTTCGATGCGCTTGTCTGAAAAAGTAACTTTCATAGGCACGTGACCATTGTGACCGGCAGCCGTGACAGAATAAGTCCCCGGTTCAAACTTAATTTCTTCTGGTTCATTCAAAACATCGGCAACTTTGATAAACTTGAGGAAGTTTTTGAAACAAGAACCTAGAAATTCAATGGTCCCTTTGTCCATTAGATCACCATGGTCATTGAAGGCCCCCTCACTAGAGCTTAATAAAAATTCGTTGCCCGGCATCACCAAAGCGCCTACCCCGGGGGCATCAAAAATCTGACGTAAAGCTAATTGGGCACTCGCCGATCCCTGTTTTGTGATCGAAGTACCAACGATCATAACAGGTTTATTATTGAATGGGTGGAGCTGAAAGGACATCCATTCGATGAAACTCTTCAAGCTGGATGGTATCAAGCGATTATGTTCAGAGGTTGCAATCATCACGCCATCAGCAGCGGCAATTTTTTCAGCGTCACTATTGATAAAAGGTAAAGAGCTTTGATCATCAGATTCGTTGAACATCGGATACCCGGCAATTTCCATCAATTCGATGTCAGCTTTGTTGGCAAAGTATTTTTGTATAAACTGCAGCAGCTTACGTGTAGCTGAACCAGTGGAGTTTGTCCCCACAATACCAATAATCTTCATAAATATTTCCTCACTTTACAGAATTCACGCTGGCAAATTTTTCAAAATAAGTCATATGCTCTTCCAATGCTTTGACCTGTTCCTGGTCGACCAGACGACCATTCTTGTCAAATGATTGAAGAGCATGTCCAAGCAAAAACTCTTGCCCTGGCAGCACTCGCGCCCTTAAATCAGGCGCGTTAAGCATCAGGCGAAGATGCCCTTGTGCGCGTGAAGTCCCTAACGAGCCGTATGAAGCGCCTAAGATCAAGACTGGCTTGTCCTGTAATGGTTTAGTTGTATAGGCCAGCCATTCCAGCACATTGATCAATGAAGCAGGCACCGAATGATCATACTCTGGCGTGACAATGATGACACCATCAGCATTTACGATCTGTTCAGACAATTTGGCAACGATTTCCGGCGCTTCATGTGATTCAGGTTTGGTGAAAGCCGGAATATCCTTGATCTCACTTAAAATTATCTTGTCTCTATCCTTAAAGTGTTCTTGCACATACTGCAATAATGTGCGATTAGTTGAATTGACGGCGTTATTGCCGATAATTCCTACGAATTCCATAAATGATGGACCTCCTTGCAATCATGTGAATTTTTTTCAATTGTAAAGGATGTTGTAATTGTTCCTAAACTTAATTACAGCGCTCAATATATAATATTTGCAGCTTCAGCACAAGTGGGTGTTAGCGTGATGAACGACGCAAATGACTGGGTAAAAACAGTAGATAAGTGATTCAAAAAACACCCAACCAGCGTATTTCTATTTCTACTGATCAAGTGTTAATTTGATTCGCTAATAGTTTAATTTAATGATATTTCCTTTTGATACGGAATAGACGGCTGAGCTCCGAAGCGTTGCACTGAAATAGAAGAAGCCTTATTTCCAAAAAGGATCGCCTTTTTTAAATTAGTAAAGTCCGGTTTCAAAACGCTGCTTAACGCTCCAATGAAAGTATCGCCAGCGGCTGTTGTATCGACTGCGTGCACTTTGAAAGCTGGAACTATGTCACTCTCCCCATTAAAATCATAGAAAGCCCCTTTTGAACCCACGGTAATAATAATAGCCCCAACTCCTAACTTGTGCAGTTTATCAGCTGCCTTTTTGGCAGAATCCTTATCCGTCACATGAACACCAGTGATCGTTTCAGCCTCTGTTTCATTGGGGGTTATCATATCAGTCACTTTAAGGAGCTCGGGATCAATAACGTCTTTACCTGGAGCAGGGTTCAAAATTGTTTTGACACCTGCTTCATGCGCGATTTGAAAAGCCTTCAGTGTCGCCTTAACGGGGGTCTCAAATTGGGCAACAACAAGGTCGCTCTTTTTTATCAACTCAGCATTTTTAGCAACGTCTGAACCGTCCAAAGCAAAATTAACCCCCGGATAGTATGTGATGGCATTTTCTCCTTCATCATCGACAGTAATAAATGATTGCCCGGTAGCCTCATTCTTGATAGTTTGAATGCCAGACACATTAATTCCTTCACCTTTTAAAGTCTCTTTCATTTGTTTGCCAGGTGCGTCATCTCCGACTGCACCAATAAAGTAAGTTTCACTGCCTGCCCTGACCGCAGCAACAGCTTGATTGGCACCTTTTCCACCAGCGGCTGGATAATATTTCTTGGCTTGGATAGTCTCACCAGGCCTGACCATTCGTTTGACCCGCAAATTAGTATCTAAATTAATACTACCAACCACAGCGACTTTATTCATTATGTTTTCCACCTTTCTCAATTACAAAGTTATTCGAACATTCTGGTTCCGGTTTCTGTCACAGCTCTCTTAACTTTCAAATTCAGTATAACAAAAACAATTTCAACTTACACTATCATTTCTGCGCAACTGTAATGTTGTGAATGCAAATCGGCCTTTTATTACAAACACTTTACGAATGAGACAAAATGTATTATGCTATTATTTAGTTAATGAGCTAGGAATTATATTTTTATCACAAGGTTAGAGAATCAGCACGTTTAATCACTGGTGTCACTTAATTATAGCTCGTTAAATATTTCACAACGCTGTAGAGGGAGTTTTTTTATGAGCGAAAGAAAAGAAGAATTACCGGCGCAGTTGTTAGATGATTTTGCCGACTATTGTCTTTATCTTTCACAAAATAACCGAATTGAACAAAGATTCAGTATGGAACATTTCGTAGCACGTGGTTTTGCTGACCGTTTTTTCACATTAACCCACGCACAGCTAACACAACTAAAAAAATTGATCATTCAACATAAAAACAGCGACGAGATCCACGCCAAAAAAATCAAGCATGAGATCGAACATCAATTTTTAAGCCGCTGATCCTAGTGACCAATAACTTATCAATCTTAAATGTTTCAGACTTTAATGCCAGATCCTTCATTCAGTGGGATGTGGCATCTTTTTTATTCATTTTTTGCCTGATAAGCAAGCCGCTTAAATTGACGAAAATTTATCAACGTCATAGAATGAAATTGTTTTAGGATACGCTTACATCTGTGTATCCTTTTACATGAGGAAAGGTGGAGATGTTCATGAGTAAGGACAAACTTTTTGTAAGTCCTGACAAATATATTCAAGGTGCTGGCTTATTAGAGCGTTCAGCACAGTATATCAAAGTATTTGGCACTAAAGTCCTTTTGATCAGCGATTCTGTTGTTTGGAAGATCGCCGGGGAAAAATATGCCGACTATTTGAAAAAAGAGGATTTTTCACTTGAAACGGTCACTTTTGAAGGCGAGTCTTCCGCTAAAGAAATCGACCGAATCAGCGGGATCGGTAAAAAAGCCGGCAGTCAGATCGTTATTGGCTTGGGCGGCGGTAAGACCCTTGATACAGCAAAGGGTGTTGCTGAAGAAGTCGGTGCCAAACTCGTAATTGCGCCAACGGCAGCTTCCGCAGATGCACCAACTGCTGGACTTTCGGTCATATACACAGATGATGGCGCATTTGACCATTATGCCTACTATAAGCAACACAGCGACCTCGTTTTAATGGACACACAAGTTATTGCTGGTGCCCCGATCCGGACGTTGATCTCAGGAATCGCAGATGCCCTCGCAACTAACATCGAGGCAAAGACGACTGCGCAAAGCTACGGCGTCACATTTAATGGCCGGGGCGGTGTGCCGACTTTGGCTGGCCAGGCCATTGCCGCAGAATGTGAAAGTACTCTTTGGAAATATTCGTATGAAGCTGTGATCTCAAGCGAGCAAAATTTGGTAACTCCGGCGCTGGAAAATGTCATTGAAGCTAATACGCTCCTATCAGGGCTAGGTTTCGAAAATGGCGGTTTGGCAGCAGCTCATTCAATTCAAGACGGCTTTACCGCGATCCAAGGTGATGTCCACAAATTGACGCATGGTGAAAAGGTAGCTTTTGGAACTTTAGTTGAGCTAGTTTTGCAGGAAACGCCGCATAAAGTATTAGACAAGTACCTAGAATTTTACGTCACTCTAGGTTTGCCAGTGACACTTGAGCAGACACATTTGGATAAATTGACTGAAGAAGAATTCGAAAAGGTCGGCGAAAAGGCCACCGACCCAAGCGAAACTATGTCAAATATGCCTTTTAAAGTCACGCCAGAGATGGTGATCAATGGGATGAAAGCAGCATCTTCGATCGCCCATCGCTTCATCGATACTCATGATATCAAACCTTTGTTTAACAACCCAGTCTTGCAATAGGAAGGCATTGTATGTCACCAGACTAGGCAGAACAATGTTAATGACTTAAAGAGTTAAAAAGGAGAGTACAAGTTTTTTCTTGTACCCTCCTTTTTTTGTAAATTAACGGGCCCCTGGCATCAAAGATCACTCTTGGCCGTTGGCGCTTGGGTTATTTTACTAAGGTTACGCAAAAAGCAACGGCGTCCTACGTAATTTCTGCCATTTGACGGCGTTGAACACCAACCATCTACGTAACTTCATCCATTTGACGTAGATCAGCACCGATAATCTACGTAACTTTGTCATTTTGACGTAGATCAGCACCAATCATCTACGTAACTTCATCCATTTGACGTAGATCAGCACCGATAATCTACATAACTTTGTCATTTTGACGTAGATAAACACCAATCATCTACGTAACTTCATCCATTTGGCGTAGATCAGCACCGATAATCTACGTAACTTTGTCATTTTGACGTAGATAAACACCAATCATCTACGTAACTTCATTCATTTTACGCAAATGAGTATCGTTAATCTGCGTAACTTGGCCAATTTGACGCAGATAACTTGTTTTTAAGTAATAAGAGTTGTGTTAATGTTCAGCATTCTGCTTTTGAATCATGTCGTAATAGAATCCGTGCTGCTGCATCAACTCATCATTGGTCCCACGCTCTACGATCTTTCCTTGATTTAAAACCAGGATCTGGTTCGCATTTTGGATCGTGGACAAACGATGGGCAATGGCAATTGTGGTGCGTCCTTGTTCAATCTTAGCCAAGCCGTCTTGGATCATCTTTTCTGTTTCCGTATCGATACTCGAGGTGGCCTCATCCAAGATCAAGATCTTAGGATCTGTTGCCACCGTGCGTGCAAATGCAATCAGCTGTTTTTGTCCAGTCGAATAACTGGCACCGCGCTCGATCACTTTGGCATTGTACCTACCTGGTAATTGTTCGATAAAGCGGTCAGCGTTGACAAATTTAGCAGCTCGTTGGACTTGATGATCAGAAATATTTTGGTTGAACATCCTGATATTGGATGTGACCGTCCCATAAAACATATAAGGCTCCTGTAAAACAAGCCCCATCTTGGCGCGTAATTCCGCTAGCGGATAGTCACGAATATCACGGTCATCGATCAAAATTTCTCCTGTACCAAATTCATAGAACCGCATCAACACATTGATGATCGAGGTCTTGCCGCTGCCTGTTTGCCCAACTAAGGCAATAGTTTGCCCCGGTTTTGCGACAAACGATACGTCCTGTAAAATAGTGTGTTTCCCATCATAGGAAAAAGTAACGTGCCGAAATTCAACTTTCCCAAACTTGACTTTAGCACAAGCACCAGGATTTTGGTGCGGGGCTAATGTATCGTCATCCATGATCCGCAAAACTCGCGCACCGGCTACGACACCGTCTTGGAAATCACTGAAGATCTCCATCACTCGGGATAATGGATTGTAAAAGTTTTCCAGGTAAGTCACGAAAGCATAGATCACACCAGCGGCAACGTAGGCGTGCAAACCGCGAACACCGAAGAAGCCCAAGATCATAACGGTCCCTAAGGCATAGAACAAATTAACGATTGGGCTGAGCAATAATGAATTGACCCGGATCATCGCTCTTCTGGTCTGATAATATTCACCATTGACGCCTTCAAACTCATGGTTGATCCTGCGTTCTTGGCGAAAGTCCTGGATGACATTGATGCCGGTGATCGATTCTGCCAATTTGTTGTTCAACAAGCTTAATCGTTCACGCATTTGTCGGTACACACGCGAACTATAACGCTGATAGTACCAGATGGTTACCCCTAAAAATGGCATAAAAACTAACAACCACAACGCAATCACGTGGTCGGTGATGAACATCGCAATAAAAGCTGACACCATCGCGAAAACAGCCACGATCAAACTGCTGAACAGTTCCCAAAAATTCTGAAAAGCCATCGTATCATTGGTCAGACGAGAGAGGATCGACCCGCTTGGCACCTGGTCGAAATAGCGCATCCCTAGACTATGCAGTTTGCGAAATAAGATTCGGCGGGTGTCTTCTAACATATATTCTGCGCCCATACTGTACAGGTAAGTTTGCCCAAATTGCGTTAGGGCCTTGAACAACATGCCAAAGAAATAAAGACCGGCAAAAAACCAGATCACCAGCTCATCTGCCTTGCCAAACGCCAAATACTTATCCATAAATCTTTGGATTATTTTAGGCAGCAAAATATTTATCACACTGACGACGGCGGCAAAAAGGATAGAAAAATAGAAATACCACTGAAATGGTTTGGCAAACAAAAAGAGCCGCTTAATGATCTGCACTTGTTGTTTCCAAGGGATGCTATGGGCCCAAATCGATTCATGTTCATTATTCATTAGCCTAGCCCTCACCTTCCGTGGTTTCTAATGCCTGTAAATTAAATGTCTCAGCGTACCAGCCATTTTGCGCCATTAGCTCATCATGTGTGCCGCGTTCCACCACCTGGCCATCGCTCATAACTAAGATCTCATCGGCATTCATGACCGAACTCAAACGGTGTGAAGCAATGATCGTCGTTTTGTCCTTGCGTTCTTTGCGTAATGTTTGCAAGATCCTCATTTCGGTTTCAGCATCGACTGCAGATAAAGCGTCGTCTAAGATCAACAATTCCGGATCGATCAATAATGCCCGCGCAATCGCGATGCGTTGCCTCTGACCGCCAGATAAAGAGATCCCTTGTTCGCCAACTTGTGTATCATACCCATTAGGAAAGTCAGCTATTTGGTCGGCCAAATCACTCTTTTGTGCGGCCTGCTCAACTTCTTTTTGGGACGCCTGCGGCCGAGCAAAACGGATATTTTCTCTAACTGTGTTTGAAAAAAGATATGTCTCCTGCGGAACGTAACCGATCGCAGGGATCCATGCATCAAGCTGATAGTCCCTAATATCTATTCCATTAAAGTAGATGGCCCCATTGTAATTATCAAATTGGCGCAACAATAGCCGGATAACAGAACTTTTACCTGATCCGACCTCGCCCACCAGGCCTAGCGTCCCACCTTCCTTGATCGTGAAGTGGATGTCATGGAGATCTTCTTGTTCTTCATCCGGAAATTTGAAAGAGTCGATCGCGTAAACTAAATCACCATGAGGTTCTTCTGTCACACCATTCTTCTTATCCAAAATTGTGCTGCGTTTGCTTAAAAGTGCGTCTATACGATCATAACTTGCATTCCCTCGTTCTAGAGTATTAAAGAGCATTCCGATCGCAAACATCGGCCACACCAGCATGGATAAATAAGAAACAAATGAAACAAGTGCCCCTAAAGTTATTGCATTGGACAACACCAAGTGGCCGCCATAGACAATGGTGACAACATATGAAACAGCCATGATCATCGTGGTGATAGGATCAAATAAGGCATCCAAAAAGTTGACATGGCGGTTGATATTGATCGTATCATCGATCTGTCCATCAAATTGCTCCACATCATCTGCTTCTTGTCCAAAGCTCTTAATGACTTTAACTCCGCTAATACTTTCCTGAGCCTTATTATTTAACCGAGAAAAAGCCGCTTGAGACCTCCTGAAAGCCACGTGCATTTTTTTACCTAAGACCCGTGACATAACTGCCAAAAATGGAAATGGTAAGATCGCGATCAAAGTCAAACGCCAATCTACCACGGTCATCATGGCGATCAGAGTCGTTCCACCGGTTATGATCGAGTCCGCAAACTGCAAGATCCCGCCTCCAGCTACTCGTTGAATAGCAGAAAGGTCATTGGTTGCGTGTGCCATCAAATCGCCAGTACGATAACTTTGGAAAAACTGTGTGTCCATTTGCATATAATGCCAAAATAGCCGTTCGCGCAGCACTGCTTCTAATTTAGCAGACTCGCCCCAGATGGCATTCCGCCAAATATAACGGGCAAAGTACTGTGCTACTGACACCACGACCAAAACCGCCAGCAAGAATATCAGGGAGTGAGCTACTAATTTTCCACGGTGGATCAGGTCAACTAACTGACCAATGACCCAGGGCGGAATGATACCAAGCAGGGCTGTCAGAAGTAAGCCGAAAACTCCGGCCAGATAAATTTTCCATTCCCGCTTAAAATACCAGCCCACCTTAACAAATATTCCCAAAAGGTAGCGCCTCCAATACTCTAATTATTTTTTAACCATAATTACATTTATACCATACCGACCATTAAAAAACTAGTATTCAAATTAAACATTATTGAGTATATTGGACAAAAGGCTTAACTTGACTATCCAAGAATATTTAGGAAAAATCTGCTATCAGACAGGAAAAATAAAGGCTCAAAGATTTAGTCTTCAAGTCCTTGCTGACTCAATATCAAGTTTAGCTGCAAAAGTTACTATATTATCTACTACTAGCACAACAATTTTTTATTCTTCGCTCATAAATTTTTCTTCTGCGCCGATCCATTTTAAAAACAGCGGCGTCATGAACACTATGTATGCCAACATCACTATGCCGTTGATCACAAATATCACACTTCCACTAGAAGTATTTTGAAAAATAAAAGTATAAAACAGTGTTCCCAGCGGGTCTACGATGGTCACAGCCATCATCAAAAGGCTGGAAACCCGCCCTAACAGCTTAGTAGGAACGGTTTGTTGGATCCGGACACCACATGTGATATTTACTATGGTCAGAGTGATCCCAAAAGCTGCGGTGATGATACTGCCAAACAAATCTAGTTGAGACGGGTTTTTCACCCACATCAAAGTCAGGCCCAGTAAACCAAACTCAAATCCCAAAATTACCAGTGGGATCAGCAGACGTGTCTTTAAATTGTTGCTTTTGGAAAAAATACTCAAAGCCACACTACCCACTAACATTCCAAGAGAAAAAGCACTATTCAGAAAACCGACTGGCCCGTTGCCAAAATTTAGTTGTTCCTTGATCACAAACGGCAGCCCGATAGTCTCAGAAGTAAAAATAAAATTGATCACAACGGCGGCTGTGATCATTCCCTTCAACAAACCCCGCCCTTTCATATAAGACAGTCCTTCCATAAAACCCTGCCACTGCGATTGTACCGTCCTTTCACCACGAACGCTCTTTTGTTCCACAGGAGCATAGTGAAAATGCATCGTTTGCAATATCAAGGCGGTAATGAGTGTCGCGCCGATCTCCACGTAGATAAAAGTGTCAAAATTAGTTGCACTATATAATGCTGTCCCAACAGCGGGCGACAAGATCAAAGCTAGCGACGCTGCTGCTTGGACCAGCGAACTCAATTTTTGGATCTTGCCGTTGTTGACCAACTCATGGACCGAAGCCATATACGCAGAATTACTGACATTAACAGAAAAGGCATTCACGATCAAAAATAATATGACTGGAAGCAATTTAGCCATGCCGTGAAACAAGTCGATCGTCAGTGCAAATATCAGCAAGGCCAATAAACGCACAGAAATGCTGCAATTCAAAATCAATTTATGGCGGTGCCGGTCAACCAAGTTACCAACTGGAACTAAACACGCCAACCCCACTAATGGGGTCACGATCATATCGATCCCAAAACTCAGTGCCAAGTGTGTCTGATCTAATAACATCAGCCCCAACCCATAGGCAAACATGTTCCCGCTTAATGCCCCAACAAAATTACTGGAGAGATCCTTAACGATCTGCCAATTCGACTGGCGGTTTGTGATCTCTACCCCCAGTTCCACCTGTTTTTCCACCGATAATTCCTTCTTTATTATGTATGAAAAAGGCCTGCTTTTAGTTGCTAGGCCCTTCTTATGATATTATTTTGCCCGCTATCAGAGCTGTTTTGCTTGGTGCACAATGGAGATCCCCATTTTACTCATGGATATTTCTCAATATTAAGCAATAGTTATAATTAAGTTAAATTATACTAAGCAAACATAAGCCTTTCAACCCCATAACCTATTTGTTTTGTTTTCAAGATCGTATTAGACATTATTGCTAGATTCATCTCAGTTACAGTACTTTTTTGATAAGCGCGCTGTGGCTAATAATAACCGATTTAAATGGTTGTCAGAGCAACGCATATTCACACCCTAGATAAGTCACGTGTTACAATCAGTTTTACACCAGGATTTTATTCTATTCATTTTTAAAAGGAGAGATAGATCATTAAACCATATCAACATAAAGTTCAATACTACGAAACAGACCAGATGAAAATTACTAACCATACGAACTACATTAGATTTATGGAAGAGGCACGCAGCGACTTTTTAGAAAAGATTGGCTGGCCATACGACAAGCTGGAAGAAAGGGGTATCATTTCACCGGTAGTCAGCGTGTATTGCAAGTATATAAAGACGACTGGCTATGCCGATCTAATACAAATTAAAACTCGGATCAATAAAGTCAGTCGTGCCAAGCTTACACTGGTCTATACGATGACAGTTAAGGACAAGGTCGTTTGCACCGCAGAAAGTGTCCACTGTTTTTTAGATCAGAATGGACGCGTCATGGACGTAAAGACAAAAATGCCAGACTTATACCAAACGTTGGAAAACTTAATGATCGAACAACGATCATAACAAGTCGCCAACCGGAGTTTAAAATAACTGCAATTCCCTTGCCTTCACACTCTTTTGCACTATTATCATTTACCTGGCACGCCAAAGCCGCCTTGATCACTTGAACAGATCAAGGCGGCTTTTGCTTATATAATTGCTTGAATGCCAGGGCAATACCCGTGTGGAATTATATTTGAGCAAACTCTGCAATTAGTATTATAAATGCTCACTTAAGCCTGGTTTGAGTCTTGTCGGCTAATGCTCCATTCTTAAACAATAAAGTTATTACAACTGAGCGCTTGCCTTTTAAATCATTACTGGTATAAGTCCATTGCTCACTATTGATACCATAATATCTCTCATCAAACGTATAATCATTCGGGGTACCGATCCTTCTGGCAACATCAGCTTTATGCATCCCCAAAGTTAATGTCCCAAATTCCCTATGGCTGACCTTTTTGACCCGATCTCTCTTTAAGCCCTTGATTGCCTTGGAAACAGCGTGACCATCATCAAAGTATATATAAACATGTGAATTTTCACTGGCATGAGCAACAGTTTTCCAAGCTGCCAGTTGGGTAACGATCCCTTTTTCTTGGGTCTTTGAAACAGATGACGGTTTTCTGCCAAAGAGGTCTGTTACATCGTCTAATGAATCTCCATCAGTCTGTGATAATTCCACTGAATTGAAATTGTCCTGGGTCAAGTGATTTTTTTGATCATATTGCTGTTTGATAAAAAAACCACCAATGGCGACGATAACAAGAATGATCACTGTGATTATAAAATGAGCCCAAAAACCGCCGTACCAGTTTTTATTTTGCCCTGCTAGGTCACTGTCAGTCATAATGATCCCCCATTATTTTGCTTGTCTAATTTGCCTCTTAGCAACATGTAAACCCCGGTACCGATTTAAAGCCGCACACAGTTCCTGACGCCGCGGTAAAGCCAGATCACCGCGGTGCTGTTTACCTGCCAATACAAGAGCTAAACCGTTTTGGTCAATATCATCATATAATTTATCAGTTATGTCCGCAATCGTTTGGCGACCATTCATGTATTTGTCCCTTAACACCTGAAGCAAAGCAACAATGCCCCTTGTTTGGCCAGTTTCAACCAATTGTTCTAAACCGCTAAGGTCAACGTCAACGTGTCCAAAAGATATTTTATTCTTATTTCTCACCTTAAACCGCTCCCGACGCGAAGCCGCCTTAAAGTTGTCCTTTTGGGGCATACGAACATCAATTTGGCCAAAATTAACTTTATCAGCTTCGCTGCGTTGGTATCCCTCTAAAGCGGCTATCTGCCGTGCCCGTTCTGTGACGTCACCAGGCTGGTATTCATCCATCATGATGACACGATCCGCGACCTCAAAATAATCTCCAGAGCCGCCAGTCACGAGAATGGTTGAAACCCCTAGCTGATTATATAATGCTGCAACTTTATCAACAAAGGGAGTGATCGGTTCATGCGCTTTAGTGACTAAGCGCTGCATGCGACCATCGCGGATCATAAAGTTAGTTGCTGACGTGTCTTCATCGATCAATAACAACTTAGAACCGCTTTCCAGTGCTTCAATCACATTAGCAGCTTGCGAAGTGCTCCCGCTTGCGTTAGCTGTCGAAAATGAAGAAGTGTCGTGCCGGCCCGGAACATGGCTTATAAACGGAGTGATATTAACATTTTTGATGCTGCGACCGTCTTCGGCCCTGATCTTCATTGCTGACCTATCTGTTAAAACCAGTTCACGCCCGTCACCGGGTACATGGTCATAAACACCAACAGCTAAAGCCCTAAGTAACGTGGATTTGCCATGATATCCACCACCAACTATCAACGAGATCCCTGGCTTTATTCCCATACCGGTGACTTGACGTCCATCAGAAAGCTGAAACTTTTCTCGCATAGAACCTGGACTGCTAAAGGGCACTGCTTTGGCCAGCGGCAGATCGGAAGCCCCAGTTTCCCGGGGCAAGATCGACCCGTTGCCAACAAAAGCCACTATTTTTCGAGCTTGCATCTGTTGTCTAAGTTCTTGCTGCTCCAAAAATAAAGTGACTTGTTTTTTCAATTCTCGGCTGTCCAGATTACGGTACAGTAAAGACTTTGTGACAATATTTGGGAGAGCCTCTCCAAAAATTTTGCTTGCCGCCTTGCCGCGAATCCGTCGGCCAGAAGCTGGCAGACCTACTTCGAAGCGGACTTCAAGCAAGCCCTTGGAGAAAATAACGGCTGTGCGGTCAAGAATCTCCTGTCCGCAATTTTCGATCCTAATTTCCCCACTATGCCCGCTACCGCTGTGATGTGTTGTATTTTCATCGATGTGCGCTGCAAAACTGCGCTGTAAGAAATCTGCCACAGCCCGAAGCTTTGCCTTTGAATTCAGCAAACTAACTGGAATACCTGTTTGATCTTGGGTGATCAAAAAATGCATATTGGACGGCGGGGCAAAGGGATCGGCTTGCACATGATCGATCACAAGTTGATAAAGCGGGAATTCATATGTCCCCACCAATGATTTATACGCGCCATAGCCCTTGCCGTCTAGTTCCAATAACTTTTTTTCAAGGCTTGTCATTTCTAACTAAAATTCTCCTTTAAATCTAAAATCAATGTCCTCCATTTTCATGATAAAACCACATTCAAGTAAAGCTCGCCTTGAATAATACCAACACTTGAGCCAGTGGCAGAAGCAAAGCCAGAGGGATCTTTCACTGTAAAATTTTTGACTCGGTAAATCTTGGTTACACCCTGTTCATTTGTGACCATCATTCGTTTTCGCTTAACATCTTCCGCAAATTTCTGTGCTTCTTCAATAGTTTCGAAGCTAACCAAATAACGTGTATTCAAGCTGATCGAAAAATCTTTGATCAAATCAGCATGACGGCGCATTTTTTTGCCATCTGTATCTTTATATTCAAGAACGACTCGTTCGAATTTTTTCATGTTTACGACCCCTTTCTCTATATATTCACTGGCTAAATTACCCTCAAAAATCCTCTATGTTAAATTTTATACCAAAGTAGTATTTGAAACCAATTTTTAGCCAACAAACTCTAGCTTAATTACTGTATAATGGAATCAAGGCAGCAGGACCGATAACTTGAGGAGGGATGGCATGAAAATTATAGAGTATGTATTTACGAAGGATGACATCGAGATTCAAGCCAAAAATGATGATTCATGGCAGTTTCGTGCCGGGTTTATTTACCCGGTAATCGAAGATGAAGATTCAAACGAACTCAAGGTTTACTTTCATTTGTTACAAAGTGATGGGAGTATTCATCAGCGTGTCCTTGTCATCGAGAAAAACAACTGGAATACATGGACGGACAGTGAAAAAGGTATCCACATCATTCCAGCGCAAGACATGCAAGAGTTTATGGAAAAACATCAATAATATCTCTATTTGTAAACAAGCTGTCATCCAGTTTTATAAATGACAGCTTGTTTTTTATACTGTTGAATTAAGTTTATTGATCAGTTGCGCAAAATGCATAGGACATACGCGTGATTTCCCTTTATTTTATCCATGGCGCTACTGTTGCAATGGATTATAAAACGTCCAACTGGTAATCTTCTTCACTCACAATAGGGATCAAACGCGTAAAAATATATTTGAACAAAAATGCCAGTAAAATTGGGACAACAATAAACGCTAACAAGGCAACGAAAATATTAGCGGGATCGAAGCCTCCTTTGGCTAAATTGATATGGTTCAAAGGACCCACCAAACCGCTGACTCCAAAACCCGCACTCATGGGAGTGCCTTGGATATTAAGAAAATATCCCAAAAACCCCATGAGAGCAGCATTGGCGGCAATCGGCACAAATGTTTTAAAGTTTCTGACCACCACAGGCAGAGCCATCTTTGGAGATCCGATAAACATTGCCAAGCTCGTTCCATGTGGATTGACATTCCATCCCATCACTGCATAGCCAAAACCAGCGGCACAGATCCCGAGATTAGCAGCTCCCGAGCCTAAACCGGCCAGTGAGACTGCCAGTGCAATACCCACTGTTGTAATTGGCGATAAGACCAGTAAAGAAAAGATTTCTGCCAACAAAACTGCCATCAATTCTGGTTGCAAAACAAGCAGTTGTTTGACACCAAGACCGATCCATGCGGTGATTTGAGAAACCTCTGGATACAACAAGAAACCGAAAACGCCGATGACTGCCAATAACAGCGGCGGTATTACCAAAAGTTTAAATGATTTTAGCCTGGAACCGATCAACAAAATGACAAATGCACCCGCACTTCCGGTTAGGATAATATTAATAATATCGCCAGTACCGCTAAGCAGCGTACTTCCGTTTTTAAAAACCAGGGAACCCGAAGCAACTTGAGTAGCCAAACCCAATGAAAGACTTTCAAGCGGGGCAAAGCCAAAACGCATTCCGATCGCTATCCCACAAACCACTCCCATTAATGAACTAGACATATTAAGAGCATTCAAAACTAATGACATCTGGGGTATCAGATCGGCCAGGCCCTTACACAGTTCAGATAAAAGAGCTCCTGGTATCAAAACCACCACGACTCCGATAGCGGTCCCGTTTAAAATATTCATTATGAAATCCTTCAAACCTATACTTTTTCCCATCTCGAGTAACCCCTTCTCTAAGCTCATGTTCCAAGTTCGCCGCATATCAGGCCGATAGCCATTATTGCCAAGGCAGTTTATGAAGTGCCCCAGCTTTAATAAACAAAAAAAGCCGCCCTGATCGCATCATCATGCGACAAGGACGACTCGTTAAAACGGTCGCGGTACCACCCGGTTTTAAAAGTATCCAAAGATACCTTCACTCTTGAAAGATGATAACGGCTCTTAATTGCCCGAACTTTGACCACCGTATTTCGTGTACATTACCCTGATCGGTTCGCAGCGCCCACCGACTTCCTGACTCCCAGATAATGACCTAATTGAGTGATGATCCTTTAAGTTAAAGCATATTAACATTTAATTAAAAGCTAGTCAACAATAATTTTACTTTTTTGGGTCTTGCTCCCTAGCTGCAATTACAACAGACAAATCATTGACAACCAGACGTATCGTTCACTGAAATGCGCAGAACAAGACATAAACTTTTTCATGATCAGAAGCTCTTAGTTGCGGACTAACATAGCTAATTAGTGATGCATGGAAGTAAATTTTTGTTAGTAGTAAAAGCTCGCTGTTTATCAGCAGCTGGCAAACAGTTGATAAACAGCGAGCAAACGACACTAAATGCTCTAAAGAAAACTATATTTTCTTGCGCAGACTTCCGCAACAGGTTAACAGCCACGATATTTACCAGCATTTAAAACAGACAAAAAGGGTGCTCATGTCTTTTAGACGCACCCTTTACTTGAGATCTACTCTAATTCTCCTTCAACGTCCATGGTCAGCGCGTTCTCAGAATAATTAATATATCTGCGCAGCTTGACAGCGTTAGGCCGACTGATCCTGCCAGATTCTAACAATGACTGGATCGTCGCGCGTTGAGTTCCTAAAGCAAGCGTCTGCAAATGGGAACGTTGTCTTTGATACTCCGCAAACTCAAATTTCTTCCTGCCTTTGATCCGTTCGATCCGGTTGCGATACATGATCACCAAATGATAGATAGTGTTACGGTTGATCTTCGAACTGTCCACTTCGTCGCTGGATACGAAACGTGATAAGGCTTTGATCGCTGATTTGGCAGCTTCACGGTCAACCAACCGTGCTTCCTTGATAAACGCTGCTGACTCTTCATTCGTCCTTCTTGCGTGGAAGTACCGGTGAAAGAAGCGGCGGATCCGCCGAAGGTCCAAAATTATGCTCAGTTTTGGACGTTCGGTCAGCCTTTCGGTATTTTTAACCTCCAGATCCAAACGATACAGACCGTCTTGGTAAGTTGAAGCACTGATCTGTTGGTGATCTCTTAAGCGTTCAATAGCCTCTCGTTCACCCTTAATCGCGACTTTTCGCAACATCACTTCATGCTCAAGAGCTTTGTCGACCTGATCTTCGTTTCTGATCTCCATCGAAATCTGCCGCTCTATATTTTGGTAGTCTAGGATCAACTCATAAGCCGCCCGCTGGTTTTTGCTCGTCATCTTTTCATTGAGACGTGAGATTGCCGTTTGTGTAATTATCAGGTAAGCTTCATTTTCTTTCAAATAGCGAACTTGCTCATCCTCTTCATCTTCGTCATCATTTTCCAAAGTTTCATCGATCGAACTACCCCTAGTCACGATTGGACCAGCATTTGGCGCCACCAGCGGCAAAGAGATCAAGGCAGCCAGCAAACTAAAGATCACAACTCCAGAGGCAATAAACAGTATCAGATCTCTCTCTGGAAAATCAGCACCATTTGGCATCTGCAAAGGCAAAGAAAGTATCCCAGCCATCGTAACAGCTCCTCTGACACCAGAAAGTCCGGTGATCAAAGCATTGCGAAAGGCGCCCTTCTTCTTACCCTTGTTTTGCCCGGTTGGAAAAATTTGATAAACATAAGACCATACTGTTCTGATAAGTAAAATAACGATCCATGTCATAAAGGCATAGCTGATTGCTTGGAACGTCCCAAATTGTTCACCCTCCACTACATTTCGCATCGCTGTCGGCAGGGCATTGCCCAATAACATGAACACATAGCCGTTGAGTAAATAGTTCAAAACATCCCACGTAGTCGTAGCCACTACTCGCAATTCAGGACGGTACTCGACATTTCTAGTTCTTCCAAAATGAGTCGTAACACCAGCAGCGACCACTCCAATGACTCCGGAAGCCTGCAGGAACTCTTCAACTACAATATAGATCAAAAAGGGGCTAACTAATTGGATCGCCGTATGAAAGACCACGTCAACGATCCCATTGCGCAATAAAATCTCTTGGATCGAATCCAGCAGTCGTGATAAGATCACACCGGCGACGATACCAACGATACTGATATAGATGAAATTTCCAGAGGCTGAAAATACAGAAAAAGTCCCCGTTAAAACGGCCGCTAAAGCGTACTTAAACGCAACCAAACCTGATGCATCATTGATCAGACTTTCACCACTGACTAAATGCATGATGCTGCTGGGTAATTTAGTCCGCTTGGCGATCGATTGAACAGCGATTGGATCGGTAGGTGATAAAATTGCTGCCAAAGCAAATGCTTCTGGCAACGGAATATTTGGGATGATCCGGTAAATCAAATAACCGCCAACAACAGTTGTCAGAAATACCAGAAGAATAGCATTACCCAAAATAGGACCGCGCAAGCGCCATAATTCACGCTTAGGGAAACGCCGCCCGTCGGTGTATAAAAGCGGTGCAATAAAAACTAATAAGAACCAATCTGAACTCAAATTAATAGAAAAACGTCCAGTCAGTGCGGTCATCAGGCCCAAAACGATTTGGATCAAGCTGAGCGGCAATGCAGGAATATAATGGCTGATCACGTTTGACACTAATATCAAAAGTGCCAATATGATGATGACTTCAATTATATGCACGTATCTGTTCCTCTCCAATAATGATTTGTTCACACATACTTCGTTAAACCGTCAATTTCCGTTAACAAGTCTTAAACTGTTTATTGATGCTCGATCCTATTTTTGATCCTTTTAAGGGTAGAGACCGAAAGGCCTGTTTGCACCGAAACTTGCTGATAAGTATGTTTTTTTAATAATAAATAAGCCTGACGTTTTTCATCTGTGATCAAGGCATGCGGACGGCCCTCACGGTAATTTTTGTTCTCCAATTTAGCTCGCCTTTTCCCCGCCAAAGAACGTTCACGGTATTCTATCTTTTCCATCATCGCGACCTTTTTTAAGGTATTCAGCATCAACTGACCCGCAGGAGAATCATCGATCATTCCCAAGTCCAAGACATCAACAGAGATCCTCTGCTTTATTAAAGAAGAAAATAACCACGCCGCTTGCTTGGCAGAACCGGCTATTCTATCCAGGCTGGTAATTACCAAGACATCTCCAGGCTGCATTTTTGAGAGTTCTTTACGCAATATTTTCGTTTTCTCACAAATGTTATCAGTCTGGGCATACCAAATATGGCTGGGTGCCACACCATGTAAAAGCAGTTCCCTTTTTTGATCGTCCTTATCCGGGCTGCAAAATGACGCACAAATGTAACCAAATTTCATAAAAAGTTCTCCATTAAATTTATTAACCAAGATACGTTAATTGTTAGGCTAAATATATTATCCTTCCATCAGGCAATAATTTGATTATACCAATTTAGGTTATTATGTTCAAAAAATACGTACTTTATGAACATCATTTTAACCAAATATTAGTCTGCCCCATATCTGGCACCCATGATCTGATAACTTAAGAGATATTTGCTATTTTCCATGCTCAAGCCAGTATACCTTTAATCTTGATCGATGGATGAGGTCATCTCAATATACATTGTGAACAACTAATCATATAAAATTTAGCAACTCAAATCATTCAGTTTACTATTCTTGATAAGTGCATAAAAATAGCCTAACCGCGGAACGGCTAGGCAAGAGAGAGAAATTTATGTGAAAAATATCACTGGGGCTAGTATACCACCAAATTCATCGTTTGCATACTAAATCACAAAGTTTTTTTAATTTATTTTTATATACCGAATAATCATTCATTTTTTAGGCTTACTTCTTGTAGGAAATCCCCGTTGACGGGATAGAAACGGTTTGTTTTTTTCTTAGCAGCAAGGAATGGATCCTTATTGCCCCACCAGAAATTTTGCACCTCAACACTTTAAGGATACTAACATAAAAATTTTTCCCGAAAACATTTGACTTTGAGTTTTAGCTGCGTTAAATTTAACGTTAATTAAACAACGATGATAAACGCTTTGACAAGGATCGTTTTTGTGGGGCATTTAAGAGAGCTTCCGCGTGGCTGGGAGGAAGTAATGCGTTACATGAACCACTCACCTTCGATGCGGTGAAAGTGATAAGTAATTTTCACTGGCTATCCTGCCATTATTAAGGAAATGCAATTAAGATTTACAGTTGTGTAGAGCTCATTTGAAGTCTAATGAGAAATAATAGGTGGTACAGCGGCAACGCCCTATAAGGCCAAGAGGTCTTGTGGGGCGTTTTTGATTATCGTTGTTAATAGGAATCATTCACAAAGTTTTCAAAAATTGCTGTCAAGGCGCAAACAAAGGGAGGAAGTTTATTTATGAAAACAAAAGTAGAAGACTTGGATTGGAATAATTTGGGATTTGTATACCACGATCTGCCTTATAGTTTTGAAGCAAAATTTAAGGAAGGAAAGTGGGAGAAAGGCCAGTTGATTGAAAAATCAACCGTCGAGCTCTCCGAAGCAGCTGAGGTTTTGCATTACGGTCAAGAGGTCTTCGAAGGCCTAAAAGCTTATCGGCGTAAAGACGGAAAAATCAACCTCTTCCGGCCAGACCTCAATGGTGAAAGGTTGACAAACTCTGCCAAGCGGTTGGGCATGGAAACTTATCCAGTCGATGCTTTTGTTGACTCGATCAAACAAATCGTCAAAGCCAATGAAGATTTCGTTCCGCCCTATGAAAGCGGAGCTACTCTTTATATTCGACCATTCTTGATCGGTACCAGTCCAGTTTTGGGCGTCCAACCAGCACAAGAATACACATATCATGTTTTTGCCACCCCAGTCGGCGCTTATGTCAACGGGCTTAGTCCTGCCGCCTATACTGTCAGTGAATACGACCGAGCAGCCTATGCAGGTACAGGCCAGGCCAAGACTTCGGGTAATTATGCCAGCAGTTTGGTTGCTTCGATCAAAGCCCACAAAGAAGGTTATGCAGATTGTTTATTTTTGGACCCGCGTGAGCACAAGTATGTCGATGAATTTGGCGGAGCTAACTTCTTTGGGATCACCCAAGAAGGCCAGTTTGTGACACCGAAATCTCAGTCGATCTTGCCTTCGATCACGAAACGCTCCTTGCTAGAAGTTGCCAAACGTCAAGGACTTGACCCGATCGAAACAAAAATTAAATTCTCAGATATCGATCAGTTCGCTGAGGCAGGAGCGATGGGAACTGCTGCAGTTATCTCACCTGTCGGTTCGATCACATACAAGGGTAAGAAACACGTCTTTTATGATGAGAAAAAGACTGGCCCGATCACGACCAAACTATATAATGAGTTGCTCGATATCCAATATGGAGATCGTCCTAGCCCACAAGGATGGGTACAGACAATAGAGTAGTCTGGAAATTGAAAGTGCGGGCTATCAGCCTTAACATTATAATTCGCTTTGAATATAACAATGTTTTGGCCAACCAGACGACCAGATAAGTTTTCTGCTTCGTTAAATTGTAATCAATCCATTTACATAGGAGGAAAAAATCACATGACAAGAAAAATCGGAGTCGTTGGGATGGGAAATGTCGGAGCCGCCGTTGCACACCATATTGTTGTGCAGGGGTTGGCAGATGAACTAGTTTTGATCGATAAAAACAAAGAAAAAGTTAACGCTGATGCGATGGACTTTAATGATGCCATGGCAAACCTCTTGCACCACACAACCATCACTGTTAACAACTATTCCGCATTAGCTGATGCTGACGTTGCTATTTCCGCAGTTGGTAACATAAAGCTGCCAAATGAAAGTAAAACGAATGATCGGTTTGCTGAACTGCCGTTTACTTCTGAAGCCGTACTTGATGTGGCGCCTAAGATCAAGGCTTCTGGTTTCCATGGAGTATTGATTGTGATCACGAATCCTTGCGATGTAATCACATCACTATATCAGAAGTATACAGGGCTCCCCAAAAATCAGGTGATCGGGACCGGGACATTGTTAGATTCGGCAAGAATGAAACGAGCTGTGGCCAGCGAATTAAATATCGACCCGCGTTCGGTCGCCGGCTATAATTTAGGTGAGCATGGAAATTCGCAATTTACTGCTTGGTCCACAGTCCGCGTGCTTGGTCATCCCATCAGCGAAGTGGCGCCTCAAAGAGGGATCGCACTTGAAAAGATCGATCAAGTTGCCCGTGACGGCGGGTTTACTGTCTTAGTAGGCAAAAAGTACACTAATTATGGTATCTCTGCTTCTGCTGTGCATCTGGCAACTGCTATCATTAATGATGCGCGCACTGAGTTACCGGTCTCCAATTACTGCCAAGAATATGGAACTTACTTATCATACCCGGCAATTATTGGCAAAGATGGCATCGAGGAAAAAATTCAATTAGACCTGGCCACTGAAGAAAAAGAAAAATTGCAACTATCAGCTGATTATATCAAACAAAAATTAGCTGAAACTCTGTCCAAAGTCTGAATTTGCAGCTGACCGAAAGAAGCAAAAACGAAGGGATCAATGTAAAACCATGGATAAGTTACGCGTAACAGTACCAGTCGCCAATCTTTGGCGCTCCAAAAGGTCACCCCGTCCGATCGATAACAAAATGTTTGGCGGTGACCCCAAGAATTGGACTCAACAGATGTCTGATCAAGAAACTATTCAATTATGTGACGATAGTCTGATCGACAGTCAAGTTCTCTTTAACGATGAGGTGCAAGTTGAGCGTGAAGAAGGCACTTGGACAAAAGTGATCGTACCCAATCAGCCGACCGGCCAGGACAAACGCGGTTATCCAGGGTGGATACCATCCTCTTCACTAAGCCCGGCGCAAACGAAACAAAAAGGCGCAAAAAAAGTAATAGTCAAAGTAAAAACAACTACACTTTATGACGGAGATCATAAACCTCGTTTGGAATTAAGCATGGGGACGCAACTCCAAAAAGTGGCGGAAGATGATGGGCAAATCAAGGTTGCAACTCCTTTGGGAATAGGATACGTTGACCAAAGCGCTGTGAAGATCCCCGCAAATCTAGTCGGAACAAACGATGGAGAAACGATGGTCAATATCGGCAAAGAATTTCTTGGCTTACGCTACCTCTGGGCAGGTATCAGTGCCTATGGCTTTGATTGCTCAGGTTTAGTGTACAGCTTACACCGGCTAATGGGGGTCATACTGCCACGTGATGCAGATGACCAACAAAAAAATGGCTTACCCGTCAAAAGCGATGCTATTAAACCTGGTGATTTGGTATTCTTTGCCTACGAACATGGAACAGGACAAGTTCATCATGTCGGAATGTATATTGGTTCAGGACAAATGTTAGAATCTCGGACCCCTGGGAAAAAAGTCGACATTGCCTCGTTAACTGAACCTAAGTTTGCCGCAGAATTTGCAGGTTATCGCAGATATTGGCATGAAAAACCATTACCGAAATAGCAGAGATAACAAAAGAGACCAACTATTTTCATTCACCATGAAGATAGTTGGTCTCTTTTTGGTTTTTGGTCAGTCATTTTTAAGCGTATTTATGTGCCATTTTAGCAGATATCGCCGCCGCTAACGCACCGACTAAGTCGTCGATAAAAGTATTTACTCGTCCGTCTTTTTGAGTATCTAGTTCCTTAATAACCCCATGCTTTACGCGATCCAGATACCCAAAGTTCGTGACCCCGATCGTACCATAAATATTAGCAATGCTAACTGCTAATGATTCGTCGACTCCAAAAACGCCTGAATCGTTTTCTATAATATCTTGGAGCGGCTGTTTCAATTGACCTTCTGTTGCCAGCCGGTCTAACTCCAGTGCCACCATCGCATTATTCAACACTTCCCGTTTATGCAAAACATCAACGGCGGCGTCCAGAAATTCAGCTTTTTTAGCATCGGTATAGAAATCTTTTTGTAAATCAAATGCGATCCCAGCAATTTTTTCCAGGGTGATACCTCTGCGATACAATTCACCGCTAACAAAATCATAAGCTGCTTTATCTGGATATTTAAAGTTTCTCGTTCTCAAAGTATGCTCGTCCTTTCCAATTTATTCTGTATTTACCCTTCATCAATTAAATGCAAGCCCAATCATAGTAGCACAAGCCAGCAAACAATGGAAAAATTTCCACTTACCCGTTGAAACAGATCCACCCTTAATATTAATAAAAAAGCTCCGCAAAATCATGCTCCAAGATCAGACCTTCTTGGACACTCAAAAACGGGGCTGTAACCAGATTCTCTATGGAAATATGCAGATTTGCCGGTGAGCTTATTTGTCTACTTTCATGGTGTAATATGCTATCCTGTGAATGAAGGTAGTTAAGCCTTCGCACTTCTCTACAACAGTCGTCCTCCCATGCGGGCGGCTTTTAATTTGCACTAATTTTTGTTCTTCGCAGTGCTTTGATCTTTCGAACTAGCCTCACAGGTTGGGACCAGATCCGCATGGAGTTGCTAATATCAAAAGAAAGAGTGATACAAAGCTTTGATCGCCTTTTCTTCATCCTCCTCGTTTAAGGCAAACATAATGCTGATGCCGGAAGAACTTTGGTTAAATAACCGAATCCCAATACCAGCTTGAGCTAAAGCAGTCATCGCTTGAGCAGCAGTACCGATCGTAGTCGCCATTTTTTCTCCCACGAGCATTATCAACGTTAGATTCGTCTGCCGATGGACATCATCAGCGCCAAGTTTTTCTTTGAGCTCTGTTAACAACTCATCTTCCTGGATGTCATTGATTTGATTTTCTCTCACCACGAGTGACATCTCATCAATTCCGGTGGGAATATGTTCAACACTGATCCCATTTTCTGCCATAACTTCGAGGGCCTTTTGTCCAAAACCAACTTCGTCGTTCATTAAATACTTAGCAATATAGATCGATTCAAAACCATGCGAACTTGCCATTCCAGTAACACTACGATGCCCGACATGTTTAGTTTTACTGATCAATGTTCCTGGAAGCTCTGGATTGTTGGTATTTTTAACTTCTATTGGAATATTAGCAGCAATTGCTGGACGCACAGCTTCCTGATGAAAAACAGAAAAGCCGGCATATGACAGCTCTCGCATTTCACGGTACGTCAAATGGTGGATCTGTTCCGGATCTGCTATTATATGTGGATTAGCCGCATAAATCGCATCGACGTCTGTAAAATTCTCATACAGATCTGCGTGCACGCCATTTGCCAAAACAGCTCCTGTAATATCAGAACCGCCGCGGGCGAATGTGAACCTTTTCCCTTCATTAGAAACTCCAAAAAAACCAGGAAAAATTATTCTACCTGGAATATCTTTTAACTGAACTAAATTGACATAAGACTCCGGCAAAACTTGAGCATGACCAGGTTCATTGGTGACCACTAAACCAGCAGTCTTCGGGCTAATATATTTAGCCGGCAAACCGGCCTGCGTAAAATAAAGAGCAAGCAGTTGAGCATTGTTATCTTCCCCAGCCGCCTTGAATGCATCCACCTGTTCGGCAAAATTATCGAACTTTTGTGCAAGCAGTGCAGAAAAATTGTTATTGATAAGGCTAGTGGCTGCTTCTCCCATAGACAGCTGCTCGATAATCGCAAAATATCTTTGCTTGATTGCTGCTAATGTCGCAGAATGGTCCTGTTGGCCATGAACTTCATTAGCGAGCCGGATCAATAAATCAGTGATTTTAGCATCTTTATCAAATCTCTTCCCAGGGGCTGATACTACGATGATTTTTCGCTCAGGATCATCTTTAACTATATTATAAACTTTCTTAACCTGTGCTCCATCTGCTAGAGAACTACCACCAAATTTTACTACCTTCAAAACAATACACCTGCTTATTTCTAATTTAATTTTAATTTATTTAAGGATAGCAAAAAATTAGAAAATTTTCAAAAGGATTTTTTATAAAAACTCCTTTATTTTGCGATATTTTATATAAAGAATGCTTTGGCGTGCAGGCCTTTGTATAAAAAATAAGATCCAGCACGTTAGGTGGGTAACATCTTGCGTACTGGATCTTATTTTAATTTGCTTTTAGCTTGAACTTAATACCAGCCATTCTGGTTAGAATGCTGCAAGGCATTAGCCCATGACCCATAGCGGGCTGAAACATAAGCATCGGCAGTTTTTTCTTGGTTAGCTTCTGAAAGATCACCATTTAACGTTGATTTAGTCAACTGGTATTTACCATAATAATTACCATTTGAAGCACTGTAGGAACCGCCTGACTCACGGGCTGCAATAGCCGCCTTAGCAGCTGCTTCAGATGAA
Organism: uncultured Ligilactobacillus sp.; assembly: GCA_934215475.1. Classification (GTDB taxonomy): domain Bacteria; phylum Bacillota; class Bacilli; order Lactobacillales; family Lactobacillaceae; genus Ligilactobacillus. The sequence goes on from CAKPZY010000013.1 coordinate 46,475, forward strand.
TTGCCTGAGTTTTGCTTTGGTGTTGCAGTATTTGCTGGTTTAGCCGGCTGTTGTACAGCTTTTTTCGCTGG